>NZ_JAAGKM010000019.1 GCF_019308355.1 Empedobacter falsenii | reverse complement strand
AAAAAATCATCCGGAAATAGGTCTTTTGTTTCCATAAATATGTAAATATTAAATGTATAAAAAAAATTCTGCTCGATTTTAACCCAAGCAGAATTTTATACTTACACAGTTTTTGGTACAGTGTCCTTTTCATATTCAAACAAAATAAATTCTGAAACAGGTTTCCATAAAACAACTTTCCCATTGATGATATGGAATACTTTTGCGTGATTTTTTTCACCGAAATTTACCATTTGATTAAAATTTCCATCAAAATTTACAAATTCTTCACATTCATATTTCAATCGATTTCTCGAAATAGGTTTTCCTTCCTTGTGTAATTCTAAATATTTCAAAAGGATTAAACTATTGATTTGAGTTTCTCCTTCTCGAAACCATTTTGGAACTCTTCTTTTTACCTTTTTTACTTCTTGTTCAATTTTATCTATTAACATACTCTTATTTTTTTAGAAGTTTTGATTTAAATAAATTAATATTTCGTTTACGTCAGTTATACATTCTCTGTGACCATTTTCGCGATAATATAATTTGGTCGGAATTTTAGACAAAAAATGATCTTTTGGTTTGTAATGATCTACCAACAAACACAAGAATAATTCACCTTTTTTATTTTTACAATTAATCAATTTATACTCAATGTTTTTTAAAGATTTATGAAAATACATATTTGTAAAAAACGTATTAAATTCAGTTAGAAGTTTTGTCGTTTCTTTCTCATCATTTAACGAATCAATTTTTAAAGCAAGCAAGCCACCCAAAGTATAGAACAGTGAAGAAGCATCTTTAAAAACTTCCTTAAAATCAAAATTCTCTAACTTGATAAAATCATCTTCATAATATCCAGAATAATGTTCTTTAATTAGTTTGAAAGGATATATTTTTTTAGAATTAAAAACAGAAAATAATTTACCCCAATAAGAAGAATCAAGATGGATAGGAGTTTTTAGAATAGAAATAATTCGAGATTCTAATGATTCTTTATTGATGAAATACCAAAAGGCAGAAATATCAATTTCTTTTGTATTTCGATGAATGCAAGTATCAACTATCGAATGTATGTAAACTTCTTTTGCCAAACCGTTCAACATATCATCTAAAGATTGTTTCGAATAATTACCCAATTGATAAATTAACAATCGTTCATCATTTTTGATATTTTCATGATTAGATTTATCAACAACAAGATAAATTTTAAGTCCATTGTTTAATCTTTGATCTTTAAAAATCAAATGGCTAACAAAATAAGCTTGTAGATTATGCTCGAAGTTTGGTGTACGAGAATCATATCGAAATTGAGCATGATTTCTTACGCTTGATTCTTTCGTATTAACTACAACTTGTCCTTCTTGTTTTAGAATATTGATATAATTTCTTAAAAAAGAAAATGCATCTTTTCGAGCAACTAAAGGATCTTCGTTCTCAAACGAATTGATCGTTATTTCTTCTTTGTTTTGATCGAAAACTGTTTCGACTTCATAATGAAATTTTAACCTCATAATATGTTTATTTATTATTATGAAGCAAACTTATAACCTAGGTACTATCGGATAATGATAGTGGTTAAAAAATAGTTTATAATAAATAGAAAACCCCAGATTAACTGGGGTTTTCTATTTATTTTGCTCTTTTAATATTATTATGGTCAGCTTGCATTAAAACAAACTGCATTTGGTTACAAATGTCTTCAAATTCTTGTTTTAATTTGAGTTTATCAATAGTTTCTAAGAATTCTTTTTTATTGGATAATATTGTCCCTCTTTTACGTAATTTATTGTAGGTAAATGGCTTGTGTAGTCCTTTTTTTATTTCCTTAGAAATTTTTAAAAGCTCTAAATCATCTTTTTTATATTCTTTAAGAATATTATCCATTGGTCTATCATGATCCAAAGTTATTCTAGTAACAGAATCAACATTCATAATAACTTTTTTCTTACTTGTTGGACAAGCTGACTGCAAAATGTCATTATCAATCATTACATTACCGTTGTCAGCTATTTTTAATTCTTTCATACTATCAAGCTTTTTGTACTGATCATCGCTTAAATAAGTAATATTTTTGAGTTGTACTGCAATAATCTGATCAAAATAAGATTTATCATTTGTATTATTAAAATATTGTTTTAAAAAAGAAATAGGAAAAAATAAACCGCTTTTATTAAATCTGTTTTGTGTGATTAATCTTAGCTTGAAAATCTCAAATAATGTATTTTTATCGTATGTATATTTAGTGTTGAAATCAAAATCAATATTTGGCTCAATTATTTCTGTAATTTCATTATCTGAATAATCGCTTACAATATCTTCATTATCTATTAGATAATTACTTAAATATTCTTCTAAAAAGTTAATGTATTTTTTTAAGCCTGAAGCATATTTATCTTTTGACTTTACTTGAGAATTTTTAATTTCAATATATCCGTTTAATGATAATTCATCTAATAATTCATAATCTTGATTTTCAATTATAATTTTAGCTTTTGAAAATAATTTATTATTAAGTATCTCATTAGCATTTTTCACATAATTGGTATAATCTGAATTTTTACTTTTAATTGGATTTAAATATTCGTTAAATTCATCTAATAAATAGAATATTTTACTAGCTTCTTCATTCATGGTTTATTATTTTTTAGAAATTTATTAATAAAATTATTAACGATTAAATATAGTTGTATTAATTATATAAACATAGAATTGTACATGATATTTTTTGAAAATGAGATGGAAATTATTATAATAAAATAACCCTAAACCCTCATAAAATCTTCTTCCAATAAGTCTTCTAAAGGACTTTGCATCAAAGATTGTGGTAAATTTCGGAAAGCAAAATTTCGTATATTCATCAAAAATTTATTGTCTACTTGAGCAACTTTTCCAGCCAAACGAGAAGTATCGATAATATAATGTGTTCGTTTCAAACGACGTAAATTATAATGTTCAAAAGCTAACAAAATATCAGTATCTTTTTTGATTAATTCATCATACAAAACGCAAACATCTTCAACCGCCATGCATGCGCCTTGCCCCATGTTTGGTGTGGTTGCATGTGCTGCATCTCCAATTAATAAAACACGATTAAATGCATAATTATTAATCGGTTTTATATCCATAATTGGCGTAGCAATTATACTTTCTGGATTCGTTTTTTGTAAAGTATTTCTGATTTGTCCCGAATAATCTTTGAACTGATTTTTAATATCACTTAAAGCGTAGTTGTAAACTTCAGAATTTAGTTTTGTATTGACACAAGCGTACCAATATATTTGATGATTGATAAGAGGAGTCAAACCAAATCGACCATTTGGTCCCCATGTTTCGATACTTTTCTTTGAGTTATACGATTTATCTTCCACAATGGCACGCCAACAAATATATCCCGCATAACGAGGTGTCGACTGTTTTAACAATTGTTGACGAATTGTAGAATTTATCCCATCAGCACCAATTAAATAATCACCTTCTGTAGAAGTTCCATCTTCAAAATGAAGGACAACTTTCTCAAAACTTTGTTCAAATAATTTTATTTTTTTTGACGTTTTAATTTTATTCGAATCAATTTTCGAGACTAGATAATGATGTAAATCTGCACGATGAATGGCAAAATTTTCGTTGTTGTAATTTTTTCTTAATCGTTCTGTATCGGCTTTCAGAATCGTTTTTTCTTTCCAATCTTGAATTTCAAAATCTTCTAACATATGCCCCAAAGGAGCAACTTCTTCTGCTAAACCTAGAATTTCAAATGCTTTCATTGCATTAGAAGCCAAACCAAAACCAGCCCCAATTCCACGAACTTCTGACGAAGCCTCGAAGATTTCGTAATCATAATTTAAGTCTTGCAAAGCTTTTGCTAAAGTTAAACCCGCAATTCCTGCACCCGCAATTAAGAATTTTTTACTCATTGATAAAAATAAAGTTCAAAATTAATCATTCTACTATAAACCAAAAAGAAAAGCGAATCAATTTGATTCGCTTTTCAGAAGTTATTTTGTCGAAAATTATTGTTCGTTAAAATATTTGTAGAAATATGGAATAGTTTCGATTCCTTTGTAGAAATTGAATAAACCATAATGTTCGTTTGGAGAGTGGATAACGTCAGAGTTTAATCCGAATCCCATTAAAACAGATTTTGTTCCTAATTCTTCTTCGAATAAAGCAACAATTGGAATAGATCCACCAGCTCTTTCGGCTAACGCTTCTTTCTCAAAAGTTTCAGCTAACGCTTTTTTAGCAGCGATAAAACCAGGATGATTTGTTGGTAAAATATAAGGTTTACCTCCATGATGTGGTTTTACTTTAACTTCTACAGAAGAAGGCGCTAAAGTTGGGAAATAATCTGCAAATTGTTTTGTTACAACTTCTGGATCTTGTCCAGGAACCAATCGCATTGAAATTTTAGCATACGCATGAGAAGGAATAACTGTTTTAGCACCTTCGCCAATATATCCTCCCCAAATTCCGTTTACATCTAACGTAGGACGAATAGACGCTCTTTCGATTGTAGAAAAACCTTCTTCTCCTTGGATATCAGCAATACCAATAGATTTCTTGTATTCTTCAACATCAAATGGAATTTTTGCTAAATCAGCTCTTTCATCTTCAGTTAATTCAAGAATTGGCTCGTAAAAACCTGGAATTGTAATGTGACCTTTTTCATTGATTAATTTTCCAATCATTGTTGCTAAAACATTAATCGGATTAGGAACAGCCCCACCATAAACACCAGAGTGCATATCGCGATTAGCTCCTTTTACCTCAACTTCTACATAAGATAAACCACGTAAACCAACTGAAATAGAAGGTTGTTCGTTTGAAATCATAGAAGTATCAGAAATCAAAATCACATCATTTTTTAATTTCTCTTTATTGTTTTTAACGAAATTTACTAATGAAGGAGAACCAACTTCTTCTTCACCTTCGATCATAAATTTAACGTTACAAGGTAATTCGTTTGATTTGTTTAAAGCCTCAAAAGCTTTAACGTGCATAAACATTTGACCTTTATCATCAGCAGAACCACGTGCGAAAATTGCACCATCTGGATGAATTTCTGTCTTTTTGATTACTGGCTCGTATGGTCCAGATTCCCATAATTCTAAAGGATCAGCTGGTTGAACATCATAATGTCCGTAAACTAAAACAGTTGGTTTTGATGGATCAATAATTTTTTCACCATAAATAACTGGGAAACCTTCTGTTTCGCAAACTTCTACATTGTCAGCACCTGCTTGTTTCAAATATTTTGCAACCATTTCAGCTGCATCATTTACATCTTGTGTGTAGGCTGGATCAGCACTAACTGAAGGAATTTTAAGTAATTCTATTAATTCATCAAGAAAACGTTGTTTATTTTCTTGTATAAATTGTTGAGTATTGTTCATTTTTTTTTGTTATGAATAATAGGTAAATTTAACAATAAAATTTAGAGTAAACTTCTTTTTGATAAAAAATATAATTCTAAAACCTTTGTATCTTTGCAAAAATTTAGAAAATGATATTATATAATACAACGTTTATTGTAGAACAAGAAGTGCATGATGAATGGTTTGAGTGGGTGCAGAAAGAACACATCAATGACTATTTGAAATCGAATTGTTTTATTGGAGCTCGTTTAGGAAAAATAACTTCGCATATTGAGCCAGGAGCGACTTCTTATTCGTTGCAATTGTTTGTGAATGATGAATTGACTTTAGATCAATTTAAAAATAATTTTTTAGCTGAAATTCAACAAAAAAGCTTGCAAAAGTTTGCAACAAAAGTAATTAGCTTTGTCAGTGAAATGGAGCATATTGGTGATTATCAATAAAAAAAAATGCAGTAGAAAACCACTGCATTTTTTTTATTCTTATCCTTCGAAGCTTCTTACAGCGTCTAATGTTTTATTAATTTCAGCATCTTTAATTGCATCAGAAATAAACCAAGTTTCGTATCCAGAAGGAGCAATATAAACTTCGTTCGTTAATAAATGATGGAAAAATTTGTTGAATCTTTCGTGGTTACATTTGGTCACATCTGTAAAGTTTTTAATTTCCGTTTGCTCTGTAAAGAAAACAGACATCATCGACCCTAAACGATTGATATGATTTGGAATTCCTTTCTCAGCAAATATTTTAGAAATCTCGTTATCTAAAGTTTCTGTTGCATTATCAATACGATTAAATAATTCTCTATCATTATTAATAATATTCAAAGTTGTGATACCGGCACGCATCGCAATTGGATTTCCAGATAAAGTTCCCGCTTGATAAACAGGACCAAGAGGAGCAAGGTAATTCATAATTTCGCGACGAGCAGCAAAAGCTCCTACTGGAAAACCACCACCAATTACTTTACCGAATGTTACGATATCCGCATTAATGTTTAAACGTTCTTGAGAACCACCCATCGCTTGACGGAAACCTGTCATTACTTCATCAAAAATTAATAAAGCTCCATTTTCATCACAAATTTGTCTTAATCCTTCTAAGAAACCTTTTTCTGGAACAATACATCCCATGTTTCCTGCAATTGGCTCAACAATAATAGCTGCAATTTCGTCTTTATTTTGTTCGAATAAAGCTTTTACATCTTCCAAATTATTGTATTCTGCCAACAACGTATCTTTTGCAGTTCCTTGTGTTACACCCGGAGAATTTGGATTTCCGAAAGTTGCAGCACCAGAACCAGCTTTAATCAAAAATGAATCTGAATGTCCATGGTAACAACCTTCAAACTTTACAATTTTATCACGATTTGTATAACCTCTTGCCAAACGAATTGACGACATACAAGCTTCTGTACCTGAGTTCACCATACGAACCATATCGATGTTTGGAACTACAGAAGTAATTAATTTTGCAATTTCAGTTTCCAATTCAGTTGGTGTACCAAAAGAAAAACCATTTTTCATCTGCTCAACAGTCGCATTCAAAACACGCGGATCTGTGTGTCCAATAATCATTGGTCCCCAAGAATTGATGTAATCTACGTAAGCACGTCCATCTTCATCATAAATATAAGCACCTTCGGCTTTTTTGATAAAAATTGGCGTTCCTCCAACAGATTTAAATGCACGAACAGGAGAATTTACACCTCCTGGAATATATTCTTGCGCGTCTTTGAATAATGCGCTACTTCTTTGATACAACATAATTTTACAAAAATAGTTGCACAAATTTACTGAATCTTAAATGAATTATGAAGTGATTTTGATTAGATTATAAGTTTATGTGAAGATTTATTTTCTAAATACTCAATTAATGTTTTAATCAATTGATTTTCTTTCAAAATCGTTTGATTTCCAATCAAAAATAATTGCTCTTTTGCACGTGTTAACGCCACATTTAGTTTTCGGTCAACATTTCCTTGGTCATTCATATTCACCAACGCATTCAATTGTGAATAATATGTTACCGCAAAACTATACAAAATAATATCGCGCTGACTTCCTTGATAACGCTCAACTGTATCAACCGTTATTTGCTCGTAATTAGGAATATTTGCTAATTCTAATTTTTGTTTAATCAAGGCAATTTGATTACGGAAAGGCGCAATAATTCCAATTGTTTTCTTTGCATCAAATTCTTTTTTATTGATTTCGTATAAATGAATAATTTCTTGTACAAATTTCACAATCAAATCGGCTTCTTGCTCATTCGTTGAAGGCAAATAAGGATTTTCGTCCACATTGATAAACGCAAAACGATGATTCGTAATAAAGTTTTGTAAATCATTTGATTGATTATGATTTTCAAAATGTAAATCTGCACGTTGGCGATGTAAACTTTGCTTAATCTCTTCATTCAAATTTGGAATATCATAGGCAACATTTAATTTTCCATCATAAAAATAATTGTTCGGAAAATCTGCAATTTCAGCATGCATTCTTCCTTGATAAGTCAATTGGTCAAATGAATTTTCGTTATTATTACGCTCACAAAATTCATACAAACGTTCGAAAATTGAGTTTTTACGATTGATTAAACCAATATTTTCTAATAATTCGTTGTTCGTTTTTGCTAATTCAGGATTTTGCAAAACAATTGCAGGCAACTGTTTGTGATCACCAATCATGATAAAACGTTCTGCTTTTGGTAGAATTCCAACAATTTGTGGTTCTAAAATTTGTGAAGCTTCATCAATAATAATTGTATCAAATTTCTTTAATTTCAGAATATCATTTTTACTCGAAATTGAAGCAACCGTCGAAACAAAAATGCGTTGTTTACGAATAATATCTTGAATTGTTTTTCTCGAAAATTTTTCTCCTTTTTGCTCTAAATCAACATCTTTTTGCTCGATAATTTTATTCAATAAATTAGGATGAAATTCAGGAGAAGTAGATAATTCATTCCCAATTCTGATGAACTTTTGTTCAATTTGATCAGAAATAGCCGAATTTATCGATTCACATAATTCATCAACCGCACGATTTGTATACGCCAAAAGCAAAATATTACAATCTTGTTTCTCGTAGATTTCTTTCACCAATTCTTTGATGATAATCGATGTTTTTCCTGTTCCTGGAGGTCCATTCAACAAGAAATAATCTTTAGAAGAAAGCGCTTTTTTCAAGATTCGATTTTGTTCATCCGAAAGATTTGAGTTAAAATACGCATAATCCATTTGATTTCTTGGAATAGATTGCGTTAAAATCAAATCTTTTTTTGCTTTAGAAGAATGAATTAATCCATACAGATTTCGGTACATCGAAACAAAAGAAGAATCCATAAAATCGCGTTCCAAAGCCCATTTTCCTGATGAATCAAACGAATCAAAAAAGCGTGTGTTGGGCTGCTGATAACGAAAACGCAACACAATAAATTCTCTCGAAATACTTTTGATGGTACATTTAAAAACCTGATTTGTTAAAACCGAATCTTTGAAATTATTTCTTGGATAAAGAATGCAAATATCACCTTCGCGAATCGAAATAAAATCATTCGCAGGATTAGTTCTTTTTAACTTGATTTCACGTTTTGGATCAGAAATATGATTTTCTACAATTTCTAAATCATAAATAATCTCGAAATTATTATTTTTTTCTTCGAAAGTATTCAGCCACAAACTCGCCAAACCGTTGTTAGAAGTTGATTGTCCCAAACCAAGTTTCGCCATATATTGCTCTTTCGCAATGAAATTGGTAAACGAATAAAAATAAGCTTTTTCTAACGGTGAACTATTTTTGATCGGATAGATAAATTTATCCAACTGTTCTTCTAAAATTTCTTTGAAACGAGGATTAATTTTTCGTTTGATAAAATTGGCAGGTTTAATCGAATAAATAGTTGATTCAATATCGGTTAATGCATGATTTGCTAACCGATTTTCATTGATAATTATTCGATTTCGTAAATCAAAAATACGTTGAACTCGCGCTAAAGTTGGCACATCAAAACGTAAATTTCCTTGATATACTTTCGAATAGAAGATATAACCTTCGGTGTTTTTTGTGACATCTTTAAACTCTAAATCATATAAAACACCAATAATTTGGTAATATAAAAAGAGCTGCGTCGCATGATTTGGCTTGACACTTTTTCCATCATCAGGAAAAGGTGCACCACCAGATTTCAGCTCGATAATTTTATTTTTTCCTTCGGGATTAATGTCTAATAAATCTAAACGACCCTGAATACCATATTGTTCGCACAAAAATGAAGGCTCTATTAATGCACGATCCAACGAAATATCATATTGAGGAAAATCCTCGGTCAACACTTTTTGAATACGGTCAAAATGACCTTTTGCTTCCAGATAATAATCTTTCAAGTCTTGTGGATTCGTCAAATCGTTGCAAGCCGTATATTCTAATGGATAATTTTTGAAATCATTCTTGAAAATCTCATTAAAATCTGTGTTTTCAATGTTTTCTGTTGAAAAATGATCGACTACTGAATTGGCAAAATTTCCTAAACGAATGTGTTTACTATTTGGCGATTCTTCAAATTTTTTCTGAATATAATGCAATTCAGAAGTTCCATAATCCTGAAAACATTCAGCAATTGCCGAAATATCAACCAAATAATCTGGTTCGAGAATGATAAAACGTGGATGATAAATTCCTTCTTCATCAATCGTCGAATTGACTAAATTTAATTGTGCACCAACCCAAAAATCCTCAACAGAAGTAAAGTTTTCATTTACGCCATCCTCATCAATTTGAACTGTAATATTTTCTTCTGTTTCATTATCTTCATGATCGCAAATCAAACAATCTCGTTTGATTTCAATCACTTGAACACGCAATTTTTTAACCCGATTTCGAGTAAGAATTTTGTTTGTATAAAATTCTTTTTCAGGAAAATAGTAGATAATTTCTGCTGGAATCATTACTTCATAAATCGAAGAAATAAAATCTGCAACATATTTATAATGTGTAAAATATTCGTGTTCTGTCGGTTCGTATTTCTCGCTCAGAATTCGTTGAGCCGTTTTACGAAAGGAATGAATTTTAGTGGAAACTTGGTATTGATTACAGATAAAAGATAGCTTCGAGAAAAAGTTAGAAAACTGTAAAGCTTCGTTTTTTGTCAACTCAAATGCAATATTTTCAACCAAACGTTTTAAATCTAAATATTTAAAATTGATTGGTTTATTGGCAAGTTGAATTTGTAAAACTTCATTTAGCAGTTGATTTCCTATTTCTTCTCGATTCACGGCGATTAATTTGGTGTAAAATTAAGACTAAATATTGTATTAAAAAGACGTTTAATCCCACGTTTTCCAATCATCACTTGTAAACAACCATTTTGGAGTTTTAATTTTACCTTGTTGTAATTTATACCAAGGATTTAATTTTTTATTCATCGGATTATTAAGAATTTGAATTTTTTCAAATTATTTAATTCTCAAAGGTGAAACAATGACAGCAAATCCATCAGGATCTAAGAAAGAAATTCCGTTATCATTCCAATATGGATTTTTAGATTTTATTGGTTTGATATGATGAAATTATAAACGCTCAATAATTTTTTCATATTCTTGTTGTGTTGTTGGATAAAATACCAAACAATTGTCTTCATCAAAGTGATGATTTATATTTTCGTGAGTTGTTGTAAATTTTAGATGCCAGTTTAAATCTGGTTTTCCAATAAAAATACCATCATATCCATTATGATTTTGAAACTCTCCAAGAATTTCAAAATTTAAAACTTTAGTATAGAATTTTTTTATTTAGTTGATTTGATTGGTATGACGAGCGACTCAAAATTGCATAAAATTCACTATTATTATTGATTGAAAATTAGTTTATTTTATTGAATTTTATGGAAATAATTTTAGTACAATGAAGAAAACTCTTTTATTAATTTCGTTTATTATTTTTAGTTTATTTAATGTATTTGCTCAAAAACAAAAAGATTCTAAAAGTTCTGAAGTTATTATTTCAAAAGATTTTAAAAATAAATTAGATCCAATTAAATCAAATTTTAATCGAATTAATTCGATTAAAATTTGGACAAAAATAAAAGAAATTGAAACTGATGATTCTACCGAAGGAGGTTTTATAAATTATTACTTTTTAAATGATAAATTAGAAAAAATTATAGTACGAAAGTTTGGAGAATCTGGACAGTATTTGGCTGAATATTATTTGTTGAATGATAAATTATCTTTCGTTTTTGAACAAGATACAACTTATAATTTTCCTTTGTATTGGAAAGAATTTGATGATAAAAAATCGATAATAGAAGAATCTCGTTATTATTTTGAAGATAGAAAATTGATTCATTTTATAGGAAAATCTAAAAATTACAAAACTGAAAGTAAAGATACTTTGGACGAATTTGATGAGATAATTAAGATGGAAAATAATTATAAATAAATGATTTATAATAGCTATATTACAATTTGATTAACTTGTTTTATGTTCAAACTATATCCATTTCATTTTTGTTCTTTAGTATTATTGTTTCTATTAATTAATACACAACATTTTTGGATTCATGAAACTGGAATTTTCTTGATTATTTTCTATTTAATAGAACTTATTTTATTCATAGGATTAATTATTTCTACAATACTAAAGTTGTATAAATATTTTGATGATGATGAAAGAAATTTCAAAAAAGGAATACCTGTCTTTATTAGTATTATTGTTTTGACTTTGGTTTTTCTATATCCATCGGGAATAATAACTGATAAAACAATATATGGAAAAGATAAATTAGTCGCTTATAGTAGAGGAACAATAGATTGTAAAACAACTTATTATTTTAAATCGAATGATGTTTATATTGAGGATTCGTTTTGCTTTTTCCCATCACGAGAAGTTGGTAAATACTATCTGAAAAATGACACAATATATTTTGATACTATTACTAATAAACAATATAAATTCGGAACAATAAATAGAAAAGATTCCATTTTAGAATTATATTATTTAGAACCTCGAACATTCAATTTTGACACATTGAAAGTAGATTCCACTATTATTAAAAGGAAAATTGAAAATTCAAAAAGTCATAGTTTTAATATCTCAGAAATAAATAATCTTGAATAAAAAAATCCGTCAATTGACGGATTTTATCTTTTTAATACACTTCTTCTTTTTTGAAGAAAACTGTGTCATTTCCTTTTCTAAATTTCAGTTCCGAATATCGAATCGTGTAATCATCAGACATTCCGTAAGTTTCTAAAATAAAATTATCTTTGAAACGATAATTTCTATTGGTTTTATGTTTTGCATTCGAGCCTAATTCTTCTTTCAAACTCAGTGTTTCTGGAGAAATTTTGAAGCGAGAATCAGTTTCTATTCGATTAATAATTGTATTGACATCGGCAGAATCCATAATCAAAACTGTTTCTAGTTTCATGTTTTTAATTCCAGAAATATCTGTCGATACAATCTTTAAATTTCCTTTAAAACCAATTCCAGCTTGATGTAAATCGGTTTTCAAATCATCGTTGGAATACATTTGACTTCTGTAACCATATTTCATCATCGGAATCATCACAATAAAAAATATCGTAAGTGATACAATCATTGCAGCTTTGTTGTAGCCAGCCATTCGCAATCCATAATAGATAAATGGAATCAAAATCAATAATACAATTCCGAATATAATGACAGCAATTAATCCTGATTCCATTAGCCGTTAATCATATTTAAAAATTCGTCTTCCGTCAACACGACAACTGTTCCTATTTCTTCTGCTTTTTTCAGTTTACTTCCAGCTTTGTCGCCAGCAACCAAGAAATTTAAGTTTTTAGAAACTGCAGAAATATTTTTCCCGCCATGATCTTCCACCATTTTTTGCGCATCAGTTCGATTGAATTTTGTCAAAGTTCCTGTAAACAGAAACGTTTTGCCTTCCAAAGAATCTGACAAAGGTTTTGCTTCTTCACCAACCTCGAAATTCAATCCATAATCACGTAAACGTTGAATCAAAATTTGATGTTGTTCTTCTTTAAAATATTCCTTAATCGAAATTGCAATTTTTTCTCCAACATCTGTTACAGAAACCAATTCTTCCATTGTTGCATTCATCAAACGATCAATAGTTTGAAAATGTTTGACTAATTTTTTTGCAACCGTTTCACCAACATGACGAATTCCAATTGCATACAACACCTTTTCGAAAGGTTGCTCTTTAGATTTTTCGACAGAATTAATAATATTTTGAGCAGATTTTTCAGCCATTCTTTCTAAAGGCAAAATATCTTCTTTTTGTAAAGTATAAAAATCAGCAATGTTATTTAGCAAATTTGCTTTGTGTAACAAAACTGCTGTTTCACCACCAATACTCTCAATATCCATTGCTTTTCGAGAAACAAAATGCTCTAATTTTCCAATAATTTGTGGCTCACAACCATTCTCATTTGGACAATAATGCTGTGCTTCGCCATCGTTACGAATTAATTCTGTTCCGCAAGAAGGACAATTTTTAATAAATTCGATTTCTTCCGTTCCAGGTTGACGAACATCTGTATTAACACCGACAATTTTCGGAATAATTTCACCTCCTTTTTCCACATAAACCATATCACCAATGCGGATATCCAACTTTTTAATAATATCTTCGTTGTGGACAGAAGCACGTTTTACGATTGTTCCAGCCAAAGAAACAGGTGCAAGATTCGCAACAGGCGTAATCGCTCCAGTACGACCAACTTGATAATCGATGCTCAATAATTCGGTTTCGGCAGCTTCAGCTTTAAATTTATAAGCCATTGCCCAACGTGGAGATTTCGCAGTATAACCTAATTCATCTTGTTGCGAAAAAGAATTTACTTTGATCACAATTCCGTCCGTTTCGTAAGGTAAATTTTTACGTTCGATATCCCAATGATCTACAAAAGCTAAAACTTCTTCCAAAGAAGTACATAATTTTGATGTATGCGGAATCTTAAAACCTAATTCATCAGCGGCTTGTAGCATTTCCCATTGTGTAGAATAAGGTAAATTATTTCCGATAAAATAATATGGGAAACATTGTAAACCGCGTTTCGCAACTTCTGTATTATCTTGTAATTTTAATGATCCAGAAGCGGTATTTCGAGGATTTGCATACAATTCTAAACCATTATTAGCGCGTTCTTCATTAATTGAAGCGAATTTATTGAGCGGAATTGTAATTTCGCCACGCATATAAAAACGTTCAGGATAATTTCCTTTCAATTTCAATGGAACAGATTGTATAGTACGTATATTATTCGTGATTTCATCACCTTGTGTTCCATCTCCACGCGTTACAGCCTGCGTCAATTCTCCATTTTCATACAAAATAGAAATCGAAGCGCCATCATATTTCAATTCGCAAACAAATTCTACTTTTTCACCTAACGTTTTCTCAATTCGTTTTTCCCAATCTTGTAAATCTTCAATTGAATATGAATTGTCTAACGAATACATTCTAAATTCGTGTGTAATCGTCGGAAAATTTTTTGTAACCATTCCACCAACGCGTTGTGTAGGGGAATTAACATCAAAAAAGATAGGATTTTCGTCTTCTAATCGTTTTAATTCTTTCAATTTCAAATCAAATTCGAAATCAGAAATTGTCGGATTATCTAAAACGTAATAATTATAATTATGCTGAGTAAGCTCTTCTCGAAGCGCTAAAATTTTGTCTTGTATTTCCATTCTAAAAATGTTACCGAACAAAGATAAACACTTGAATTAATACGAACAATTTTTAAAATAATTTGGAATGATTTATATTTAGGAATATTTATTGCAACGTTTATTGAAAAAAATAATCAACTATGAATAATTTATTAGAAGTTTTGGACACAAAATCAAAAGGTTTTGAAAATACAGTTTCTATCGTAACAACTGGAGCAGCAGCAGGAATTGCAATTTCGAAAGCAATTAATAAGAACGAAAAAATTGGAGCTGTTGTTGGAGTAGGAGTAGGCTTGCTGGTTTATGCAATGTTTAGTCCTCAAAACAAATTGGAAAAAGAGAATAAAAAATTGGAAAAGCAAATAGAAGAGTTTGAAGCTAAATTGGAAAAATAATCTGTTTTTATTTGTAAGTATTTTAACTTATTTGGTGAGTTTAATTTTGCCTGTTCACTTATTAAGTATTGATTTTATTGAATATTATTCTGGAGATTCTAGAACAGAATATTTGAATTACATATCTAATATTAGGATATATAACGATATCAGAGTTGCCAATTGATTTTATCTGTTGGTTAGGGAACTTTACATTATTATTTTCTTGGATTTTTTATAAGATAAAAATAGGATAAATATTAGGTATTATCGCTGTTATTCAAATGTCATTATACGAAATTAATCATTTAACAAGATTAGATATTTTACAAATACATGAATATGATTTACCACATTTTGGTTATTGGATTTGGTTATTTTCATCCATTTTTGTCCTAATTTATCATTACAAAAAATATAAATTAAAAAGTCAAACATTGTAAAGTTTGACTTTTTAGTTTTGTGATATTCATAATTCGTTCTCGAAGATGATTAGATAGAATTTATTCTTAAGACATTTTAAATGTTTTTATCTTAATAATTATATTGATTTTCGAATTAATTAGCAATCCATACTCTATGAAAACCTTTATTTAATGCCAATTTGGACTGATTTTCTTCTATTTTACGAATATGAAAATTCACTCTCGAAGATGATTTAAGTATAAACAAAATTTGCTTGTATAATTTATTGATTCTATATTATATTATATCTATAAAATTAGTCGAGATTAGTGTTGTTTTAGAAAATTGGAATTAATACATTTGTTAAAATAAATACTCTATAAAAACTATAGATATTATATAAGAAAATGAATCAACTAAAAGAGATATTAGAAAAAGTTACAGGACAAGTAAGTTTAGAAGAAAAATTATTTTTTTTGAATAACAACGTTAAAGAAAAAATAGTTTTTTCGACAAGTTTTGGTTTCGAAGATCAAGTTATTTCTCATGTTATTTTAAGTCAAAAATTAGACAATATTAAGATTTTTACTTTAGATACAGGTCGTGTTTTTCAGGAAACGTACAATACGTGGAACAAAACAGAATTTAAATATCAAGCGAAGATTAAACCATTTTATCCACCAACAGAGGAGTTAGAAAATTTTGTTGAAGAAAATGGAATTAATCCTTTTTACGATTCGGTTGATTTAAGAAAACAATGTTGCTATATCAGAAAAGTAATTCCTTTGAATCGTGCATTAAAAGAAGCATCAGTTTGGATTACAGGTTTGCGTGCGGAGCAATCGAATAATCGACATGATATGCACGAAATAGAGTTTGACGAAGAAAAACAATTATTCAAATTCAATCCATTGATTGATTTTACAACAGGGGATTGTTTCGAATATTTGAAAGAAAATAGAGTTCCTTACAACCCGTTACACGACAAGGGTTTTATAAGTATTGGTTGTGCTCCTTGCACACGTGCTATAAACGAAGGTGAAGATTTTCGTGCCGGAAGATGGTGGTGGGAAGACAATAGTAAAAAAGAATGCGGTCTACATGCAAAGTAGACTTCAGGTGTTAATTTAATTTGAATGACTCAGCCTATTTTAGGTTGAGTTTTTTGTTTACTTTTACTAGATAAGTTTCAATAATGGAAATAGAACAAATCTTAAATCAAATTTCGCCACTTTCATCACAGTCTATTCAATTGATAGCAGATAAAATTCAATTGATTCGATTACCAAAAAACACCACGCTTATTGATGCTGATAAAGTTGAGAAAAAGTTATATTTCATCAAAAAAGGAATTGTTCGCGCGTATACGATAGACGATGGAAAAGAAATTACGTTTTGGTTTGGGAAAGAAGGCGATTTGATTTTATCGATGCGAAGTTATGTCGAAAATAAAATTAGTTACGAAACAATCGAATTAATGGAAGATTGTGAGTTATATGAAATTAAATCTTCAGACATACAATTGTTTTATGCGACAAATTTAGAAATTGCAAATTGGGGAAGAAAACTTGCTGAAATTGAATTGATAAAAACTGAAGAGCGTTTTATTTCTAGGCAACTAGGAACGGCGATTGATCGTTATAAAAAATTGTTAGAAGAAAATCCAAGTTTGATTAATCGTGTGCAATTAGGTTATATCGCGTCTTATTTAGGAATTTCTCAAGTGACATTAAGTAGGATTCGCACAGAAATTTAAGCGAATAATTTTTTTACAAATGTAAAAAAAATCTATTTTTTTCTAATTCATCTTTGCATCAAAATATTAACAAAATGAATTGGATTTTATTGATTTTAGGAGGATTATTCGAGATTGGATTTACATCATCTTTAGGGAAAGCCAAAGAAACAACAGGCTCAGAAATGTACATTTGGTATGGCGCTTTTGCAATATGTTTGGTTGCAAGTATGACGTTATTAATCAAAGCAACACAAACTTTACCTTTGGGAACTGCTTATGCTGTTTGGACTGGAATTGGCGCTGTTGGAACAGTTTTAATCGGAATTTTTGTATTCAAAGAACCAGCTAATTTTTGGAGAATATTCTTTATTTTTACATTAATTAGTTCAATTGTAGGATTAAAATTTGTTTCGCATTAATGAACGAAGAAATTACAATAAAAAGAGTTGAAGAAAAACACATTACAGAACTTCAAGAAATCTCTAAAAAGACATTTGCAGATACATTTTCTTCTTCTAACACAGAAGAGGATATGCAAAAATATTTGAACGAAAGTTTTTCAGAAGATCAATTATTAAAAGAATTGAAGAATCAAAATTCGTTGTTCTTTTTTGCAATGATTAACCAAAAAATTGTCGGTTATCTGAAATTAAATATTGGTGATGCTCAAACAGAAGTTTATGATATGAATTCTTTGGAAATTGAAAGAATTTATGTGTTAGAATTGTTTCAAGGAAAGAAAATTGGACAAATTCTTTTTAATAAAGCTTTAGAAATAACTAAAAACCTCAACTTGCATACAATTTGGTTAGGAGTTTGGGAAAAGAATATTTCTGCGATTAATTTCTATTTAAAGAATGGTTTCGAAAAATTCGATCAACATATTTTCAGACTTGGTGATGATGAACAAATAGATTATTTAATGAGATTAAAATTATAAGATTTATAATATGTCAAAATGTCTTATTAATTCTATATTTTATCAATAATGTGAAGTGGTATTGTTTTTGACATTGTAACAAAAAAATAATAGATATGGACACAAATAGAGATTATACATTCGAAGAAATACCAGATAGCTCTCACAATGAGCAAGATTTTTATGCAAAATTCAAAGAAAGATTAGATGATGTACAAAAATTTCCAGCTGATTATTTGTTCAAATTCATTTATCCTTCAAGTGAAGAAACGATGGAAAAAATCAAAGATATTTTTGCAGGAACGAATGCTGAATTTGATTACAAAGCTTCAAAAAATAGAAAATATACATCTATTTCGATTAAACTTTATGTGATTGATGCGGATACAGTAATCAATTATTACAAAGAAGTTTCGAAGATAGAAGGCGTTATAATGTTATAAAAAAGGTTGCAAATGCAACCTTTTTTTATCTTTTTAAAAAGAGTAGGGAGGTATCAATTTTTCAATTATGAAATTAATGTTCCCAGAGTAACCCTCTTTATTATGTTAAATACATAATGTGATTATTTTACTTCTTCGATAAAAACAATTGAAATCAATTTTTTAAATTATTATTTTTTTCAACTTGCAAAGATTTATCGGAACTAAATTTTAGTTTATACTTCATTTTATAAAATTTTGAAAGTTAATTTTCAAAATTTTGCATTCTCAATTCATTTCATAAAATCAACTTATTTAGAATAGAATTTTTGCTTTATTAAATTTTCTTAGAAATAGTGAGTTATTAAAGTTATTATTAATCAATTTTAAATACTTGTAAATACTTACAAATATTTGTAAACGGATATAGTATTAAATGTAAATTAATTATGATTTATGTAAAATTATTTTTAAACTTTTAATCAGATGAATTTTTAGTAAAACTATTTTAATAAGTATAATTGAGCACAAACTTTTGCATCAGATAAAGCTTCGTGATGGTTGAGTTGAAGATTAAATCGACGTGCGCAATCTGATAATTTTGTAGGAACAATTCCTTTTTGTTTGAAAATTCTGTATGAACATTCCCACTTTTCGGCAAGGTTAAGTTGAGAATAATTAAGACTATAAAACTCCATTGTATTCTTCAAAACAGAACGATCGAATGATTCGTTATGTGCAACAACAAGCTGATTTTGTAAACGATGTTTAATTTCAAAATAGAGATCTTCAAAACTTGGCGCATCAATTGTGTCTTCAGGACGAATTCCGTGAACCAAAATATTATGATAATTGTATTGATTTTGTGGCGGTTGAATTAACGTGTAATATTCGTCTGTAATCACATTATCCGTCACAGTTACAATCCCAACCGCGCAAGCAGAATTGCGATAATTGTTTGCAGTTTCGAAATCGATGGCAACAAAATTTTCCATAATTTAGATTTTGTTCGATATAAAATTAATGATATTTTCTTGTTCGAAAGGGGAAAACCAATTGACTGTTTCATCTTTTTTGAACCATGTCATTTGTCGTTTTGCAAAACGTCTTGTATTCTTTTTGATTTCTTCTATTGCAAAATCCAATGTAATTTTCTCTTCAAAAAAGTCGAACAATTCTCGATAACCAACAGTTTGCAAAGCATTCAAATCTTTTAAAGGAAATAAATTTTTTGCTTCATTTAATAAACCTTCGTTCATCATAATATCAACTCGACGATTGATTCGGTCGTACATTTCTTCGCGAGGAAGTTCTAAACCGATTTTAATTATGTTAAATGGACGTTTGTTCAAATCTTGATTTCTGAAGTTAGAGAAAGGTAAACCCGAAGATCTAAAAATTTCTAAAGCACGTGTTACACGCTGTTTATTGAAAATATCAACTTCTTCAAAATACTTTGGATCGACTTCTTGCAATTCTTTTTGCAATTTTTCAATTCCAAATTCAGCAAGCTCATTATTCAAATCTTCTCTAATTTTAGGATTAACATCAGGAAATTCGTCAAAGCCAACTGTGATCGCTTTTTCATATAAACCAGATCCACCAACCATGACGCAAATGTCATTTGTTTTGAAATAATTATTCAAAAAAGCTAAGCCATCACGCTCAAAATCACCAACCGAATATTTTTCGTGAATAGAAATATTTTGAATAAAATGATGCTTCACTTCAGTCAATTCTTCCTCAGAAGGAACAGCAGTTCCTATCTTCATTTCTTTGAAAAATTGACGACTATCACAAGAAATAATTTCGGATTGAAAATGTTTTGCAACTTCTATTGCCAAATTTGTTTTACCAATTGCAGTTGGTCCAACAATAGAAATTAAGGTCTTATTATTTTGAATTTTTTGCATGTTATATAAAATCGAGCGCAAGATACTTCGATATTTTATGAAAAGAAAAAGCTTCTATAAAAAATAGAAGCTTTGTAAATTATATTGATTGCTGATTAATCATTAAAGTGATAAAGAAAAACCACATTCGCTGTATAAGCAGGTTTCGGATTATCTTTAATTTCTAAATTTGCTTCGATGACAACTTTTGCAATTCCTCTCAAATTAGTAATAGATTTCAATTTTGCAGTTAATCTTACTTCACTATCAACCAAAACAGCTTGTCCAAATCTCAAACTTTCGATTCCATAATTGATTAACATTTTGATGTTACGAACTTCCGCAATTTGATCCCACAAATGTGGAATTAAAGATAGCGTTAAATAACCATGCGCTATTGTTTTTTTGAAAGGTCCTTCGTTAGCTGCTTTTTCAGGATCTGTATGAATCCATTGATGATCTAAAGTAGCATCAGCAAAGCGATTAATTTGTTCTTGATTTATAATATGCCAGTCAGATTTACCTATTTCTTTACCTTCGAAAGCTTTGTATTCATCGAAATTATTAATAATAACCATTATTCAGGTGTTTTAGTTTTTAGTATTGTATTGCTCAAATCTAATGAATAATTGGCAGATAATAAATTTTATTTATGGGATAGAGCGCACTTTTTGAATAATCTATAAACAAAAAATCCGACTGAAAATTCAATCGGATTTTTGATAGCTATTTAATTTATTGTTATTCAATGATTTTTGCATCTTCAACATTTGCATAGGCTCTCTGTGTATCTTTCCATGCAAGATATTTCAGTACTTCTTTGTTGAAATATTTCATTCCAAAAAGTAAAATCCCAAAATCATCCATCAAACCAAAAGGTCCAAATAGCGCTTCTGGAATAATATCAATAGGAGAAATAATGTATAAAGTTGCTACAAATCCAAGAAATAAATTCATATTGTCAGGTTTATAACTTCCTTTTTTGTAATCACCTAACATATTGAAAAAAGCCTTTACTTTTTCAAAAAAAGATTTGTCTTTTTGAGCTGCCATTGCTGCTTCTCCAGCGACTTTAAAGAATTTTGATTTTTTCATTTCACAAAATATGTTTTAAAAACGTATTATGTATTACAAAGTACATGCCAAAACATTTAAATTGATTTTTGTGTCATGTTAAAACTTTATGTTACATTGTTTTACTTGTTTTTCTTTTTCAGTTTAATGATTTTTGCATTCAATATTCTGTCAAGCTTTGGATATCTTTCGCGCATTAATTTTGTGCTGTTAAAAATTTCTTCATCTTCCATTGTTTGTCCAGCGTAACCATCATACAAACTTTCTACAACATTCATTCCGTTCACCACTTTTCCAAAACTTGGAAAACCTACTACATCATTGGAATTGATTGTATCCAAACGATGATTATCTTTCAGATTAATAAACAAATCCAAATCTCTTGTGTTTTTTCCTGCGCGCGCAAAACTCAAAGCTCCTTTACTATTTCCAGCAATAACAGGTTCATCTTCTACAATAAACTTTTTCCATTGATTAGAAACAATTGTGTCTGTATTTCCAAATTGGGCGACAAAGTTCGGAACAACACGATAAAAAGTTCCATCTTCGAAAAAATTGTACTTCACCAATTGATAAAAACGATCAACAGCTTTTGGCGATAATTTTCTTTCAACTTCGATATCAATATTTCCTTTTGTTGTTTCAAATCGAGCAACAAAATTTTCTGGTGCCTGTTTCGTTGTCCATTTTTTATGAAAAACCGTTTTGCTAGAAGTACAAGCCGAAAGCGTAATAAGTGTAAATAATGTTAGAGTAATTTGTTTCATGTTCTAATTTTGTGGATTAAACTTAAACAAAAAACGACACTTAGCGTAAGTGTCGTTTCATTATTTTTGCAATTCTTGTTCAATTTTAAAAAACCATTCTGTTTTCTGGTTATAAACTTCCGCTTCGGCAAGCATATAATGTGCTTCTTTGGTTTCTTCATATTTCACGCGATCCATCGTTTCTGGGTTGAAAGGTGGTAAAGGTTGCACTTCTGCACTAAAAGTTTTGGTGTGGCCTTTATATGTAAATGTTTTGGTGATAATTTCTTTTTCCATTGTCTTTTAATCTTTGGTAAAAATACAACTTTTGCAACGGAGAATTTACATTCGGAATAATTTAATTTTTAGGCTGAATTATTTTTTGATAAATAGTAATTTTGCAGCTATATGATTACTCAAAATAATTCTAATCAACAACAAGTTCTTGTCGTTTCTTCGTTTGATGAACTTGTACATACAGCTTTTTCTGGGAAAAATAATGCGATAAATTGGCGGCGAAATTTAGAAGGTGATTTTGAGGAAATTGTGAATCAATTGATTTTAAAAGATGATATTACTGTTATTTCTATTGATGATTTGAATGATTTAGATTTATCTAATGAAGGAATTAAAGCGAGAAATATTTTGATCAATGATTTACAACAATTAACTGATTTTGGCGCTTCGCCAACTTTAAACTTACTGAAATGTTACGAACGCGATACTGAATTTGATTTTATTTCGACAGATGTTTATTCATTTCACGTTGATCGTTCGCCAATTCCTACGGATACTTTTTTGTGCACTTACTATGGCGCTTCCAGTGATATTGTAGCAAATGAAGATGTGGAACAAAAAATTTTGATTCCAGAAATTAGAGAAAAACTATTCGAATTATATGATGGATACATTGATGGTTTTGAAGATTTTTTGAAAGAATATTTCTTTGATTTGCATTATCAAATTCGTCCAGGTGTTGAACCAATTAATTTAGGATTAGGAAATCTTTGGCGATTGGCAGTTGATCATCCAGAACAAAAAGTTTTGCCTTGTGTACATCGCGCGCCGAAAGAAAATAAAGATGAATATCGATTATTGTTAATCTGTTAGGAATAAATTAATCAAATAACTATTAATAAAAATTATATAATTTAGATTCAAAAGATTAGGCTTTTGAATGAAGTCAAGCTTTTATTATTACAATGGTTTCACTAAATTTGCGTACATTTATTGATGAATAATTATTGTTAATTTAATTTCTATTATTATGAACAAAGAATCAGATATACTAAAATTAGAAGAAGCAGGAGCGTTAAATCGTTTAGCTAAATCTGCATCGCAAGCTGCAATTAGAGTTTCAGAAGCATTAGATTTATCAGTTCAATATGTTCAAGGAAATCGAATCATCGAGAGAAAACCTAATGGAGAAATTAAGGTGATTAAAACAATAGATCGAATAAAAGTTCCAACTGAATTGAAAAAAGGAGCTAAATTATGTCTAAAATAAAACGTTTACGCGTTTTTGCTGGTCCAAATGGATCTGGAAAGTCTACTTTATTCGATTCAATCTCATCAAAATTTAATGCTGGATATTTTATTAATTCAGATTTGATTGAGAAAGAAATTTCTTTAAAAGGTTTTATTGATTTGAATCGATATGAACTAAAACTTACCGAAAAAGATTTTGAAGATTTCAAAGCTGAGCCTGCTTCAATTTCATTATCCGAAAACACTTATTGATTAAAGGTAAATCTTATTCATTTGAAACGGTAATGAGTCATCCTTCTAAAATTGATGAAATTGTGGATGCTAAAAAAGGTGGTTTCAAAACATATATGTATTTTGTCTGCATTGAAGATCCTTTGATTAATATTTCTCGAATTGAAAATAGAGTAGAAAAAGGTGGACACGCTGTACCTGATGAAAAGGTAATTAAAAGATATCATTCTACTTTAATGAATTTATTTCCAGCTTTAAAAATTGTAGATAAAGGCTATATTTTTGATAATTCAACTCAAGAAATGAGATTGTTTGCACAAGTTAAGAGAAATGAACTTGAAATAGTTTCGGATAAACTTCCAAATTGGTTTATAAAACAACTGCAATAAAAATTTTATCTTTGTAAGTATAATGGTACAATTGGATGAATTCCAATTGTACAACGCCATTAATTACAAGGATTACATCAAATACTATGGATTTACAAGATCAATTAAAAAATCTTTTTCCTGATCATATACCTGAGCCAGAAGAAGTATCAAATGAAGAACAACATGAGTTATGGATTCAGAAAGAACCATTGATTTGTAAGTTTGAGAAACGAAAAGGGAAAATAAATACAATTATAGAAGGTTACGAAGGAGAAACAGAAGATTTCAAACTTTTAGCAAAAGAAATTAAGCAATTTTTGGGTGTTGGAGGGAGTTTTAAAGACGAACAAATCATCATTCAAGGAGATTATCGCGATAAGATTATGGCTTTCCTGAAAGATAAAGGGTTTAAAGTGAAAAGAGTAGGTGGTTAATAATTTCTTTACAAAGATTACTGATAAAAATTGTATATTGTTCTCTTATTTTTAATTATAAAATCATGAGTAAAGCAGCATCAGAATTAGTTTTAAATGCAGACGGAAGTGTTTACCATTGTAATATAAGACCAGAGCATTTAGCAGATACTATTATAACAGTTGGTGATCCAAATCGTGTCGAAAAAGTTTCAAGACATTTTGATACAATCGAGCACACAGCAAGCAAAAGAGAAATTGTGACGCATACAGGAACGTTGAATGGTAAACGTTTAACAGTTATTTCGACTGGTATGGGAACGGATAATATTGATATTGTTTTATCTGAGTTAGACGCTTTGGCTAACATCGATTTGGAAACTGGTGAGATCAAAAAAGATTTCAGAAAATTATCATTTGTTCGTATGGGAACTTCTGGAGCTTTGCAAGCGGATATTCCTGTTGATAGTTTCGTTATTGGTTCTCACGGTTTAGGTTTAGATGGACTTTTGCATTATTATGTTGGGAGTGAAGCGGTGATGAATAAAGAGGTAGAAGATGCTTTTATTAAACATGTTGATTGGTCGCCGAATAAAGCGCGTCCATATTTAGTAAAAGGATCTGATTTGTTATTAGATAAATTAGCTTCTGAAAAAACAATTCAAGGAGTAACAGCTACAGCTTGTGGTTTTTACGGACCTCAGGGACGTTATTTGAGATTGCAACCAAATCCAGCTGATATTAATGAGCGTTTAACAACTTTTAATTACGAAGGTTTAAGAATCTCTAATTTTGAGATGGAAACTTCTGCAATTTATGGATTATCAGCAATGATGGGACATGAAGCATTGTCGATAAATGCAATTGTTGCAAATAGAATTTTAGGTGAATTTAGTGCTGATTCTTACAAAGCAGTTGATGCAATGATTGAATATTCGTTAGAAAGATTAACAAAATAATTTCGGAATCATATAAAACAAAAGCTCGAGAATTTTCTCGAGCTTTTTTGATTTTATATAATTTAAGAATTTTAATTCAAATTCATTAATTCTTTTGCTTGATTGATTGCTGCATCTGTCAATTCTGAACCAGAAATCATTTGTGCAATTTCTTCTAAACGTTGTTGTTGAGATAATTCAATAACGTTTGTTTGCGTTGTTTCGTTTACGACTTCTTTGTAAACTTTTAGCTGATAATTTCCTTTTGAAGCGACTTGTGGCAAATGCGTAATCACTAAAAGCTGCATATTTTCTGCCATTGTTTGCATTACTTTTCCTGTTTCATTTGCAACTTTTCCAGAAATTCCTGTATCTATTTCATCTAAAATCAACGTTGGTAAATGTTGATGAGTTGCCAATAATTTTTTAATCGCTAACATCAATCGGGAACGTTCTCCACCAGAAACAGATTTCTCAAAAATACGCGGTTCCATTCCTTTGTTTGCTGAGAATAGAAACAAAACTTCATCTTTTCCAGTTGCTGTAAAATCTGTTGTTTCGTTTAATTGAATGGTTAATTGAGAATTTTCCATTCCCAATTGTGACAACGTATTCAAGATATTTTTTCGGATAATTTCGATAGAAGAAATTCTATTTTTTCTAATCTTAATTGACTGTTTTTCAAGTTTTTCAGAAATTGAATTCAATTCTTTATTTAAGTGAATAATTAAATCACTCAAATTATCAAAACCAGATGTTTGACTTTCTAATTCATCACGTTTTGCAATTAATTCTTCAACAGAAGTCACATTATGTTTACGCAATAATTTATGAATCAAATCGTAACGATCTGTAATTTCTTGTAATCTTTCAGGATTAATTTCAGTCGAATCTATCAAACTACTCATTTCACCAGAAATATCTTGCAATTCTATTTTAGAAGAAATCAATCGCTCGTAAATAGAATTGTATTGCGAATTATAATCCGAAATTTTATTCAATTTATTGCTTGCTTCATTCAATTGAGAAATTATTCCCATTTCAGGATGCTCCAAAAATTGATAAGTTTCATTCAAAATCGAAATAATTTCTTCTACATTTGATAAAGATTTTATCTCGATTTCCAATTGTTCTAATTCCTCATTTTTTAGCGAAGCATTGTTCAATTCTTCCCACAAATGCAATTTATATTCTAAATCTTGCGATTGATTTTCTAACGAATTTTGAGCATCTTTTATCTTTTTCTTTGTTGAAATATAGTGGTTAAAATCTTTCCTATATTCTTTCAATAAGTCTTTGTTTTCTCCGTAAATATCCAACATCGAAAGTTGAAAATCAGCTTCAAAGATTTTAGGGGTATTAAATTGAGAATGAATATCAATCAATAATTCTGATAATTCCTGTAAAATAGAGACTTTAACAGGTGTGTCATTGATAAAAGCACGCGATTTTCCAGAAGGTAATAATTCTCTTCTCAAAATAGATTCGTCTTCATAATCTAAATCATTCTCTTCGAAAAAATCATTTAATTCAAGATTTTTAATCTCAAAAACAGCTTCGATAATACATTTTTCATCAACATTTTTCAAGGCTTTTAAATCGGCACGTTCGCCTAAAACTAATTTTAAAGCACCTAACAAAATCGATTTTCCAGCACCAGTTTCACCGGTAATTGTGGTCATACCTTGATGAAAATCAATCTCCAATTGATCGATAATGGCGAAATTATTAACGCGAAGAGTTTTTAACATTTACTTTTTCAATTTATTCCAATAATTGTCGTTGTATTTTGGCGCGATTGAATTTAAAATTCCTTTCAGTTTCTCGATATTCACCGTAGAAACCTGTCCGCCTGAAAATACTTGACTAATTTCGCTATTTTTTGCTGTTAAGAAAAGTTCTAAAGGATAAAATTGAGAATAATTTCCTCTTTGGTAAAATTCTAACTGCAATAGAGTATTTCCAATAGCATTTTTACCACGAACTTCGTTCTCAGACATAATGTCTAAGCCGTTTCTATGATATTGATAGATGATATTTCGAAGTGTTGAATTATCCGATTTTAGAATATTGTTAATTAACGCAGAACGCGATTTTATTCCATCTAATTCGCTCCAACCAGAGAAATTATTATTTGCTTGACCGAAATCTGCAATTTTTTTCGCCATTTTGAAATACTCTGTTCCTCCTTCTTTCGCAAACGTATCTGCATCATATCCCAAAACTAAATAAATGTAATACGTCATTACATCTGTCAAATTTTTTCCACTGAATTTACGATCATTGAAAATTAATTCTTCAGATTCTTGGTATTGAAACGTAAAATTATCGTCAGATAAATTAAGAACAGGCGTGTAGTATGTTGAGTTGAAAACAGGACGACGAGATTGTACTAAAATCGTACCTTTCATTCTGTTCCCCTCACGTTCAATTATATTAATGACGAAACTAGCTTCAATTCTTTCGTATGTTTTTAAACGATCATTTGTCCATTTTGTTGAATTAATAAACGTTTTTAATGATCTTTCTAAAGTTTGATAAACCTGTGTATTAGATCCTTGAACTTGAGAATAATCGACTTTTACATCTGCAATAATATTTTGCGAGAAAGCCGAAATAGCTAAACACGACGAAAAGAAAATTGAGGCTAATTTCTTCATATTAAATTTTATAACTTATTTAAAATGACATTCAAAATATCTTTTGCGACATCTGTTTTTGATTTTGCATCAAATTGTTGCATCGATAAATCTTTGTCAATAATTGTAATTTTGTTTGTATTCTTCTGAAAACCAGCTTCTTTATCTTGCATCGAATTAAGAACAATAAAATCAAGATTCTTTTTGGCTAATTTTTTCTTTGCATATTCTTCTTCGTTATTCGTTTCTAATGCAAAACCAACCAATAATTGATGTGTTTTGATTTCGCCTAACGATTTTAGAATATCAGGATTTTTCACCAATTCGATAATTAAATTATCATCGTTTTCTTTCTTAATTTTATGCTCAGCCATTTTTTTTGGACGATAATCTGCAACAGCCGCTGACATTACCACAGCATCAGCATCAGCAAAATTAGCGTGCATCGCTTCGTACATATCACGAGCAGAAACAACATTTATTCGATCGATAGGAAAACCTGTAACAGATTCGTGACTTGGACCACTAACCAAGGTAACTTTTGCACCCAAATTAGCAGCAGCTTTTGCAATCTCGAATCCCATTTTTCCCGAAGAATAATTACCTATAAAACGAACAGGATCTAAGTTTTCGTATGTAGGACCAGCAGAAACTACTACTTTTTTTCCGTGAAGTGGGAGAGTAGCTTCGATTGTACTTTCCAAAAACGCAATAATGTTTTCAGGTTCAGCCATTCTACCTTCTCCAATTAATCCACTTGCTAATTCTCCAGCTTCAGCAGGAATACAAATATTTCCGAAAGATTCTAATTTAGCAATATTTTCTAAAGTTGAAGGATGTTTGTACATATCCAAATCCATTGCAGGTGCAAAATATACAGGACATTTAGCCGAAAGATAAGTAGCTAAAACCAAATTATCACACGTTCCATCTGCCATATGAGAAAGTGTATTTGCTGTACAAGGTGCAATAATCATATAATCAGCCCAAAGTGCATATTCAACATGATTATTCCAATCACCTTTATCACCAAAAAACTCCCATTCAACAGGATGTTTGGAAAGTGTGGAAAGTGTAAGTGGAGTAACGAAGTTTTGAGCTTCTGGTGTCATAATAACTTTGACATCTGCTCCTTTTTTGATAAGCCCTCTAACAAGAAAAGCGGCTTTGTAGGCCGCTATTCCGGCAGAAACTGCCAAAAGAATTTTTTTACTATGTAAAACAGACATTATTTATCCTCATTTGGATTTCTGTAATATACGTCATTGTCTAACCATTCCTTAACCGCAATAGAAGTCGGTTTTGGTAATCTTTCGTAGAATTTTGAAACTTCGATTTGCTCTCTGTTTTCAAAAACTTCTTCTAAAGAATCTGTATGTGCAGCAAACTCATCCAATTTCTGAATTAATTCGGTTTTCATTTCTTGGTTAATTTGTTCTGCTCTTTTACCCATAATTACAATCGATTCGTATAAGTTTCCTGTTTTCTCATCGATTTTATTACGATCATAAGTTTGTGTTGTTGGTGCTGCACCGATATCCTTGAAATTCATAATGAAAGAATTTTATATATTTTACTATTATTTATTATTTTGCTCTTTGCTTAATTCAGCTTGATCAGCTTCAAATTTCTTTTTAGCTACTTCTATATCAGCTAATTGTTTTTTAGTATCCACCATATCTTTGTCGATTTTCTCCATCAATTTATCAGCTTCTGCTTTAAATTTTGTTTGCGGATAATATCTTGTTAACAAAAGATATTGCGTTCTGGCATCTTGTAAACGTAAATCTTTGTTCTCGATACGAGAGAAATTTAACGCCAATTCTGTTTTAGAACGTAATGAATACATCATTGCTTCTTCACGAAATTTAGAATCTGGATATTCATCAACCATATTGTCAAAAGAAACTCCAGCAGCCTTATATTTCATTGTTTTGTAATAAACTTTAGAAATTTCGAAAGACTTTAATTCTAATTTTTGTCTAAGTTCTGTAATATAATTATTCGCTTCTGCAACGTGTGCTGATTCTGGATACGAATTGATAAATCCTTGTAACTCACTGATTGCTGTGTACGTACTTGTTTGATCCAAGTCATATTTTGGCGAATCTTTGTAATAAGAAAATGCCGATTTGAATAAAGCTTCTTCTGCACGGCTATCCATAGGATAAGCTCCTGCAAAGCTTTTGAATTGATGTCCTGCTAAACGGAAACTTTTTTCGTTAAAGTTACCTTGTGCCATATTATAGGCAATGTCCGCAGATTTTTCTGTTCCTACAAATGATGTAGAAATTTTTTCATACAATTCGTTTGCCAAATCATATTTACCATCTTGATACAATTGTGTAGCCAATGTAAAGATTTCGTCTTTATCCGTACTTTTCATCGCTTTGTTATAGGTCTTGTTACAAGACACTAAAGAAGCGCCAATTAAAACTACTAAGCTTAGTTTTTTAAACATTCTGCAAATTTAATAAAATTTGAGGACTAAAGTATAAAATATTTTTTTCTTATCCTCTTAATAAAATCTCAAAGTTTTGATTTATTCCGCTGTTGTGTCTGTATTTAATGTAACTATATCACGATCAAATAGATATAAACCTCCTTTGTCAGATCCAATCATTTCTAGCTTATCTAAGATATTTCTTGCTAATTTTTCTTCTTCAATTTGCTCAGAAACATACCATTGCAAGAAATTGTGAGTTGAATAATCTCTTTCTTCTAATGTTAAGCCTACAATTTCGTTAATTGATTCAGAAACAAAGCATTCGTGGTTTAAAATTGCAGTAAAAACTTCTTTCAATGTTGTGAAATCTTGTTTTGGTTCTTCAATTTGTGGAACAAACGCTTTTCCGCCTCTTTCGTTAATAAATTTAATTAATTTTAACATATGCATACGTTCTTCGTCTGCATGCGAGTACAAGAAATTTGCAGTTCCTTCTAAACCTTTCACTTCAGCCCAAGAAGCCATAGCTAAATATAATTGAGAAGAATCTCCTTCTAATTTGATTTGTTTGTTTAATGCGTCTAATATTGTATCTTTTATCATAGCTTTATTTTTTTAGATGTTTGATAATAATTGGTTAATTTTTGTTGTCAAATTAGCTGATGCTGGAACTAAAGGTAATCTTGTAAATGGTTTACAAACTCCTTTTTTATCTAAAACAGCTTTTATTCCGCAAGGATTTCCTTCCTCGAAGATAGCACGTGTAATTTCTACAACTTTGTAATGACCTTCGTAAGCAGCAACAACTTCTTTGTTGATTGCTTTGCGAATCATATCTGTAAAAATAGTTGGAACGCCTTGTCCAATAACAGAAATAACACCAGAACCTCCAGCTAAAGTCATTGGAACAGCGAATTCATCATCACCAGAAATAATATTGAAATCTTCGCGTGTATTTTTACGGATAATATCTGTTGATTGTAAGAAATCTGGTGAAGCTTCTTTAATCGCAACAATATTTTTGAATTCATTTGCTAAACGAATTGTTGTATCTGCTGAGATGTTAGAACCCGTTCTACCAGGAACATTATACAAAATAATGTTGGCATCTGTACTTTCTGCAATCGCTTTATAATGTTGATAAATCCCTTCTTGATTTGGCTTATTATAATAAGGAGAAACCGTAAGAACTGCGATATAATCACTCAAATCTGTTTCTTGATATTCATTAATAACTTCTGCCGTATTGTTACCTCCAATACCCAAAACCATCGGAACACGATTAGCATTCGCCTTCTTTATTGTTTCGATTACCTGTTTCTTTTCATCTTTTGTAAGTGTTGCTGCTTCTGCAGTAGTTCCTAAAATAACTAAATACTCAACACCGCCATCGATACTATAGTTTACTAAATTTTCTAATGCAGTATAATCTACGGTACCATCTTGTTGAAAAGGCGTAACCAAAGCAACTCCTGTCCCAATTAATTGTTTCATCTTCTATAAATGTTATTAAATCTAATACTAAGTTAAAATTCGGAATTATATCTTGAATAATCAAATAATAGTGCTAATCTATAATTGGTCTTAGATAAAATCCAAAATCTTTCAAAAATAGCGATTAATTTATAGGAATAAAATTAATTTAAGCCAATGTTTTATGATTTTACTTATAAAAAAAAGCCACTCAAAACGAGTGGCTCATATTATTTCTAACTTTAGATTAGTTAAATGTGTATTTAAATCCTAAAGAAAAACGACCAGCTTCGAAGTTAGAATCGTTTGTTAAATTCCACCAAGGTTTCCAATCAAAATGGAATGCCAAAGGAGCAGATGGAATTTTATATTCTAAACCTGCTTGTGGACGAATACCAAATATTGTTTTATCTTCATAATATCCTTTATCTACAAAAGTTAATTGAGGTCCAACCCCTACATACCATCCTAATCCGTTTGCACCAGAAAACGGTTGATTATACGTATAATCTGCACCTAAAACAGTAACATGATCTCCAAACATCACCTGTACATTACCAGCGTTTTACCATCAAAAGAGTGTTTGAATTGTGGACCTACTAATGTTTCTCCATCTCCTAAATCTACAACAACACCTAAAGCATTTTTATAGTTTTGAGCATTTACTTGAGAAATTCCTAATGCCATTACAGCAACTAATAATACTTTTTTCATTTTTATTAAATTTTGTTATACCATCTATTTTACAAAAAGCGTGCAAATGTTATCTTAATGTTAAGTTTTAACATAAATATTGTTATTTTATTTCGGATACAAACCTTTATATCAGTAATATAATCGATTAATTTAAAATCATTCTAAAGTTTAAACTTTTACATCATTCTCTTAAAAAAGTTAATTTTGTAGAAACAAAACAATAATGATTAAAACTGTAATTTTCGATATGGACGGGGTGATTGTAGACACGGAACCAGTACATAAATATGCCTATTTCGAACATTATAAAGAACTGAATATTCCGGTTACGGAAGAATTATTTACCACATTTGCAGGACAATCGACAAAGAATGTTTATCAAATTCTGAAAGATAAATTCGATTTGAAAGAAGAAATGAACGATTTGGTTTTGAGAAAACGTACCATCTTTAATGAAGCTTTTGACACAAAACCAGATTTATATTTGATTGACGGTGTAGAGAAGTTGATTAAAGATTTATACAATAATGGAATCGAACTGATTTTGGCGTCCTCTGCTTCAAAATCGACAATTGATCGAGTTTTTAATCGTTTTGAGTTGAATCAATATTTTACGCATAAAGTTTCTGGCGAAAACTTTCCGAAGTCAAAACCAGATCCTGCTATTTTTCTACATGCAGCTGATTTGGCTAAATCTAAACATGCTGAATGTATAGTTATCGAAGATAGTAAAAATGGAGTGGAAGCGGCTTTCCGTGCGAATTTGTATTGTTTAGGTTACAAAAGTGCAAATTCGAAACAACAAGATATTTCAAAAGCAGATTGTATTGTAGATGATTTTAATACGATTGATGCAAATTTTATTAAAGAATTTGAATTAACAATTTAAGATTAATCAATAATCTTAAATTGTTTCATTAAGAAAATGGCATTCATCATTTTGGTTGTGCCTTTTCTTAATTTATAATCTGAATAATAATTGTTGTCCACATTTTTTAATTCGAAACAATAATTAATAATATGATCCGGATTTTCACCTTCCATTTTCGTTAATTCTAAATCGTGAGTCGCGATAAAACCAATCAATTTTGTAGGAGATTTAATCAATTTTTCTAAAAATTTTTGCGAACCAATTAGTTTATCTTCTGAATTTGTTCCTTTTAAAATCTCATCTAAAATGATGATTTGTGGTTGATCATTTTCTAAACGTTCAATCAAAATTTTCAATTTATTAATTTCATTTTTGAAATAAGAATCGCCAGAAGACAGATTATCAACCGTTCTGATACTTGTAAATAAATCCATTGGGTAAAATGACATTTTTTCTGCACTCACTTTTGCGCCGTTCATCGCTAAAACCAAATTTGTTCCAACTGTTCTCAAAAAAGTACTTTTTCCAGCCATATTTGCACCTGTAATAATCGCAATATTGTTTGGACGATTGGTTTCAAAATCATTTTTTATAACTGTTTTTTCATCTAATAAAGGATGAAAACCATTCGTAATTTTTAATTCATAAGGTTCTTCAACAATTTCTGGATACGTAAACATTTTGTATTTATCATTAAAAATAGCAAACGATACAAAAGTCTCTAATTTAGCCAATTCATCTAACCAAGGTTTGATTTGATGAACCGTTTTTTGAACTTCATTTTCAAATTTGATCGAATAATGTAATAGCCACAAGAAAAATGTATTCAACACAAATCCGACAATCGGGAAATTTGCTGCATCTAAAGTTTCTTTTGTTGAAGAAATTGTCTTGATTAAATCCGATGATTTGAAAGGATTTACAAATGTATTTTGAATTTCAACATTTAGTTTTGATTCAAATTTTTCTTCTTCAATATGTCGAAAAACTTCATATAAATTATCCAATTCATCTGCTTTCATTGTCGTATAAGCTGCTATTCGTCGAAGTTGTTGTTTATAAAACATGGAAATTGCATTCGAAATAATAACTGCGCCTAGAATCCAATAAAAAACAATTTCTTTCGGAAAACTAATAATTGCTAAAGCGATAAAACATAAAATATTCAGAACAGAAAAGATGAGTGGAAGTAATTTTATTGAATTAGTATTGAATACACGATTTTCGAACACAAAAATTGAAGATTGATTCATGTTTAATCGCTTTGTAAATGTCAAAAATGTCACAATCCAATTTCTTTTTTCAGTTAATTCTGTAAATGCATTTTGTCTATCAATAATTTCTGATTTGTCTAAAATCAAATTCGATAAAAAATGTTTCAACTGCAAATTTCCAATTCGCGTTTGCGTTTTATTGATTCGATTGAAGATTGAATTTCCTTCTAGAATATCTAAATCTTTGTTGTAAACATTATTGAACTGAGAATTATCCTCAACAAATTGATCGATAGAATTATCAGATTTTATTTGATTAATAATTTCTAATGCTTGAATTGAATAATTGAGTTGCGAAGAAATTTTAGAAGTTTTAACTACTAAAACGATGAAAACAATAAATAAAATAGAAGAAATAATCAAATACAAATTGTTGCTCGACGTAACATAAAGCAAGAATAATACAATTGAAATAATAAATGCAACAAGTCTGATATTGCTGATTTTATTCTTTTTTGACTTTAAAAGATTAAAATCATTTTGTAGTTTTTCTTCAATTTTTAGATAGTTTTCCATTCTTAATTTTATTTCTGATTAAAGGTAGTGGTATAAATAATAAAAGAGCGAAATTTCCGCTCTTTTAAATTGTTGTTTATATAATTGTATGAATTACAACACTTTTATTTCGAATACTTTTTCATCATTCAAATAACCTTCTAACGTATCTTTTGAATTGATTTTAGAAACTCCAGCGGGCGTTCCAGTAAAAATTAAATCGCCTTTTTTCAAGGTAAAATATTTAGAACATTCCGCAATTAACGTATTGATATGAAAAATCATATCTTTTGAATTTCCTGTTTGTACATTTTCTCCATTTCGATCTAATTTGAATGTAAGATTTTCTAAATCAAAATTTTCTTTTGGATAGAAATCCGAAGCAAATGCAGAACCATCAAAAGCTTTCGCAATTTCCCAAGGAAAACGCTTTTCTTTCAATTCTTGTTGTACATCGCGCGCTGTAAAATCAATTCCTAAACCGATTTCTGAAAAATAACGATCTGCAAATTGAGGTTGAATCATTTTTCCAACTCGATCAATTTTAATTACAATTTCCGTTTCAAAATGAACTTCTTTCGTAAAACTTGGAATAACAAAAGGAAAACCCTTTCTTAAAATGGCCGAATCTGGTTTCATAAAAAACATAGGCGATTCTGGAATTGGATTATCTAATTCTTTTGCATGTTCGACGTAATTTCGTCCGACACAAATAATTTTCATCGCTTAAAAACCGTTTTGTAATTTGATTCGAGTAAAAACTTTCTTTGTATATAAAGGAAAATCGGCATTCTGAATCCACGCATAATAACCTGGATCTTTCGCAAAGATATCCGTCACAACTTGTCCTTTATACTTGCCAAACGAAATAATTTCTTGGTCTTTATCATTGTACTGAATAAATCCAGCTAAATCAGCCGTTTTGCGTTGAGAAGAAAATTCGCTCAAAAATTTATTGTCATTTTCAAGCTCGTCATATTTCTCGATTTGCGCCATCAAAACTTCGTAAGTCGCAATTGTATCAGCTTCCGCAGAATGTGCATCAATCAAATCTTTATCGCAATAATACTTATAAGCAGCGCTTAAATTGCGAGGTTCCATTTTATGATAAATCACTTGCACATCAATTGGACGATGTTTTGATAAATCAAAATCAAAACCATTACGTAATAATTCTTCTGCTAAAAGTGGAATATCAAAACGATTTGAATTATATCCTGCCAAATCAGAATCTTTAATCATTTCCATAATCGCAGGGGCAAGTTCTTTGAAAGAAGGCGCATCGGCAACATCTTCGTCAGAAATTCCGTGGATTAAAGTTGTTTCTGGTGGAATTGGAATTCCAGGATTAACTTTCCAAGTTTTTACTTCTTTTGAACCGTCTGTCAAAGCTTTCACTATAGAGATTTCAACAATACGGTCTTTTGAAACATTAGTTCCAGTTGTTTCTAAATCAAAGAAACAGATATTTTTAGTTAATTTCATTTTGTAATTTCTTTTCTAAAAATGATTGAGATAAGGATGTACAATAAGATGATTAGCGGAATTGCAGCAACTTGCAACCAAGCCACTAAACCTAATGTAATGATTAAGAAAATATATTTATAATAGTTTTCTGCCCAACTCAATCCTTTAAATTTTAAGGCAAATAATGGTAAATCGACAATTAATAAAACACTAAATACAATAGAAACGGCAATTAATAAATACGGATCAACAGATGGATTTACAATTTGTCCATTATTGTAATAGATAGAAAATAATGAGAAAATAAATAAGGTATTTGATGGTGTTGCCAAACCTTTGAAATACGTGGCTTGATCTTCATCTAAATTAAATTTTGCTAATCGTAAAGCCGAAAAAGCCGGAACTAAAAAGGCAAATAATGAAATTGCAGCAATTTTTAAATTCTCATTTTCATAAATAAAATCAGTTGAAAAATGATTAAACATCGAAAATAACATCAATCCTGGTACAACACCAAACGAAATACAATCTGCCAAAGAATCCAATTCTTTTCCAATTGGGCTACCAATATTCATTAGTCGTGCAACCATTCCGTCCAAAAAATCAGCAACTAATGAAATCAACATCAAAACCATCACAATTGTAACTGTGGTAGTTGTGATTTGAGCATTGCTCGAAATCATGAAAATGGCTGATAATACACCACACGAAAGATTAAGTAGTGTTAGAAAATTTGGAATTGTAAATAATTTCATAAATGAATTTTTCATCACAAAAGTACAAACAAAAATTAATCTGAATCCTTTTTAAACACAATAAAACCACTATTTTTGAGTTTTTATATTCGTAATTCATCAATTTTGAAAAAGACATTCCTTATATTATCTGTTCTGGCAAGTCAATTTGCTTTTTCTCAAACCACACGCAAATATTCGAACGAGTTTCTGAATATTGGTGCAGATGCGCGCTCGTTTGCAATGGGTAATTCAGTTGTGGCTAATATTGGAAACGCAAATGCGGCTTATTGGAATCCTGCTGGATTAACAGAAATTACCTATGATTGGGAAGCTGCGGCGATGCATGCTGAATATTTTCAGTCGATTGCAAAATTTGATTATGCAGCGGTTGCAATTCCGTTGAGAGAAAGTAATTCTACAATAGCTTTTTCGTTTACGCGTTTTGGTGTTGATGATATTTTGAATACAACAGAATTAATTGATAATCAAGGAAATATTAATTACGATAAAATCTCTAAATTTTCTACAGCAGACTATGCTTTAACAATGTCTTATGCGGGAAATGTGTTCAACAATAAAGATATTCAGTTTGGTGCAAATGCTAAAATTGTTTATCGCCATATTGGGAAATTTGCGCAAGGATTTGGTTTCGGTTTAGATCTTGGTTTGCAATATCGTACCGATAATAAAATGTATTTTGGTTTGATGGCACGAGATATTACAACAACTTTCAATGCGTGGAGTATCAATAAACAAAAGGTAAAAGAAATCACGATTGACGAACCAAATAATGAAGGTGAGCCAACAATTTTGAATGATTTACCTGGAGAGAATATCGAATTAACAATGCCTAAATTGCAATTTGGAGTTGGAAAACGTTTTGATTTTAATGAACGAGTTTCGTTATTGGGAGAGGTTGATATGAATATCGAATTTCAACAAACGAATGCCGCAATTTCTGGAAAAGGATTTTCGATTTCGCCGCAAGTTGGTCTTGAATTAGGTTATGATGACATGGTTTTTGTACGTGGTGGATTGAATAATTTACAGAAAATTTCGCAATTTGATGGAAAAGATAAAACTCAAATTCAGCCAAATGTTGGGGTAGGTTTCAAATACAAAGGAATCTCGATTGATTATGCTTTGACAAACTTTGGAGACAGTGGTTTAGGATTATATTCTAACATTTTCTCAGTCCGTTTTGAGATGGATAAATGGAGATAAATAAGTTTTACTCATAAATTATATTGATAGGTATATTTTTATCTGAATATTGATATTTTATACTCTGTCAAGTGTTTCCAAAAGCGTTTGGGCCTCATTTGGATTTATAACATCGAATTTTTCCTTGTTTTAAAATAAGACTTCCACAATTCTTGGTATAAATTCTCTTTTACATCAATATAATAATTAAAGGTAAAACATTATATTTTGGATCAGTCTTCGCAAAAAATAAATCTTAATTAATCTTTTCAAAATGAATAAATATCGCTGAAAAAAGTTTAACAAAAAAATTAATCATATTCTAAATTGATTAAAAGTTCAGTCTTTAATCGGCTGATAAAATTACAATCTAATTCAGCAAGAAGAATATCAATTAGTTGTGATAAGAAATCGCGATGAATATAATTAAATACAAAGGTTTTTTCATTGGTCATAAAATAAAAATCAAAATGACTAAAATAACCTGAAATTGATTTAATCTCTAATGCTGGAAGTTCTTCGGGTTGAAAAAAATCGCTTAATTTTGCACGATAATCATGAATTTTTTTGATAGAATTTGAAGTAATATCAACATATTCTAAGTTTAAATCTTCAATTTCATCTGAATAAAATTGAAACAAAAATTCGTTTTTAGGATAATCATTTATGTACAAATTGAAACGATTATCTTTTTGGTATAACTGAAAAAGTCGATTAAATTCTTGCACATTATTGATCATAATAGATGAAGTTAAATAATTGGTTTAAATAAATTTAAAAACATTTAGTTAAATAATCAAATAAAAAAGAGCCAAATTAGCTTGGCTCTTGTATTTTAGTAACGTATTGTTCTTGTTGTATTTGAAATTGGTTGATCAATATCTTTGACAAATTGTGTTCGTTTGACCCAATTTTTGTGATTATCATATTGATATTTAATCGTTGATATATTTTTTACTTTTCCAGCTTCATCAATCACCGTTTCTTCGATAATATTATTGTTTTCATCAAATTTGCGTACATATTTATTGACTTGTTTATTGTTTTTGTCCATATAAGTTTCCTCTATTGGATTGCCTTTCGCGTCGTTTTTATAATTCAACGTATAATTTCCTTGGTTATATTTCACCAATGTTTTGACTAAAAATCCATTTTGATATTGAAACGTTTTTTCGATAAAAACATCAGAATCTTCCAATAAATTAGTTTCTCTTTCGTAAGTTACATTCTGATTTTGGTCTAATTTGTATTCAGTTTTAGAAACATTGACATCATTTTCGCTTTTCGTGACAATGTAACCGTCTGTTGTATATTCATAATCAAAATTGAAAACTAAACTTTCGTCATTGTTTTTCATTTCTCTCGAAATCAATTTATTCGATTCATTATAATTAAATATTTCAGCAAAAGTTTTATTTCCAGCTTCATCAAAATAATCACGTTTTGTCGGATTACCATCTTTATTATACGTTGATTTTGTGTAATATTCCGTTTCATAACCTTCAATAAACTTCATGCGAATACGTGCTTTTTGCATCGATTCTTCGATAAAAGTTGGATTTCCTAAAACATCATTTTGTTGTAATTCAGATTTTTGAGCAAATGCAAAACCTGAAAATAATATGGTAATTAAAGCAATGTTTTTTAACATATGTTGTATTTTTTTTTTCTTGAATAGAAAGATTAACCAAAATTAATTCAAAAATGTAAATTTCTTGATCTATTTAAAGGTGAACGTAAAAACTAGAACTTATATTTGAAAAAAAAATAAAAAAATGAGCACAAAATTTAAACTTTTAGGAAATCAACCAGCATTTATCGATTTATCATTGTTATTAGTACGTTTAGCTGCTGGTGGATTTATGTTTACACACGGATTCGGAAAATTGCAAAAATTAATCAATGGAAATTTCGAATTTGGAGATCCAATTGGACTTGGACCAGAAATTTCTTTAGGTTTAACTGTTTTTGCGGAAATACTTTGTGCTTTTTTAGTTTTGGTCGGATTATTTACTCGTTTGGCGGTAATTCCACTAATCATTACAATGTTAGTTGCTGTATTTATCGTGCATGCAGATCATGATTTTGGTAAAAAAGAATTGGGATTATTCTACTTAATCAATTATTTAGTTATATTTTTATCAGGCGCAGGAAAATATTCTTTAGACAAATTGATACTTAAAAAATGATAAAAACATTAACCTATAGTTTATTGATTTGTTCTTCTGCATTATTTGCTCAATCAAAAAATATGAAAAACATTGTTTATACGCCATTAGCAAAGGCAGAATTAACATTAATAAAAGAAAAGAAATCCTATGATCCTTTTCGTGTTTTATTAACAACTTCGGATGCAGATACAAAAATCTTAAAATCAACTTCTATTGATATTGATCCAAAAGATCCATTAATCAAATTATTGGCCGATCGTATGTATGCAACGGTTCAAGACGAGGCAAGTAAAGGTGTTGGTATTGCAGCTCCACAAATTGGAATTAATCGCAACGCGGTTTGGGTGCAACGTTTTGACAAAGAAGGCGAACCTTTTGAGTTTATTATCAATCCAAAAATCACGTGGTATTCGGACATTGTTCGTCACGGTCGCGAAGGTTGTTTGTCTATTCCTGATATTTTCGGAAAAGTGTATAGAAGCTTGGTTCTTCGATTGGCATATTATGATTTGGATGGAAATTTTCATGATGAAACAGTTGAAGGTTTTACAGCGGTTATTTTTCAGCACGAATACGATCATTTAACAGGAACGTTATTTACAGATCGAATGAAAGAGCAAGAAAATCTAAATTACGTGAAAGCTGAAGTGATGAACGATGTTTTTTACTTGAAAAAGACTAGTTCTTTTACAGATGACGACGACGATGAAGATTAAAAATTTCTTAAAACCTAGAAATTATTATGCTTGGCATAGTTTTTAGTTTAATTTTGCAAAAACTTATTTAGAAAATTGTTAGCATACACTACATATAATCATCCAACGAGCACAGAATGGGTGACTTTTGTTCATGGAGCAGGAGGAAGTTCTACGATTTGGTTCAAGCAATTGCGTGAATTTCGCAAACATTTCAATGTTTTGTTAATGGACTTGAGAGGACATGGACGTTCTAAGAAAAACTTGAAAGCGCTTTTCGAAAAACGTTATACTTTCAAATCAGTTTCAAAAGATGTGATTGATGTTTTAGATCATTTAAATATCGATAAAACACATTTTGTTGGGATGTCTTTGGGAACGATTGTGATTCGACAATTGGCAGAAGATTATTCGGAGCGATTCAAATCAATGGTGATGGGAGGCGCAATTATGAAAATTAATTTTCAATGTCAATTTTTGATTAACGTTGGAAATACATTCAAACATATGTTGCCTTATTTAATCTTGTATCGAATTTTTGCTTTCGCTATCATGCCAAAGAATACGCACAAAGAGTCAAGGCTATTATTTATCAATGAGGCGAAGAAATTGTATCAAAAAGAATTTTTGAAATGGTTCAAACTTACTGCGGATGTCAATCCATTGCTAAAATGGTTTCGAAAAGTTGAATTGAATATTCCGACTTTATATGTGATGGGTGCTGAAGATCATATGTTTTTGCCTTCGATTCAGGAATTAATAAAAGCACATACCAAACATTCAGAATTGATTGTTATCGAAGATTGTGGACATGTCGTGAATGTCGATCAACCACAAATTTTTAACGATAAAGTAATTGAATATATTCATCGAATTAAATAAAATAAACTAAAAAAAGCTTCTAATTAGGGAGCTTTTTTTAGTTTATTTTGATCTTTTTTCTAACAAATCTGGGCGACGTTCTTTTGTACGTTCAACTGCTTTTTCATGCAACCATTCTTCAATTTTAGGAAAGTTACCCGAAAGTAAAACATCAGGAACTTTTAGACCTTTATATTCGGCAGGACGCGTATAAATTGGTGGCGCTAACAAATCATCTTGAAACGAATCTGAAAGGGCAGAAGTCTCATCACCAATTACGCCAGGTAATAAACGAATAATAGAATCAGCCAAAATAATTGCGCCAAATTCTCCACCAGAAAGCACATAATCGCCAATCGAAATTTCTCTCGTCACATACATATCTCGAATACGTTGATCGATTCCCTTGTAATGTCCACAAATCATCATAAGATTTCCTTTCAACGACAAATCATTCGCAATTGTTTGATTCAACGTTTCACCATCTGGCGTCAAATAAATAATTTCATCATAAGTTCGTTCATCTTTCAATTTCGAAATCATTTTGTCCAAAGGCTCGCACATAATCACCATTCCAGAAGTTCCTCCGTACGGATAATCATCTACATGACGATAACGTCCTTTTCCAAAATCTCTCAAATCGTGAACATGAATTTCAGCTAAACCTTTGTCTTGCGCACGTTTCATAATCGAGGCAGAAAATGGACTAACTAATAATTCGGGTAAAACAGTGATAATATCTATTCGCATGCTGCAAAGATATTTGTTTAGCTACGTTTGAGCAAGTTTAAATCTATTTTTTGAATTTGATTGTTTTAATAGAATTTATAAATTCTTCTTGTGACTTTTCATCTAAATTGTAACCAATAAAATTAAATTTTGAAGTTGAGTTTTTAATAGTATCCATATAAACTTCAATTAATTTATGATGATTTGATTGTATAAGTTTTGCTTTTTGATGATCAATAACAATATAAGAAATCTGGTATTTTGAATGTACGATAGAATCAATATTTGTTTTATGAAGTTTATTGATATATAATTCAGAGATTTTTTCCAATTCTAAATCAGGATTATTATTTAAAATAGTTGTAAAAATACTATCTGCAATTTTAGCATTAATATCAAAATCTCCGCCTGCAAGTAAACCATAATCATAAATTAATGTATCATTATTTGGAGTAATAATTCCTCCAACTTCACTATCAATTCCGCCTAATTTCACTTTTTTCCAATCTTTCGGAATTTCCATAGAAAAACTTCTAAATTGAATCGTTTTATAATTGCTTTTATTACAAGATATTAATCCAAATAATATAATGAATGATAAATATTTTAATTGATTATTCAAATGATTGATTTTCTTTTAAAATCAATAAATATAATTGATATTATTCATTAGCCTTATTCAAATGAAATCGAGTAAATTTGTCTAAAATTTTAATCAAATGTTTTTATATAACAGACATAGACGACTACGCAAAAACGAATCAATTCGTAGTATGATTCGCGAAAATCATTTGTCACCAAACGATTTTATTTTACCAATTTTTATGGCTGAAGGAGAAGGCGTGAAGGAAGAAATTGCTGCAATGCCAGGTATTTACCGCCAATCTCTTGACAATACTGTAAAAGAAGTAAAAGAAATTTGGGATTTAGGTATAAAATCAGTTAACATATATTGTAAAGTTAGTGATAACTTAAAAGATAATACAGGTAAAGAGGCTTGGAATCCAAACGGATTGATGCAAAATACAATCAAAGCAATTAAAGATGCTGTTCCAGAAATGATTGTAATGCCTGATGTTGCCTTAGATCCATATTCAATTTATGGTCATGACGGAATCATCAAAAATGGAGAAGTTATTAATGATGAAACAGTTGATGCTTTGGTAAAAATGACATTATCTCATGCAGAAGCTGGTGCAGATTTTGTTGCGCCTTCTGATATGATGGACGGTCGAATAGGAGCGATGCGCGCTGCGTTGGAGGAGAACGGTTTTCATAATGTAGGAATTATGACGTATGCTGCGAAATATGCATCATCTTTTTATGGACCTTTCCGTACAGCTTTAGATTCTGCACCAGTTGATTCTCAAGAAATTCCGAAAGACAAAAAAACCTATCAAATGGATTACCATAATTCACAAGAAGCATTGCGCGAAGCAATTGCGGATGTAGAAGAAGGTGCAGATATTTTGATGGTAAAACCAGGTATGGCATATCTGGATATTGTTAAATTAGTGAAAGATAATTTACAAGTTCCGGTTTCTGTTTATCAGGTTTCAGGTGAATATGCGATGATAAAAGCTGCTGTAGAAAAAGGTTGGTTAGATAATGATAAAGTAATTTTAGAGTCTTTAACTTGTTTCAAAAGAGCAGGAGCAGACCTAATTTCAACTTATTTTGCAAAAGAAGCAGCAAGATTATTGAACGATCAATAAATCAGTTCAAAATAAAAATAAAAAAATCCACTTCATTTGAAGTGGATTTTTTATGCTTTAAAGCGAATAATTAACCATTTTCGCTGTAAATTGTTGTTTTTCTAATGTAGATAGAAAATATTTTTGTTCAGCTTCAGCTTGTTCTTTTTTCTGATAATTCTTTTCGTAACCCGTTTGAATTTCTTTTAAAGAACCAATCGTTCCATTTTTCAATAAATAATTCTGAAACTTTGTATATCTATCTGCCAATTTGCCGTAGATATCTTTGTTATCGATGTTTGCTTCATAAACATCTGTCACATAAACTTCATTATCTTGTCCATAAGCGATGGAAAAAAAATAATAAGTTTGGTTATTCTTTGTTTGACTGAAAACCACCCCAGTAACAAAGAATAAAAATAGTACTAAACCTTTTTTCATTCAACCAAAATTTGAGCACGCAAGTTAATCATTATAACTTAATTAAAACCCTTGTTGTGTGATTTTATATTATTCGGTATAATTTTTTTATATTTGTGTCCTAAAATTGACTCAAAATGTTTCAAAATCTTCAGGATAAATTAGATAAAGCATTACATACCTTAAAAGGAAAAGGACAAATTACAGAAATTAACGTTGCAGAAACCGTAAAAGAGGTGCGTAGAGCCCTTGTTGATGCCGATGTTAGTTATAAAGTTGCAAAAGATTTTACAAATACGGTAAAAGAAAAGGCTTTAGGTGAAAACGTAATTACGTCGCTTAATCCTGGACAATTAATGGTAAAAATTGTTCATGATGAATTAGCAAAATTAATGGGAGGTGAGGTTACTGAACTGAAAGTAGACGATAATCCGACAATTATTTTGATTGCTGGTTTGCAAGGTTCTGGTAAAACAACTTTTTCTGGTAAATTAGCTAATTTCCTAAAAACTAAGAAAAACAAAAAAGTATTATTAGTTGCTGGTGATGTTTATCGTCCAGCTGCCATCAATCAGTTACAAGTTTTAGGAGAGCAAATTGGTGTAGATGTTTATGCTGATTTAGAAAACAAAAATCCTGTAGAAATTGCTCAATCAGCGATTGCACAAGCAAAACAAAATGGAAATAATGTAATTATTGTCGATACAGCTGGTCGTTTGGCGATTGATGAGCAAATGATGGATGAAATTCGTCGCGTTCACCAAACAGTTAATCCTACCGAAACTTTATTTGTTGTAGACTCTATGACAGGTCAAGATGCGGTGAATACTGCAAAAGCTTTCAATGAAGTATTGAATTATAATGGAGTTGTTTTAACAAAATTAGACGGTGATACACGTGGTGGAGCTGCTTTAACGATTAGAACTGTTGTTGATAAGCCAATCAAATTTATTTCTACTGGTGAGAAAATGGAAGCTTTAGATGTTTTCTATCCAGAACGTATGGCGGATCGTATTTTGGGAATGGGTGACGTTGTTTCGTTAGTAGAGCGTGCTCAAGAGCAATTTGACGAAGAAGAAGCAAAACGTTTGCAAAAGAAAATTGCAAAAAATAGCTTCGATTTTGATGATTTCTTAAAACAAATTCAGCAAATCAAACGTATGGGTAATATGAAAGATTTGGTTGGAATGATTCCTGGAGCTGGAAAAGCGTTGAAAGATGTAGATATTGACGACAATGCTTTTAAAGGGGTTGAAGCGATTATTCACTCAATGACGAAAAAAGAGCGTAAAAATCCAAATATTATCGATAATTCTCGTAAGAAAAGAATTGCAGCTGGTTCTGGAACATCTTTACAAGAAGTGAATCAATTATTGAAACAATTCTCTGAAATGGGAAAAATGATGAAATTTATGAATTCTGCAAATGGTAAAAAGATGATGGAAACAATGTCTAAAAATATGCCTGCAGGTGGATTCCCAGGAATGCCAAAAATGTAATAATAATACAATAATTTATAGTATATTAAAACCTCTAATTGTTAGAGGTTTTTTTATTTTAAACTAAATATATTATGTTAAATAGATTTTTCTTAATAGTTATTTTTTTCGGAATTTTTATAAACTGTCTTAATGGAGCTAGAGAGAAAGATGGTATAATAGTATATTATAATTATACAAAAGATGATGAGCTAGAGTGGAAATTAAATGACTATGAATACACATATTCTATAAACTTTATTTAAAAAGTAAATATAGAAATTAATCAATTTGATGATTATGCGGAAACAGAGTATGGAGGTTCATATCAATTTAAATTAGAGAAGAAAGACATAAAATTGTATAAAAGTTTACAAAATAAATTATCAAAAATTATTTTTGACACTGTACCAAAAACTGTGTAAGTATAAAATTCTGCTTGGGTTAAAATCGAGCAGAATTTTTTTTATACATTTAATATTTACATATTTATGGAAACAAAAGACCTATTTCCGGATGATTTTTT
>NZ_JAAGKM010000018.1 GCF_019308355.1 Empedobacter falsenii | reverse complement strand
TATTGAAATATGGTAAGGTCAAAAATCCTAATGATTTTCCTACATTTCAAATTAATCAAAATAATAATACAATAATATTAAATAAAAACTCTACTTTTAAGTGTTCTTAACAAGGGGAAGATTACACCTCCTAACCAAACCACTTTTTGCGTTGGTTTATACGTTACAAAAGTTTCATTATTCAAAACTGTTTCGATATAATTTGGTTGAATTGACGTTCTCGGAACTTTAAAATCAAACCACTCATTCAGCGACAACTCAAAACCAACACCGTGCATATAATTAAACAATGATTTCTTTAATCCATACGAGAACTGATCATGAATTAAACCTGATTTTTCTTCGTGAATCATATCATTATTCGCAAAAGTTCCTAATTCAGTACTATGGTTAATTACTTCATATTTTTCTGGGTTCAACCCAACTGGGCTATGCGCTGTCATCGCAAATTGATGCCAAAATCCTGATTGAAGAATTCCTAATTCGAACATTTGACGCACCATTTCCAAACTATCAATCGTTTCTTGCTTTGTTTGTGTCGGAAAACCATACATCAAATACGCATGTACCATAATTCCGGCTTCGGTAAAATTTCGATTTACAACCGCAACTTGCTCCACTGTTACACCTTTATCAATCAATTTCAACAATCGATCCGAAGCGACTTCCAAACCTCCAGAAACCGCAATACAGCCCGAAGCTTTCAATAATCGACACAAATCATATGTAAAACTTTTCTCGAATCTTATATTTGTCCACCATGTTACAGTCAATTTTCTTCGAAGAATTTCTAACGCAACTTCTCGCATTAATGCTGGCGGAGCAGCTTCGTCCACAAAATGAAAACCTGTATTTTGAGTTGTTTCAATCAACTCTTCCATTCTATCCACAATTTGTTTTGCAGCAATTGGTTCATAAATTTTGATATAATCTAACGAAATATCGCAAAACGTACATTTCCCCCAATAACAACCATGCGCCATTGTCAGCTTATTCCAACGCCCATCACTCCACAAACGATGCATTGGATTAACCACTTCGATGACAGAAATATATTGATATAATTTGATATCCGTATAATCTGGTGTTCCCACTTCGCTAAATTTATAATCGCGAACAGTTTGATTATTGATATAAGAAACTTGATTATTTTGAAGTGTAAAAGTTCTTTTTAACTCTGAAACTTCAACTTCATTGTTGATATATTTTAACAATTGCTCAGTTGGTGCTTCACCATCATCTAATGTAATAAAATCGAAGAACTCAAATACTCGTGAATCGCTTAAAGAGCGCAATTCTGTATTTGGAAAACCTCCACCCATGTCCACAACAATTTCAGGATAATTTGCTTTAATATATTGCGCACAACGGAAAGCCGAATATAAATTTCCTGGAAAAGGAACCGAAAAACCAATCATTTTTGGAATCGTTTTCTGAATTAATTTCTCTAATTCCGAAAGTGTAATTTTATCAATATAAGTTGGGTCTTTCTGTAATTCTTGATACAATTCATCAAAAGAATTTGCCGATCTTCCTAAACGTTCAGCATAACGAGAAAAACCAAAATTTTCATCAACAGCTTCAATGATTAAATCCGATAAATCTTCTAAATATAGCGTTGCCAAATGCTTCGCTTTATCTTGAAAAGACATCGAACCAAAAGCCCATTCCAAATCTTCAACTTCTGCAAAACGAGAAGCTTCTGGTAAATATCCATCTTGAATAATTGAATCAGCTAAGGTCGAATTTTTTCCTTGTAAAAATCGGATAACAGGATCAATAGTTGCGATATATTCGTCGCTTAACATCACCATTCTTTTACTATTATCACCTAATTCAATCTCTTGATTTTGAATAAATTCAAATAAATCAATTAAACCTTTTCTTGAAAATAATTGTAAGATAACATCTAAACCTAAATCAGCTTGAAAAGTTGAATATGAAAGTGTGTTTAGAAATCCTTTTAAATAAACTGTTCCAGGATATGGTGTATTTAATTGCGTAAAAGGTGGTGTGATTAATAAAAGATCCGTTTTCAATCGTTGAAATTTGTTGCAAAAATACGGATTGAAAAAAAATAATTTTAGATTTTTATCAATTATTTTTCAGTTTTATCAGTGCTTCTAAACGGCATCGTTTCAATTTTGAAACTTCCTTCAATCACAGCTTTTTCGAGATTAAGAATTCCTTTCAACGATTCATAATCTACTTTATCTGCATCGTCAGTTGGTTTATGATAATCGTCGTGACCGCCTGTATGGAAAAATAAAACTGGAATATCTTTCTCATAAAACGAAGTTTGATCCGAACCGCCTCTACCTTCATAACCTGTATAAAATTTAACAAAATCAGTCGGATTAATTTCATTAAAAATTGTTTCGAAAGTTGGAGAAGTTCCATAACCTATAATTGAAACGCCAGATTCTTTGTTCAAACGACCAATCATATCCATGTTTAACATCCAATGCACTTTCGATAAATCATACGTTGGATGTTTCACAAAATAACGTGACCCTACCAAACCTAATTCCTCTGCACCAAAAGCAATGAATAGAAAATTAACAGGTTCTGTCATTTTATTTTTACTGTAAAATCTTGCCAATTCTAACAAACCAGCAACGCCAGAAGCGTTATCATCAGCACCATTGTGAATCATTCCATAACTATCTTTCGCCAAAGAACTTCCTTGCTTTCCTTCTCCCAAATGGTCGTAATGTGCACCAATCACAATCGTTTTCTCCGCTTTATTATCTAAAAAAGCAATCACATTTTTTGCAGAACGAATACTGTCAACAACTTTTACTTTTTTTACCTTCGCCTCAAATCCTTGAAAATATCCATCTTCTCCTAAAGGTTGAAGTTTATATTTTTTGAATTCTTTTGCAATATATTTTGCAGCTTTCAAATTTTCTTCACTTCCAGTTCCTCTTCCTTTCATTTTGTCATCAGCCAAAAAATAAACGTGTTTTTTAAGATTTTTGACTTCAATTTCTTGCGCAAAAGACTTGGCTCCTACAACCAAAGATAAGATGATAACTATTTTTTTCATATTCAATTTCGACTAACTATGTGTCTAACAAAAATAGAAAAATAATCAAGAATATAGATGAATAGGATAATTTTAGAAATTTAATTTTACTTATTATCACTGAAAATCAGGGTGAATAATTCAATAATTGTTAAATTTCAAAAACTTTTTTAAAAATTGATGCAACATTCAAAAACTTGCTGCGTCTATACAATAGAAACAACAATGAAACCTTGAAAATTTTGGAGAAAGAAAATTTTTCAATAAATGATAAACAACTATTAGATTGGTGCGAATCTGGTGTAGAGGCTGGCTATACTCAGCTCTATCATCGCTATTCGAAATCAGTTTACAATTCTGTTTATCGTTTGGTCACAGAAGTTTCTGATGCGGAAGATTTGACACAAGAAATTTTTATTTCACTTTTCTCTGATATTCAAAAGTTGAAAAACATCGAAAATTTGGGTGCTTGGTTCAGTAGAGTTGCGATTAATAAATCAATTTCACATTTACGAAAAAACAAAGTTTATTTTTCTGATGTTGCTGGAGCAAATATTATTGATGACAGCGAAGAAAGCATGGAAGAAAAACAAATGTTGGATGGTAAAATTGAAGAATTGCAACAAGCAATTGAAGAATTACCAACGGATACAAGAACAATTGTGAATCTATTTCTGTTCGAAGACATGCCGCAAGAAGACATTGCTCAACTTTTGGGATTGAGCCACAACACGGTGAGAAGTAAATATCATCGTGCAAAAAAGAAAATTTACGAAACCTTACAACAAACCGTTTGCAATGAATGATTCTTTAAAAAAACATATCGAAAAAAACAGAGAAGCCTTTGAAAACAAAGAACCTTCTGCAGAATTATGGAAAAGAATTCAGGCTGAGATTCCTAAACAGGAAGAAAAAACTTTGGTAATTGAACAGCCTAAGAAATGGAGAATTCAAAATTGGAGTATTGCTGCTTCTGCGCTTGTTTTATTGAGTGTTGGTGGATATTTTTTATTAAAAAATGATCAAGTAAATTCACCAAAAACAATTGAAATTGTAAAAGAAAAGCAGGTTAAAAAAGTAGAAGAAATTCAACCAGAAATTGTTCATCCAACTGAAATTAAAACTGAACAAAATAAAAAAGAAATTCAGTTTGTAACAATTCAGAAAGAGAAAAAAGTTGAAAAAATTGTTCAACCAAAAGAAGAACTAATTGGTATAGATGAAGCACTTAAAAATGAAATTTTAAGTTCATTAAATGATCAAGAATCAACAAGTAATCGTATTGATGCAATTGCAAAAATAACTGATTTACCAAGTATTGATCACAATTTGAAAGAGAGTTTATACCACTTAGCTTTAAATGACAACAATACAATTGTGCGACTAAATGCACTCGAAGCGCTTGCTTCAAAATTACCTAAATCGGACGTTTCAAAAGAGTTAACAGACATTTTTATGAAACAAGATGATCCGATGGTACAAATGGAATTAATAGGAATGATTGCGCATATCAATAACGATCAAATCGATTTGAAATTAACAAATAAATTACAAGAAATGGTGTTGGATCCTACAACAAAACCGTTTGTGAAAGACGAAGCGTACGCGGTTCTTTTTAGAAAATAATAATTAACAAAAAAATCAAAAAATGATAAGAAAAATATTTTTGGTAGCTGCATCTTTTATGATGATGTCTACGTACACTTTTGCACAAAATGAATCGAAAAGTGCGAATGAAGATAATTCGAAAACGTACAAATTAGCTGTAAGTAAAGGAAAAATGAACCTTGATCTTGGACGAGTAACAGTAGAAGGTTACAACGGAAACGAAATTGTTTTTTCTACAAAAACAAGATCGCGAGATAATGACGAAAGAGCAAAAGGATTGCGCTCGATCAACTCATTAGGACTTGAGGACAACACTGATTTAGGAATAAATGTTGTAGAAAAAAATGGTATAATCGAGGTAAAACAACTACAACAAATGACACCTCCAAATATCAAAATTTTAGTTCCAAAAGGTGTAACAATTTCATTTAATCATCAATCTCAATTTGGAAGTACCATTACATTCAAAAATATCGAAAACGAAGTTGAAGCAACTGCAAGTTACAACAATGTAGTGTTAGAAAATGTAACAGGACCTGCAACAATCAACACGATTTATGGTTCTATCGATGCTAAATTTAGTCAAAATGTAAAAGGTCCTTTGTCGCTTGTATCTATCTATGGTCACGTGGATGCTTCAATTCCGAAATCATCTAAAGCAAATGTAAAATTAACAACTTCGTTTGGTGATATTTTGATTGCACCTGAATTATCGTTAAAATTAGAAACAGTTGATAAATCATCTGAAATGATAAAAATTAACAATCAAGCAACAGGAACATTAAATGGCGGAGGAACAAGTTTCCTTTTCAGATCAGATTATAGTAAAATATATTTGAGAGCGTTATGAGAACAGTAATTTTATCTTTAGCAGTGGGCTTATTGACAAATTTATCAATCGCTCAAACAAAAATTCAGAAGAATTTCTCAGTTGAAAAAGGTCAAGAATTAACATTAAAATTTGATTATCCACAAATCGTTAAAATCACAACATGGAAACAAAACGAAGTGAGTATCTCTGGAAATGTTAATATCAATAATGGTAAAAATGACTCGAATTTCAACTTAACTGAAAGCAAAAACAGTCAAGGAAAAACCATCGAAGGTAAAGTTGTAAAACTAGAAGATATTCCACATCAGGTGACAGCGACTTTTGGTAGTGAGAAAAAACAATTTCAAACCAAAGAGGACTATCAAAAATATATTGATGCAAATGACATTAAATCCTCTTCGGTTTCTACAGGAGTACAAATGGATATTACATTGGAAATCAAAGTTCCTGAACATATGAAAACGACTATCGAGTCAACGTATGGAACAATTGAAGTCATCAATTTTGATGCACCGATTATTGCACAATCAACATATGGAAGTGTAGATGCAACAATGAATGCAAAACAAATTGGAGAAATAAAAGTGGAAACTTTTTTTGGGAAGATGTACACGAATCTAGATTTTGCAATCAAAACTATAAAATCAGATAATTTTCATTCTGTAATTGCAGCAAACGTAGGTAAACAGCCATTGCAAGAATTTTCTTCGAAATATGGAAATGTCTATTTAAGAAAGTAAATAGTAAATAAATTATAACATTTTTTGAAAACACAATTGAGGATTCTCAGTTGTGTTTTTCTTTTAGAAAAGATTATTTTTGATAAAAATTAAGCCTTGAATCATTTATTTAAAGTTGCCCTAAATTGGATTAAGAAAGAGCCTCAAACAGATTCTTCAACCAGAATTTATACAAAAAGTCATTACATTTCGATTGAAGGAAAACCTGATTTAGAAGTTTCTGCGGCGAAAACTTTCAAAGGTGATCCAAATTTATACAATCCAGAAGATTTGCTTTTGAGTAGTTTGACTTCTTGTCACATGATGTCGTATTTATATTGTTGTACACAACATAAAATCGAAGTAATTTCTTACCAAGATCATTCGGAGGCCACATTGCAAATAAATCCTGATGGAAGTGGAAAAATTATAAAAGTAGATTTATTTCCTGAAATCATTATTTCTAATTCATCACAAATCGAGTTGGCGCTTTCACTTCATAAAAAAGCAAACGAATTGTGTTTTATTGCGAATTCGTGCAATTTCCCTGTTTATCATCACCCAAAATGTAACGCAAAATAAAACCGAACTAAACTCGGTTTTAATAATTTATTTTATTTCTGTTATAATTTCTCTTTTAAGAATTGAGCTGTGTAGGACTCTTTTACTTTGACAATCTCTTCTGGCGTACCTTCGGCAACCAAATAACCGCCTTTCTTCCCTCCTTCTGGACCAAGATCAATCACCCAATCGGCAACTTTGATAATATCCATATTATGTTCGATTACAAAAACCGAATGTCCCAAATCAATCAAAGCACGTAATGCTTTAATCAACTTCTGAATATCATGGAAATGCAGACCTGTAGAAGGCTCATCAAAAATAAACAAGGTTTTATTTGTCGTTTCTCCTTTCGTCAAGAAAAAAGCCAGCTTCACACGTTGTGCCTCTCCACCAGAAAGCGTATTCGACGATTGCCCAAGTTTTACATAACCCAAACCAACATCTTGTAATGGTTTCAGCTTTTCGACAATTTTATTTTGCTGATGAGTTGCAAAAAAGTCAATTGCTTCATCAATTGTTAGATTTAAAATATCTGAAATCGATTTTCCTTCGAATTTAACTTCTAAGATTTCTTTCTTGAAACGTTCGCCATGGCAATCTTCACAAACCAGCTCTACATCAGCCATAAACTGCATTTCGATGGTAATTGTCCCTTCTCCTTTACATGCATCACAACGTCCGCCATCTACATTAAACGAAAAATGTTTTGGTTGAAATCCCATCACTTTACTTGCTTTCTGATTGGCAAATAAATTTCGGATATCATCGTAAGCTTTTACATACGTCACAGGATTAGAACGCGAAGATTTCCCGATTGGATTTTGATCGATTAACTCAATTCCTTCCAATTGTTTCAGATCTCCAACTAACTCATCAAAATCACCGATTTTATTTCCAAAAATCTCGAAATGACGCTGAACAGCTGGTGCTAAAATATCTTTCATTAAGGTAGATTTCCCTGAACCCGAAACACCTGTAATAACGGTTAATTCGTTCAGAGGAAATTTAACATCAATATTTTTTAGATTATTTTCTCTTGCTCCAATAATTTTCAAATAATTAGGAGATTTTAGACGTTTTTTAGGAACTTCAATTTCTAATTTTCCGTTCAAATATTTAGATGTTAATGTATCACCTTTTAATAATTCATCATAGGTTCCTTCAAAAACTACTTCACCTCCATTTGTTCCTGCTTCTGGACCAATATCGATGATATAATCAGCAGCTTTCATGATATCTTCATCATGCTCTACCACAATCACTGTATTGCCTAAATCGCGTAAACGATGTAAAATTGTAATAAATTTAGCTGTATCACGCGAATGTAAACCAATCGAAGGCTCGTCTAACACATACATCGAACCAACCAAACTACTTCCCAAAGAAGTTGCTAAATTGATACGTTGCGATTCTCCTCCAGACAACGTATTCGAAGCACGATTTAGCGTTAAATATTCTAAACCAACATCTAACAAAAACGTTAAACGCGACTTAATTTCGTATATAATTCGACCCGCAATTTGCTGATCATATTCGTTAAATGTAATACTTGTAAAGAAATCATTCAACTCATTCAAAGGTAAATCAACCAAATCATTAATCGATTTATCCGCAATTTTCACGTAATTCGTTTCCTTACGCAAACGCTTTCCTTTACAAGTTGGACAAGTTGTTTTACCACGATAACGAGACAACATTACACGATATTGAATTTTGTATGTATTCTCCTCAACCATTTTGAAAAAGCCGTCCAATCCTTCCCAGTCGTTATCTCCGTGCCACAAATAGTCTTTTTGCTCTTCGGATAATTCAAAATAAGGTTTATGAATTGGAAAATCTACTTTTTGAGAAAGTTTGATAAAATGATTTTTCCACTCGCCCATTTTCTCGCCTTTCCAAGCTACAACCGCATCTTCGTAGATTGACAACGATTTATTTGGAACGACAAGATTTTCCTCAACTCCAATTACTTTCCCGTAACCTTCGCAAGTTGGACAAGCTCCATAAGGATTATTGAAACTAAAGAAATGAATAGTTGGTTCATTAAAAATCAAACCATCTGATTCAAATTTATTTGAGAAATATTTTACCGTATTATCTTCTACATTTACAATCGCTATTTCTCCTTTTCCTTCGAAAAAAGCCGTCTCGATAGAATCTGCCAAACGATGATAAAAAGATTCTTCGTCCTCTGTTGGCAAAGCGATACGATCAATGACAAGATGAATATCATTTTCGGGTTGAGGTTCAAAATTAAATGAAATTAAATCTTCAATTTTCACTTGATTTCCATCGACACTCAAACGTGTAAACCCTTGCTGTTGAAGAATATTCAAATGTTCTGCAAACGAACGCTCTTCTGGCACAACCAATTTTATTTGAAGAATAAATTTAGTTTCAGCCACAAAAGTTTTTAGATAATCAATCGCATCCGTTACCGAATCTTTTTGAACTAATTCTCCTGTAATCGGTGAATATGTTTTTCCAATTCGTGCGTACAACAACTTTAGATAATCATAGACTTCTGTCGTTGTTCCAACTGTAGAACGCGGATTTGTAGAATTTACTTTTTGCTGAATCGCTATTGCTGGCGCTATTCCTTTGATATAATCAACTTGAGGCTTATCCAATTTTCCTAAAAACTGACGTGCATAAGACGATAAACTTTCGACATAACGACGCTGACCTTCCGCATACAACGTATCAAAAGCCAAAGTAGATTTCCCAGAACCAGACATCCCAGTAATCACGACTAATTTATTTTTTGGAATCGCTAAATCAATGTTTTTTAAGTTGTGCAATTTTGCACCTTTAATCAGAATAAATTCTTTCGGATCAAGTTGATTGATATCTTTTTTCATCTTGGCACAAAGTTAAGTTATTTTAGAAAGTTAAACTTAATCGCAACAAAAATTAGTCATAAAATATAACGTATAAAAAAGAACAGATTTAGTTAAAATATAAAAGCGCATCAACATGTTGACGCGCTTTTTTCAATAAAAAAATAAAAATTTATTCCTGAAATAATAAATAATTTTCTTCGTTTAACTCTTGATATCCAACATCGTACACATAATAAATTGTGCCATTTTTTGATTCATCTACATTTGTAATGTACTTAAAATCAAAGTTTCTCAAACTCAATTCGTTTTTATTTACCGAACGAGCTCCTTCTTCTAATAAAGTTTTTAAGATACGATTATTTTTTCTTAATCTGTTGTTAATATTTCGTACAATTTCTACTTTATCACGATTAAGATTATTATTATAAGAATTTCGACAAAAATCGTTACAAAACTTTTTGTCTTTTCGACCAAATAAAGTTTGGTTACATTGAAGACACGTATTCATAAGATAGATTTTAGGTTATTTAAATACAAATATAAAAAAAAGTTAATCAATTTACAAATACTTAACATTATACCCTTTTCTACTTTAAAACGAAAGTATTAAATATTTAGTAAATGTTTATCATCTTATTTATTATTTTTGTTTAAATTTTATTGATTTTGAAAATTCTAAATAAATTACCCGACCCTTTTATTCTGTTTTTATTCGTTGCCATTGTTGTCGCATATTTTTTCCCAGATATTAGTTTGTGGTCTTACAAGGATTTCAATCTGAATACAATAATTGATATTGGAGTTATCTTAGTATTCTTTTTTTATGGATTAAAACTTAATTGGAAAGAAGTTTTTAAAGATTTAGCAAATTGGAAAATGCATGTCTTGATTCAATCCATCACATTTATATTTTTTCCATTATTAGTCTTGTGTTTCTATCCTTTCATAAAAAATTACCCAATTTATTTTACTCTGTATGTCGCAATATTTTATTTAGCCGCGTTACCAAGTACAGTTTCTTCGTCAGTTGTAATGGTTTCTATTGCGAAAGGAAATATACCAAGTGCTATCTTTAACGCAAGTATTTCTGGACTAATAGGTATTGTTGTTACACCGCTTTGGATGAGTTTGTTTTTATCAAAAAGTAATGGTGAATTTGATTTATTAGGAACTTTTTTGGATTTAGTTCTTAAAATTATTTTACCTGTTTTTATCGGAGCTCTTCTTCAACCTTATTTAGGGTTCTTTTACAATAAATATAAAAAGCAATTCGGTAATTTAGATAAACTAACCATTGTACTTATTGTTTACAACAGTTTTAGTCATACTTTTTTGGATGGATTATTTACAAAATTAGGCGTTCTTCCGTTGTTGGCAGTTTTCATAATTGTAGTTGCGTTATTCTTTTTCTTTTTCAAACTTTCAAAATGGATTGGTAAGAAAATGAATTTTAATCGAGAAGATGATATCACAATTCAATTTTGTTCGACTAAAAAATCATTGGTTCATGGCTCGGTAATTGCAGCAGTTATTTTTACGGGAGATATCGGTATTTATTTGATTCCGGTTATGCTTTACCACACTTTTCAGTTAATTTATATCAGTTATATCGCTAATCAATATGCTAAAGAAGTTGAATAAAACTTATCGAAGTATCCTTATTTTTCTATTTCAAATTATTTTATTTTCGATACTATTTTCAATCGAAAGCGTTGATGATTTCATCGTCAATCATCTTACATTTCCAATTTCAGGATTTATTGCAAAAATTACGAATTCAGTTCATTTTCCTGTTGGAGAATTGTTTTATTTAATCATTGGAATAATCGGTTTTGTATTGATTTTTAAATTGATTCGAAGTTTTTTCAAATCGAAAGAAAAAGTTTCGCATTCAATTTATTGCATTATGATTTTTGTAAACTGTATCTATTTTATTTACACGTTTGCTTGGAGCGTGATGTACAAAAAACAAACGTTAACTATTGACAAAGAAAAAATCGTTATTCAACCTAAAATTCTGAAAGAAATCTATTGCTACGAACTTGATAAAGCAATATCAGCAAGAAATTTAATCGAACACAATGATTCAACAACAACGATAAAATTCAAATCTAATTTAAAAGATTATAATCAAGAATTTTTTGCTTTACAACACCAAGTAAATAATGTAAAATGGTTAAAAAATTATCGATTATTAAAAGATACACAATACAAATTATCTTGGATTTCGGAAATGCAAAATTATATGGGTATTTTGGGATACTATAACCCTTTTACGGCAGAAGCAAATCTGAACAGATACAATACAAATTTGAAACAACCTGCAACACTTTTCCACGAATATGGACACCAAATGGGATTTGCATCAGAAAGTGAAGCTAATTTTTTAGCTTATTATTTAGGTACAAAATCTAGAAATCCTGAAATTAATTATTCGTTTTATTATAAAAGTATTTATACGCTTTTAGGTGCTATTTACAAATCTGATCCGTATTTTGTGAAAATGGAATTGGATAATATGCATTCTAAAATAAAGCAAGACAGAAAAGCCGAATTAAAACATTATTTGAAATATGAAGGTGTTACGAGCGATACTTTTTCTGAGTTAAATAATCAGTTTTTGAAGGCTAATAATCAAGAAGGAACTATAAGTTATAGCAAATATGTCGAATTGATTTATTTGTTATATCAGACAAAAAAAGCAACGAATTAATCGTTGCTTTTATATTATTGTTAAAGTTCTAAATCATTTAAAATTAATTTTTCCACCAGCTAATTTTTTCTGATTACGTTGCGTTGGATTACCATAAATATCAATCACTCCTCCTGCTCTAGTTTTTGCATCTACAGATTTCTCCGCTCTCGCTTCTATTACTCCTCCTGCATTTGTTGTTAAACTTGCTGTATCAGAATTTAATGTTTTCGAATAATATTTCCCTCCAGAATTTGCAATTACAGTCTGAAATTCAGTATCACCAGTTAAAATTACTTCAGCACCAGAATTTATTTTGACTTCTAATTTTGATGTTTCGATTGGTAATTTGATAGATGAACCTTCGTTAGATGTCAAATACAATGCTTGTGATTTTACAACATCATCAGAATAAATGCGAGAACCTTGACTTGCCTGAATTTCGTATAATGATTTGTAATAAACCTTAACCGTTGCTTCTCCTCCTTGCATCAATTTGGTTCCTGTCATTTTCAATTTCAGTTCACCTTTGTTATTTTCAACTTGAACATCGCTCGCATTAACTCCATCTACTTTCACTAGGTTTTCGTTTGATGAAATTAATTCAACTGGAATTTTATCATAAACTTTTAAGATATTAAAATCTCCAACATTTATCTCTTCTTGCGCAAATGCAAAAGTTGAACAAAATATAGCGGCTGCTGATAATACGATATTTTTCATAAAAAAAGTTTTCTAATTTGATTTGAAATTACACAAAATTTAAACCAAAAAAGAAAACTTAAGTTATTTTTAAGATATATTGTAAGAATTATTTCGCTCCTTCAGCTGTTAATTCTGCAATACGTACAATAATTTCTGTTGCTTTTTCCATAGATTCTACCGGAACATATTCGTAAGGTCCGTGGAAATTATGACCTCCAGCAAAGATATTAGGACAAGGTAATCCCATAAAAGATAAACGAGCACCATCTGTACCTCCACGAATTGGTTTGATGTTTGGCGTAACTCCACAATCTTTCAAAGCTTGTTCAGCAATTTCAACAGATTGGAATTTCTCTTTTACTTTCTCAATCATATTAAAATATTGATCAGAAACTTCTGCTGTAATTACTTCATGATCAAAACGCTCTTGAATATCAGCAGCAATTTGTAAAAATAAAGCTTTACGCGCTTCATATTGCTCCATATCGTGATCACGGATAATGTAAACCATTTTTGCTTCAGATACATTTCCTGTAATTTTAGCTAAATGAAAGAATCCTTCGCGACCATCAGTTAATTCAGGAACTTCGTCGTTTGGTAATTGTGCAGCAAACTCCATTGCAATATTAGATGCATTAATCATCTTATCTTTTGCATAACCTGGGTGAACAGATTTACCTTTGATTGTCACAATTCCAGATGCAGCATTAAAGTTTTCGTACTCTAATTCTCCAATTTCAGAACCATCCATTGTGTAACCCCATTCAGCACCAAATTTCTCTACATTAAAGAAATCTGCACCACGACCAACCTCTTCGTCAGGTGTAAATCCAATAGCGATACGTCCATGTTTAATTTCTGGATGAGCAATCAAATATTCTGCAGCTGTTACAATTTCAGCAACACCAGCTTTATCATCAGCACCTAATAATGTTGTACCATCAGTTGTAATGATTGTTTGACCTTTATATTGAGATAATTCAGGGAACTCGTTTGGTGATAAAATCATTGATTCGTTCAATTTGATATCTCCACCATCGTAATTTTCCCAAATTTGAGGTTGTACATTTTCTCCAGAAAAATCTGGCGATGTATCCATATGAGAAACAAACCCAATTGTAGGCACTTCGTGATCAACTGTAGAAGGAACATATCCAAAAACATACCCGTTTTCATCTATTGAAACATCTTCTAAACCGATTTGTTTTAACTCTTCAACCAAATAATTTGCTAAATCCCATTGACGGTCTGTACTTGGAAATTTATCTAAAAAAGCTTCACTTTCAGTGTAAGTTTTAACATATTTCAAAAAGCGTGTTACCAACTTTTCTCTCCATTCTGTTTGCATTGCGTTTTAATTTTTGTCAAAATTACTAAATTATCTACCTTTAAGGCGCAAATAAACCAAAAAAATGAGTGAGCTAACTTTTAAAATTATTGAATGTCCTCGTGATGCAATGCAAGGACGCAAAGATTTTATACCAACTGACAAGAAAATTGATTACTTAAATCGTTTATTGACTGTTGGTTTTGAAGCGATAGATTGTGGAAGTTTTGTTTCGCCAAAAGCGATTCCACAGATGGCGGATACGAAAGAAGTTTTAGATAATATTGATAAAACCAATTCAAAATCGAAATTATCTGTTGTTGTTGCCAATAAAAGTGGAGCAATAAAAGCTGCTGAGCACGAAAAAGTGGATATTATTGGATTTCCTTTTTCTATTTCAGAGAATTTTCAGCAATTCAACACGAATAAAAGTCGTGAAGAAGCATTTGAAATGGTGAAAGAAATCAACCAAATTGCAAATGATAATGGTAAACATATGTTGATTTATTTATCGATGGCGTTTGGAAATCCTTATGGAGAAACTTGGAATGAAGAAATCGTAAAAGAATGGTCAAAAAAAATGGCTGATATTGGAATTTCTTCAATCAATTTATCAGATACAATTGGTGTTGCTGACGAAAAAACAATTGTTGATCTGTTCCAAAATTTGATTCCTCATTATCCAGAAATTGAATTTGGCGCACATTTTCATACCGTTTATACCGAATGGCATTCCAAAGTACAAGCCGCTTATGATAATGGTTGTCGTCGTTTTGATGGCGCTATAAAAGGTTTGGGCGGATGTCCAATGTCAAAAAGTGATATGGTCGGAAATATGCCAACCGAGAAATTAATTAGTTTCGCAAATGAGCACAAAGAAAAACATGGTTTGAATCTTTTTGATTTCGAATCTGCTTGGAATGTTTCTTTGCGTACATTTGGCTTAGTTTAATCTTAACAATAAACTAAAAAATCAATTCTTTTGTTAAAGGAAATTAAAATATGTTGGACTTTAACAAAAAAAGTTAAATTTGCTCATCGGTAAGTTTTTTTATCGAGCTTAGAATATTAAAATGAAATTAAAGTATATGAAATTTAAATCGAGTATGATGTTGCTAATTGCAGCATTATTTACGGTAAATACTTTTGCACAAACAGCAAAACCAACACCAAAACGTCTTGCTAAAGTAGATGGTATAGCTGCTGTTGTCGGAGATCAGATTGTTTTAGAGTCTGATGTAGATCGAGATTATTTAATGTCAAAACAACAAGGGATGCAAGTCGAAGACAAATGTGATTTCCTAAATGACATTATGTTAGACAAAATGTTGGTTGATCGTGCAAAACAAGATACTTTAATCAAAGTGACACAAGATGAGGTAACTCGTCAATTAAACAACCAAATCGAAGGTTTGATTGCTCAAGCTGGAGGAGAAAAACAAATTTTAGACTATTTCGGATTCCGTACAATGGCGGAAATGAAAAACGAAACTAAATATATCGTAGAAGATAATATTTATGCACGTAACAAAAGAGAAATGGTTGTAAAAGGTGCTGATGCTACGCCAGAAGAAGTTCGTTTGTTTTTCGAAAAACACCAAGGTGAGTTACCAGACGTAAAAGACGAAGTTTCGATTAGCCATATTGTAACTTATCCTGAAGTTTCGCAAGAAAATCAACAAAAGATTATAGATCAATTAAAAGAAATCAAAAAAGAAATTGAAGAAGGTGCTTCTTTTGCAACGAAAGCAATTTTATATTCAGAAGATCCAGGTTCTGCAAGTAACGGAGGTGAATACAAAAAAGTTTCTCGTGGTAAAATGGTAAAAGAGTTTGATGCGGTGGCGTTTAACTTACAAGAAGGTGAAATTTCTGATCCATTCAAAACTGATTTTGGATATCATATTATTAAGTTAGAAAAACGTCGTGGACAAGAATTAGATTTGCGCCATATCTTGATTACGTTGAAACCAACAGAAGACGAAATAAAAAAGGCTTATAATAAATTAGATTCAATTCGAGTTTTAATTAACGACGGAAAAATGACATTTAAAGATGCTGCATTAAGATTTTCTGATGATAAATACACAAAATTTAACTCAGGAAATATCATGAACCAAAATTCTGGTGACGATCGTTTCGAGAAAATGGCTTTGCCTCTACCAATGTTTACAGCAATTGCAACATTAAATGAAGGAGATATTTCTCAAGTTTTCGAAGATGATTTTGATAACAGAAAAGCTTTAAGAATCTTAAAAATCAATAAATTTTATCCAGAGCATAAAATCAATTATCAAGATGATTACTATAGAATTCAGAAATTTGCGGTTCAAGATAAAGAACGTACATTGTTGATGGATTGGGTAAAACGTCAAGTTGGTGATGCTTACATTAAAATTGGAAAAGAATACCAAAGTTGTAATTTCCCGATCGATTGGGAAAAGAAAAACCAAAAATAATAAAACAAAAAACCTCGAGAAATTCTCGAGGTTTTTTTATGTCTTAAAAATAAATAATCTTATTTCGCAATCGGAACTTGAGAAGGCCAAATTAACTTACTTGGATCAAATCCTACTTTCTTTGCCGAATCAAAAAATCTGTCTTTTACCTTATCCGAAATCTCTTTCTTACGCGATAGAATCCATAACTTTTTATAATCTTCACTTGCAACTAATACATTATTGTAATCTTTATCAAAATCGATTACATATAATTTTTTTGCTAAAATTGGTAAAAACGTTGTCGAGAACAACCCAACATTTTCGATATCTTGTGCTGCAATTCCTTCAATCTTTTCCCACCCTTTTTTCTTCGCATTGTAGCCGCGCACAATCACTTCCAATTGCCCATTTTCTTCGTTCAAATTAAAACGATGCGTCACATTTGTTTGTCCTTTTTGTGCTTTATTTTCCAAACGTGCAATCTCGTACCAACGTCCTAAAAATCCACCTAAATCAAAATTTTGAGCAGGTTTATATTTTACATTTTTCTTATTGTGATTAACGATATATGCTGTTGTCCCTAACGCCAATGCTGCAAGGGCTAATTTCTTAAAATTCATTTTACTAAAACTTAGGTTGCAAATGTATCAATAATATTAAAGTTGAAAAAATATGATTTCACATTTTGAATTAATTAAACTTTTATTTAATTTTATTAAAACTAATTTTAATATTATTTAATCCAATGAAAAAACTTCCTGTTATATGTCCCAGTTGTGCCGAAGAATTAGCGGTCGAAAAATTAATTTGCAACCATTGCGAAACACAAGTTGTAGGAAACTATGAACTTCCTTTATTTCTGAAGCTTACAAATGAAGAACAAGCATTTATTATGCAATTCTTTGTCAACTCAGGAAGTTTAAAAGACATGGCAAAAGAATTTGAAGTCAGCTATCCAACCATGCGAAATAAAGTAGATGATTTGATTAATAAAATAAAAATAATGTCCGATGAATAAAGAATTTTCAGTATCGATGTCGCTATTTTTTAAGGTTACAACTGCTATTTTAATTGTATTATTAATCTTAATTGGAGGAATATTGTTTAAAGAAACAGAAGTATATGTTGCGGTGATTTATGCAATCATTATTTATCCGTTGTTTGCGTATTATTATTTAATCTCTTTAAATAAAATTAAAGTTGATTTGAACAATATTTATCTTATTTCAAAAGTCAAAACGAGTATTATTCCGATAAATGAAGTGAAAATTATTACAAGAAAATCTCAAAACAATTTGATAATCGTTGGATGCAGAGGATTTATGGGTTTGATAGGAAGATCTATGGACAATTATCGATGTAATATAAAAAATCGTACAAAACTTGTTGCTATTGAATTAGAAAATGTAAAATATTTGGTGAGCTGCGATCAGCCAGATGAATTTGTTAACACAATAAATACACTAAAAAATGATAAAGAAACTCCTTAATCCATTTGCATATTTCGATGAAAAAATATTATTCATTATTGGGCTATTTTCGCATTTCTTTTTCACTTATATTGCCAAAATTACAGAATCTTTTTTCCCTGATTTTTTGAGTATTAAGAAAAATGGAATTCCTTATTCTTATCTCGATTTGTTGTATCAAAATACGAGAAATTTAGCAATTGCTATTCTCCTATTTTATATTTTAGGAAAAATCATCAATAACAGAACGCGAATTATAGACATTTTAAACGTCGTTTTAATCTCTAGAATCGCCTATTACATTGTATTCATCACCGATTTTATTCCAATTGTCAACAAAAGTATGGACAAAGTTCTAAAAGGAATTACAACAAATAATCTCGAAGTTTTATATGAAGCCCCAACAATGATTGTACTTGTAATTGTAGCTTTTATCGCAATATTTTTTCTATGCGTAATGTTCTATTATTTATACATCGGTTTCAAAACGGTTACAAATATGAAAAGCATCAAACAAGTTCTTGCTTTTATTGCTGTCTTGTTATTTATCATTGTTTCAACTTCAATATTATCATTATTAATACCACAAAAAACATGAAAAAAGTTTTATTTTTCTTTATACTTATTTGTTCTACAGTTTTTGGTCAATCAACAAATAATTTCACAGAATCAGATATTCAACTTAACGAAAATCAAGTTAAATTATTTGGAACATTATGTTTACCTCAAAATGCAAAATCTAAAATACCAATTGTTTTATTAATTTCTGGTTCTGGACCGACAGATAGAAATGGGAACAATAATATGATGATTAATAACTCTTTGAAATATTTAGCTCATGGTTTAGCTGAAAAAGGAATTGCATCTATTCGTTATGACAAAAGAGGAATCGGAGAAAGTTCTATTGCTAATTTGGACGAGTCTAAACTTACATTTGATGATTACGTTGAAGACGCAAGTAATTGGGTAACTTTCATAAAAAAAGATAAAAGATTTGGTTCTATTTCAATAACTGGACACAGCGAAGGTTCATTAATTGGAATGCTTGCATCTTCAAAAAATGTCGACAAATTCATCTCGATTTCTGGTTCAGGAGAATCTATTGACCAAATACTTAAGAAACAATTAAATCAACTTCCTGAACAATTAAAAACCGAATCGTATGCTATTATAGATTCTTTAAAAAATGGAAATACTGTAAATAATATTAATCCTAATTTATCTTCATTATTTCGTAAAAGTGTACAACCTTATTTAATTTCTTGGATTAAATATAATCCTGTAAATGAAATCAATAAATTAACTATTCCTTTTTTAGTGATTCAAGGTGATATGGATATACAAGTTGATACGGAGAATGCTAAAAACCTATCTCCTAAATCTGCTGTTATTATTAAAGGGATGAATCACGTTTTAAAAAATACTACTTCAAAAGATGATTTATCTTCTTACAATAACCCAGAACTTCCAATAAATATAGAATTAGTAGAAGTCATTTCTAATTTTATCCTCAAAAACTAACTATAAAAGACAAAGCAAATTGCTTTGTCTTTTTATTTAAGAATTAACAAGCTGTTCCTCCTTCAAAATTTATCACTGTAGTTTTTTTTATCAGATTTTCGAGTGATTGTCATTGTTCCATTAGCTAAAACTGAATCAGATTCTACATTTTGTTTAATTATTATTTCTTGATCTACATCAATTTAAAACAATAATTGTATTTCTAAATTTACAATTCTTATTTGTGATTCGTAACAAAGGAGTTTAAAGATTATACAGATTTTTCATAGTATAAAGTTGGTTAGGTTATTTAACAAAGAGCAGAAGAAATTTTGCTCTTTGTTTGTTTTATATTTATAATCATTAAATAATTTATCATGTACTTATATTTTTATTAGTCAACAATTATTCGATTATTTACTTTTTTATTTCCAATTATTGATTGATTAATAAAATTGAAAACTTCGTCTAAATATTGCTTTCTTAATCCAGACCATTCATGTTTTCCTGAATTAGAGAAAATAGCAAAAGATGCCTGACTATATTTTCTATTCAAATCTTCTAAAGTAGCAGAACCATTTAAAGGAAAAAACCCTTGTTGATTATCCAAACAACTTCTGTGTGGCGCATTGTAAGCTGGTACAACATCATCGCTTAAACCATGTACATAAACTGTTGGCAAAACACTCGATTTTGTAACATAACGATTGTCTACAATCGCTCCTGCATAACTTACTAATCCATCAATTTTAACTTGATTGAATTGATTTCCGTACCATAAATCTCTCAAATAATAAGCATTTAGAATAGTCTCCGCTCCTGCACTACTTCCTCCTAAAATTAATTTATTAATCGAGAATTTAAGTTCTTTTGAATTATTTTGAATAAAATTTAGCGCAGTTAAAACATCAAAAGAGGCTTCTTTAAAAATCATCAACTTTTCTTGTTTTGGCAAATCACACCCAAAACCAGCCGAAGAATTTGCCAATAATCTATACGAGATAGAAACAGCTACGAAACCTCTTTCTTGAGCATCTTTCATTCGTTCAATTTCTTCTTTATCCGCTCTTGTTCCTCCTGAAAATCCGCCTCCGTGTACCCAAGCAAATACATTATAGGTTTGATTCTCTTTATAGTTTTTCGGATAATAAATATCAAACGCTAAATTATTTTTTTTATCATATACTATCGTTTTCTGCGCATATGTATAACTTATCATTAAAAATAAGGCAACTAAATATTTCATTTTCTTCTATTTTAAATAAAAATTGCTTGACTTTAACTTCTTACGTTGTCAATTTGTCAAGCAATTTACTATAAATAATTTTCCCTTTAATTATTCTATTTTTTTACGAAATAATGATTGTGCTAATCGAATGTTCTTGCGAATTCACCTCAACAGCTTCTCCTTCTATCCATAAATTATATTGATAAGGTTTATCTGTTTGATTCATCACAACCACCACAACTTTTCCGTCTTTGTTTACAAAAGAAGTCGTCATTAAATCTGAACGATTAGACGATGCTGCAATTCTTTGCGCACCTGGACGAATAAATTTTGAGAATTGACCAATGTAGTAAAACGAATTTGTATACGTAACTTGTCCATTTCTAGTATCACCATGAATTGGTGCAAAACAGAAATTTCCTACGTGATTTGGTCCTCCTTTTTCATCCAACAAAACATTCCAATCTGTCCAAGCAACTGTTCCGGAGTTAAAATCGTTGATCATATTGTAACCATATTTTTCACCCAATGCCCAATTTCCCATTTGATTGTAATCAAATTGTTCTTTACAACCTTCTGTAAAAATTAGATTAACATTCGGGAAAGCTTCGTGAGTTAACGCTACATTATTGAATAAATTCACGCTTCCGTTCCATGTTTCGTACCAGTGAAAACCAACTCCCCAAACATATTTAGCAGCTTCAGGATCATTCAAAATAGTTGAAGCACGCTGGTAAATTAAATCACGGTTATGATCCCACACAATAATTTTTTTGTCTTTTAATCCTTTTTGGTGAAAAGTCGGACCTAAATTATTTTTCAAGAAATCACGTTCTTCTTCAGCTGTATAAATACACGATTCCCATGTTTGCGTTGCCATTGGTTCGTTCTGAATAGAAACTCCCCAAATTGGTAAACCAATTTTCTCATAATTCTCGATAAATTTCACAAAATAGTTAGCCCAAGTTTGGTAATATTCAGGTTTCAAAGAACCTCCTTTTAACATACTGTTATTCGTTTTCATCCAAGCTGGCGGACTCCAAGGACTTGCATATAAACGATAAGCATCTTTCATTTCTGCTTTTGCCATTTTAATCATCGGAATTTTATAATTCAAATCATGTGCAATGTCAAAAGTTTTTAACTCATTATCATTATCTTTTACATACGTGTAACTATCGCTCGAAAAATCACTCGAATTTATTGTTGTTCTAATCAACGAATAACCAATTCCTTCTTTTTCGCTATAATAAGCTTTGATAATTTCTTGTTGCGCTTTCTTTGGCAATTTTGCTAAAACTTCTGCTGAAGCATCTGTGATAGCTCCTCCAATTCCTTCAAATTTTTGGAATTTACGTTTTGGATCAATAAAAATTGCAATATCTGTTTCTTTTGGTTGTGGAAACTTTTTTACAGCTAACTTATCTGTCCATTTTGCGATACGTTGATTCGTATTTTTAGCAGTTGTATATATTTCGATTTTCTTGTTCGAAAGTTTAAAATCTTGCGCATTTACGGCAAAATAATTTAACAATAAAGCTGCAATAAGAGGATATTTCAAATGTGATTTTGTCATAATTATTATTGAATTAAAAATTTGGCTAAAATTGGTAAATGATCTGATGGATATTTGAAATCGTAGAAATCATCAATCGTATTGAAACTTTTACACGTTACTTTTGAATTCTTTTTGTAAAAAATGTAATCTAAAATTTCTGTTCCTTTTACATTGAATTTAAAATCTTCCCATGTAAAATCTGGTCCATAAACCATTTGCGCATTTAGACGAGTATCTAAATATTTGTTTTGAATATATTTAACAGATTCATCGTTTTGATTCATATTAAAATCTCCCATAAAAAATGCTGGAACGTTTTTCTTTTCAGTTAACTTTTGAATTAAATTATCAATCATTTCTAACGATTTTTGACGCGCAATTTTTCCATCATTATCAAAATGTGTATTGATTATCCAAAATGTATTTTCGTTTTTTTATCTTGAAATAATCCGTAAGTGATAATTCTATAATAAGAAGCATCCCAACCTTTCGACATTTTTTCTGGCGTTTCTGATAACCAAAAAGTATGTTGTTCTAAAACTTTATATTGATCTTTTTTGTAGAAAATAGCAGAATATTCAGCGTTTTTATCATCATTTCGAGGAGATCCAATAAAATCTAAACTCGAATTATTTTGTTTGATAAAATCTAACTGAGGAACTTGCGCTTCTTGTACACCAACAAAATCAGCATCATAATACTTGATTAAATCAACCAATTTTTGTTTGCGAATATTCCAATGATTTGCGCCATCATCAACAGACGCTAATCTAATATTGTAAGACATAATTGATAAATTTTGTTGTGCAAAACCTATCATTGTCATGATTAAAACTAAACTTAAACTAATATATTTTTTCATGTGTGTGATGTTAAAAAATTCCAAGTAAGCACAACAATACTTACTTGGATGAGAAATAAATTAAATTTCTAACTTAAACTATAAATGAGGAATTTAATCAACTAAAGTAAAACTTGTTTTAAGCGTTGCGTCTGAATTTCCTCCAACAAAAATGTCGAAATCTCCAGCTTCAGCAACATAATTCATATTGATATCGTGGAATTTTAAATATTCTGGAGTTAATGTAAACGTAATTGTTTTTGTTTCTCCTTTCTTAATCATCACTTTATCAAAACCTTTCAATTCTCGAACTGGACGCGTCACACTTCCTACTAAATCGCGAACATATAATTGTACTACTTCTTCTCCATCGTAGTTTCCTGTATTTTTAACATTTACAGTGACTTTTATTTCATCTTTTCCATTCTTCATCGTTGATTTGTTCAACTTTAAGTTACTATAATCAAACGTTGTATAACTTAAACCATAACCAAATGGATATAAAGGCGAATTCGGAGAATCTGTATAACGAGATTTATATTTTTGCTCCGCATCACTCGCTCCTAAATAAGGTCTACCTGTATTTTTTTGATTGTAATGAATTGGAATTTGACCTACAGAACGAGGAAATGTCATCGGTGTTTTGGCCGAAGGATTGTATTTTCCATACAACACATCTGTAATCGCTAAACCTCCCATTGTTCCTGGATACCATGCGTATAAAATTGCATCCATATTATCATTTTCCCACGAAATTGTCATTGGACGACCAGCCATTAAAACTAAAACAATTGGCTTACCAAGTTTCTTTAATTCTTTTAATAATTCTTTCTGATTTCCTGGTAAATCTATATTTGTTTGAGAAGCAGCTTCACCTGTTTGATTCTCGTTTTCTCCCATAACCGCAACAATTACATCCGAGTTTTTCGCTATATTAATTGCTTCTTGAAAACCATCAGTTTTAAACGAATTAAGTTCTGTTCCTTGTGCGTAAGTAATTTTTGCGTTTTTACCTAAAACATCATTCAAACCTTCCCAAACAGACCACGCTTTTCCATAACGATCTCCACGTGCAGCCCAGTTTCCGATGATATTTTTCTCATCTTTAACTAAAGGTCCAATAACTGCAACTTTTTGAGATTCTTTTAATGGTAAAATTTGTTTATCATTCTTTAATAAAACCATTGATTTACGCGCAACATCACGAGCTTCATTTAAAAACTCTTGTTTCATTACCGTTTCTTTCTCTCGTTTTGCATTTGAATAACGATATGGATCTTCGAAAAGACCTAAATCATATTTAGCTTCTAAAATTCTACGAACCGCAGTATCAATCACATCTTGCTTTACTTTTCCTTCTTTTACCAATTTTGATAAATGATTAAGAAAAGCACCACTCATCATATCCATTTCAATTCCTGCTTCAACCGATTTTAGAGTTGCTTCTTCCAAATCTTTTGCAATTCCATGAGGAACTAATTCCTGAATCGCCGTATAATCTGTTACAACAAACCCTTTATAATTCCACTCTTTACGCAAAATTTGATCGTACAAATATTTACTTGCTGTAGAAGGAACTCCTCCAATTTCGTTGAAAGACGTCATGAAAGATCCAGCACCTGCATCAACAGTCGCTTTGAAAGGCGGCAAAATATAATCTCTTAAGAAACGATCAGAAATTTCTACCGAACCATAATCGCGACCAGCCTGCGCTAAAGCATATCCTGCAAAGTGTTTTGTACACGCTAAAACGGTATTTAAATCATATAAACTTTTACCTTGAAAACCATTAACACGCGCTATTGCAATTTTACTTCCTAAGAAAGTGTCTTCACCTGCACCTTCAGAAACACGTCCCCAACGAGGATCAAAACCGATATCAACCATCGGAGCAAAAGTCCAATGAACTCCACCTGCAGCTGTTTCTTCAGCAGCAATTCGAGCCGATTTTTCAATTGCTTTTAAATCCCAAGAAGAAGCTTCACCAAGTGGAATTGGGAAAATAGTTTCGTAACCATGAATTACATCGTATCCAAAAATTAATGGAATTCCAAGACGTGTTTCTTCAACAGCTATTTTTTGTAATTTTTTAGTAATATCTGTTGTCGTTGCGTTAAACACAGACCCCATCATACCTTGTTTCGTGTATTTTATATAATTTTTATCAATTGCAGATCCTGTAACATCACCTCCGTCATAGGTATATTGTACCATCTGACCTACTTTGTCATCAATCGTCATTTGACTCATCACATAATCAATAAATTCTGATTTCGATTTTGATTTATCAAACTTTATTTTTTGCGCATAAGTATTGAATGCTAATCCTAAGAAAGCAATTGAATAAATTAGTTTTTTCATTTTTTTGATTTTAATTCGAGGCTGTTGTTTTGAATTTCAATTTATCTAAACCTCTTTGTACATCTTCATTTTGCATAAACAATTTCCACAATAATCCAGAGCGATAATTCTCTATCATTGGTGTAATTGTTCCTTGATCTATCGCCAAATATTTTGTAATCACTCGATCATTTTTTACATCAACCGCATCATACGGACCTGCTACTCCAATCAAGCTTTTGTTTTGTTTTTCGTAAATAAACTTCAAGAAATCCATAGATTCTTTCGGTGTATATGGGAAAGACGATAACGCAGCTGTAGGCGTAATTACATTATTGTCATTTAATGGAGAATGTGCTGTATAACCTTCTGTTCCATCTGGATTGAAGGTATAACTTGCCGTTAATCCCCACATATTTTTTTTGTACTTCTTGAAACTTTCCTTTTTTTGTTGATTGTAGATGTAATGAATCTTTGCTTGATTTTTCACTACTTTTCCATAATCAATACCAATTCCATCTATTAAATTGTTTGGATTAAGTCCAATAAATGAATATTGTGCCCAAAATAAAGGTCCAACATTTTTATTAGCTCCGTTATGCTTTACAATTAATGGAACTCCGTATGCAGAATCATTTGATTTTATATCACCATTTCTCGTCCAACCGCTGTAATAAACTTCTGAATTGATAGAATGTTTTGGAGAAGCCGCAGCAATAACATACGTAATCATGGTTTCATCAAATCCTTTTAAAGGAAAATTGATTTTCCATTCGTAATTTGGAGACCAATGCCAGTACAACACATTTTCTCCTCGTGTATAAAAATTGAAATCGATTTCTTTCCAAAGTTGATCAGCTAATTGCGAAATCTCTATTTCTTTCTCATTTTTAGAATCTTTGAAATACTCTTTCAAACAAATTAACCCCTGAGCAAGAAATGCAGTTTCTACCAAATCACCTCCGTTATCGTATGTACTAAAAGCTTTTACTTTTCCTGTTTCGCCATTTAACCAATGTGGCCAAGCTCCATGAAAACGATCTGCATTTTGTAAAAATTTCAACCCTGTTAAAATTCGTTCAGTTGCTTCTTTTCTTGGAATAAATTCGCGATCAATACCAACAATTAAACTCATTAATCCAAATCCTGTTCCTCCTGTTGTAATGATATTTGAATCATTTTCTGGATAAAAACCATCAGGATGAAAACGTTCACGAGCTAATTTTGAATGAGGTTCAGCGTAATCCCAAAAATATTGAATCGTCTGTTTTTGAACTTTATCTAACAGCTTATTTTCTTGTTTTGTTTGAGCAAAAGCACTTGCGCCACATAAAAAAGCGCAAGTAACTATTGTTTTATTTAATTTAATCATTACCAACCTGGGTTTTGAGTCATTGTTGGAGTTTGAATTAATTGAGCATTTGGAATTGGGAATAACTCATGTTTACCTGTAACAAATGTTTTTCCATCAAGAGCCATCATGTCTTTAGCTTGTCCTGTACGAACTAAATCAAACCAACGATCGTGCTCGAATGCTAACTCCAAACGTCTTTCATTCCAAATTTTTAATCGTAATTGATCTTTAGACATACTTGCTATTGGAGCTAATTTTACACGTGTTCTAACACGATTAAGAGGTGTTAAAGCATCTTGCCCAATTTCATTTGCTGCTTCAGCTTGAATTAATAAAACTTCAGAAAAACGAATTACACGAATGTTTTTGTCTCCATCCGCAGAACCAAGATTCGCACTTGAATACGCTTTTTCGTTATACATCGGGTTTTCTACAGAAGTTGGAACTAAACGACCGTCATATAAAGTTTCACCTCTAAAAATGATTGTTGCATCACGACGAATAGCATCTCCTTCAGCATTAAAAGCATCTAATAAATTTTGAGAAGGAACATTGAATCCCCATCCCCAACCTCCAGTACCACGAGCTCCTTGAGTTTCTGAATATTGTTGAACGCCATGCGCAACAGCATCTCCACGAGCTTGGATTTCAAATAAAGACTCTTTACCATTCTCAGTTTCTTTTCTCCAAGTTGTTGCGTAATCACTTTCTAAATCATAAATACCAGAATTAACAACGGTTGTAGCCATATCGTACGCTTGTTGATTTTTTCCTTGGTATAAATATACCTTTGCCAATAAAGCTTGAGCAGCTCCTTTTGTTGCACGTCCTAAATCTTTTGCAGCATATTCATTTTTAGTAGGAAGTTTTGATATTGCATCTAATAAATCTGCTTCAATGTATGCATAAACTTCTGCTTTTGGTTTACGTACTGAATAAGACGCCGGAACATCTAACTCCTGTATCACAGTATCTCCAAACATACGAACCAAATAGAAATAAGAAACAGCTCTTAAAAATTTAGCCTCTCCTATATACTGATTCTTTTTTGCAGCTTCTAAATCTGTTTGTCCTTCTGTAAAATCTATAGATAAAGATGCACGACCAATTGTCTTATAAAATCTTGTCCACATGGCCTCTATAGACCCTGTTGTACTGTTATGCACCAATTGATCTAAGTCTCGTTTATCACCTCCATTATCAGAAGCAGAACTTCCTTTGTCTGCATTATCAAATATCATTTCTGTAACGCCTAACCAAGAAAATGCATAATCCCATTCGGTGAACATTCCGTAAATTCCATTTACAAATTTCTCTGGATCAACACTTTCTTGGTCTTCAATAGCTATATTTTCTTGTGATTTTACATCTAAAAATTCATCAGAACAAGAAGAGATCAAACCAAAAGATAATAAAACTGCAACTGTTGATATTTTGAATATATTTTTTTTCATTGTTTTAAAATTTTAAGATTAGAATTCAACATTTAATCCAACCAAGAAAGTTCTCATATTAGGATATGCAGAAAAATCTACACCAGTAGTACCATATGGATCCCCTTCATTATTATATGCGTTTAACTCTGGTGTAAATCCTGAATATTTTGTAATGATAAATAAATTTTGAGCACTCGCATAGATTCTCAGATTTTTAATAAAATCTATTTTATCACGAAAATTATATCCTAATGTTACGTTACTTAAACGGAAGTAGTCTCCTTTTTCTAAATAATATGAAGACGCTTCTTGACCTCTTTCTGCTCCTGGGTTAGTATTGGAAGTTCCTGCACCTGTCCAACGATCGTTAAACATATCAACTGTTATATTTTCCCCTCCTAAACGTGTATTTTTGATACCATTGTAAATCTTGTTACCTCCAGCTCCGTAACCGCTAATCGTTAAATCGAAATTTTTATATTCTAAACTAACATTGATTCCGTAGTTATATTTTGGAATATAAGTTCCCATGAATTTTTTATCTAAATCATTGATGATTCCATCACCATTTTGATCTTTGTATCGTAAGTGTCCTGGTTTAGCATTTGAAATATGTGCATTGTTATTAATTTCGTCTTGTGTTTGCCAAACACCCTCGACCTCATACAACCAAAAAGATCCTAATGCTTGACCTGCTTCTAAGCGTTTAACAATTTGTCCATTTCCTAATGAACCTCCTGTCATACCTGCATAAGCATCTTCTACATTTAATACTTCATTCTTATTGTAATTGAAGTTACCTCCTATAGAATATCTAAACCCTGAAGGAGTTGTGTTTTGCCAATTTAAAGCAATTTCAAATCCTTTATTCTCTATCTCAGCTGCATGATCATAAAATTTATCACTATATGCACTATTTAGAAGTGGTTTCACATTTAGAATAGCATTCTTTGTATTTTTTTTGTAATAATCTACATTACCAGACAATTTATTATTAAATAATGTGAAATCAATTCCTACGCTTAATTCCTCTACAATTTCCCAAGAAATATTTTTTGCTGGTGTTCCAATGTAAGCTCCAAAAATTAAATCTTGCCCTGGTCCAAATACATAGTTATAATTTGTACTTCCATTGCCTTGATAAATATTTGTTTGATTGAATGGAACTTCATCATTTCCTAAACGACCCCAACCTCCTCTTAATTTTAAGAAATTAATTGTTTGAGAATCTTTCAAGAAATCTTCATTTGAAATGTTCCATGCAACAGACACAGAAGGGAAAGTACCCCAGAATTCTTTGTTTTGTTTGAAAGCACTTGATCCATCGCGTCTAATAATACCCGTAACATAATATTTATTGTCAAAATTATATTGAACACGACCAAAATAAGAAGCTAAGGCTCTTGGTGTATAATTCTTTTGTTCATAATTTCTATCGTATGAACCTGTAGCATGATTTTCAGCCCAATATTGTTCTTTATCAGGAACATCATATACAGTGACATTACTATAAGTACCTATACCTTTTTTTTCTGCTGAAACTCCTGCAACTGCGTTAATTGAATGATTCCCAAATTTACGTTCAAATGTTACAAAATTCTCCCAAGACTATCTAAACGTTTCGATTTCATTAAATGCTAATGAATTATCTGCCCAAGTCGTAACACCTACATTTGTAGATTTTATTTTTTCTATTTCAAACTGTGCAGCCGTTCTTGTAGGATCAGCAGCTAACCAAGTTTGTTTATTTGGTGTAAAAGTTCTTTTCTTATACCAATATTTAGTTGCACCTGCACGAGATGTAAAGTCTAATCCTTTAGTAAGATTCAATACTGCATCAATACTCCCTTGAAGAATTGTAGCATTTATTTTTTGATTATCATAATATGCTCCCGCAACTGGATTACCATGCGAATTTAATTTTCCAGAACCATCTCCAGGATTTAAAAGATAAGTTACCTCTCCAGTCGTTTTATTCCAAAAAGGTTGTCCCCATTTTCCATCATCATATCTAACAGGAACTAATGGTGATTGACGAAATGCAGTATCAAAAGCACCATAAGATTTCGGAATTTCACGTGTAAAAGTAGCACTTACATTTTGTTTAATTTTAAGTTTTCCATCAAACAATTTATAATCATTGTTATTACGAACTGTTGTGCGTTTATAATTGTTTCCATCTAAAATTCCTTTTTCTTCAAAATTATTAAGACTGAACAAGTAATTAATATTTTCACCTGCACCAGACAAACTAACGTTATTACTAATTAGTTGACCTGTTTTCATAATTTCATCAAACCAATCTGTGTTATAACGTTGATTTTCACTCAAAAAACTCTTTTCGTTATTTGCCCTTTGTTGCTCATTAAAGTAAGTAATATATTGATCTGCATCAGCCATATCTACCATATTCATAGTATTTCTTACTCCAATATATGAATCATAGTTAACTCTTATCTTTCCTGTTTTACCACGTTTAGTTGTTACAACAACAACACCGTTTGCACCACGAACTCCATAAATAGCTGAAGATGCTGCATCTTTTAAAACATCAATTTTTTCAATGTCATTTGGATTAATATTATTAATATTTGGAACAATTAATCCATCCACAACATACAATGGTGCTTTACCTCCCAAAGCTGTACCCATACCACGAATAACTACAGTTGGTGGTGTACCAGGTGCATCAGAGTTTATGATGTTAACCCCTGCTAATTTACCCTGCAAAGACTGCATGGCAGTTGTACTTGCAATTTGCGTAATGTCTTTAGCATTAGCTGATGAAACAGCTGATGTAAGATCTGATTTCTTAACAGTACCATATCCAACCACAACGGCTTGATCTAGTATAATAGAATCACTTTCAAAAGGATCTCCTATCTGTATAGAATCGTTAGTAACTTGGGCATTTACACAGAAAGACCCGAGAATAAATAATGGAAGAAAATATTTTTTCATTCTATTTCAATAAATGGTTATTTCAAAAATAGAATGTTTTAACACTTGATTAACAAGTAATAATTTTAGTTAGAATAATTTTCTAAAAAAATAAAACATATCAAACTAAATATCAAATAATTACAAAATATTACATTTACAACATGATGTAGTTATGATGTAATTTATTTTCCGATATTTAAAAATTAATCATATACTTATTTAGGTTTATCTCAGAAGGAATTTGCATTTTTTTGCGTAATCTATATCGTTGTAGTTCTACTGATCGATAATTAAGGTGCATTAAAGGAGCAATCTCTTTGGTTGATAAATTCATTCGAAGGAAAACACACAGTTTTAAGTCTTTCGCAGTTAAATTAGAATACTTGTCAGCTAATCTCTTAATAAAATCTTGGTGAATTTCCTGAATATTTAATTCGAAATTTTGCCATTCATTTCTGTTGTAACTATATTCCGAAAACGTTTTCTCAAATTTCTTTTTTAATTTTTTATTGATTTCATTCATTTCCAATTGAGAAAACAATTGATTAATTTCTAGGATCATAGCACGTTGATTAGCTAATTTCAAAGCTTGTCCTGCCAATTCTGTAGATTTCGTTTGTAAAGAAGTTTCTAAATGTTGTTTTTCTTTATGATGATTTAATTCTTTCAACTCTTGTTGATGTTTCATTTCCATCAAATTCAATTCATATTCAAATTGCTTTTGTTTAATTCTGAAACTTTGTTTCAACTTCATTCTGTTATACTTATAAATAGCCAGAATCGATCCAACAATTAATAAAATATAAAATAATATCATCAAATTTGATAAATACCAAATCTTTTTAACCCTAAAATCAAAATGATTCAACTCAACAAAATTTCCATCTTTTAAAGCATAAATTGACAATTGATATGAACCACTTTCTAATTGTTTATAATTAATTATTGGCTGATTAAGTGGTTGAATTTTAGAGTTATTTAATTGATAATATAATTGATAATTCGCAAAATCATCATTCACAATTGAAACATAAAAATCTATATAATTATTTGAATACTCAATATTAGGCTCATTATTCAAAACCGTTTGATTGATTTTTGCTTTAATTTTAATCTTTGGTAATTCACGACGTATAGATTTTAAATCATATTTCAATAATCCGTTTTCGAGGTTAATATATAAAAACTGATCGTTGATTTTAGCCGTTAAATTGTCATCAACCAATTTTCCATCATACAATTTTTTGGGAATTAAATAATGAATCAATTTATTCTGTTCCACTTTAGAATAATACAGAATATTATCCGCTTCAACTAAATAACGATTCTCTTTTAAATAACGAATTCGATTAATATTCTTTAATTTTGAATCTAAATTCTCGTCAGAAAATAAATTTTTATTTATATCATAACGGACTAAATGTTGATCATCAATCAATACAAAAACCTTGTTATCTTCGAGAATAGTTTGCGGATTAACTAATTTTTTATGTTGGTAAAATATCTCCTTACCTGTTCTATTTTTAAGATCAAATAAATATAAACCACCATTTTTTCCAGTTCCTAAAATTTTATTTTCGACAATAACAAAATCAATAATAGGAATAGTTAAACTAGAAACTTTAGTAGATTCTTTATGAGAACCTTGTATATATTCATTGATTCCCGTAAAAGATGATTGATATAATTTATTTCCATTTTTGATCAATTTAAAACCTCCATTTGTAGAAGAAATCTTATTCAATAGTCCTGAATAAATGTAAGTTCCCCAACTATCCGAAACATAAATTGTATTATCAATATTTGTTATATTCCAAATTAAACCTTTTTCGAGAACTGAATTTGTTTGGTTTGAAGTATTTGAATAATTATAAAATCCATGATTTGTTCCCAGCAAAATATTATCCTTATAAAAGTCGAACGAAAAAACATTTCCTAAATGACCATTGTAATCATATAAAAGTTGAGTTTTGTTTTTCAATTCTATTTTCGAAATACCTTTGTCCGTTCCAAGCCAAGCATTTCCTTTAGAATCTATTCTTATATTTTGGATTGTATTACTGATTAACCCAGAGTTTTGATTGTAATTTTTGTAAGAATTAGTTTTTAAATCATATACATAAATCCCATTATTTGATGTTCCAATGATTAATTTATCTTCTAATCGAATCATTTTTAACACTAAATAATTCTTTAGCATTTTATTGAATTCCACATTGAACTCTTGTAAACCAGCTGTTTTGTTGTACTTGAAAATTCCTTCTGTTAATGTACCAACTAAATAATCATTATCATATTTTTCTATTCCATGAATGACAATTGATTTACCTTTTTCAATTTCAAATAACGGCTCAAAATGTCCATTATTAAATTCGAAAATACCTTTAGAAATAGTCGCTACTAACATTTTACCTTTCACCAGATAAACGTAAGAAGAAAGCGCAGGTAATTTGTATCGTTTAACTGTTTTACCATCAAATTGAAAAAGATAATTGAACGATTGAAAATAAATAGAACGATTATGATAAAATATTTTCCAGATTTCTTCTTGTTCTAATCCTTCAAAACTTTTGAATTTATCTGAAATTGAAATGTAAACTTTCTTTCCTTCAATCGTTTTCCAATATCCAAAATTATTTAATGCACCTGAATACAATACATTATTCATTGTAAAAACAGAACGTATAATTGTTAAGCTATTTGGCGAATATTTTTCCCAAAAATTACCGTCATATTCTAAGATATTTCTATTGTTCGCAAAATATACTTTTCCTTGCTTGTTATTTTCTGTAATATCCCAAATAGGCGATTCGCCCAAATATTCGCTTTTAGAATAATTCGAAATAATTGGCGCAAACGATTGAGATTTGCTATAAGTGGAAACAAGTAAAAATAGAATAAATAAGCTTCTCATTGTGCAATAAAAAAGACCGTAAAAACGGTCTTTAAAAATAGATTATATTTTTGAATTATCTTATTTAAATTCTACATCAAAAACTTCTGCAAAATGTTTTTTTGTAAACGCTTTCACTTCGTTCATATCTACCTGATGTCCAAGTTCTCTTTCCAATGAAGCTACAGCTTTATCCTGAATTCCGCATGGAACAATGTATTCAAAATAACGCAAATCTGTATTCACATTTAGCGCAAAACCATGCATCGTTACCCAACGGGAAGCCTTAACGCCCATTGCACAAATTTTTCGAGCAAAAGGTCGACCAACATCCAACCAAACACCAGTTTCTCCTTGAGAACGCTCACCTTTTAATCCATATTCGGCAATAGTTTTAATAATCACTTCTTCCAAATTGCGCATATACAAATGAATATCTGGCTTGAAAGTATCCAAATCAATAATAGGATAACCAACTAATTGTTGTGGTCCATGATAAGTAATATCTCCGCCACGATTCGTTTTCACAAAAGTTGCATTTATTTCGTTTAATTTATCACTCGAAGCTAACATATTTTCTAAATGTCCACTTTTTCCAAGTGTATAAACATGCGGATGTTCTACAAAAAGTAAATGATTTTTAGTGTTTTTAAAATCTGAACTTCCCTCCTTTTCTTGCGCTCTATTATATTGTTTTACGGCTATATTTTCTGCTAAAAGACTTTCTTGATAATCCCAAATTTCTTGGTAATCTCTGTTAATTCCTAAATCTTGGAATTCGACAATTTGTTTCATTTCACAATGTTTTTCGAATGTCAAATTTACGAATTTTTAAAAGAAATTAATCCTCTAATTCTACTGTGAAATTATTTAATTCAGGCTCATTTAGTAATTCAATAAGTGAATATTCTTTCGAAAAAGTTTTTCGATCAGCTGAAAATAAAGCATCTTTAATAGAAATATTTTTAATTGGAGCTGCAAAAGTATATTTAAAATTAACTTTGTATTGGCTTAACATTGTCATTAATAAGTTTCTATTTTCTTCATCAAGTTCAGCAGGTAAATAACTTTCTTTAAATTGATTAACATCTATTGTCTTTTTAAAGATATTCTTATCAAAAGAATATTTAATATTACCGAAACTTATTAATGTTGATTTATTCTGCGATCTCATTAAATTGACTAACGGACTATTACGTTCCTTTTTCTTTAACTTCTTTAAATCTGCATCAAATTGTGCTTGTTTTTTAGCATTAATCTTTTCAGAAACGACTTGGATCTTACTAATATTATTATTCAAATCTAAAATAGAATTTGCCTTATTGATAATTAAAAATTTAAAATCCTTTTCGTTATAATCAATTCTATAAAACATAAAATCTAAAGAATTTAATTCTTCTTGAACTTTATACAAATCTTCGAACTTATCATTTTGTCTATTTCCATTCAAATCAAGTGTTTTTAGAAATGTAATAAATTCATTGAATGTTAAATCTTTATTTGCATTATTCTTTAAGATTTCTAAATTTTTCTCAGAAGTTTTATCCTTTAATTTTTCAATTAAATGTTTCATTCCCTTTAAATCTGTTTCATTAGAATATCTTATTTCATTAGGATTAGATAAATCTACAACTTCGTTTATGGCACAAGATGTAAAAGTAAAAGCTATTAAAAGATAAAGTAAAATTTTTGGCATAATATATTTTTTAACAAAAGTAATTAAAATCGATTAGCAACACCACTAATAATAATGGTTTTAAGCAATTCATTAACGATTGAATAAAAATCTTTATCTTTGGAATTCTAAGAAATCGGTAGAATAAAATAATCAAATAAAAATGAAGAAACTATTCGTTAAAGGATCTATTTTAATGGCTTTGTTTGCAAACTTTAGCGTTTTTGCACAACAAAGTGGTGGAATGTGGATTCCGACAGAATTGAATGAAAAGGAAATGAAAGACATGGGATTGAAAATCTCATCAAAAGACATTTTCAGTACAGGAGATAAAAGTATCAACAATGCAGTTGCTCACTTTGGTGGCGGTTGTACTTCTGAAGTTATTTCTCCAAATGGTTTATTATTAACGAATCATCACTGTGGTTATGGAGAAATCCAAGCACATTCATCTTTAGAAAATGATTATTTAACAGATGGTTTTTGGGCTAAAGAGTTGAAAGACGAATTACCAAACGAAGGTTTAACAGCGACTTTTATTGTAGACATTAAAGATGTAACTACTGCAATTTTAGCTGGTGTTAACGATAATATGTCGGAGGAAGATCGTAACAAAATCATCAAGAAAAATATTGAAGATTTTAATGCAAAAACTAAAACAGAAGCTTATCGTTCAGTATTTATCAAACCTTTTTACAAAGGAAATAAATATTACCAATTTACGACAGAAACATACAAAGATGTTCGTTTAGTTGGTGCGCCACCTTCTGCAATTGGAAAATATGGAAATGATACAGACAACTGGGTTTGGCCACGTCATACAGGAGATTTCTCGATGTTTAGAATTTATGCAGATAAAAACAACAAACCTGCAGATTATTCACCAGACAATGTTCCGTACAAACCAAAACATTTCTTACCAATTAATATTTCGGGAATTAGTGAGGACGATTTCACGTTTGTATATGGTTTCCCAGGTACGACGGACGAATATTTACCAGCTTCTTCTATCCAGCAAATAAAAGATGTAATTGATCCTGCGCGTATCAATGTGCGTACAATTGCATTATCTCATATTGATAAAAAAATGCGTGAAGACGATGCAACTCGTATCGCTTATGCGTCTAAACAAGCGCGTATTTCGAATGCACATAAAAAATGGATTGGCGAAGTTTTAGGATTAAACCGTTCGAAAGCTGTAGAAAAACGTCAACAATATGAACAAGAATTCATGAATCGTATTGCGAAAAATCCGAAATTAAAAGGTGAATATTCGAATATTATTTCTGAATTAAATCAAGTTAATAAAGCAAATCAAGATTACAATTTAGCGTACACAATGTATTCTGAAACGTTTTTCTCAAATTCAGAAACATTCAGAATGGCGTTAACATTGAACAATATTTTGAATGCGGTTGGACAAAAAAATTACGCAGAAACAAAAGCTAAAGCGTTGAATACAGTTGCGTCTATGCACAAGGATTATAATCCAGAATTGGATAAAACAATTTCTTCTGATTTAGCAGATAATTATTTCAAAGTTGTTCCTCAAAATTTATTACCAACTACAACTGCTGCAAATATCAAAACAGCTTTAGGAAATTCGGTAATCAACGGAACGAAAAAAATTAATGGTCAATCTGTTTTAGGAAATATCAAAACTTTGGCTGAAAATGATGCTGAGTTTATCAAAGCCTTAAAAGAAGATGCCTTAATTGCTCAAATTCGTTTAATTTTAGATGCAAATCAAACGAAAGTAACGCCTACATATTTAGCGAATCAAGATAAAATCAACAAGTTGATGCGTACGTATATGAAAGCGCAAATGGATGTATTTACAGACAAGAAAATCTTCCCAGATGCAAATTCAACTTTACGTGTAACTTACGGAAAAGTTGATGGTTACCAACCTCGCGATGCGGTTTATTACGAACCTGTAACGCACATGGAAGGTGTAATGGAAAAATATATTCCGGGAGATTATGAGTATGATTTACCAAAACAAATGTTAAGTTTATACGATAAAAAAGATTACGGAAAATACGCCGATAAAAACGGAAAATTACCTGTAAACTTTATTGCAACAAACCATACAACTGGTGGTAATTCTGGTTCTCCTGCATTGAATGCAAAAGGAGAATTAATCGGATTGAATTTTGACCGTGTTTGGGAAGGAACAATGTCAGATTTAAATTATGATCCAGAGATTTGTCGTAATATTATGGTGGACTCTCGTTATATTTTGTGGGTAGTTGACAAGTATGCTAATGCGCAACGTTTGATTGATGAAATGACTATCGTTGACGAAAGCAAAAATGCAAAGAAAAAATAATATTTTTCACTATATTCTGAAAACCACGTTTTTATAACGTGGTTTTTTTATTGAAATAAACGTAAGATTCAAATAAAGTCTTAAGAAATAAAACTATATTTATACAACTTATCTAAAAAATTGTCAAAATAAAACACTCATAATTATGGAAGTCATTAGAAAATGGCCTTTTTATTTAAAACTAACTTGCACATTATTGTCAATCATTTGTTTAACATTTATTTCAATAATAGGTAAAGGAATTTTAGTTCCATTAATATTAGGCTTCTTAATTTCAATATTATTAGCACCCGTTTGTTCATTTTTCGAAAGATATTTACGCATTCCACGTGTTATTTCAAGTATCATTACCACCTTGCTTTTTGCAGCATTTATCTTAGGAATTTTCTATTTGATTGCTATACAAATGGCTGAAATAGCAAATGAATGGCCTACGTTTCAGAAACAAATCATAGAAGCATTTATGAATTTGCAAGATTGGATTCACCATACCTTTGGTGTTAATTCGCATGCGCAAATGGAATATTTGACAAAGAATGTCAAAACGACTATCGAAACGAGTACAATTGTAATCGAAAAAGTAATTTCTATTGTTTCATCGATGACTGTTACAGTCTTGTTCACTTTTTTATACATTGTTTTCTTGTTAATTTATCGTCGTCATTTAGTAAAATTCTTATATTACGCATTCAATTCAAATACACACGACCAGGTTTATAACGTCATTACATCTATTCAAAAAATGGTCAAACAATATTTGATTGGCTTATTTTTACAAATGTTAGTCGTATCAATTTTATCTTTTATTGCATTTTCTATCCTTGGACTTAAATACAAATTTGTTTTAGCTATTTTAACTGGTGTTCTAAATGTTGTTCCCTATGTAGGAATTGTTATTTCATTAATTATAACGCTAATAATCACATTTGCCACAATGTCAGCTTCAAAATTGTTCTTTGTTTTAATTGCATTTATTGCAATTCATGCAATTGATGGAAATGTAGTGATGCCAAAAATTGTAGGTTCTAAAGTAAAAATTAATTCTTTGATTGTGATTATTGGATTAGTAATTGGAGAAATGACGTGGGGAATTATGGGCATGCTATTATCGATTCCAATACTTGCGTTGATGAAAATTGTTTTTGATAATGTGACTGAATTAAAACCTTGGGGTTATCTTTTGGGTGATGAAGATTCTACAGAAATTGATGATGATTTAAATACATTTTTAGCCAAAAAGAAAGCTAAAAAATCAAAGAAAAAAACAAAGATGTTGGACGAGAATTTGGAATAGTCTGATTTCTATTTTACATAATTATCGCTATTTATGAAATATAATTTATTGTTCATTTTTAGTTTATTGATTTTCAGTATTTCTTGCGAAAAGAAGTTAGAAAAAGAAGTAAATAAAAAATATATGTATAATACGATGTCAATTGATGATAGAAATTTATCTATAAGAATTTATGATTACTCTGATTCAATAGAATTTATAACATGGAAGAATATCAATGATTACACAACAAAATCATTCAAAATTTCTAAGAACGATAAAAAAGCATTGGAAGAGAATATTTATAAAATAGTTACAACTCCATATGAAAATGAAATATTTTGCACAGACTATGTGGGGAAAATAAATATTAGTATGTCCAATCATAATAGCACTTATTCTATTAATCTAAATTCTGTTTGTGATTGGAAAACATTTAATGAAGAAACTAAGAATATTTCTAAAATAATAGATCGTTATAAATAAAATTTTATTTTATCAAATAGGATGAGAAACTGAAATAAATTCAGTTTGACAATACAAAAAAAGTCTATAACAAATTGTTATAGACTTTTTTTGTATTTATTTATTATGAATCTAATTCTTCTTCAAATATTTTTTTTCTAAGAAATAATACAATTTCAAGAAAAGAATCGAGAAAAATATTCCGATTAGTGTTCCGAAAAATATATCTCCTGTGAAATGTACCCCGACATAAACTCTACTGTAAGCAACCATTAACGCCCAAACAATTAAGATATAAAGTAACCATTTGTAATAGCGTCTCAAAAGTATTCCAATAAAAATTGCAATCGCCATATGATTAGATGCATGCGCCGAAGTAAAACCGTATTTACCTCTACCCTCGCAATCTATCGGGCGAAATAATCCTTGAATCGATTCGGTGTAACATGGGCGAAAACGTTGAAAAGAATTTTTCAAGATATTTGTAAATTGATCTGCACACGCTATCATCAGTGCAATACAAACTCCAGCCAATAAGGTTTTTTTCCAACCAAGTTTTACATAAAGTAAGATGAGAAAGATGACATACAACGGAATCCATGTTTTTTTATCGGTTACTAATAACCAAAACCAATCCCATTTTTCATTCCCTAAATTATTGAAATACAAAAATATTTGTACGTCCCAATCAAAATAATCTTGTATCATTACCTACTTACTGATCCGCCTAAACCTAATGCTTCGTCTACAGATTTTGGTTCTACAACAACCGCAGGTTCTTCCACAATTGGCTCAACCACATTTTCTATAACGGGTTCTGTTGTTTCTTGCACATCCAATTCCAAATCCTGTACAGGATCTACAGCTTTCATAGTTGGTGCATCATCTTTCAACGCTGCATTTACTGTATTGTCTTGATGAATAGCTTGATGCATTTCATCTACTGGATTACGGACTTCGTCAAATGATTTCTGAAAATCTTCCATTGGATTAATTTTCGCAAAAGAATCTTTGACTTCGTTCATTGGATTTAACTCTTTTATGGTATTCTGAATCTCTTTTGTAGGATCAACATCCTGAACAGGATTCATAATCTCTTGCTTGATATCTTCAGATGCTTCTTTTAATTTGCGCACAGCAGTTCCCAAACCACGAGCAATTTCTGGAATTTTATCTGGTCCAAAAATCACTACAGCAACCACCATAATAATCACGACTTCCTGGAAGTCTAAAAACGCTGGGTATATTACTAAACTATTCACTAAACAAATGTATAAAATCTAAATTTAGTAGAAGAAAAAAAGCCATCAAATTTCTTTGATGGCTTTCTTAAAATTTATTTAAAATTTGAATCTTATTTATTCATTTGACCTTTTTTAGTAAAGTCGTACAATAAAGGAGATGCAACGAAAATAGACGAGAATGTACCAATTACGATACCGATTAATTTCGCAAACATAAATCCTTTGATTGATTCTCCACCAAATGCAAAAATGATTAATACGATTAAGAACGTTGATAAAGACGTATTAATTGTACGTGATAATGTTTCTGAAGTAGAAATATTAATAATATCGTACAAGTTGTGGTTTTTCTCAACTGTTAAATTCTCACGAATACGATCCAAGATAATAATCGAGTCATTCATCGAATAACCAATTACCGTCAAAATCGCCGCGATAAACGCTTGGTCGATCTCCATGTTGAAAGGTAAAATTCCTTTGAATAAAGAGAAAACTCCTAACACAATAACCACGTCATGCGCTAAAGCAATGATAGTTGATAATGAGAATTGCCAACGTTTGAACATCACGATTAAGTAGAAGAAAATTGCAACTAATGCTAAAGAAACCGCTATGTAAGAAGCTCTTGTTGTATCATCGGCAATTGTAGGACCTACTTTTGCAGAAGACATTAAACCAATTGTAGCATTATCTTCAGAGAAATCTTTTTCAGACATATTCGCTGGTAAATAAGATTTAAGACCTGCATATAATTTGTCTTTAATCTCATCATCTACATTTGTTCCATCTTCGTCAGCCTTGTATGCTGTTGTAATTTTTACTTGATTTTGACCACCATACGTTTTCACCTGTGGTATCATTTTTTCACCATCTAACACGAAAACATCACCCAAACTTTCAGAAATTTGTTGAGGATCTACATGTTTATCAAAACGAACTGTATATGTACGTCCACCTTGGAATTCGATACCCATATCAAATCCTTTTGTGAAAATAGAAATTAAAGCAACTACTGTTAAAACAATTGAAATCGCATAAGAGATTTTTCTTGTTTTTAATAAGTCAACTTTAATGTTTTGTAACCAGTGCGCTGTAAATGATGTATAAAAAGGAACAGATTTTCCTTTTACTAAACGTCCTTCTACAAAGTAACGTGTAATAAAAATCGCTGTAAATGTTGATGTAAAAATACCAATCATAAACGTTGTTGCGAAACCTACAACAGGACCTTTACCAAAGAAGAATAAAATTAATGCTGTGATAAATGATGTCGAGTTGGCATCAATAATTGCAGAGAAAGCACCTTTCCATGAATAAGCGAAATCTACTGCTTGACGTAATGATTTTCCTTTTCTTAATTCTTCTTTTACACGTTCGTAAATCAAGATATTCGCATCCATTCCTGTTACCAATGTCAAGATAATCCCGGCAATACCTGGTAAAGATAATGTAGCTTTAAGTGATACTAAAAATCCTAATAAGAATAATAAGTTAACGATTAATGCAACGTTAGCATAAATACCTGCACGGCTGTAGTAGAACAACATCCAGATTAATACTAATGCAAATGCACAACCAAAAGCGATTAACGAACTGTTGATTGCTTCTTGTCCTAATGATGGACCAACAACCTCAGCAGAAACGATTTTAGATGAAGCTGGTAAAGAACCTGCTTGTAAAATGTTTGCTAAATCTTTTGCTTCGTCAATTGTAAAGTTTCCAGAAATAACTGAGTTACCTCCTGTAATTTGATTACTGATGTTTGGTGCAGAATATACCATATTGTCTAACACAATTGCAACACCTTGACCTGGTTGTCCAGGACCTGCAGGTTTCAACTCGTCTGTAATACGAGACCACTCTTGTGCTCCGACTTGATTCATTTGCATTGTAACAACAGGCTCATTTGTAATAGAACCAGGATTACGTTCACCAGCAGCAGAAACTACTTTATCTCCTTCGATTAATGGTTCTTGCGTTCCATTTTTACCTTTTAAGACATAAAACTCTAATAATTTAGGAGCAGATTTATCATTTGCTTGTTTACCTAAATTCATTGGCTTATTCGCCCAAGAGTATTTATATCCTCTAATGTTTGCTGGTAATCCAGGTACAAAACCTTTGTCTTGCATCACACGATTTACAACAGCTGTATCTTTTACATTAACAACAAAACTTGCGTTAGAACCAGCCGGTTGCATAACTTCTGCTAAAGTTTTGATTGTTTCTCCTTTCTCATTTTTTACATTATATTTTTCTGTATTAACGCTAGAAAAGTATTGTAAAACAGTAGGATCTTGACGAACAACTTGCCAAAACTCTAATTTTGCTGTAGATTGTAATAATTTTTTTACACGGTCAGTGTCAGAAACACCTGGTAATTCTACCAAGATACGTCCATCACCTTTATCACCTAAACGTTGAATTACTGGCTCAACAACACCAAATTGATTAATACGAGAGCTAATTACATCATAAGCTGTTGCAACTTTAGCTTCGATATCTTTACGGATTACTTCTTTTACCTGATCGTCAGAAGCATTGTACGCAATTTTATCCGCATTGTTTTTGTTTCCAAACAAATCTGCAGCTGCGTATTTTGTTCCTCCTTTTATTTTATCAAATTCTTGAAAAAATAATTCTACATAAGGTACGTTACCGTTTGTTTTTTGAGCTTTATCTGTCGCATCCAAAGCCGTTGCCAACATAGGGTTTTGACTTTTCGCTGATAAATTCTCGATTAAATCTCTTTCAGAAACTTGTAAAATTACGTTGATACCACCTTTCAAATCTAATCCTAAATTGATTTCATTGTTTTTGGCATACCCATAATCGTACTTAATAATTCCCAAATCAAGAGGATGCTGAGCCAAGCTATCTAAAATTCTTGGTTCGTCTTCTGGCTTACTCGCCAAGCGCGCCGCCTCATGCTCCACTTTAGTTGTGTACCAAGTATAACTTAGTTGTCTGATACACAAGAGACTTAAAATAATTGCAAATGCTGCAATGAGCCATCTTCCTCGCATAATGTTTAATTGATAAATAAATTTTGACGGACAAATATAATAGTCTTGAAAATACTTTCACAATTTTTTAAGAATAAATCGAAAATCGATGTCCGTATTTCGAAATTCTTTATTCAAAAAATTAGATTTCCTTTTGGTATTTGTAGATGTAAATTGACGCTTTATTGGAGTCATCATCATTATCTTCGCACAAATACAAGGTATAATTCTTTCCAGATTCTTTATACAACGCTAAACCTTCGATTTTCTTATCATCCGAAATTTTTTGCCAACGCGTAACTTCCATCTCAGCCAAATCTAATTCGCCAATAATAGAACCTTTTATTTCTCCATTAAACTGAGTTGTACTTTTAGATTCCACAGTTGCAGTAAACAAAACTTTTCCATCTACCAAAATAGCATCAGAAAAAGTAGTCGTTTCATTGTTGATTTTAGGTAAAGTGATTGGAAAAAAGTCAATTGATTTTCCTCTCAAATCATTTATCTTGCCTCCCACTCTATAAATTCCGTTTATGCCAGCAGGACCATTTCCTCTGTTGAAAAAATATGTACAATGTCCATCTGTAATAATTCCTTCGATGTTAAAATCTTTTTTAGATAAATTCGAAACTTTTAAAAATTCATCCAAAAGAAAACTATAATTATCGTTTTGTACCTCTTTAGTTTTGATGTTATATGAAATCAAATCGAAACGATTTTCTTTAGAGCCCGATCCAAGAATGTACAAATGATTGTCAAATTTTGTAATCGCTTCAAAATCTGGTTTATCTTTTTTGGTGATATGTTTTGATTTTACTTCTGGATTCAAATCAACTTTATCCACTTCTTTTTTCTTTTTATTGTAAACGTACAAATGTGCTTTATCATCGGAAATCGTGTAAACATAGTGTTTATCAACCACTAATCCAGACGCCGCTCCAAGCCCATTTATGACAATTAAAACCTTAAGAATGAAATTGTAAAACAACATAGATGTAAGATTTATTTTTAAGAGGTTTCAAAAGTAATCAAAGAATAACAGAAACCTTGATAAATAACCATTTTTTTGTAAAAAAAGAATTTAACTTTGTAGCACTTAAAAGAAAATTGAGAGATGAAAAAAATTCTAAAAATTTACATTGACGCTTACAGCGGACTTTCGAAAGAATCTTGGATGTTAGCCATCGTAATGTTGTTGAACCGAATGGGTTCGATGGTTTTACCATTTTTAGGAATTTATATGATCTCCGAATTAGGATTTTCTTTAGAAAACTCGGGAATAGTTTTGAGTTGTTTTGGAGTTGGTTCTGTAATTGGTTCTTGGCTTGGAGGTTGGATAACAGATAAAATCGGAAACTTTAAAGTACAAGCCATCAGTTTATTTCTGAGTGCTCCGATGTTTTTGATTTTACCTTATTTTAAAACGGTAGAATCTTTTGCTGTTATTATGCTTGTTTTGAGTATTATTAGCGAAATGTTTCGTCCTGCAAATTCAGTTGCCATCACGCGTTATGCTAAGAAAGAAAATATCACTCGTGCTTTTTCGTTGAATAGAATGGCGGTTAATTTAGGTTTCTCAATTGGTCCATCAATGGGAGGTTTTTTATCTAATTATTCGTACGATTTATTATTCTATTGCAATGCAGGAGCTGCCTTGGTTGCAGGAATTGTATTCTTTGTCTTTTTCAATGGACGAAAAGAACGAAATGCTGCTACAGAAAATATTTCTGATAAAACAGTTGTCGAAAAAGAACGTAATGCATACACTGATACACCTTTCTTAGTATTCAATTTATTTTGTGTATTATTCTCTATTGCATTTTTCCAAATCCTAAATACACTTCCATTATTTTACAAAGATGTAGTTCATTTAACACAAACAGAGATTGGGTTATTAATGGGATTCAGTGGAATAATCATTGTTGTATTCGAAATGTTATTGATCCATTACACCGAAAAACGATTTTCAGTTACTCAACTTTTAGTTTTTGGTTCATTTGTCACAGCAATTAGTTATTTTATCTTCACATTTAGTCACACATTAGGTATGTTATATTTAGCAATTGGACTAATGTCTATTGGAGAAATGCTTGTTTTACCTTTGATGTCAACGGTAACAGCTTTTCGTTCGCAAAAAAATAACCGAGGAGCTTACATGGGATTGAACGGAATGACAGCTGCAATTGCCTTTATTGTTTCGCCATTTTTAGGAACTCACATTGCTACCGATTATGGTTTTAATATACTTTGGATAATCACCACAGTTATTTTAGTTATCGTAGCTATCGGATATCACTTTTTTACTAAACCACTTTTACCAAAAAATATTTAAGATTTTCTTATCTTCGATAATTATAAGTTGAAATCACATGAAAGTATATACAAAAACAGGAGACAAAGGAACAACAGGTTTATATGGAGGAACACGTGTCTCTAAAAATAGTTTAAAGATTGATTCTTACGGAACAGTTGACGAATTAAATTCTTATTTAGGATTAATTCGTTCATATGAAATTGATCCAGCATTAGAGGAAGAAATTATCATCATCCAAAAAGGTTTATTCAATCTTGGTGCTGAATTAGCAACGCCAGTCGATAAATTATACTTGGCAAATGGTAAACCTCGTATTCCGAAAACCGTTACTGAAGAAGATATTGTTCAATTGGAAGAATGGATTGATGATTTGGAAGGACAATTAGAACAATTGACACATTTTATTCTTCCAGGTGGAAATCAAGCAGCTTCTCATGCACATGTTGCGCGTTGTATTTGTCGTCGTGCAGAACGCTTAACAGTTGGTTTAGCTGAAGAAGAAGAAATCCGCCCAGAATTACAAAAATACTTGAATCGTCTTTCTGATTATTTATTTGTTTTAGGTCGAAAAATTGCCACAGACAATAATCACGAAGAAGTAAAATGGATTCCAGGTGAATAAAAAAGCACTTTTATTTTTGAATGGCGAAATCCCTACTATTCTGCCTGATACATCAAATTATGATATGATTTTTTGTACAGATGGTGCATTTCGTTATTTACAAAAATTACATATAACGCCCGATGTTATTTCGGGCGATTTTGATTCTTTTGAAATCAGTCAGTTTCCACCTGAAACAGAAGTTATTTCTACTCCAGATCAAAATGACACAGATTTTGCAAAAGCCTTACAAATCATTTTGGATAAAGGTTTTGAACAGGTTGATGTTTTTGGAGCAAGTGGTCGTCAACAAGATCATTTTATTGGAAATTTGAATGCGGCTTATCGTTTCAAAGATCAAATCAATATTTTATTTTACGATAATTATAGTCAATATTTTTTCGCAGAAAAAGAAACAAAGTTAGAAGGCTATTTTGGACGAACAATTTCGCTACTCCCCTTTCCTGAATGTAAAAACATTGTCACAAAAGGCTTGGAATATCCGTTGAATAACGAAGATTTAAATTTACTTTCTCGTATAGGAACTCGCAACAAAGCCAATGAAGATGTGGTTACAATTGATTATTCAGAAGGTAATTTAATCATCTTTATCATCGATCAAGAATTTCCTATTTTGATTGCTTAATTTCACTATTTTCAGTGAAATACATCTTTAGTATTTTTTGTACATTTACTGAAAACCAAATTACTATGAATAAATTTTCAGTTATTGTAGCATCTATTTTAGCCGTTGGGTTAATTGCTGCAACATGTATATTAGGAAACGCTTACAAATACAAATTCAGAAGTTCTGAATCGATCAATGTTACTGGAAATGCTTTGAAAGATTTTAATGCTGATTTAGTCAAATGGCGTGCAACTTTTAGTCGCAAAGATTATGATTTGCGCATTGCTTCGGATCAATTAAAAGCTGATCAAACGGTTGTCAAAAACTTTTTGATTTCGCAAGGAATCAATCCAAAAGAAATTGTTTTTGAAGCGGTAAATATTTCAAAAGATTTTCAGTACGGAACAGATGCAAACGGAAATTCGATTAGTCAATTTACTGGTTATAATCTATCTCAAGACGCAACAATCGAATCGAAAGAATTGGATAAAATAGAGAAAGCTTCGCGGGAAATATCAACTTTAATTAGCCAAGGCATCGAATTGAGTTCATCTAATCCAAATTATTATTACTCGAAATTAGAAGATTTGAAACTTGAGTTGATTGCGCAAGCTTCTGAAAATGCAAAACAACGTGCAGAAAATATTGCTACAAAATCTGGCACTAGTTTAGGAAAATTAAAACAAGCCGATTTGGGTATTTTTCAGATAACAGGTAAAAATGATAATGAAGAGTATTCTGCTGGTGGATCATTTAATACAACATCACGTCAGAAAACAGCTCAAATTACAGTGAGAGCAAGTTATAATTCAAATTAAAAAATAAAAAAAAGCTTCTTAATTTATAAGAAGCTTTTTTTTTATTTAAATACTACTACAAGTAATACCAAAATAGATATTACAATAAGTACATCTACAAATTTAATTCTAAAATTACCAATTCCAAAACCTCTTTTTGTAGCATAATTTTTCTTTGATGACATTATAAATTCCAATTTCTAAAAGAAATACTAAAAGTGTGCCAATTATCTATCAAAATCTAATTTTTTATAAGTTGATGATAATTTAGAATCATAGGATTAAAACCATTTGACTAAAAATTTTAATTTCATGATCCTCAAATTCTTTCCCAATAGCATCAGATGTAGCAGTAATTAGTTCAGGTTAAAAAACATCCCTTTTTAAGTATTAATATATTAACAGTAAATATTTTTACATTTTAAAAAATTATCATATAAATTATAATTTTCCAACAACTTATTATGTTGTAAATTTGCCTTATGCTAAACAACGATACAATTTGTGCATTGGCAACTGCCAATGGAATGGGCGCTATAGCGGTTATTCGTATTTCTGGACCAGAATCAATTTCTAAAGTTGCTCAGATTTATCAATCAAAATTTAATTCAACTAAATCTTTGAATGACGCTTCTTCTCATACCATACATTTGGGTTATGTGATGGATGGAGATACCATTGTTGACGAAGCATTATTCTCAATATTTAAAAATCCTCATTCATATACAGGTGAAGATGTCGTAGAAATTTCGACACATGGATCGATTTATATTCAGCAAAAGGTATTGGAATTATTAAATAAAATTGGCATTCGAAATGCCAATCCAGGTGAATATACTTTCAGAGCCTTTTGGAATGGTAAAATGGATTTAACACAAGCAGAAGCTGTTGCTGATCTTATTTCTTCGGATTCTAAGGCTTCGCACGAAATTGCTATCAAACAAATGCGTGGAGGATTCTCTAATCAAATCAAAGATTTAAGAGAACAAATGATCAATTTTGCAGCTTTGATGGAATTAGAATTGGATTTTTCTGAAGAAGATGTTGAATTTGCAGATCGTACACAATTTTATGATTTATTGAATAAATTACAATCCATCTTAAAACGTTTAGCTGATTCTTTTGCTTTTGGAAATGTTATCAAAAATGGAGTACCAGTAGCTATTGTAGGTGCGCCAAATGCAGGTAAATCTACTTTATTAAATGCATTATTAAACGAAGAACGTGCTATTGTTTCGGATATCGAAGGAACAACTCGTGATACCATTGAAGAAACCATTTATATTGACGGTGTTGGGTTCCGTTTTATTGACACAGCTGGTATTCGTGAAGCTGGAGATACAATAGAGCGTATTGGAATCGAAAAAACGTTCGAAAAAATCGACAATGCTTCTATTATTATTTATCTATATGATGCTAATATTACTGCTGATAATCAAATCGCCAATCAGTTAGATGATCTACAACGTAGAGGAAAAATCTTGTTTAATGTTGCCAATAAAATTGATGTAACGAATAATGAATCTGCTATCTCAGCTGCAATCAAACAAGAATTTAAAGATGTTGTTCATTTAGAAATCTCTGCTAAAGATCAGTTTAATATTGATGCTTTGAAAGAAAATCTAATTCATCAAATCAAATTAAAAGGAACAAATCAGGATGACACAATCGTTACAAATTCTCGTCACTTAGAAGCATTGCAAAACACACTTTCTCAAATTGGAAAAATCAAACAAGGAATGGACATGGCACTTCCTGGAGATTTATTAGCCATGGATATCCGTGAAGCCTTAACCTATTTGGGGCATATTACAGGTGAAATAGATGTGGATCAAGATATATTAGGGACGATATTTGGCAAGTTTTGCATCGGGAAATAATACTTATTAAAAATTATGTTATATAGAAAAAGGTTTTCAATTAAAAAATTGAGAACCTTTTTCATTTTTGGTTTTACGATTTCATCTTAAAAGCAATCAAAAATTCGTCAAAAGTTAGGAAGTCATTTTTATCTTTTCCGATTAATTGCTTGGCTCTATTGAGTAATCGAAGACTTTGCCTATATCCTTTCCCCGTAATAATTGATACATCTTTCGGATAAATCACCATTCTTTGTAATTCGTTATTTTTCATTTCTGTAATAATTAGCATTACCTCAATGAAACTTAAATGAATGTTGTTAAAATTTACATCAATAAAATAAGATTTCCAAATCTTACTTGTAATCAAACACTTAGTCTTCGTCGTAAGGGTTGTTTTTCTTATGCAGTAAGTATGATGTTCCATAACTGCATATTGCTCCTACTATTCCCATACAAATCGTATAAACAAGTTGTTCCCATTGAATGGTCGCTACCAAACTTGTCATTGTTCCTCCTATTGTTCCAACAATTAACGATGTATTACTATTATTCATCATCATTACTTTGGTTCTTGTCGTTTACCGTCAATTGACTGACAGCTGATATTACTCCTCCTGCTACGGTCAAATAACCTCCTATGGTCACTAATGTTGCTGGTAATGCTATAGGAGCAGCAATTAATACACCTCCAATTGCAGCTAAGGTTAATCCTATATTTCGTAGTTGTTGGAATAATTTAGGTGTAGGTGCTGTAAAGCGATTAATAATTGTCATGTTGTTTACTTTTAATCCTTAAACTTACTTTTTGATCACGATCAAGTTTATCATTTACTAGAGTTTTAAGTTTTGTAAATGCTTTTCTTGATAACTCTCCTCTCCCTTCACCTGTTAATATGGTTACTGGAGCTATACATCCTTGTAATTCAGTTTTTGCATGATTGGCAGGATGAATCAAAATCAATGAACGATTGGGTACATTTGTAATCAGAAAATGTTGACCAAATTTTGGTGAGCTTCTCTTTTGGATTGCATAACATCCTTCTGGTATACATGAATTGCGGGGTTCGTTCTCCTTCCATGGTAACTCGATCGTATAACAAATAAACTTATCGTTGATGAATAAGCTACCATTTGTACCATTCGGATAATACATTCGTTCTACTACAATTGTCATCATGGTAAATTGATTTCGATTAAATGTGCTGCATTAAAACTTCCATTTTTTAATGGATACAAAACGGTATTCACCTCTTGGTAGAATTCGATTCCAATTGCTAAAGCGATTGTATGCTCTGAATTTGGAGAAAGATTGTTCAACAATTCTACATCATTCACTTCAACCTCATCGTATGGATAATAATCGGTATACGATGTTTTGGTAATGTATTCGTTCTTCACAAAATCAATTTCTGTAGAAGCTGCTACAAATCGGTAATTGGTAGCTCCTTGTGGTGCTATTATCACATCTAAGGGTTTGTATGCTTCTAATGTAAATTTTGTTTCACCAGAAGTACGTTCTATATCTACTTGTACAGGAATTAAGACCGTTTTTAACCATGATGCCCCTGCATTAAAATCAAAGCCTTTCATCAGTAATTGATTTCCTTTGTGTACATTTCTTTGCCCACGAGCATTTGTAGTATCTTCTTTTAGGATACCATGCATTACTTTTGTGAGACGACTTGATAATTTGCTGTCTTTTGCATTTTTTATGATCGCATTGAATGCGTTTCGTAGTGTTTTTCCAGCAGTACCTGCATTCTTAAATTCTTGCATATTTTCTCTGGTACGCTGAAATCGCGGATCACTCATTATGGTATTACGGTCTATAGAACTTTTTTCTCTTACCATATAACCATCTTTTGATTTGTAGAAGTTTAAATCTCCGATTGAACCTCTAAGTTTTAAAAAGCCTTTTTGCTTTGCCATTTTTTTAAATTTTTAATTAAACATTGATCTCCATTGCGCAATGGTTTTGTAAAGTTGCAACAGCAATATGTTTAAAGCAATAGCTAAGTCCTTTTTAATACCTGTATGTCAATAAATTACATTAATAAGCCATTATATACTCTCTATATTTTTTTGCTTTTGAATTTTAATAAAATCTAAAGGTCTTAAACCTGTTTCACTGTAAAATACATTTGAAAATTGTCTGGGATTCATATAACCTACTATTTCTCCTAATGCCCCTACACTATAATTAAGGTATTGTGGCTGTTCTTGCAATAAATCAGTAATAAATTTTATTCTCAACCGATTGATGTACGATGAAAAATTAATTCCTTTGTACTGATTGACACATTTTGATAAATAAGTGGTATTCGTTGAAAAAGATTTTGCTATGTAATCTTCCCCTTGTTAAGAACACTTAAAAGTAGAGTTTTTATTTAATATTATTGTGTAATCTTCCCCTTGTTAAGAACACTTAAAAGTAGAGTTTTTATTTAATATTATTGTATTATTATTTTGATTAATTTGAAATGTAGGAAAATCATTAGGATTTTTGACCTTACCATATTTCAATA
>NZ_JAAGKM010000017.1 GCF_019308355.1 Empedobacter falsenii | reverse complement strand
GACACAACCAATTCACAATTGGGGAATTATTTTGAATCAATTTTTAACTATATTTGAAAAAAGGATTCAACTGTAAAAACAGTCAAACCCATCTTATTTCTATTTACACAAAATTGTGGATAGTGTCAATTTGGAAAGTGATGAAAAGTCATTTACTTACTTTTCAGTATTTTATTTTTGTTATGAGTGGAATATTATTGTTTAATTTGATAGCTTTTAAATATAGTAAAATTGCTATTTTAAGTACGATTGTTTTATTTTTTGGATTATTTATTTATCGATATATAAGGTTACAAAAAAAATATCGTCAAAAATTAAGTGTGAAAAATAGAAAACTGATTTTACAAGAGCTTATTTTTAAAAATCTTTATATCATCTCGTTTGCATTTTCTTTGTTTAATCTAAGTTTGCAGGTTTTGATTCATCTTGATAATAACCAAATTATTTTAAATATTGTATTTTCGATTATATTTAGTTTTATCTTTTTACTTTTTTATGTAACCTGTTATTTTTTACCGAATAAAGAAGAAGAAATACTTAATGAATTTTATCCTGAATATCAGTTAATAAAATAAAAAAAGCTCCATTCGGAGCTTTTAGTTTATGCTTGACTTTCGTCTTTTTGTAATAATAATTTATAAATTAATCCACCTACAATTGCTCCAGCGATTGGTGCTACCCAGAATAACCATAATTGCGTTAAAGGTTCGCCGCCTACAAAAATAGCTTGTGATGTAGAACGGGCAGGATTTACAGATGTGTTAGTGATTGGAATAGAAATTAAATGAATTAATGTTAAAGCCAAACCAATTGCAATTCCAGCAAATTTTCCGTTTGCAAATTTATCTGTAGCACCTAAAATAACAATTAAGAAGAAGGCTGTTAAGACAAATTCAATTAGAAAAGCAGATAACATGCTATAACCATGTGGAGAAAAGGCTCCATATCCATTGGAAGCGAATGCACCAGCTTTGGTATTGTCAATTGCAAAATCTGAGTTTCCAGATGAGATTAAGTATAATACACCAGCTGCAGCAATTGCTCCGAGTACTTGTGAAATAATATAAGGAATAAGTTGTTTTCCATCAAATCGTCCTCCAGCAAATAATCCGAAAGAGACAGCAGGGTTGAAATGTCCTCCAGAAATATGACCAACTGCATAAGCCATTGTTAATACAGTAAGACCAAATGCTAATGCAACACCAGCGTAACCAATTCCTAATTCGGGAATACCAGCTGCAAAGATTGCACTACCACAACCTCCGAAAACTAACCAAAAAGTACCGAAAAACTCGGCAGCATAATTTTTCATAAATGTTTTAATATTAAAAGTTTAGTTAGAATGAATTTAAAAAAAAAATTAAGAAATACAAACATTTTAAACATTTAAATTATTTCAATAAAAAAAATCGCTCCGATTTCTCAGAGCGATTTGTATTTAAAAATATATTCTTTCTAGAATAATTAATCCATATAGGCTTCGATAGGAGCACACGTACAGATTAAGTTACGATCTCCGTAAGCATCATCAATACGAGAAACAGATGCAAAGAATTTACGTTCGCGAACCCATTCTGCTGGATATGCAGCTTTAGAACGAGAGTAAGGATATTCCCACTCGTCTGCTGTAATCAAGTGAATTGGGTGAGGCGCGTTGTGTAATACATTGTTGTCAACTGGATAATCTCCGTTTGCAACTTCGTCGATTTCTTGACGAATGGAAATTAATGCATCACAAAAACGATCTAATTCTGCTTTATTCTCAGATTCTGTTGGCTCAACCATCAATGTTCCAGCAACTGGGAAAGATACTGTTGGTGCGTGGAATCCGTAATCAATCAAACGTTTTGCAATATCAGTTACTTCAATTCCTGCTTTTTTGAATGGACGACAATCTAAGATAAATTCGTGCGCAACTACATTGTTTCCATTTGTATATAAGATATCAAAATGTTTCTCTAAACGAGTTTTCATGTAATTAGCATTCAAGATTGCACCTTGTGTCGCTTTCAATAAACCTTCTGCACCTAACATTAAAATGTAAGAGTAAGAAATAGGTAAAATGAATGCAGAACCATAAGGAGCTGCAGCAAATGTATTTGTCGCTTCTTTTCCTCCAGTTTCGATTAATGGAGAAGATCCTAAGAAAGGAGCTAAATGTGCTTTTACACAAATTGGTCCTACACCAGGTCCTCCACCTCCGTGAGGAATAGCGAATGTTTTGTGTAAGTTTAAGTGACAAACGTCTGCACCAATATTTCCTGGAGAAGTTAATCCAACTTGCGCATTCATGTTTGCACCGTCCATATAAACTTGACCTCCGTATGCGTGAATCATTTCAGTAACTTCTTCGATATTGCTATCAAAAGCGCCATAAGTTGATGGATAAGTAATCATCAATGCAGCTAAGTTATCTTTGTGTTTTTCACATTTTTCTTTCAAATCAACTAAATCTGTTTCACCAGATTCTAAGTTTTTCACAACAACAACTTGCATTCCAGCCATTGCAGCAGAAGCAGGGTTAGTTCCGTGAGCAGATTGTGGAATCAACGCTACATTTCTGTGTCCTTCTCCTTTTGCCTCAAAGTAAGAACGAATAACCATTAAACCTGCATATTCTCCTTGTGCACCAGAATTTGGTTGTAAAGAAGTTGCATCAAAACCTGTAATTACAGCTAAATAATCTTCTAAGTTTTTGATTAATGTTTGGTAACCTTCTACTTGATCTTTTGGAGTGAAAGGGTGTACATTCCCCATTCTTTCCCAAGACATATGCAATAATTCTGTTGCAGCATTCAATTTCATTGTACAAGAACCTAATGCAATCATCGATTGGTTAAGCGCTAAATCTTTACGTTCTAAACGTTTGATGTAACGCATTAATTCTGTTTCTGTATGATATAAATTGAAGTTTTCGTGTGTTAAGAAATCAGAAGTTCTGATTAAATCTTGAGGTAAATAAGAATCATCTACTTCAAATTCGAAACTGTCTTCTGTGTTTTTAATTGTTGCAAAAACACTTAATATTTCAAAAATATCTTCTTCAGAAGTCATTTCATCAATTGTGATTGAAATTTTTCCGTTTTCGAATCCATTTACATTAATTTCTTCTTCTGCAAAAATCTTCACAATTTCGTCAGAGTTTTCAACCTCAATTTGAATTGTATCGAAGAAATTTGTATTCACTAATTTAAATCCTAAATGCTCTAAACCTCCGTGTAAAACAGCTGCTTTAGTATGGATTTGATCAGCGATATATTGTAAACCATCTTTTCCGTGATAAACCGCGTAGAAAGAAGCCATAACTGCTAACAATACTTGTGCAGTACAAATGTTAGAAGTTGCTTTTTCACGTTTGATATGTTGTTCACGCGTTTGCAAAGCCATACGTAATGCATAATTTCCTAAACGATCTTGAGAAACTCCAATAATACGTCCTGGAATTACACGCTTATATTCTTCTGTACAAGATAAGAAAGCTGCGTGTGGTCCACCGTATCCCATTGGAACACCAAAACGTTGAGAAGTACCAATTGCGATATCAGCTCCCCATTCACCTGGAGGTGTTAATAATGTTAAAGCTAATAAATCTGTTGCAACAGCAACTTTTACGTTAACCGCATTTGCTTTTTCTACAAATGATTTATAATTATTGATTTGTCCTCCTTTTCCGATGTATTGTACAATCACTCCGAAGAATTCTTCTGTTAATTCAGTTGTTTCAAAGTTTCCAACAACTAATTCAATTCCTAAACCGTGTGCTTTCGTTTCTAAAACTGCTACAGATTGAGGGAATAAGTTGTCTGCTACAAAAAATTTGTTGACATTGTTTTTCTTTTGATCACGAGAACGAGATTCAAATAACATGTGCATTGCTTCACCACATGCAGTACCTTCGTCTAATAAAGAGGCATTTGCGATAGGTAAACCTGTTAAATCAGAAATAACAGTTTGGAAATTTAATAAAGCTTCTAAACGTCCTTGCGCAATTTCCGCTTGGTATGGTGTATAAGCTGTGTACCAACCAGCATTTTCTAATATATTACGTTGAATTGGTGCTGGTAAAATTGTACCATAATATCCATATCCAAGATAATTTTTTACTTTTTTATTTTTTGAAGCGATTTCAGCTAAATGATTAATAGCTTCAAATTCTGATAAAGCTTCTGGTAGATCCAAAGCATTTTTCAATCGAATGTTCTGAGGAACTGTTGCCTCAATTAAAGAATCAATAGAATCTTTCCCAATAACAGAAAGCATTTCAGCTGCTTGCTGCGCATTGTTTCCAATATGTCTAATGGAAAAATCGTTTGTGTTCATTGTGTTTGCGCTATGTTTATTTTCGCGTAAAAATACGTTTTTTTATCTTAAAATAAAAGTGAATAACAATCTTAAAAATTAATTGAATGAATTGATTAGAATTTTATTTTTTTAGAAATAAATGTGAATAAAAACTTTCTTTTTTTTCAAAAAATAGTAATATTGGCAATAGAATTGAGATAAATAATTCGGTAGAATTTCTTAAATTTATTCTACGTTTAAAAAAATCTATGAAAACAAACGATTTTATGGAACTTAATGAAAATACTTCTGAAGTCAAAAAAGAAAAAAAATTTCCATTCTTAAAGAAATTGGAAATAATGATGGAAGAGGCGAAATTAGAGGATGCGAAAAAATCTAAAATGAAACGTGTTCATAAAAAAGGTAATTCGCAAATCGCTAAAAAAATGGGGGAAGAAGCCGTAGAAATGGTGATTGCTTCGGAACAAGATAACGACGAAAATTTTTTGGAAGAATCGGCAGATGTTTTCTTTTATTACCTTATGGCTTTACATGCGCGTGGTTTTGAATTGAAAGATGTTTTGGAGATTCTAAAGAAAAGGTACAAAAAATAATTAACACCTTACACTGATATGCAAAAGGGCGGAACGTCGATGAAATTAATAATTGCTGCAGCAATTGTTATTTTTTCTGTTATAAAATATTTTTCTTCTTCGGAAGTCAATGAAATTACGGGCGAAAAGCAATATATTTCATTAACTAAAGATGACGAAATTGCAATGGGAATTAATTCGGCTCCGCAAATGGCTCAAGAGTTTGGTGGACTATCTCGTAATGCGCAATACCAAGAACTTGTAAAACGAGTAGGCGCGAAAGTGGTTAATAATAGTGATGCGCATAAAACGAATTATCCATTTCAGTTTTATGTATTGGCAGATAATCGTACTGTAAATGCTTTTGCATTGCCTGGTGGACCAATTTTTATTACCGAAGCCTTGTTGACACGTTTGCAAAACGAAGATCAATTGGCTGGAGTTTTGGGACATGAGGTTGGTCACGTTATTGCGCGTCATAGTGCAGAACAAATGTCGAAACAAGAGCTTTCGCAAGGAATTTCAGGAGCGGCAGGTGTGGCAGCTGGAGATGCAAATTCGGCTTATTATGCGCAAGTTGTGGCGAATATGGTGAATATGAAATATGGTCGTGATGATGAATTGGAGTCTGATGATTTGGGCGTTCGATTTATGATTCAGGCAGGATATAATCCTGAAGCATTGATTGGTGTAATGGATATTTTGGAAGAAGCTTCAGGAGGAAGCCAAGTTCCAGAATTTCAAAGTACGCATCCATCTCCATCTAATCGTCGCGAAAAAATAAAAGCTGCCATTGAGAAATATAAAAATCAGTAGATTTTAATTCGTTGTAATGATAAGAAAAATACTTCTATCAATTATTTTATTTACAAATATTACATTTTCTTATGCACAAGATTATGATCAAATAAGCAAAGAAATCTGTAAATCATTTAAAAAGAAAAAACCAGCTAAAAATTTATTAGATTTTAATAAATATTTCAATACTGATGCAGAAGACTTTTTAATATCAGATGTAAACATTTTTCAGTTCAATCTACAAAAGAATTTGATTAAAAATTGTACTGAATTTCCTTATATTGAAAATTATTCTTTGATTCCGTTTTCAAATGTTGTTGATTTAGAAAAAGTTTTTAATAGAGAAGAGTTAGCAAAACTTGAAAAACAATTAAAGAAAATTCAAAAGACCAATCGTTTTCAGCTATTTATAATTTCTACAGATGATTATTTTCCAAATGAAAATATAACAGATTATTCATTTTCAATCCTTAATAACAATAGTTCTGATCGATTTCAAAAGGGAAATATGATAATTGTGTTTAATTTAAAATCAAGAGAAGTTAGAATTTCGACGAATGATATTGCTCGAAATATAATTTCTGACGATTTTTCTCAAAAGCTAATTGATGAGGTAGTTGTTCCAAACTTTAGTGAGGAAAAGTATTTTAAAGGAATCAATGAAGCTATTGTAAAAATTAATGAAAAAATAGTTGTAGAAGATTAAATAATTTAAACAGAGGTTAATAAAATGAAAGTACATTTTTCATTCCTTGAAGTTTTATATCTTGCTCAAGTCATTTGTTGTTTTTTATTTATTAAATACACAGATGGATTAGGCTATATGCAAGGAAATGATTTTTATTATACTTCCCAATTACAATCTTCTGGAGGTGAAGATGAAGTTTCAATTTATAGTTTAGGATTGATAACAATACTATTTTTATTCATTAGCATTCTTTCAAAAAGGAAATATAGAGTATTATCATTTTATTTGTTGTTTGCTTATTTTTCGCTTTTTTAATTCAAATGGGAGAAATAGATTCAACAATATTAAATGGAAACTTTGTTCTCTTGATAATTGTAGTAATAAACCTTTTATTGACTTTTTATTTTTGGGTAATTCTTTTTAAGAAGATTAAAAACTATTTGAATCAAGAAGTTTAAAACTTAATCTAAAAACTTCGCTTTCAATTCAGGAGTAGGTAACCAGCAACTTTCTTGTTTTCCGAACCAACGATAACGATTTTTCGCAATAAAACTATAAACCACATCGCGTAAAGGCTTTGGAACAATCATAAAAATAGTCAACCAAGAAGTTATTCCGTCCAAATATTTCGAAATTTTAAGTGCGGCAGATGATTTGGTATAAAATTTATCATCTTCAATAAAAACGACAGAATCAAATTGAGCGGCATCCAAATTATTTTCTTTCAAAAAATTTTGTCCAAAATCAGATTGTAATGAAGCAAACTGAAATTGATTTTTATTGTCATGTTCAATCACAAACTGAACAGATTGATTGCATAAATTGCAAATTCCATCAAACAAAATAATTTTCCTCGTTTTCATACAATAAATATACGCTAAAAGTAGCTAAACTCTAAAGGTTATTTTTAAATTAGCCAAAATTAACAATCAATCATGTTTAGCGAATATTTATTCCGAAAAGTTGATAATTCTCCACTTGTAATTTTCCGAATAATCTTTGGTTTATTAATTGTTGCAGAATGTTGGGGAGCCATTTTTACAGGTTGGGTACAAACAAATTTTGTTGAACCGCACATTACATTTTCGTTCATCGGATTCGAGTGGACAAATGTTTTCTTGGGACAAAATATGATTTATTTGTACGTGCTCATGGGAATTTTAGGCTGGTTTATCGTGTTTGGATTTGCTTATCGATTTTCAATTATCGTATTTTCTATTTTATGGTCGTTGACGTATTTCATGCAAAAAACAAGCTACAACAACCATTATTATCTGTTTATGCTAGTTTCGTGGATGATGACGATAATTCCTGCGCATCATTTCTTTTCGATTGATAGTTTAATTTTTCCGAAAATAAAACGTCTAACCATGCGCAATTGGGTACCAACTTTATTTATTATCCAGTTATTGATTGTGTATGTTTTTGCGGCTTTTGCAAAGATTTATCCAGATTGGTTTAACGGTGTTTTTCTACAAATGAAATTCCACGAATATGGCGATTTATTAACAACAAAATATAATTTGATTGGATTAGGAAAAGTTGTAAGTAGTTTAGAGTTTGCACAAGTTTTTGCTTGGGGCGGATTCTTTTTCGATTTATTGATTATTCCTGCAATGTTGATGAACAGAACGCGTGGAATTGCTTTCAAATGTGCTGTAGCCTTTCATATTTTCAATTCTGCAGTTTTCGGGATTGGAATATTTCCTTTCTTTGCTTTGGCAATGTTAATTTTCTTTTATGATCCCGTTAAGATTCAGGAAGTTGTTTTTCCTAAAAAATCATTTATGATGGATCGTTCAGATGATGATAATTTATTGACAACTCGTCGTGTCATGTTCTCTTATTTGATGTTTTTCTACGTAGTTTGGCAAATATATTTACCTGTTCGCCATTACTTTATTCCCGGAAATGTTTTTTGGACAGAGGAAGGTCATCGCATGGCTTGGCGAATGATGTTGCGTAACAAAGCGGGTGAAGTTGTGGTATATGTTTCGAAACCAGATCCACAGAAAAAAGGTAAATTCTTGAAACGCGAGAAAGTAGATTTGACAAAATATCTAACCTTCAAACAAATGTCAAAAATGGCGGTTAGCCCAGATATGATGTGGCAATTTGCACGTTATGTAAAATATGATTATGCGAAAAATGGTGTGAAAGATGTCAAAGTTTTTGTGGATGCAAAAGTTTCTGTCAATGGTAGCGATTATTATCAATTTACAAATCCAAATTACAATTTAGCTTATACAACTTGGAGTTATTTTGGTCATCAAAAATGGATTCAGCCAACACCAAAAGAGTTGAATTTATCTTATTTTGAATAAATTTATGTAACTTTATAGGACAACAATCAAAGAAATACAATTATGAAATATACATTATTCGCAATAGCTTTTTCGGTTTTATTATTTTCTTGTGGTAACAAAGAAAATGCTGGAGTAGAAGCTTATAAAGGTTTGGATAAGCAAAAGCAAGAACAAAAAGATTTGGATAGTATTGGGAAGGAAGCGCAACAAACGTTTGATGATTTCAAATTGGCGTTGTCGATGAAAGATACAACGACAACTAATTTTATTGTCAAACAAATGTATGATATTCCGAATGCGACACAAAAAGAGCATATTTGGATTCGTGATGTATATTCGGACAACGATCAATTAAAAGGAATTGTGGACAACGTACCTCAATACACAAAATTGGTTAAACACAATGATACAATTGTGATAGATCCAACTAAATTATCAGATTGGATGTATTATAAAGGTGATAAAATGATTGGTGGATTTACAATAAAATATATGCGTAGTAAAATGACTGATGCGCAGAAAAAAGAGTTTGATAAACAATATAAAGTAAAATTTGAGGATTAATTTCTGCTCAGAAAATAATAAAATCAAAAAGGCAATCTTTCGTTAGATTGCCTTTTAATTTTGAAATTATTTTCCTTAATCAATCAAAGACAATTGAATTTTACGTTTTTCTGTATCAATTCCAATTACGGTTACTTCAATTTGTTGACTCAAATGCACTTTTGAATTTACATCTGAAATAAATTCATTCGAAATTTTAGAAATATGAATCAAACCATTTTCTTTAATTCCTATATCTACAAAACAACCAAAATTAGTAATATTGTTGATAATTCCAGGAACTTTCATGCCCAATTGCAAATCTTCGAATTTCTTTAATCGTTGATCGAAACTAAAAACTTTGGCTGTAGAACGCGGATCTAAACCAGGTTTTTCGAGTTCCTTTTTAATATCTTCTAAAGTTGGTAAACCTACTTTTTCGGTAATATATTTGGTTAAATCAAGTTGATTAATCAATTCTTTATTTTGAATCAAATCTTTCAAATCAACTTTCAAATCTTTCGCCATTTTCTCTACAAGAGCATACGATTCTGGGTGAACAGCAGAATTATCTAACGGATTTTTTGCATTTGGAATTCGTAAAAAAGCAGAAGCTTGTAAGAATGCTTTTTCACCCAAACGAGGAACTTTTAGTAACTCTTTTCTCGAATTAAATGCACCATTTTCGCTTCGATATTCTACAATATTTTCAGCCATTTTTTCACCAATTCCTGCAACATAATTTAGTAAATGTTTGCTTGCTGTGTTCAGATTTACACCAACTTTGTTTACACAGAAAGAAACAACATCATCCAACTCATTTTTCAATAAAGTTTGATCGACATCATGTTGATACTGACCAACTCCAATCGATTTTGGCTCTATTTTTACTAATTCTGCCAAAGGATCTTGTAAACGGCGGCCTATAGAAACAGCACCGCGAACGGTAACATCTTTATCCGGAAATTCGTCGCGCGCAATTTTAGAAGCCGAATAAACCGAAGCACCAGCTTCATTTACAACAAAAACTTTTAGTGGACGATCAAATGCAATATTCTGAACCAAATTTTCAGTCTCGCGAGAAGCTGTTCCATTTCCTATCGAAATTGCATCGACATTATAAGCATTGATAAGCGATTTTAGTTTTTTGATGGCTTGTGTTTTTTCATTTTGAGGCGCATGCGGATAGATGTTTTCGTTGTGCAACAAATCACCTTGCTCATCTAATACAACCACTTTACATCCCGATTTGTAACCAGGATCTATCGCTAAAATTCGTTTTTCTCCCAGAGGTGGCGCCAAAAGCAATTGATTTAAGTTTTTCGAAAAAACATTTATTGATGTTTCATCTGCTTTTTGTTTTGCTTCTTTCAACACTTCATTTGAGATTGAAGGAGCTAAAAGTCGTTTGTAAGCATCTTTTATAGCTTCCTCAATAACCCAAGAAACTTCTGGTTGAATAGATTTGATCAACGTGTATTCAAGAAATTTGAAGGCTTCTTTTTTATCAATTGATACATTTACTTTCAAAAAACCTTCATTTTCGCCGCGTAAAATAGCCAATAATCGGTGAGAAGCAATTTTTTTCAATAATTCTTCGTATTCAAAATAGTTCGAGTATTTAGCCGAATCTTCATCATCTATTTTAGATTTTACTAGTTTACTTTCAATCAAAGCAGATTTTCTGAAAATATCTCGCAATCGATGACGTACATATTCATTTTCATTGATCCATTCTGCAATAATATCTTGTACACCTGCAAAAGCATCTTCGATACTTGTCACATCTTCATTTAGATATTTTTTTGCTAAATCATCCAAATCAGGAATATTATTTTGCTTCATGATGATTTTTGCCAAAGGCTCTAAACCTTTTTCTTTTGCAATGGTTGCACGTGTTTTTTTCTTCTTTTTATAAGGAAGATATAAATCTTCTAATTGAACCAAATCAAAACTTTTCTGAATACGTTGTTGTAATTCATTGCTCAATTGATTCTGCTCTTCCAATGTTTTTAAAATAAATTCTTTTCGAGAAACAATTTCATTGTATTGATTTTGCAGTTTTTTTATAGCAGAAATTTGAACTTCATCAAGATTTCCTGTGACCTCTTTTCTATATCTCGCAATAAAGGGTATGGTATTATCTTCATTCAAACAATTTACTGTATTGTTGATTGATTTTTCTGAAATAGAATTAAGATGTTGATGAATGTATTGAATCAAATTCATGTTAAAAGTTTGGCCTTGCAAATTACTATTTTTCACAAATATAAAAAATAGCATGTTTTATTTATACAGGTCGTATTTAATAGAGTATTTTTTTATATAATAATCTAAATATTTAGAGTTTTTTATATCAGTCTTATTTTAAATAAAAAAGAATAATAAAAAATTTCTAAAAAGTTTTGGTATTTATTAAATTATTTCTAAATTTGACCATAGGTAGTAGAGAGTAAGATTGATTTTTTTTAATGTTAAATTTATACTTACTAGTGTAAGTTTTTTTTAAAATCAATTGGGTTTAAGCTGAGGAGCTTAAACCCGTTTTTTTTTTTATACAACTTTCTTATCTTTGAGCAAAGATATCTACAAAATGGCTCGTATAAAATTAGATTTTTTAGACAAATTTTTATTTTCAACAATAATACCAGTACGCATAACTGATCTCAATTATGGAAATCATTTGGCAAACGATAAAGTATTGTCCATTATACATGAATCGCGAATTCAGTTTTTTCAACATTATGGCTATTCGGAATTAGATTTTGGAGGTGTAAGCGTGATTATGGGTGATGTTGCGATTGAGTATAAAAATCAAGCTTTTTATGGCGATGAATTGTTGATTGAGATTGGTGTGCAAGATTTTTCGCGTGTTAGTTTTGATGTAATCTATAAAATTTCTACAAAAGATAAATTAATTGCAAAAGCGAAAACAGGAATTGTGACCTTCGATTATCAGCAAAATAAAGTGGTTGAGGTTCCTCAAAAGATAAAAGATCTTTTTGAAGTTGTATAATCTTATAAATTAATTACGCTAATCATTTAAGTCTTTGTAAATTTGCACCGAGTTATGAAGATTTTACCATATAAAAATTTATTTGTCGGAATTACCGACACATTGCAACAAATTTTCTTCGAAGGAAAATATGCAGATAAAGAAGTTGAGCGAACATTGAAATCGAATAAGCAATGGGGAGCGCGCGATCGTGCTTTTATTGCCGAAACGGTTTACGATTTAGTTCGTTGGAAACGTTTGGTTGAAGGGGCAATGAGCCGTCCGCTTTCTCCTGATACAATTTGGGAGTTTGTTGGAACTTGGTTTGCTTTAGATCCAGAGCAAACGTTACCAAAATGGGAAGAATTTCAAAAAATCTATCCAAAAGAAGTCTTGAAAAGACATCACAATTCGTCTAAAAATATTGCGGTTGCAGAATCGTATCCAGATTGGATGTTCGAGTTAGGAGAGAAGTCGTTGGGAAATCGTTGGTTAGATGAAGTGCATGCAATGAACTCGCAAGCACCAACAGTTTTACGTGTGAATTCCTTGAAAACAGACCGTAAAACATTACAAAAAGCGTTGAAGGAGCGTAGAATAAAAACGAAAGTTTTATCGAAATATCAAGATGCTTTAGAGCTAGAAGAGAAAACAAATATTTTCCGTACAGATGAATTTCAGAATGGTTGGTTCGAAGTTCAAGATGCAGGATCGCAATTGATTGCGCCGTATTTACGTGTTCAACCAGGAATGCGTGTGGTAGATGCTTGTGCTGGTGCTGGAGGAAAAACATTGCATTTAGCTGCTTTGATGGAAAACAAAGGGCAAATTATTGCAATGGATTTGTACGATTGGAAATTGAAAGAATTGAAACGCCGTGCAAAACGTAACAATGTTCAGAATGTACAAACAAAGGTGATTGAAGCAAAAACAATCAAGCGTATGGAGAATTCTGCTGATCGCTTATTGATTGATGCACCTTGTTCTGGAATGGGAGTTTTGAAACGTAATCCTGATGCAAAATGGAAATTAAGACCAGAATTTATTGACGAAATATTAGCAACACAAGAAAAAATATTAGCTGATTATTCTAAAATCATTAAAGTTGGAGGAATGATGGTTTATGCAACTTGTTCTATTTTACCACAAGAAAATGAGCAGCAAGTAGAAAAATTCTTGAAGAATAATCCAAATTATAAAATGGTTTCAGATAAAATGCATTATCCATCTCAAACTAATTATGATGGATTCTACATGGCTTTGATTGAAAGAATTTCTTAAGCTGTTAATTATTATAAGATACAAAAGACTAAGTGAAAGCTTGGTCTTTTTTTGTTACAATAATTATTTTATCTTAAATCTAACTCGTCTATTCTCAAAATTTTTCCAATCAATACAATTTGCAGCAGGATTACATTCTTTGTGTTTCAAGTCTGAAAAGCCTTTAGCGGAAATTGAAAATCGATTTTTATTTAGACCTTTTTCTACCAAATAATTCAACACAGCGTTTGCTCTTCGTTGTGATAAATCTATATTGTAAGATTCTGTTCCAACCGCATCTGTATGACCTTCGATAACAAAATGATGTGATGGATTTCGTTTCATAATTGCAACAACTTCATCCAATTTTGGATAATCAATAGCTCTGATTTCAGCTTTATCAAAATCAAATTCGACGGTTTCCATTAAATAATTTGAATAATCTTGAACATAATTTCCAATCTTTTTATCACTCAAATTATTTTCAGGACAGCCATTTCCAAAACGATTTCCTTTTATATACGGACATTCATCTTCGATATCCATCACGCCATCGCCATCTGTATCATAATCATTGTTGTAATTTTCTATATTTCCTTTCTGGATCAATAAATTATAAGGTGTTGAAATATTGAATTCAGTTCCAATTTTCTCAATTTCTTTTCGATATCGTCCATCTTTTTTGCACATTTCACCGCAACGTTCCTCATCTTTTAAGAGATAATCAATTTTTTGTTTTGCCCAATAAAACTTAATTGCTTCGGTAAATTCACTTGGATTTGGTTGTTTGATTTCAAAATTTTGAGTGAAATTTTGGTTCGATTGATTACCAATAATTTCTATTTTTTTTGGATAACGACGATTACAATCGCGTGAAACAAAATTGACAGAATTTTGAGCTAAATACGTATTGAAATTCTTCGGAAACGTTTCGTTGAGGTTGATTTGGGATGATTGAACTTTAAGATGATAAATAGAAGAATTCAAAACAGCTTGCTGAAATTGTGTTATTTTCTGATTCAATTCTCTTGGTTCATTGACCGTAATCGGAAGCGTTCCTGTTGCCAAACTAATAAAATTCATCGCATGATAATCCAATTCTTTTCCAATTCCTAATGTTATAAATTGTGTGTCTTTTGCATAATTTCGGAGTGAATTGTAAACCGTTTCATTCAAATTTATCGCTCCATCAGAAATAATTGCAATGATTCGTTTATAATTTTTATCAAAAGGATTTTTCTGAATTTGCTCTATTGCTTCATCCAATAATTTTTCGCCAGTTCCACTCAAAGAATTAATTTTTTCTAAAGCTAAATTGATGTTTTCTTTCGTTGGAAATTGAGAAGAATTAAAAATTAATTCATTTTTCGTAGAATAAACCAACACATTAAATTTATCTGTTTCGTTTAGATTTGGAAGAAGTTGATTCATCAATTTTTTGGAAGTTTCAATTGGTTGATTCATCATAGAACCAGAAGCATCCAAAACGAACAAAAATTCTCGTGGAGCATTATATTTAGAAGGATTATTTGCAGGTTCAATTGTTCCTAAAATATAATCGCAACCATTTTCAGTAAACGTTTCAATTCCGGTTTGTAGTTCATTTTTTGTATAAGCATATTGAAGAGTTGGAATCTTTTTATCGGAATTTTTTGAAACATAATTTCGATCATCTTCCTTTGAAAACTTTAAATCAGAAACAATTTTTGAAATCGGGAAATTTCCAGAAAGATGAATATTTGAATTTATGTTTTTCGGAAAACCATTCAATTGATTGTTCCAACGATGAATTTGCGTAAAAGATTCTGTTCGTTTGACGATAAATTCTGGAAACGAAACTTGATAATTAAAACTATTTTCTTCAACAATTTTCGAAACTTTTAGCTGAATTTTTAGTATAGTATTCGCAGGAATTTTTCCTAAATCTAATTGTAAAACTTGATTGTTTTGTTGATTTTTAAAAATAGTTGAAGCATCAATATTTTTTAACTCTTTTCGAATATCTACAATCGATTTGGATTGAATTTCGAAAACTTTATCATTTACAAAAGCTTTTAATTCGTACACATTTTGAGAAGCTTGATAAGGATAAATAAATTTAGCCGAAATATCTTCCGAAGAATTGTTCTGAAAAGTAAAATTATGACTCAAATTTCCCAATAAATGATGAAAATTATAGTCATTTTCGAGAGAAATTGCTTCTATTTTTTCATAATCGTCCTCATCTTTAAGTTCCAAATACGGAAAAATTTGCTGTGCACAACAAAACGTATTCAGTAGAATAAAAAAAATGGAAAAAAATAGATTTTTTGTGTTCAACGAATCGATTTTAAAAATTCAATGTAAAGATAATGAAAGAATTGATGTATTTTCTATCATCAGTTATAGTAAAGTTCAATGTATATTTAATAAATTATCAAATCAGAAATAATTATTAAATCATATTTAAAAAAGATTGGTTTAATAATTGCTTCTTTCAGATTTAACAAAAAAGTTAAGTAAATTTGCACTTTATTTTACATAAAAGATGAATTTTAATTTCACAGAAGTTGAAAGAGTAGAAAGTATTTCTGCAAAAGATTTTCAGAAATATTACGTTAAACCTCAAAAACCAGTTGTAGTAGAGCGAATTACAGAGGATTGGCCTGCGTACGAAAAGTGGAATTTTGAGTATATAAAACAAGTTGCAGGCAACAAGGTTGTCCCTTTATACAATAATGATCCGGTTGATTATACGAAGAAAGTAAATGAACCAGTAGCAAAGATGAAAATGTCTGAATATGTAGATTTGTTGCAAAGTGAGCCGACAGATTTGCGTATATTTTTGTACAATTTGATGAGTCAAGTTCCGCAATTGCAACAAGATTATAAAATGCCAGATTTGGGTTTGAATCTTTTCAAATCGATGCCAATGTTATTTTTTGGAGGTGAAGGATCGAATGTTTTTATGCATTATGATATCGATTTAGCGAATATTTTGCATTTCCATTTTGCAGGAAAAAAACGTTGTATTATTGTTCCGCCAAAGGATTCGAAATACATGTACAAAATTCCGCATTCGGTAATTTGTAGAGAAGATATTGATTTTGATAATCCTGATTTTGATAAATGGCCAGCGCTGAAAAATATAAATCCGATGGTTGCAGACCTAAAACACGGAGAAATGCTTTATATGCCAGAAGGTTGGTGGCATTATATGAAATATTTGACGCCAGGTTTTTCGATGAGTTTGCGTTCGTTGGCACATAAACCAAAAAATTTGTCCGAAGCGATTTATAACATATTTTTGATGCGTACATACGATAATGTGATGCGAAAAATAAAAGGTAAAACTTGGATTGAAGAAAAAAATGAGCGCGCAATTACACAAACAAATAAATTAATTGCGAAATAAAAATACAGTTTTTAGAAAATTTTTCTAAATGAAGGAATATCTTTCGAAAGATGTTCCTTTTTTTATTCTACTGTCCTAAAAACTTATAAATCAATAAATATTTGATTTTCATGTTTTAAAATTTCGATAGATATTTGCAGAATATTTTTCTGAATTTTTAGTAATATGATCATAAAAAAAGGAAATTTTTGGGCTTTATTGCCTTTAATCATTTTCATACTTGTCTATTTTTCGGCATCTATTTATCTGAACGATTTTTATTCTGTTCCAGCATTGGTTGTTTTCATGTTAGCATTAGTAATTGCATTTGTTCAATTCCCTAAGGTTTCATTTCATACGAAAGCCGAGGCTTTTTGTAAGAATGCGGGTGAAGAAACCATTATGTTGATGATTTTAATTTTTCTTCTCGCTGGAGCGTTTGGAAGTTTAGGATCTACAATTGGTGCTGTAGAATCAACAGTGAATTTATTTTTGAATTATCTTCCTTCTTCCTTTATTGTAGCAGGTTTCTTTTTGTTATCTTGTTTTATTGCGACGGCTTTGGGAACATCGGTTGGAACAATTGTAACTGTTGCGCCGATTGCAGTGCAAATGGATAAAATGATTCCAGGTTCTATGCCAATTTTGTTAGGAGCAGTAGTTGGTGGAGCGATGTTTGGCGATAATTTATCATTTATTTCTGATACAACAATTGCTGCAACACGTACGCAAGAAGTGAGCATGAAATCTAAATTTAAAACTAATTTTCGAATAGTAGTTCCAGCAGCTATTGTTTCGACGATTATATATTTTTCACTTTCTCAACATTTTGACACAACCAATTTCCAAGGAAAACAGTTAGATTTTGACTTGATTTTAATCTTACCTTATCTATTAGTTTTTGGACTAGCAATGTCTGGAATTAATGTGATTTGGGCTTTAATTGTAGGAATTCTTTCGTTTCTTGGAATTGGTTTGTTCTATTCTGGTGTTCCTTTACTAGACTTAGTTTCTTCTATTAATGAAGGTTTTAAAGGAATGTTTGAGTTGAGTATTATTTGTTTAATTATTGGTGGAATTGTTGGAATTATTCGTTTGAATGGCGGATTAGATTTTATCATTTATCATCTAACCAAAAATATTAAAACAAAACGTCAGGCTGAGATGAGTATTGCGTCGCTTACAGCTTTGGCGAATGCTTGTTTGGCAAATAACACAATTACAATTTTGATTTGTGGTAAAATTGCAAAAGATATTTCTGATCATCATGATTTAGAGGGAAAACGTGTGGCAAGTATTTTGGATACGGTTTCGTGTTTTGTACAAGGAATCTTACCTTATGGTGCGCAAGTTTTGGCAGCGGTTGCAGCTGCAAATACAATTTCAAGTGCAACAAAGGTTTCTTCGGTTGATGTGTTATCTAACTTATATTATCCATTTTTAACTGGAATTTGTACGCTTATTTTTATCTTATTTTTTCAGCCAAAATCATTCAAAAAATAGATTGATGTATGATATTCATTCGTCGAATATTATTTTATAACTTTGTAGACTGAAATTTTTTAAGATGAAAAGAGTTGTCGTAGGACTTTCTGGAGGAGTAGATTCAAGTGTTACAGCCTATTTGCTAAAAGAGCAAGGCTATGATGTGATCGGATTATTTATGCGTAATTGGAACGATGCATCGGTAACGTTGGAAGATGAATGCCCATGGATAGAAGATAGTGCAGACGCTTTGTTGGTAGCTAAAAAATTAGATATTCCTTTTCAGGTAATTGATATGTCTGATTCGTACAAAGAACGTATTGTAGATTATATGTTCAATGAATACGAGCAAGGAAGAACACCAAATCCTGATGTGTTGTGTAACCGAGAAATTAAGTTCGATTTGTTTTTGAAAACAGCTTTAGAACTTGGTGCAGATTATGTAGCAACAGGGCATTATGCACGAAAAACTTCTACAATTGATGAAAATGGAAAAGAGATTTTTCAATTGTTAAAAGGTAACGATAACAATAAAGATCAATCGTATTTCTTGTGTCAATTGTCGCAAGATCAATTAAGCAAAGCATTATTCCCAATTGGAGATATAGAAAAACCAGAAGTAAGAAGAATTGCGCAAGAGCAAGGCTTGGTTACAGCGAATAAGAAAGATTCGCAAGGTTTATGTTTTATTGGAAAAGTTAGTTTACCTGAATTTTTGCAACAACAATTAAAACCAAAAGAAGGTGTAATTGTAGAAATAGCCAAAGATTGGAACGGATATAAAAGAGAAATTCCAACTTTTGAAAATAAATATGAAGCATTAGATTTCGAAGCAAAAGGTTTCTCATACAAACAAGAAGACGGAGATATTGTAGGTAAACATCAAGGCGCACATTATTTCACTCGCGGTCAACGAAAAGGATTGGGAGTTGGAGGAAAAGTAGAACCTTTGTTTATTATTGATACAGATGTAGAGACTAATGTTATTTACACAGGTCAAGGCGCTGATCATTCAGGTTTATTGAAGAAAGCATTGTTTATAAAAGAAGAGGAAGTACATTGGGTTCGCGAAGATTTAACTTTGAAAACCGACGAAACAATGGAAGTGATGGCGCGTATTCGTTACCGCCAACCTTTGCAAAGAGCAATTTTACACAAAGCTGAAAACGGAATGTATGTTGAATTTGAAAACCCTCAATCTGCAATCACAGAAGGTCAATTCTGTGCTTGGTATGTTGAAGACGAACTTTTAGGCTCTGGTGTAATTAATAATTAAAAAATATAAACATCATTATTATATTGAACGCTCAAGATTTTCTTGAGCGTTTTATGTTAATATCATTTATAAAAAAAAATCCTTTTACTTTTTGTTGCTTTGGTAAACCATCTTGAAATCTCATCTAAGCATGTGTTCCATCACAAAAAGACTAATTAAAAGATTGTCCACAACGGCAAATTGTTTATCGATTTCCCACTTCGTAATATTCGCCATTCGCACTTTTTAGCGGAATTCCTCCCCATAACGCATAAGGACCGCTCAAATCATTCGCAACATCTTCAATAATTCCAATAGAAGCTGAGGTGTTATCGTTTTCAATTGGTTGATTATTTTCATCCCAAACAATCAATCGTCCAGAAGGACAATGATGCGCCATTTCAATACTCAAATTAACAGAGTTGTGTGTGGAATCTTGGACTTGATTCCAAATACGTTTTCCATTATCACAAAATCGAGCAAAAGCACATAATTTCTCGTCATCAGTAAGTGAAATAACAGGTTCTTCTATAACTTCTGCAGTTAATAATTCGGGATTAAAAGTTGCTCTTTCAGTTAAATCAACATTATTTTCTGCTGCTTTTTTATGCGAACCATCACAATAAGGTTTGTGTTGAGATAATCCACAACGGCAAAGATAAGTTGTATCTTTTGCTTCAAATTTTTCTCCTTCTTGGTAATTGACAGAAATTCCTTGCTGATTTGGAATGATAAACTGCTGAACAATTTTAGGTTTTCCGTGCAAGATATAAGATCCATTTTCTGTGATTTCTATATAGATACCATCTGTATTTTGACTTGTTCCTATTTGAATATTTAACTTGTTTTGATCATCCATAATTGTAGATTTAGACTGATATTTACTACAATTTAAAAACTATTTTGGTTAGAATGAGTTTAAATTTTGTGCAGTAATTGACTATAATTTAATAGATAAAGGTTGTTGTTTTTACATAGGATTTAGAATGTTTTGATTACTTTTATTTGAAAATAATGATTATGCCAACAATTCAACTCAAACATACAGAAATTAAACATCACAATGCTTTGTTATATCATTTACCAGAAGATCAAATTTCTTTTACAGCCTTACCTAGCGAGACTTTTGAGCGTTTGAAATTACGCACAGATGGACATGCAAAACCAATTACAATTTTGTTAGATGATGAACCAATTGGTTTTTTTGTGTTAGACTATGGTGACGATAAATTGGAGATGACGAATAATACGAATTCGTTGTTGTTGCGTTCTTTATCAATAAACCCTGAGTTTCAAGGAAAAGGTTACGGAAAAATTTCGATGAGTTTGATGGATGATTTTGTAAAAGATAATTTTCCAACAATTGATGAATTGGTTTTAGCGGTTAATTTCAAAAATAAATCAGCATATGATTTGTATCTAAAAGTTGGTTATATAGATGATGGTTCTCAACGAGAATGGTTCAATGGAATGCAACATTTATTGAGAAAGAAAATTTAATTGTTAAACTTTATCCTTTTCCAAGCGACAACTTGCACACCTTCTGAATAATGCATTAAATCTGGTCTCGAATCGATGAAAAATAAATACCAGATTTTCCATTTTTTGTGAGATATGTTCTCAAATTAATTTTGTCAAAATCAGAAGTAGGAGAGAGTGCAGGTAAAAAACGAGGTCGAATTTTTTCCATTGTAAATGCGATAATTGAGACCCAATCAGAATCATTTATTTCATCAATTTCTAAATCTTTTGGAACTAATTCTCTCAAAATTTCTTTGTCAATTCTGTAATGAAAAAATAACGCTCTGTTCCATTCTTGATAATATTTCCATCGTTTTGTTGGGTCATTTCAACCACGATGATTTTTTTTCGGTTAGAATTTGTTTGATCGTATATTTCACTTAAAACCTTGTTAAACTTATGGTTGAAGGTGCAAAATCTATTGCGAAATAAAGAAAATTGTAGTTACTTCGCATACCAATTTTTATCATATGAAAAACTTGTTTTATATCTTCGTGATTAGTTTTTTAACGTCATGTGCAGCAATACATAATGTGCCAACTTCTCAGAATCCAAATAATTTTATTCAACCGAATACAACAAGTTCTTTTGTGGATCAAAACGGAAATTTTTACCCAGATAATTGGTTGAAATCGTATGGTAAACCTCCTAGAAATGCAAGTCGTAGAGATTATTCGTTGATGAAAATTGCGACTGAAAACAACTTTCAAAATCAATTAACTTCTTATGAAAGTTTGCGTTTAAAAAATATCGAAAAAAGAGTTAAAAATAAGAAACGTGTCATCATTTTTGTGCATGGAATTGATAATGATTATTTGTTTAGCCTGAAAAATTACAATAAAGCCAAAACTTATATGAATATTAATTCTTCGAATGATGAGGTGATTAATTTTTATTGGGATGGATTGGTGAACGAGAGTCTTTTTGGTACTGCAAAAGTTTGGGTAAGTGCAACGACAAATAGCCAAATGGCGGGTGTTTTCGGGCTTCGTAGAATTTTGAATGTCATTCATAACAAAGACGTTTATTTGATTTCGCATAGTCGTGGCGCATCGGTTGTTTTGAGCTCGTTGGTGAATCCTTCGTTGCGTGAAAGTGAGATAAAACGTGCTGAAACTGCGCATCATGTCGATTTTACGAATGCAGAAACTTTGTTAGAAAATAATAATAAAATTTACAGCATTATGTTGGCACCTGCGATTGGAAAAGTTGATTTCACATTGGATAATAATCAATTAAAAACCTTTACACCTCAGTTAAAACGCATGCATATCACGATAAATAATACGGATTATGTATTAGGGAAAGGAAAGATTGGGGTTTTATCTCGAAGCTTGATTGCGACAGATTTTGGTTACAAAAAAGATTTATATGATGAACTTTCTAAAAATTATACATTCTTAGAAGAAACAGATTTTTCTGGACAAGATTCGCACGAATTTAGAGAATATATCACTAATTCGAAGTTTGTTACTATTCTGAAAGAATTCAAGTTGGCGAAATAAAGCGAAATGCGAACTTCGAATCTCGAAATGCGAGATTCGAAAATCATTTCTTAAATTCAATCACTTCCAAATTTTCAATTTTTCCTTTATTCAACTCAAACCGTAACATTGTACGAACTTTCTGAAAACCGTGTTTACCAACTGCGCCAGGGTTCATGTGAATTAACCCTAATTGTTTATCAGGCATTACTTTTAGAATGTGTGAATGTCCACAAATAAATAATTTTGGAGGATTTTCTGTGATTTCTTTTCGAATTGCAGGATTATATTTTCCTGGATAACCGCCAATATGCGTAATCCAAACATCAACACCTTCCAACGTAAATCTGTTGTTGAGCGGGAATTCTGCGCGAGCTTTATTATCATCAATATTTCCATAGACAGCCCGCAAAGGTTTTATTTCAGCTAATTTATCAGTTACAGAAATATCGCCAATATCTCCAGCATGCCAAATTTCGTCTGCTTGTTGCGCATATTCCAAAATTCTATCGTCGATATAAGAATGCGTGTCCGAAAGTAAAAGAATTTTCTTCAAAAGGTTGTATTTTTGTTGCTCAAATTTACAACAATTGCGATATTTTTTAGAATTAGCATACAACGGGAAAAATTATTTTGGTTATCAAATTCAACCCAATCAAATTTCGGTTCAAGAAGTTATTGAAGATAGATTGTCTAAAATCTTAAGAAAAGAAATTTCGATTGTCGGAGCAGGGCGTACAGATTCTGGTGTTCATGCGAAAAAGATGTTTATTCATTTTGATTATGAAGATGAATTATCGGTTGATTTAATCAAAAAATTAAATTCTTTTTTACCAAAAGACATCGCTGCTTATCGTTTATTTTTGATGGATGATGAAGCGCATGCGCGTTTTGATGCGACTTCGCGTTCGTACAATTATTTTATTTCACCTTTCAAAGATCCTTTTGCGTTTGATAGTGCTTGGATTTTTAATCGAGAATTGGATATTGAAAAAATGAATGAAGCAGCAAAATTGTTAATTAAGCAAGGAGATTTCGGAAGTTTTGCTAAATTACATACCGATGTGAAAACAAATATTTGTGATGTGAGAGAGGCTTTTTGGCGCAAAAATGAAAACGGACAATTGGTTTTTCAAATCACTGCCGATCGTTTTTTACGAAATATGGTGCGCGCAATTGTTGGAACATTGGTTGAAGTTGGATTAGGAAGAATTTCTATTCACGATTTTGAAGAAATTATTGAACAAAAACAACGTTCTTCGGCAGGAGCTTCGGCACCAGCGCAAGGATTGTATTTGGTAGATGTTCAATATCCAAAAGAATTATTTAAAAATGAGTTCAAATAACGAGAATACATCGTTTGATTTTAATGGATTAAAACGTGTTTTACAAATCGGAGCACAAAGCAAAGTGATGTTTTGGTCGGTGGTTTTTGTAGCGGTTTTTAGTGCGTGTTTTTCTGTTTATCGTCCGTATTTAACGGGAAATATCATCGATGATTATATTCAGACAAAAGATTTGCCAGGGCTTCAAATGCAAATCGTGAAACTATCTTTGGTATTAGTTTTCGAAGGAATTTTGTCCTTTTTTATGGTTTATTTAGCGAATGTTGTTGCACAGCGAGTTATCCGTTTGTTGCGCGTTCGTTTGTATAATCATTTGATCAAATTCAAGCTTGGTTATTTCGATAAAACGCCAAATGGAGTTTTGGTAACGCGTTCAGTTTCTGATATCGAAACGATTGCTGAGGTTTTCAATGATGGAATTTTAGTGATGTTAGGCGATGTATTGAAAATCGTTTTCATCGTTTTTGTGATGTATTGGATGAACTGGGTTTTGGCAACAGTTGTGATTGTGATTCTTCCGTTGATGATGATTATTACACGATTATTCCAAAAAGCATTGAAAAATGTTTATCAAGAAGAACGTACAATTGTGGCGAAGTTGAATACGTTTGTGCAAGAACGATTAACTGGAATGAATATTATTCAGGTTTTTAATCGTCAGCAAGCAGAATATGACAAATTCGTTTCGATTAATAATGATTTAAAGAAAAATTATCTAAAAACAGTTTTCTATTTTTCATTAATGTTTCCTGTTGTCGATATTATTTCGGCTTTAGCAACGGGAAGTTTGATTTGGTTTGGAGGACTTAGAACTGCTGTTTATGGAGATGTTTCTGTCGGTGATTTGATTGCTTTTACACAATATGTTACGTTGTTAACTGCGCCAATGCGTGCAATTGCAGAGCGTTTCAATACCATTCAGCGTGGTTTGGTAGGAGCGGATCGTGTGTTCAAAATTATTGATGATGATCAAACGTTGCCAGATAATGGAACAATAAAGTTGGATCATGTAAAAGGTAAAATCGATTTTGAAAATGTGAAGTTTTCTTATGTTCCGAATAATTTGGTGTTGAAAGGAATTTCTTTTTCGACAAAACCAGGTGAAAAAATTGCAATTGTAGGAGCAACAGGTGCTGGAAAATCTACTATAATTAATTTATTGAGTCGTTTTTATGACATCGATTCTGGAACAATTAAAATAGACGATGTAAATATCCATGATATGGAATTGAAGAATTTACGTCTACACGTTGCAGTTGTTTTGCAGGATGTTTTCTTGTTTAATACAACGATTTATGACAATATTGTTTTAGGTAATAAAGATATTTCGTTGGAAGAAGTCCAAAATGCTGCGAAAATTATTGGAATTGATAATTTTATCATGTCACTACCAAAAGGCTATTACAGTGAGGTAAGCGAGCGTGGTTCGACACTTTCTGTAGGTCAACGTCAATTGATTTCGTTTTTGAGAGCATATATTTATAATCCAGAGATTTTGGTGTTGGACGAGGCAACGTCTTCTATTGATACAGAGTCGGAAGAATTGATACAAAAAGCAACGGATAAGCTAACACAAGGTAGAACTTCTATCATTATTGCACATCGTTTGGCGACGATTCAAAATGCAAATAAAATTATTGTGATGGATAATGGAATGATTGTTGAGCAAGGCACACATAGCGAATTGTTGGCTCAGAAAGGTTATTATGCCAATTTATATGAAGTCCAATTCTCGAAAGAAAATTAAAAATTTAACAGAAATAAATCGTTAGATTTGTTTATATTCAACAATCAATAATATTAACTTTAAAACTCTAATTAAAATGAAAAAATTATTTTTAGCCGCTGCAGTATTAGGTGTGGTTTCTTTATCTTCTTGTAAATCTGAAAAAGAAAAAGTAGATGCAAAAGTAGAAAACACACAAGAAAATGTAGCAAATACAGTAGAAGACCAAGTAGAAGCTGGTAAAGAGACAATGGATAAAATTGCTGATGTAGCAAAAGATTTACCAACTTTCTCTGATCCAAAAATTACTGAATTTGTTGGAAAATACAACAAATGGGCTGCTGACATGAAATTAGCTGCAACTGCTGGTGATGCAAATAAATTAGCTGAATTGACAAAACAATCAGTAGATTTTCAAAAAGAATTACAAGGTTTTACTCAAACTTTGAAACCAGAAGATGCTAAAAAATTACAAGATTGGACAGCTGAAATTCAGAAACAATTAAACAAATAATTAAATTTATATTTAATGATAAGCTCGAATTTATTCGGGCTTTTTTTATGGATTAAATTATGATTTAAGATATAGATTGATAATATAATAATGTATATCTTTATCACAAAAATTTATAGATATCAATTTTTATATATGACATTAGTACAATTACAATATGTGCTGGCAGTGGCTGAGCATAAGAACTTTACAATTGCTGCTGATAAATCCTTTGTAACTCAACCAACATTGAGTATGCAGATTCAGAAATTGGAAAAAGAATTGAATATTGATATTTTCGATAGAACATCGCATCCAATCAAAATCACTCAAATTGGAGAGAAAATTGTTGCGCAAGCAAAAACAATTTTAATGGAAGCTAACCGTATGAAACACTTGGTAAACGAAGAAAAAGGTTTATTAGAAGGTGATTTCATTATTGGTGTTATTCCTACTGTTTTACCTTCTTTGGTACCATTATTTTATAAAACATTTCAGAAAAATAATCCGAAATCAAATCTTATTATCAAAGAATTGCAAACGGATAAAATTATAAAAGGAATAAAAGATGGTTCGTTGGATTTTGGAATTGTGGTTTCGCCACTTTTCGAGGATCAAATTATCGAAAAACCGCTTTATTATGAGCCATTGGTAGCTTATGTACCAAACGGGCATCGATTATCTGACAAAGATAAAATCAATGAAGATGATTTAAACACTTCTGATTTATTAATCTTGCAAGAAGGACATTGTTTCAGAAATAATGTGTTGGCTTTATGTGACACTTCTAATCTGAAAAATCGTCCGATTAAGTTAGATTCAGGAAGTTTTGAAGCTTTAGTTAAATTAGCAAACGATGGATACGGAATGACTTTGTTGCCTGCTTTGGTTGCAGATGATTTACCACAAGAATATAAAAAATTTGTCAAAAACTTTGAGTCGCCAGTTCCAACGCGAGAAGTTTCGTTGATTTTTCATCAATCTCAATTAAGAGATTCTTTCGAAAAAGAATTAATTAATACAATTCAAAGTATTTTGAGAGGAAAAATATTCTTAGAAAAAGATCAAAAATTAGATTCGAATATGGTTTCTTTACCTAAAAAATAACATAAAAAAAACGACTCAAAATTTAATTTTGAGTCGTTTTTTTTATGTCTTCAAATTTCCTTTAAGGAACTATTGTTGTAAATAAATATGTGGCAAAAAGTGTTAATAAGACAATTCCTTGCTGAATATTTGTTCGACCAGAATTTAATGATAAATAAACGGTGAACAAGGATAATACTAATAAGATAGATGACTTTGCATCTATTCCTAATGTGACTTCTAATCCTGTGAAATAACAAACAATTGCTACCGCAGGAATTGTTAAACCAATTGATGCTAAGGCCGAACCTAAAGCTAAGTTGAGACTTGTTTGTAAACGGTCTTGTTTTGCGGCTTTATATGCGGCTAAACCTTCTGGTAATAAGATAACTCCGGCAATTATAATTCCCACCAATGATTTTGGAGCGCCTAAATCCATCACAATTGTTTCGATGGTTGGCGATAATTTTTTTGATAACAAAACAACTGCACACAAAGCAACTAATAATAAAACCAAACTAGAAATTGTTGTAAGTAAATTTGGTTTTTCAACATGCAATTCTGATGTCACATTATCTTTGCTACTTTGTGGTAAGAAATAATCACGGTGACGAATGGTTTGGACAGAAATAAATCCGCCATATAAAATCAACGAAATAATTGCGACAAAAATTAATTGACTTGTCGAAAATTCTCCTCCTTTTTCTGAAGTTAAAAAATTAGGTAAAACTAAGGTTAATATAGATATTGCAACTAAAGTAATTAAAGCAGTTGAAACACCTTGTTTGATGAAATTTTGTTCTCTATAACGAACTCCTCCAGCCAATAAACAGATTCCGATAATTCCGGTAAGAATGATCATTACAGCAGCAAAAACGGTATCTCTTGCCAAAACAGAAGGGAAGCCGGTAGGTTCGGACATCATTAATGAAACAATTAGCGAAACTTCTATAACTGTAATAGCTAAAGCCAATATAATGGTTCCGAAAGGTTCTCCAACTTTATGCGCTACAACTTCTGCGTGATGTACAGCTGATAAAACGGCTGAAATTAAAATGATTCCTAAGACTCCAGAAAACCACATCTGACCTTTAAATCCTTCGGCTATAGTTAGTGAAAATATGGCAAGAATGGGACAGATGATTGTCCAATATGGTAAAGCTAAATTGAATTTTTTTGAAAGAAAATTATCTACATGCATTAATTATGAGGTTTTGGATTTTCACAAATTTAATAAATAATATTGATAATTATTATGTGTAATTATCATAAATAATAATAATTATAACATTTAATTATCATAAATATTAATAGTTATTTCAATAATTGAGTAAAAATAAACTTTTTAACTAATGATTATCATACCTCTACTATCAATAAACGATTAAATTTGCAAAATGTTAAACGTATCTGACGAAAAGTTAAAAAAATGGTTTAGCACATCATGTGTGTGGGAAACGATAAGTTGTACGCTCTTATTTTTGGTCGCAATGCCAATAAAATATCAATTCGATTATGTGTTGCCAATGCCATTTGCTGGTTGTTTTCATGGTTTTTGGTTTACAGCTTACTTGATTTTACTTTTTAGAGTTAGAAGAATATATAAATGGGACGACGAAGACTTTATCATTTATGTGATGTATGCATTTATTCCGTTTGCAACTTTAGCGGTACATAAAGTAATAAAAGAGGATAAAAATAATAGATAAATTAAAAAACGGTTTCTTTTAGAAACCGTTTTTTTAATACCCATATATTTTACGCCATTTAGCTACAGTGTTTCGACTGATTTTAAATTTATCAGCAGTATACGTATTGGTATAATTATTTTTTTGCTGAAATTTTAAAATTTCTAAAACAGAATTCAAATCATAAGATTTATGCTTTTGATTTTCGGCTGTTTTGTTAGCATTTAAGATTTCTGAAACTTTTATAACATCCAAGACATTCATATTCTTTTTTAACAATTTTTTTGTCTGTTCAGTTTTTTCAGGGAAATTACGTTTGATAATGTCTTGATAGATTTTTTGGTAGTTTGGTTTTTCCATAATGAGTAAGATTTAATTTTGTGGTAGGTATTTTTTTATCCAATTATGAATGGTATTTTTAGGGATATTGTATTCATTCGAAATTTTTTGAATTTTCTTTTTTTCTTCAGTGTATAAATTCTAAAAAAAATCATATTTCAACAACTTCGACCATTTAATAAATCGTCTATTTGTATGTCTTTACTTAGCGATTGAGTATTAATTTCTTTTTCAGAATAAGTTTTGAAGAAACCTTTGATACGGGATATATCAATTCCAAGTTCGTCGACTTTTTTTGATTAAATAACCCATGTGAATATCTTTCATAGGTAAGTAGGTTTTGAGTAATTGTAAATGTAGTAAATCGAAATCTGTATTTCTATTAATTTTCTCAAAAATAGAATGATTTTATGTACAAAAAGATCGTTTCGTTATATAGAATTTATTTTATAAATTTATGCGACTAAATTAAGTATAATGATTATTCAACCAAGAACAAGAGGTTTTATTTGCATTACGACTCACCCTGAGGGAACTGCAAAAAATGTTCACAATCAAATTGAGTACGTAAAATCAAAAAATATTTCAGCCGAAGGACCAAAAAAAGTATTGGTAATTGGAGCTTCGACAGGTTTTGGTCTGTCATCTCGTATTACAGCTGCTTTTGGATATAATGCTGCAACAATAGGTGTTTTCTTCGAAAAACCTGCTGCACCAAGAAAACCGGGGACTGCGGGGTGGTACAACACAGCTGCTTTTGAGAAAGAAGCGCAAGAAGCTGGTTTGTATGCAAAAAGTATTAATGGAGATGCTTTTTCTGATGAGATTAAACAACAAACGATTGATTTAATCAAACAAGATTTAGGTCAAATAGATTTAGTGGTTTACAGTTTAGCTTCGCCACGTCGTACACACCCAAAAACAGGTGTTGCATATTCGTCAGTTCTTAAACCAATTGGTGAACCATTTACAAATAAAACAGTAGATTTTCATACAGCAGAAGTTACGGATATTACAATTGATCCGATTGAATCTCAAGAAGAAATTGATAATACAATTGCTGTAATGGGAGGTGAAGATTGGAAATTTTGGATGGAAGATTTGAAAGCTGCTGGTGTTTTAGCTGAAGGCGTAAAAACTGTTGCTTATTCTTACATCGGGCCAGAATTGACTCATAGAATCTACAAAGATGGATCGATTGGTATGGCTAAAAATGATTTAGAAAAAACGGTTCCAGTTATCAACGAACTATTGTCAGATTTGAATGGTGTTTCTTACGTTTCTGTAAACAAAGCTTTGGTAACACAATCGAGTTCTGCGATTCCAGTTGTGCCATTATATATTTCGTTATTGTACAAAGTAATGAAAGCAAAAGGAATTCACGAAGGAACAATCGAGCAAATGCAACGTTTGTTTGCAGAGCGCTTGTATACAGCAAATGGAGAAGTTCCTTTGGACGAAAATGGACGTATTCGTATCGATGATTTGGAAATGCGCGAAGATGTACAAAAAGAAGTAGATGATTTGTGGAAAATTGTAACTTCTGAGAATATCAAAGAAATTTCTGATATCAAAGGTTATCATGATGAATTCTTACAGTTGTTTGGATTTAGTTTTGATGAAATCGATTATGATGCTGATACAAACGAATTGGTTTCAGTTCCAAGTATTGCAGAATAAGAAGATCATTTCAATAAAATAATACAAAACCTCGAAAATTATTTTCGAGGTTTTTTTTTGTCTCAATAAAATAAGTAAAAATAATTTTATTCGTATTTATTCGATTTATTGGATTTTGTTTTGTTAAAAATATGAATCAATTTTTATGAATAATTTAAAGTTGTGTTTTAATATTAATTTCAAATTATATTATTCGTAAATATTAAGTTTTCTTTTAAAAATATATCTAAAAAATATAAAATTTATTTTTCAAATCTGAAAAATATATCCGAAACACTTTACATTTCATCAAGTTTTAACACATGTATTTTTATGTCAATTTGGAAAATTAAACCATTAGCGAAGCTAATAGAAGATTCGCAAGAAACGGAAGGTGGTTTAAAAAGATCTCTATCTTCTGGAGCCTTAGTTGCTTTGGGTATTGGCGCTATCATCGGTGCCGGATTATTTAGTTTAACAGGAATTGCAGCGGCAGATCATGCTGGGCCGGCAGTTACTTTATCGTTTGTTTTAGCAGCAGTTGGTTGTGCTTTTGCAGGACTTTGTTATGCCGAATTTGCTTCAATGATTCCAGTTGCTGGAAGTGCTTATACATATTCTTACGCAACAATGGGCGAATTTATAGCTTGGATTATTGGTTGGGATTTGGTGTTAGAATATGCTTTAGCAGCGGCAACAGTAAGTGTGAGTTGGTCGGCTTACGTCGATAAATTTTTGCAAGGAATTAATATTCATTTACCTCAAGAATTATTGCATGCCCCAGCTGATGGCGGAATAATAAATTTACCTGCAATCTTTATTGTGTGTTTATTATCATTAGTATTAATCAGAGGGACAAAAGAATCTGCTATTATTAATAATATTCTTGTTATTTTAAAAGTTACAGTTGTAATTGTTTTTATTGTTTTAGGTTGGAGTCATATTAACCCTGAAAATCATATACCATTTATTCCTAAAAATATTCCAGGAACTCAATTTGGAGGAATGCCAGGGATTGCAGCGGGAGCAGCAGTCGTTTTCTTTGCTTTTGTTGGTTTTGATGCAGTTTCTACTGCAGCACAAGAAGCTAAAAATCCGCAAAAAGGAATGCCGATTGGAATCTTAGGATCATTAGTTATTTGTACCATTTTGTATGTATTATTTTCATGGGTAATGACAGGTTTGGTACCATACGAAACCTTTAAGGGGGATGCGTCACCAGCAGCGACAGCATTTGCAGTAACAGGTTATACATTTTTACAAAGTGTATTGATTTTAGCAATTATCGCAGGATATACATCGGTTATATTAGTGATGTTATTAGGACAAAGTCGCGTATTTTATAGCATGAGTAATGACGGATTGTTACCTTCTTTCTTTTCAGATGTTCACAAAAAATTTCATACACCTTGGAAAACCAATTTATTCTTTTTGGTTTTTGTAAGCATTTTTGCAGGTTTTGTACCAATCAAAGATTTAGGTCATATGGTAAGTATTGGAACTTTATTTGCTTTTACTTTAGTTTGTATTGGAATTATTGTGATGCGTAAAAAAATGCCAAATGCTGAGCGTAAGTTTAAAGTTCCTTTGGTTCCTCTAGTTCCAATTTTAGGAATTATTGTTTGTGTTTATTTAATGACATCTTTGACAATGGAAAGTTGGTGGAGACTTTTGATTTGGTTAGTAATCGGAATTTGTATTTATTTTTTCTACGGAAAACAACATAGTAAGGTTGATGATTAGGAAATCATCATTTTGAGTTTTTTAGAAATCCTTTGTCTTTTTAGATGAAGGATTTTTTGTGTTGATGTAAAACAAAAAAAGCTTGAACAAATGTTCAAGCTTTCAGCGGAGAGTGAGGGATTCGAACCCCCGGAGGTGTGACCCTCAACAGTTTTCAAGACTGCCGCATTCGACCACTCTGCCAACTCTCCAATAACGCAGTTTATTGCGGTATTGCGAGTGCAAATATAGAACGCTTTTTCGTTTTTCCAAACTCTGAAATCAATTATTTTTAAAATAATTTTTAACAAAATGATTCTCAATAGAATATTTTTTATTCTTTTTTTTGAAAATAGTCATTTATATCTTTGTTGTAATTAATTTTAGTTATGATTAGAAGAATTGAAGAAGTAGTTTTTCCGAGATTGAGAGAGTTTAGGAAAGTTGAGTACTAAACACACACGATTTTTTAGCACAAGAAGATTTCGAATATTATAAAGAAAATTTACCAAATTATTTTCCGCATGTTACTTTATTTGGTTACGAGATTGAGAATAAATTGGTAGGATTTGTAGGTGTTGCAACACAAAATCTTGAAATGTTATTTATTCACAATGATTTTCGACGAAAAGGAGTAGGGAAGGTGTTGTTGGATTTTTCTATTCAAGAATTGAATGTAAAATCTGTCGATGTGAATGAACAAAATCAGCAAGCGATTGATTTTTATCTGAGTCAATGTTTTAAGTTTATTTCTCGTTCTGAAAAAGATAGTGAAGGAAAAGCTTATCCTATTTTGCATTTGAGTTTATAATTTCGGGAGAGTAACTTAACTTTGCAAATCATTTTTTAGCCATGCATTCATCAACAGAATTATCATCAACTCAAAAAAATCGCATTCGTTTAGCTGTTTCGCTTTTCTTTTTTTCGCAAGGTTTAGCCTTTTCTTCATGGGCAAGTCGTATTCCGACAATCAAATCAGATTTAGGAATTTCAGAAGGACAATTAGGAACTTTGTTGCTATTAATGCCGATTGGCCAATTATGTACAATGGCACTTTCAGGAAAATTAGTAGCAAAATTTGGAAGTAAAAATGTCTTGCGAATTGTTGTTTTAATTTATCCTTTCATTCTTTGTTGTATTGGTTTAGCTCAGAACTTTTATCAATTGGGAGCTGTATTATTTTTCTTTGGAGTAATCGGAAATATGTGCAATATTTCGGTGAATACGCAAGGGGTTGAAGTGGAAAAAATATACGGTAAATCAATTATGTCATCTTTTCATGGTGCGTGGAGTATAGCTGGTTTTACAGGTGCTTTGATTGGATTATTGATGATGAATTTGCATGTGAATACATTTTATCATTTTGTGATTATTTATGGCTTAATCATTTTGAGTTGGTTCATTAATAAAAAATATTTAGTCGATTCTACGCCAGCTCCAACAAAGGAAAAGAAATCTATTTTTTCTAAACCAGATACAGTTTTGGTTCAATTGGGAATTATTGGTTTTTTGAGCATGGCAACAGAAGGTGCGATGTTCGATTGGAGTGGTGTTTATTTTCAAGATATTGTAAAAGCGCCGCAGAATTTGGTTGTCGTTGGTTATGCATCGTTTATGGTGATGATGGCGACAGGACGTTTTGTTGGTGATTATTTTATCAGTAAATATGGTAAACAACGCGTGATGCAAATTAGTGGCATTTTGATGTTTTCTGGTTTGATGCTTTCGGTATTTTTTCCTCAATTTATTGTGTGTACAATTGCATTTATGATGGTTGGATTGGGCGTTGCGTGTAATGTGCCAACGGTTTATAGTGTAGCAGGTAAAAACAAAAATGTTAACCCAGGTGTTGCATTGGCAATGGTTTCTAGTATATCTTTTTTAGGATTTTTGATGGGACCACCGCTGATTGGTTATATTGCAGAAGCTTTTGATTTGAGATACTCTTATGCTTTATTTGCTTGCTTTGGATTGATTATGGTTTTTATGGTTGGCAGAATGAAAATTTTTAAAACAGAGTAATAAAATAATGAAAAACTTGTAAAAAGCAAACATAATTATAAATTTGTTTTTTATTAAATGAAGTAAAACTATGTTTCGATTTTTAGTCAATAACAAGTTTTTTAATATACTACTTTCAATTTCTTACATCCTCGCAATTATTGCATTGTTAGTGATGTTTGGATTTGGATTTCCGGTTGTTTATAAACTTTATATCAATATATTTTTTATAATACTTTTGTCAATCGGAATTCTGAGAACTATTCTCAAATATATCTACTTTAAAGAAAAAATTATTCCGAGAGTCATCATTTTTGATATTTTAAGTATTTTGTTTATTCTTTATTGTATTAAAATTCAAGTCACCGATTATAGTTGGTTTTTTGTTAGTAAATATTTGCAATTTGCGATTGTACTAAAATTAATTCGAGAAATTGCTACGCCTAATTTTACATTCAAACGATCAGTTATTACGCCGCCGCAACTATTTATTTTCAGTTTTTTCATTTTAGTTTTTGGCGGAGCGTGTTTATTGATGTTACCAAAAGCAACTTATCATCCAATTTCTTTTCTAGATGCATTGTTCACGTCTACAAGCGCCGTTTGTGTAACGGGTTTAACGTCTGTTGATACCTATGTCACGTACACGCCAGTTGGTCATTTTATTTTGATGTTACTCATTCAAGCAGGAGGTTTAGGAATTTTGACTTTTGCCGGATATATTGCTTATTTTTTCAAAGGAAATAGCTCTTATGAGAATCAAATTGCCTTGGGAAGTATTGCTAATAATGATTCTTTGAGTGAAGTTTTTTCGTTTGTAAAAAAGATTATTTATTTAACTTTTGGAATCGAATTAGTAGGTGCGGCTTTAATTTATATTTCGATTGCACCATATAATATTAGTATTGTAGACAAATTATTTTTCAGTATCTTTCATTCGGTTTCGGCTTTTTGTAACGCTGGTTTTTCGACTTTGCCCAACGGTTTGATGAACAAAGGATTTGTACACAATTATGGTTTTCAGTCAGTTCTAATCACTTTGATTTTTTTAGGAGGAATAGGTTTTCCTATCTTGATTAATATTTTGCGTTATGTGGATTATTTAATTCGAAAATTAATCTCAAAAATTATTCACAACAAGAATAATCGTAAGAATTGGGTTTTTTCGTTAAGTTCTAAAGTAAATTTAATAACTTCATTAGTCATATTAATTATTTCTACGATCATTTTATTCTTCGAAGAATATTATTTGACATTAGGTCCACATCATGGTTTTGGTAAATTTATTTCGGCTTTATTTGTCGCCATAACGCCTCGTACAGCAGGTTTTAATAATATCGATTTTTCTCACTTACAATTCTCTTCCATACTTTTGGTTATTTTGTTAATGTGGATTGGTGCTTCACCAGCATCAACAGGAGGAGGAATTAAAACGAGTACTTTTGCAATTGCAATTCTTAATTTTATTAATATTGCACGCGGAAAAAATAAGATTGAAATTTATAAAAGAGAATTAAATCCGATCAATGTACAGAAAGCTTTTGCTACAATGACCTTATCTTTTTTAGTGATTGGAACAGGAATATTTTTGATTACTAAATTTGATAATCATTTGCATCTCATTGATGTTGCATTCGAAGCTTTTTCGGCATATTCAACAGTTGGTTTATCTTTAAATTTAACACCAACATTATCCGATCCTAGTAAAATTGTTGTCATTACAATGATGTTTATTGGTCGTGTTTCGATGATTACAATTTTGATGGCTTTTTTCAAGAAAACGGTTTCGTCAAATTATCGTTATCCATCAGATGATATTTTAATTTAAAAGAAAATTATGAAAATAATAATTATAGGTTTAGGAAATTTCGGCGCGGCGCTTGGTAAGAAAATGGTAAAGCTTGGTCACGAAATTATCGGTGTTGACAATAATATTCAACGTGTTGAAGCTTTGAAAGATAAGTTATCCTATACCATTTGTTTAGATGCAACAGATGAATTATCAATTAATAAATTACCACTAAATAATACAGATATTGTAATTGTAAGTATTGGGGAAAATGAAGGTGCCAATATTATGGCTACTGCTATTTTTAAAAATAAAAATGTAAAACGTTTGATTAGTCGTTCTATCAATTCTTTACACGAAAATGTTTTGCAAGCAATTGGAGTTACAGAAATTATTCGACCCGAAGCTGAATCTGCAGAACGTTGGACAAAAAAACTAAATGTGAAAGGAGTTGTAGATTCTTTTGAATTAAACAAAGAGTTTAGCATTATAGAGGTTGTAACACCAAATGAATTGGTTGGAAAAACATTTGATGAAATCCAATTCAAAAAGCAACATAATATTTTGGTAATGACAATTATTAAAAACAAAGAAGAAGCTAGTTTTTTAGGTCAATATAAAATTGTTCCAGAAGTACAAGGTTTTCCTACATCAAATACAGTAATTACAAAAGATGATGTATTGGTAATCTATGGAGCAAATCAAGAAATTTATAAGTTTTTGAAGAAATTTAATATTCAATAATCTTATGCTCATTTTTTAAGAGATAAGGCTTATGGAATTTTAAATAAAAAATAATTCCGATAAAATAGCAGACAACATCCAATATATCTGCTGTGTAATTTGAAGAAAATTTTGGCATAAGAAATTCTAACAAAAAACTGAGAACGAACGCTGTAATGACCAAATAACTTGTAGGGTAAATATATAATTGATTGTTGTATTTTACTTTCGAAATGATATAACTTCCCAAATGTGTCATTGCAGGAACGGCAAAAATATCTGTCAAATAATGGTTGAGATACTCAATTTCTATGGAATAAATTCGTGTAAGTTTGATGAAAATCCAACTCAGAATATAGAAACTAAAATAAGTATCAAACAATTTCATTTTTTAGACAACAACAAGTATTATTAACACACAAAAAGCTCCAAGAATCATCAAAAATAGGAAGAAAGCATCGTCTATTAATTTTTGAGAGGTACTTCGTTTGTCTTTTTTTTCTTCCATATACTAACTTTGAGGCAAAAGTATTTAATTCATTTCGAATTGCATAAGACGAATGTCATTGTAAAGTTTTTAAAATTGGATAGATTATATCTTCAAAATATTTTCATAACTTTAAAAAAGTAAATGATTGATAATGAAACCACTTTTATTCTTTCTTTTTCCAATTGCTCTTTTTGCGCAAGAAGTTGCTCAGAATGATAATTTAAAAAATAAATTGTTGATGAATTTTGCTCAACAATCTGGATATTTTGATTTTAAATATTCACAAGATTTATCACTTGAAAAGAACAATGAATTGATGCAAGATTATATCAAAAATTATACAAATCAACAACAAGATGTTTCTCCTTTAAAGCCAGTTGAGAAATGAATTCCTTACGAATATGATGATTCAAAAACATATGAACAAAATTTAGTAAGAAGTGTTATACATGATATATTTTTTAGCAAACCTCTGAAGTTAGGGAAATAAAAAGCCCAATCCTTGGATTGAGCTTTAAAATACTATAAAAATATATAAAAATTCTGAGCTTAGAATTTTATATCCTCTGTTGTTGCGATTAAATCTTGAATTGTTTCGCGACGACGAATTAAATAATCCTTATCGTCAATTAATAAGACTTCTGCAGGTTTGAAACGCGAATTGTAGTTCGAAGCCATCGAGAAGCAATATGCTCCCGCATTGTGGAAACACAACACATCTCCTTCGCTAATTTCATTTATTTTACGATTCGATCCAAATGTATCTGTTTCACAAATGTATCCCACAACTGTGTAATAACGGCTACGACCTTCTGGATTCGAAATATTTTCAATTTCGTGATGAGCACTGTAAAACATCGGACGAATTAGATGGTTGAAACCTGTATCAATTCCAGCAAAAACAGTAGAAGTTGTTTGTTTCACAACATTTACAGTCGCTAAGAAAGATCCTGCCTCAGAAACCATATATTTTCCTGGCTCGAACATTAATGTCAAAGGTTTTCCGTACGCTTTCTCAAATTCATTAAAACGAGCAGATAAACGCTCACCTAAATATTCAATATCTGTTTCGTCTGCGCCTGGATAGTAAGGAACTTTAAATCCTGATCCAAAATCGATGTAAGATAAATTCTTGAATTCTGCTGCAACTTCAAATAAAATTTCAGCTCCTTGCAAGAAAACATCAATATCTAAAATATCAGAACCTGTGTGCATATGAACACCGTCCAAATGTAAACCTGTATTTTCTACAACACGTTTGATATGTGGTAATTGGTGAATAGAAATTCCGAATTTTGAATCAATATGTCCAACCGAAATATTTGCATTTCCACCTGCCATAATATGTGGATTAATACGCACACAAACTGGATATTTAGGAAAATCTTGACCAAATGTTTCTAAAACAGAAAGGTTATCGATATTGATGCGAACACCTAAATCAATTGCTTTTTTAATTTCAGCATACGAAACACCATTTGGCGTATAAATGATTTCTTTAGGCTTGAAACCCGCCATTAATCCCAATTCTACTTCTTGAATAGAAACCGTATCCAATCCTGAACCAAGTGATTTGAAATACTTTAAAAGATTAAGATTTGTGTTCGCCTTACATGCATAATTTAACTTTAAACGTTTGACTGTAGAAAATGCATTTGTCATCTTTTCATATTGCGATCTAATTTTGTTCGCATCATATACATACAAGGGCGCACCATATTTTTGCACCAATTCCAATAGACGTTCTCTATTCAGTTCCATTTTGTTTATTTTTTTGTTTAAAGTTAAATTTCAGTTGCCAAAATTACGGAATACAAATGGTTTTCTGAAGATAATTCAGAATAAACTTATTATAAATCAATAATTTCGAATATTGTTTAAAGATTTAAAAAATATTTCGAATATTATTCGGTAATAAATGTTTTAATCCCTCCACCATTCTTTGAAGTGAAAGACAGAATCGTTCAAATTTAGTGGTTCACCAATCATAGGCGTCAAAATATCGAGCTTATTTTGCTTACCATTCTCTATAATTTTTTCCAAAGGTTCGTCCCAAGCATGTTTTGCCAAAGCAAATTTTGCAGCATGTACAGGAATAATATGTTTAGCTTTTAAATCGGTAATGATCGCAGGTAAATCTGTTGGTAAAGCATGAATGTATTTCCAAGCATCGTTGTATTGTCCATTTTCTAGAATCGCAAAATCAAACGGACCATATTTTTCTCCAATTTCTTTGAAATGCGTATCATAACCGCTATCACCACCTAAAAATATTTTTTGCGTAGGTGTTTCCAATACATAAGAAGTCCAAAGTGTTGTATTTCGTTTAAATTTTCTACCAGAAAAATGACGAGCTGGTGTAAAAGTAATTTTTAAGTTATTTTTTAATGAAACGCTTGTGTTCCATTCTTCTTCGATTAATTGTTCTGGTAGATAATTCCACTTCTCGAAATGTGCGCCAACTCCAAGCGGAAGAATCACTTTCTCCACTTTTGGACGTAATTCTTTCACTGTTTCATAATCCAAGTGATCGTAATGATCGTGTGAAATAACCAAATAATCAATCTTTGGGAAATCTTTTGCGTGATACGTATTTGCTCCTTTAAATGCTTTATTGAAAATTGGTAAAGGCGAACCGTAATCACTAAAAACAGGATCGATTAGGAAATTAACACCATCCAATTGAATATAATAAGACGAATGTCCCAACCAAATAAATACATTTTCAGATTTATCAATAGATTTGATATCCGTCTGAATATGCGGAATAGAATCTTTCGGATTGAGTTTTGGATTTTTCGCACCAAAGAAAAAATCCCACATCACTTTTTTGGTATCAAAACCTTCTGCAAATGCAGGTGTGTGATGAATATTTTGAAATTGTCCATTTTTATACAACTTCGATTGTTTCATTCGTTCCAATCGTTTTCCAGTTGCATCAGCACCAAAAGTATCCATTTGTAGAATAGCGAAGGTTGCAATTACAAGAATTACAATCAAACTTAATAGGAAGTAAAGCATTCGTTTAAAAACTTTTCGTTTATTGATTTTTTTCATTAATGATCAAATGTATAAAATTCTTGGATTGCTTTTGAAATAATATATCTTAAGTAAACTGTAACATTTGTAACTTTCATTTTAATTTTGATTTACCAACTTTGTACACGTTTTAGAAAAAATACAAAATGGAATTTATCTTACAACCTTGGCCATGGTATATTGGCGGACCAATAATCGCAATTGTAATGCTTTTATTGATTTATTTCGGAAAAAGTTTTGGATTTTCATCAAATTTCAGAACTATTTGTTCAGCTTTGGGAGGAGGAAAATCATGTGATTTTTTCTCGTTTGATTGGAAAGCTCAAAAATGGAATTTATTATTCTTAGTTGGCGCAGTAATAGGAGGTTTTGTTTCGATACATTTTTTATCAGATAATCAAATACCTGAAATTTCAGAAGCTACAATTGCAAAATTGAATGCAATGGGATTTGAAAGTGCAGGAAAAGCATATTCTCCAACCGAAATTTTTGAAACGATGTCTGTTAAAAATATTGCTTTATTATTTGTTGGTGGATTATTAATTGGTTTTGGAACGCGCTACGCTGGTGGTTGTACATCTGGACATGCGATTTCAGGTTTAAGTGATTTGCAGTTACCTTCATTAATCGCTGTTATCGGCTTTTTTATCGGTGGACTTTTGATGGTTCACGTTTTGTTTCCTTTAATTTTTTAATCTCATGAGAAGTTTAGTTTATATCATATTAGGTGTTATCTTTGGTGTAACCATGTACAAGGCAGAAACGGCCTCTTGGTTTCGCATTTTCGAAATGTTCAATTTTCAATCTTTCCACATGTACGGATTTATTGGTTCGGCTTTGGTTGTAGGTTTGATTGGAATACAATGGATGAAAAAGAAAGAAGTAAAAGATATCGATGGTGAAAAAATTGTGATTCAACCCAAAACGAAATCAATTGCTCGTTATTTGATCGGAGGAATTTTCTTCGGATTAGGTTGGGCTTTAGTTGGCGCTTGTCCTGGACCAATATTTGTGTTATTAGGCGCGGGAGTTTATCCAATTTTAATTACAATTTTAGGTGCATTAATCGGTACCTTTCTTTACGGAAAAATTAGAAACAAAATCCCACATTAAACATGATAAAAGAGAAAATAGAAGCAACTTATCCATATCAATTTGAGGAAGAATTATTGAATGAAATCGATGAATTAGGATCTTTGATAGAATTTAAAGCGAATGATGTGATGATAGATTTGAACCAATTTATCAAAGGAATGCCAATTCTTTTGAGTGGTGCAATCAAGATTATGCGCGAAGATTTTGACGAAGGAGAATTGTTGTTGTATTTTCTCGAAAAAGGTGATACATGTGCTATGACGATGGCGTGTTGTTTGGGTGATAAACAAAGTAAAATACGTGCTGTTGCCGAAACTGATGGAGAACTGGTGATGATTCCGATTGTAAAAATGGACGAATGGTTGGCAAAATATCCATCGTGGAGACGTTTTATTTTTGATAGTTACAATAATAGAATGGAGGAAATGTTGGTAGCGATTGACAATTTAGCTTTTAATGATATGAACGAACGTTTGAAAAAATATCTGTTGGATGTCGCAAGTATCAATAAAGGTAAAGTTGTGTTAAAAACGCATCAAGAAATTGCTTATGAACTCAATACTTCTCGTGTTGTTATTTCTCGTTTGTTGAAAGCTTTAGAAAAGGAAGGTTTCCTTCAACTGAATAGAAACGAAATCACGATTAAGTAAGTAATTATTAAAAAATATAAAAGGAAGCGCATTGTTAAGCTTCCTTTTTTTTTGTTGAAACAATTTATAATAGAAAATTTTATAAAAATAATATCATTTGTAACAAATGTTACAATCTATTTTGATACGGTCAATTACTTTTGTTTTTGTATTTCATAAAACAAATGATTGCCCGTATAGTTTATTTTGGATTGTTGCTATTTACTTTTTTTCCTTTTGTAGAGTCGTCTGTGGCGTTACTTTTAGGGATTGGTTATGGTTTAATTTTTCAGAATGAATTTGGGAATTCTCAAAACGATATTCAAAGAAATTATTGAATATTGCAATCATTGGTTTAGGGTTAGGTTTGAATCTTCACGAGGCAGTTTCGGTAAGTAAAGATGGATTTTTTCTCACTTTTATTTCTGTGTTAAGTGTTTTTACATTAGGATTTGTATTCTACCGATTATTAAAAATCAATAAGAATACATCGCTGCTGATTACTTCAGGAACTGCTATTTGTGGAGGAAGTGCCATTGCCACAATTTCTTCGGTTTTACAACTAAAAGCGAATCAAATTACCATTGCTATGGCAGTTGTGTTTGTGTTGAATGCGATTGCATTAATGATTTTTCCGTTTATTGGACATTATTTTCAGTTATCGCAATATCAATTTGGTTTGTGGTCGGCAATTGCAATTCACGATACAAGTTCTGTTGTCGGTGCAGCCAAACAATACGGTGAACAAGCTTTAGAAGTTGCAACTACTGTGAAATTGAGCCGAACATTATGGATTTTTCCGTTGGCTTTATTAATTGGTTATTTCAACAAAAAAGAGAACTCTTCTTACAAATTTCCTTATTTTATTATTGGTTTTATTGCAACAATGCTTATCGCTACTAATTTTCCTCAAGGCGAAAAAGTTTATCACATTTTACAAGGAATTTCGAAACAATAAATGGTTGTTGCTTTATTTATGATTGGCTCGTTGATTAACATACAATCCATCAAACAAGCAGGTTTTAAAACCTTATCATACGGAATTTTACTTTGGATTTTTATCTCCATTTTATCTTTGGTTTTGGTTTTAAATTATTTTTAAAATCTTTATTCTTTCTATTTTAAGTCTGTAACATTGGTTACTGTCGATTTTTTTTTAGCAACTTAACTTTGCTTAACAAATTAGAAAAGGTTAAACCATAAAAATATTATCATATGTTTTTTCAACACATTTTTGAAAAGTCATTGGCACATTCAAGTTACCTTGTAGGTTGTCAAGCAAAAGGAGAAGCAATTGTAATCGATCCAAAAAGAGATATTGATATATACTTAAAAATAGCAGAAGAAAATAAGCTGAAAATTACGCATATTGCAGAAACACATATTCATGCTGATTATCTTTCTGGTAGCCAAGAGTTAGCTTATGTAACAGGAGCAAAGATGTATTTGTCTGATGAAGGAGGTGAAGATTGGCAATACGATTTTGAACATATCGGATTAAAAAATGGCGATAAAATAGAAGTTGGAAATCTAATTTTTGAGGTGATGCATACACCAGGTCACACGCCAGAAAGTATTAGTTTCTTATTAACAGATACGCCTGCGACGAAAGAACCGGTTATGATTTTTACTGGAGATTTTGTTTTTGTAGGAGATATTGGTCGTCCAGATTTATTAGAAGAAGCAGCTGGATTAATTGGTACTAAAGAAGTAGGAGCGAAGCAGATGTTTGAATCGTTGAAAAAATTTCAAGCATTGCCAGATTATCTACAAGTTTGGCCAGCACATGGAGCAGGTTCTGCTTGCGGAAAAGCTTTGGGTGCTGTAGCAAGTACGACGGTTGGTTATGAGAAAATCAGAAATTGGGCGTTGCAATTTGATTCGAATGAAAAAGGATTTGTTGATTATTTATTGGCAGATCAACCCGAAGCACCAGCTTATTTTGCAATGATGAAAAAGCTGAATAAAACAAAACGTCCTTTGTTGATCGAAGTTCCGAAATGGGCTAAATTAACATACATCGAATTTGAAAAAGCGAAAGATTTTGGAATGAAAGTGATTGATGCGCGTATCAAAACAGATTTTTCTCAAATCCATTTACCAGGAACATTAAATATTCAAAACAATAAAACATTCAATACTTGGATGGGTTGGATGGTAAATTATCAAGAACCAATTGTGTTGATTGTAGAAGAGGATGAAATAGAAGAAATGACACGAAAATTGATGCGAATTGGTTTGGATAATGTTTATGGTTATATTACTTCAACAGATATGTTGAGTAATTTTAGTTCTTTAGAATCTTCTATTTTAATCGACGCAGATACAATGGAAAATTACATTGGAAATGATGAGGTTCAGATTTTAGATGTTAGAGGGGAAACAGAATTTAAAGAAGGTCATATCGAAGGAGCGAAGCATATTTTTGTCGGTTATTTACCAAAAAGATACAATGAATTAGATCCAACTAAAAAAATTGTCTTGCATTGTCAAGCTGGAGATAGAGCAACGATTGCACAAAGTTTTTTGGAATCGAAAGGTTTTGAAGTTGAAAACTATAGTGGAGGAATTGCTGATTGGAAATTGAATCAAAAACCATTAGTGAAATAATATGTTTTTCAAAAAGATTTTAAAAATGTTGACATCAAATTCGAATGTAGAAGTAGAGCTAGTACTAATCAAGCAGTAACAATTTTAAATAAAAATGACAGTAGTTGCTTAATAATTCTTCTTAGAATCAAGTACAATTACTGTCAAATTATTTTCTTACTCTTACTTTTTCTTCATGTATTTTTTTGGATTTTTTTTGAATTCAACTTTACAGCTTTTACTACAAAAACCATAAATTTTCTTTTGATAAATTGCGGTATCTGTTAAGAATTGTGCGGTATTCATTCCACAAATAGGATCTTTCTCGTTTACAACTTTTACTTTTAGTTTTTGTTGAGCAAAAATTGAAAAAGAGATGATGAAGAATGTTAATGTTACTATTTTTTTCATTGTTATTGATTTTTAGATTGAAATAAATTGTAATTAAAAAAGAAACCTATTCTGTTTTTTACTTCGATTTCTCCCGAATTTAAATCAGAAAGTATGGGTTGAAAATATTCTATACCAAAATTAAACTTTCGAGCAGCTGCTTCTAATCCTAATTTCGCAAATTGAGCTTTTCCCTTAGATTTTGGAATCGTCTCCCCAAATTGTTCATTTTTATAATAAAGTTCGTTTTGAAAACCGACTTTTCCAAGTATTTTTAATTCATTGTTAATGAAAAGATGTTGTAATTGAATTAATTGATTCCATTGATCTCCAAATTTGTATTTCTTCTTATTCTCTCCTTTCAAGTTGTAGTCTGTTACTAATTGTAAAGTCGAATTCTTAAAAGCTAATTGGTAATTTATTGCAAACTGAGTATCCCAACTTCCTGTACCTAATTGAAAACTTGGATTGGTTGTTTCAGCATTTGCTTGATTAAATTTTGCGATTGGAATTTTTAAACCTATTGCAGCACTTAATCCATGTTTTAGCTCATTAGAACTTGTGTTTGATTTAATGACTTTAACTATTCCCATCATATTTAAATCTCCAATACCAGAAATAGAAGAAGAGTTTTTACCTTCTTTATTATGAAAATGGTAAGGAATACTAGCATTGATGTCAATTCTATTATTTATTGGAATTCTTGCCCATAATTGAATGGTATTGAATTGTTGCTTTTGCGTTCTTTTATTAGAAAAAGCATCTTCTTTAGCTTTATAAGATTGATGTAGATAACGAATACCAACGAAATTTGAATTTATAAGATTTTCAATTCCATTTGATGTTGAAGTTGCTGAACAACCGCAAGCATCACATTCTAATTCTAAATCATATAAATGAGAGATTACAATAGAATCATTATCTGTATGAGCAAATAATGAAATGGGTATAAATAATATAACGAAAAATAAATTGATATATAATTTCATTTGAATAGATTTAAAATTCTGCATAAGCAGGGTTATTAATAAATGAGTAATCAGTTAATGTTTTTAGAAAAGAGATAATTGCCTTTTTTTCTTCTTCTGTCATAGGAATTCCAATTCGATTATTTTGTTTGAGTTGAGAATCCAAATTTTTATCATTTTGTATGCCTTCTGAATAAAAATTCAAAACAGCTTCTAAACTATAGAATCGTCCATCGTGCATATAAGGTTTGGTCATTTCAATATTTCTTAAACTTGGAACTCTAAACTTCATAAAATCAGTCGAATCTAATGTAACACGATATAAACCTCCATCTTTGTATTGTTTATTATAATACATTCCTGTATTTCGAAAAGACTCATCTGTAAAAAGTGTTCCTTTATGACAGCTTGAACATTTCTGTTGAAAAAGTTGTAAACCTTTTTTTTCGGTTTCGGTTAAATTTGTCTCTTTCCTTAAATATTGATCATATTTAGAATCTTTTGATACAACTGAAGCCATAAACTGTCCTAATGCGCTGAGAATACGATTTGCATCGATTTTATCATCTCCGAAAGCATTTTTAAACATTTTTCGATAAGAAGAATCTGATGATAATTTCTTAATGATTTCGGGAAAAGTAGTATCCATCTCTTCTTCAGCTGTAATAGGAGAAATTGGTTGTTGAGCTAAATCATGAATAACGCCATCCCACATAAATCGATTTAGAAATGCCAAATTTTGAATAGGAGGAGCATTTCGAATTCCTAATCGATCATCAATTCCATGACTAACAGGATGTCCGTGGTGAGTAAAGGCATTTTCTTGAATATGGCAAAAAGCACATGAAATAGTATTATTTCTAGATAATCGACCTTCATAAAATAGTTTTTTTCCTAACTCAACTCCATTCTTAGTTAACGGATATTTATCTGTATCAAATGTTATTTTAGGAAAATAAGAAGGAATTTCTAATTGATAAGGTTCATCAACGATCTGTCCATAATCAATATCATCATCGTTACAACTTAACAAGATAAATAAACTGAAAATAATTGTTATTATTTTATTCATTGTTTGTAGAATTATGCGGTGTTTATAAAACACCGCTATAAACTTTATTGATTTTTTTCGTCGTTATGTACATGATCAACTCGAAACATATTTTGTATGTTTTCTGTGACCAATTGTGCAAAGTTGGAAGATCCCATAATGTTATTGTTCGACTCATCTAAAGTCAATTTATGATCACCACTTAAATAGGTATTCAAATTTGCCATAATATGAATAGAAGGCTTAATCTTAGAAGTTACTCGTGCAGATGTAGGTAAATCTATTGTTATTTCTCTATATAAATCTTGAACATTATTTTTGTTAATATCTCCCATATTTCCAGTATGAGTTAAGAAGAAAGTGTCAGTAGTAGTTTTCCCATAAAAACCTTCTATTTTAAAGAAAACATAACCAGCAGCCCAAGCCCAAGTCATTCCATTTTTCTTTGCTTTTTCCCAAAAAGTAGCTTGCCCAGTCTGTCCTAATAAATAAGCTTTCTGAGATACACCAAGTCCGAAACGTACTTTTGTATATTTATTTTGAGGGATATTATCCAAATTTAAATAAACGACATTAGCTATAGCAGAATCTTGATTAATAACAAAAGCGCCTTTGTCTGGATCGTTTTTATGATAATCAAATTCATTTCCTTTTTCATCAATTAATGTGATGTTAGAAATGATATATTTTAATGTTGTTAATTTATGTTTTTGTCCGTTTGATGAGGTTTGCGTTGTTTGATCTAAAACAATTCCTCCCAAATTATCAAATCCATTTTCAAACTTTAATTGAATTTTACCTGTTTCGGTAGATTTAATTTCAGAGAAATCATCATCGTTGTTGCAGGAAGTAAATAAAGTAAGTAATGCGATAAATGATAAGTTTAAAAAATATTTGATTGTTTTCATTGTAATAATTGTTTAATTTTTTTGAATAAGAATGCTGTTGGAAAACAATTATTGTTCTCCAATACTGGATATTTGTTCTATTAATTAAACAATTGGAGGTTTTAGATATTTAAAAACCCAATCGATAGAATAGGATGATTGCCAAAAGAATCGATGTTTTATTTTTACAATAAAATCTTGAATAAATGGAATAGCTAAGCATTCGAAATGTATATAAATTTCTGCAAATCGAATATTCTTTACTAAAACCGAATTAGATTCTTGTTCCGTTTCTTTTAGTTGCTTCGATAAATAACATTTTCCATTACATTGCATTTCTGGTCGCTCTTTATTGATACAATATTCATCAATAATCTTCTCCTGAGTACTAATGAATACAGTAAAAGGAATTAATGAACGAAAACCAATTAAAAGCACGAACAATGCAATCAATAAACAATTGAAACTTTTGACAAATCTTATATGAAATGTCAACTTGATTAAATGTTAATGAGATAATAATTTGATAAACAAGAATTATTTATCAAATAGGAGGCTGAAGTTGTTGATCTAATTGATATTGAGTTTCGAAAGCTAATTCGATAGTCGAAATTTTTTCAATAGATTTTATGAAGGTAAATGTGTTAATTTCGAAGGTAGGTTGATAAATAAAATAATCAATTGCACGCAAAGAAACTTGAATTTTATTATCATCATTTTGTTCATCATTAACAGTCTTGGAAATTTGTTCTTTCAGATAACAAACTCCATTACACAATAATTCTGGACGCTCTATATTAACACAATATTCGTTAGAAATCTTATCATAATTTACCAAATAGTCAATAACAGGTAGCAATGGTCTACAAGTTATTAGAACAACAGTTAGTATGAAAAGGTAAGATTTCAATTCCTTAAAATTTTTATAAAATTAGACAGTTTTTATTTATTTTGAAAATGAAGATTATCAGTTTTTTCAGAAATTGAATTCAAGTTTCTTTTTATTGAAATGACATTAATGAAATAATCTTAAAAGGTTTATATTTTTTAGACTGAGAAAGATATCGTAACTTTGAATTAATCATTTTAGAATCAATTCATGGCAAATTTTATTGACATCTATAGAAGAAACAACCAATTGTGGTTGTTTTTGTCGTTGGCATATTTGCATGATGATACTTTCTTAAGAAGCTCGAAAGAGTTTATCAACTAATCCCTGTTACGACTCGAGACAGGGAACCTTCTATTTTTTTCAATTATCAATTATTTTCAATTTTCTGTAAGGAGATTTGTATCAAATTTTAGCGAATTTTATTTTCGGTTATTTGATATTTGAGTCTTAGAGAATCTTCTTCGAATGATTGAAAGTTTAACTAAGAATTTATCAAAATGACAACAAATATTATTTTAACAACAGGATTATACGATTTAATTAAAGACCATTTAAGAAGAAAAAAAGTAACAGCAGAACAAGAAAATATCTTAACAAAAGAATTGCGTCATGCAGAACAAATTTTGAGAAGAGATTTGGCTGATAATATTGTGACTGTTGGGAAAAAAGTAACAATAAAAGAATTAAATTCAAATCAAGAATATCAATTAAATTTTGTTAGCCCAGAAAAGGCAAAACCGAAAAAGAATCGTCATTCTATTTTAATGGACGAAGGTTTAGCAACAATTGGTTATAAAATTGGTGATGTAATTGAATGGCCAGCAAATGATGGCTCAAAAAAATATGAAATTCTGAATGTAGAAGCAGTTTCATAATTTGTCCAAAAGCATAATAAAAAAACCGAGCATTAGCTCGGTTTTTTATTGGTATATTTTCTGGAAAAATATTTTAAACATCTAAATGTGAAGCAGTAATTTTCTGACCATAAAAAATTGTTGTATTTGCTTCAAAACTTTTCGCATCATCTGTCGTATAAAATGTAAGATGCCCATTTTTTGAACATTGTGTTTCTACTTCGGGATGACGATGTAGATAGTCAGTTAATTTATTCGCGACCAATTCTCCTTGCGAAAGAATTGTTACATTTTCTGGTACATATTGCGAAATAACAGGAAGAAGAAGCGGATAATGTGTACAAGCCAATACAACTGTATCGATTTCGGATGATTGATCAAATAAGCGTTGAATATCTTTTTCTACAATATCGTGCGCAGCTTTGCTATCAATTTCATTATTCTCAACCAAAGGAACCCAAAGTGGACAAGCCAATTGAAAAACATCAATTGTTGAATGAAATTTGTTCATCTCGATTTTATACGATTCAGACAAAACAGTTCCTTGTGTAGCTAAAATTCCGACTTTGTTATTCTTTGTGTATTCATTTATCGATTCTGTTGTTGGGCGTATAACACCCAAAATTCTTTTGCCTTCGGGTAAATCATTTTGCTGAATTGTTCGTAAAGCTTTTGCAGAAGCTGTATTGCAAGCAAGTATAACCAAGTTACATCCCAAATCAAACAATTTAAAAACGCATTCTTTGGTGTATTCATAAACTGTCTCAAACGAGCGAATTCCATAAGGGCAACGAGCATTATCACCTAAATAGATATAATCGTATTGCGGAAGTTTTTTCTGTATTTCTTTGAAAACGGTTAATCCTCCATAACCAGAGTCAAAAACACCAATTGGTCCTTGCATATTCGCTTATTTTTGAAGCACAAATTTACAAAATGTATTAAGATGTTAGCGTAATAATTTGGTTTGAAAATTTACATATAATTAATAGAAATAATAAATTTTATAATCTATTCAACAATTGTTTGAATAAAATTATTTTCTTTTCTGCTTCCGTTTTTTATTTCGCCAAATTATAAAACCTGTAATAGGTAAACTTGCCACAATTATTGAAGAAGTAAAGGCTAATATTTTACCAAATAAACCTAATATTTGTCCTGTATGAATGTCGTACATTGAGTTTGCAAACTTTTTACCATTTGATAAATTCTCATTCATTAATTGAGAAACCTGAAATTGTTCCGAATCAAATTGATATTCGTCAACCGCATAATAACGCAAACTTTTATGATACGCTCTTATGGCCAAAGGATTTTTTTCGGGTACGGGTAAATAAATCCAATACATAGAAGCTGTTGGACTATTTTTTAAACTATAAGCATATGCAGAATCAACAATAGTGTAATTGTTTTCTAACATTTTTTTAGGTTGATAGACATATCCTTTTTCTTCATTTGGAAATGATTTTCCAAGATTAACGATTTGCATATATGAATTGCGAACAGGTTTGAAACTAAATGCAATACCTGATAAAGCGACAATAAATGCAATACTAAAAGCATAAAATCCCAGTACATTATGCAAATCATAATTGATACGTTTCCATTTTGCTTTGTATTTTATCGTTAACCCATTTTTAGCTTGTTTTCTCTTTTTGGGCCACCAAAGAATTAAACCGCTTATCATAATCATGATAAAAATAACAGTTGAAAAACCAATTATATTTTTTCCGATATCACCCAATAAAAGATTCATATGAATGTATTGTATCACCAAGAAAAAATCTTGTTTCATATTTTCTTGATGTAAAATTTTCCCTGAATATGGATTAATATACACAAAGTAAGATTCTTTTTTATCATCCATCGTCATCACAACCGTTGATCGATCTTTATCCATATACATCACTCGAAGCACAACATGTTTAGGATTTTTGTCTTGTACTTTATGGATAATTTTACTTGGTTTTATGAATGGTTGATGAACAATCTCGACTTTTCTATAATCAAAAAGAGTATCTTTTATTTCATCTTGAAAACAAAATATAGCTCCTGTTATTGCCACAATACAAACAATAATACCTGTAAATAATCCAAACCATTTGTGAAAGAAGAGAAAATATTTTTTCATTAATAAAAATTAATTTAGAATAAATAAAAATTATATTTGCAGCAAATATAAATTATTTAAAAACACACTATGAAAAAAAATATCATCTGTTTAACAATTTTATTGGGGAGTGCCTCGCTGTCATATGCCCAAACGAATGATAGTATATCCACAGATTTGAATGATGTTGTGGTAGTTGCTTCAAGAAAACCTACTAAAATATCTGATTTGGCAGGAACTGTTTGGGTGATCAATCAAGAACAAATTGCACAACAAGCTAAAAATGGTGTTCCATTAAAAGAAGCTTTAGCGATTATGATTCCAGGGATGGATGTTGGTTCGCAAGGAAGATCAAATTATGGTCAAAATATGCGTGGACGTTCAATGCTGGTGATGATAGATGGAGTTTCTTTAAACAGTATCCGTAACATAAGTCGTCAATTAGATGCAATTGATCCGTTTAATATCGAAAGAGTTGAGGTTTTATCTGGTGCAAGCGCAATTTATGGCGGAAATGCGACAGGTGGTATTGTCAACATTGTGACGAAAAAAGCACTAAAAAATGGAATTAGTGGCGAAACAGAACTTGGTTTACGTACAGGTTTTTCAGGAAGTGATGATCATGATTGGCGCGTTGCTCAATCTATTGGTTACAAAAATGATAAATTTACGGGACGTTTGGCTGTTGCATTTCAACAAAATGGTGGAGCTTATGATGCAGATGGAGATCAAATATTTGCAGATATTTCGCAATTAGATTTACAATATAATCAATCTATTGATGTGTTGGCAACAGCAGGTTATAAATTCAATCCGAATCATCAAATCAATGGATCTGTGCAATATTATCGTTCCAAATATAGTGGAGATCGTAGTCTATATTTAGGTGAAAACATTAGTGTTTTAACCAAAGGAGATGCTTCTGTTTTGGAGATGCGTGATGGTTTTGATACGGATAAAAATCCAGGAACAGAGCGTGTAATGGGAACATTGAGTTATAATGGAACTAATATTTTAGGAGGGCAAGATGTGTATGTTCAATTTGCTTCTCGTGTCGAGAAATTAGGATTTTATCCATTCCCAGGTAATTTAACGTTGCCTTCTGGGACAAGTCCTTATATGTCGGCTTCTCAACAGGATACGTATTATTCGGGTCTAAAAGCTGTTTTGGTCAAAGATTGGGGAAAATTGAAATTAACATACGGTGCAGATGTTGATTTTGAAAAGTTTGAAGGTCAACAAAATGTATTTGATTCTCAGAAGTCATTATCAAGTGGAGGAATGATTAATCACACTGTTTTAACGATTGATCGTTATCCAACTAATCATTCTACAAGTTTTGCTGGATATGCGCAAGCTGAGTATGATATTTTACCCCAATTGAAAGTTTCGGGAGGAATTCGTTACCAAGATATTTCAATTAAGTTGGATGATTTTATTGGTTCTACTCAACAATTGCAAATCGCTAATGGTTATGGAAACAGTGCCGATTATATTCCAGGTGGAAAAAGTAGCTATAATATGACGATGCTAAATGCTGGTTTGTTATATAAAATTAATGAAGTGAACCAAATTTGGACAACTTATTCACAAGGAGTTTCATTAGCTGATCCATCAAAATTTTATGGATATGGAAATTATAAATTTAATTCTGCAACCAATAATTGGGATTTAAGTTCGAGTGTGAATGTAAAAGATTCTCCTCTTTCTGGTGTGAAAACAGGACAATTTGAACTTGGTTATCGTTTCAGAACAAATAATGGATTTAAAGGACAAATCTCTGGATTTATCAGTAATTCCGACAAAAATATTGCTTTAAAACGTGATGGACTAAATCTTTGGGTAGAAGTGGTTGATCAAAAATTAAGAAATATGGGCGTAGAAGCAGAGGTTTCTTATACGAACGGAGGATTTTATGTTGGAGCAAATACATTGCTAATCAAATCTGAAGTGGAGAAAAATGGTGATTGGCAAAAACAAGATGTTTCAACTTCTGGACCTTCTAAATTTACAGCTTATGCAGGTTATGGATTTGATAATTGGAATTTTAGATTTCAAACTTTACAAAGTTTCAAATACACAGATGGTTTGGAAAATGTGATCGATTCATACAATACATCAGATTTAATGGTTGCTTACAAATTACCTTTTGGTAAAATTAATTTAGGTGTTCAGAATATTTTTAATACCGATTATCAAACAATTTGGAGCGCAAAATCACAAGTTTTGTATAGTGCATATAAAGTTCCAGAATTGTTTTATTACGCTGGACGTGGAAGAACTTTTAATCTAAGTTTTACATACAATTTTTAATTTATGAAAGCGAATCATTTGATTCGCTTTTTTATTTTAAGGGAATTAAACACCGAACTAAAAAATAAGATTAATGATTGCAGGAATGATTCGAAAGCCAATAAAGCAAAAAAAATCGTAGAGTAGGATAGGTAAAAGAGAACAAATATATGGGCTAAAGAATAGATTTTTGAATTTATTTTCTATAGAGAGGTTCTATAATTTTTACCAATTATTAATTTTATTCGATTTATCTAAAATCTCTTGAATTAATTTATTAAAATGATTCTCCAAACCAGTTACTGCATCAGGATAATCGACTTCATTCTTTTTATTATAGATAGAATTTTTGTTTTTGCTTGTTGGATTCAATACGAGATAATAATAATCTCCTATGCTCGAATTCCACTTTCTTGCTTCAAAAGAAGGTCGATTAATTCGAATTTTATCATCTTTAAAGAGAATTGTAATCGAATAAGATAAGTCATATTCAATCTTTGACTTTCCTATTTGCATATAATTCATTTTTTGTTTTACAGTTAAAGCTTCTTGCTCATATCCATTTATTGTTATGCTTTCATTTTCGGCTAAACTCAATACTTTCTTTGGATCTTTGTACATACTCGATAAGGCTGACAACACAATTCTGTATAACTCATTTTTTTTGGTATTTGGTTTATCAATTACGATATAATCAGTTTTATCTTTAGATGAAACAAATCCATTTGATGTTAAAGTAAAATATTGCGCATAGCTAAATTGCGATAAACAAATAATTGTAAATAAAGTATATAAGATTTTCATATTTCATTCGTTTAAATACTAATTTAAGAAAAATGTCTCATTTTTGGAATGAATACTTAAAAATCAATGTGTTAAAGTTTATGAATATTGTTTACATAAAATATTTTTACTTCTTGTAAATAGAGGTGATTTAGCTATGTCATTCATCCTTCAAACTTCGTCAATCCATTTGTATAAATCGATTTCAGAAGAGATGTCAAAGGTTTTTCTTAATCTACTTTTTCTTGTTTGCACAGTTCTTATTGCAAGGTTGTTGTATTCTGTAATATCTTTTGTTGTAAAACCTAATTTGAGTAAAGAACAAAATTTGAATTCGTCTGGAGTCATTTCAGGATTAAAGGATATGACTTGTCCTGAATTAGCTATACACAAATTGCAAGTGTATGAAAAAAACAGAAAAAGTTGAAAGTGGTTTACCAAGAAAAGAAGTTACTAGAATTTATGGTTTAGGAAATTGATGTTTGGATGCGAAATTATAGATCAGAGATTTATTGCTCATAAGTATGATCGAAAAAGGTGATCCCTATGAAAATGCAATGGCAGAAAGGGTTAATGGAATGATTAAAATGGAGTTTAACCTGTATGAAAGCTCATTAGGTTTTGATCAGACAAAGATTAAAGTTAATAATAGTCTTAAATCATATAATGAATTGAGACCACAAGTAAGTTGTGATTATTTAACTCCAAATGCTGCGCATTTACAATCAGAAAAATTGAATAAAAGATGGAAAAACTATAATAGGAGTTTTAATTATCAAAACTCTCTTGTATAGTAAGTTTAGGATTAAGATGAATTAGTGTATATCGAAAATACTACTTTTCTGTGACAGTGTCCAAAAAACTGTGTAAACATAAAATAAGGTGGGTTAGTAATCCACCTTATTTAATTTTATTAAATTTATAAAACACAGTTTATTATGAAAAAATCTGTAACACAAATCATCCAAGAACA
>NZ_JAAGKM010000016.1 GCF_019308355.1 Empedobacter falsenii | reverse complement strand
TATTGAAATATGGTAAGGTCAAAAATCCTAATGATTTTCCTACATTTCAAATTAATCAAAATAATAATACAATAATATTAAATAAAAACTCTACTTTTAAGTGTTCTTAACAAGGGGAAGATTACAATTCTACATTTATTGTGTTTAACCAAATCCACTACTCTACTAAATCGTTAAAAATTAATCAAAAAACAGAAGAAGTATCTTATAACATTCAAAACGTTTGTACTTTTGTCTTATAAAAAAATATCCAATATGAAGCATCAAGCAGTAGAAGGTTTTTCGAAATTATCGAAAGAAGGAAAAATTGAATGGGTTGTCAATGAATATTTGAATGGCGATGAAAAAGCAATTCAAATCATGAAACAATATTGGAATGATGATGCAGATTTACAAAAACTGCACGACGAATTTTCAGAAAATACAGTTTCTAATTTCTATATGCCGTTTGGTTTAGCACCAAACTTTTTAATCAACGACGAATTATATGCCATTCCAATGGCTGTTGAAGAGTCGTCTGTTGTTGCTGCGGCTTCTAAAGCTGCGAAGTTTTGGCAAACACGTGGTGGTTTCAAAACAACTATTTTATCCACAACAAAATTGGGTCACGTTCATTTTATGTACGAAGGCGACAAAGAAAAGTTACAAAATGCATTTGAAACAACGATTAAAAATCAATTAATCGAAACGACAAATGATATCACAAAAAACATGCGTGCGCGTGGTGGTGGTATTTTAGCTTTGGAATTAATTGATAAAACTGCCGATTTAGAAAACTATTATCAAATAAAAGCGTCTTTCGAAACAATGGATTCGATGGGTGCAAACTTTATCAATTCTTGTTTAGAGCAATTTGCCAAAACATTACGCAACGAGATAGAAGCTGATTCTACTTTTACAGATGATGAAAAAGATTCAGTTCAAATCGTGATGTGTATTTTATCGAATTATACGCCAGATTGTATTGTTCGTGCAGAGGTTTCTTGTCCTGTTGAGCAATTGGCAGAAGGAAATGTAACCTCAGAAGAGTTTGTAGAAAAGTTTTTGTGCGCTGTTCGCATTGCAGAAATAGAACCATATCGTGCAACAACACATAACAAAGGAATTATGAACGGAATTGATGCGGTTGTGATTGCAACAGGTAACGATTTCCGTGCTGTAGAAGCTTGTGCGCATACATATGCGGCGAAAGATGGGCAGTATTCTTCGTTAACACACTGTGAAGTGAAAGATGGAGTTTTTCGTTTTTGGATTGATTTACCAACTGCTCTTGGTACAATTGGTGGATTGACAGCTTTGCATCCGTTAGTAAAATTAGCAATGGGAATTCTTGGGAAACCGAATGCTAAAGAATTGATGGGATTTGTTGCTGTTGCTGGTTTAGCGCAAAACTTTGGTGCATTACGTTCTTTGGTTACAACTGGAATTCAGAAAGGTCACATGAAAATGCACTTAATGAATATCTTGAATCAGTTAGAAGCAACTGAAGAAGAAAAGAAATATTTTGTCAATTATTTTAAAGATAAAACGGTTTCTCATCACAATGTTATCGAAGAGTTTTGCAGATTACGTGGTGTAAAAAATGTAGAAGAGATCAAAAAAGAGAAGTAATCTAACAAATGCGAATTTGGTCTGTTCATCCGAAATATCTCGATGCAAAAGGAATTGTAGCACTTTGGCGCGAAACGCTTTTGGCAAAAAATGTTTTGGAAGGCAATACAAAAGGTTATAAAAATCATCCGCAATTAACTCGTTTCAAAGCAATTGAAAAACCGCTTGAAGCGATTAATCAATATTTAGCAAAAGTTTGGGACGAAGCCACAAGACGAGGATATAATTTTGACCGAAATAAAATTGATTCTGATTTTACAAAGATTAAAATTGAGGTTACAACAGGTCAAATGCAATATGAATTCAACCATTTATTAAAGAAGTTAGAACAAAGAGATCCTGAGCGATTCAAACAATTTGAAAACCTTAAAATGGTTGATTGCGCGGAGATTTTTGAAGTAAAAGAAGGAGAAATAGAAAAATGGGAGATCATTTCTTAGAAGAATATTTTGCGAAAGCAAAAGAAAAACAACGCGAACACAAAAAGTTTTTGGAGAAGTTGAAGAAAAAACCACCTAAAAACTTGGATCAAAAAATGGAAGAAATTCATGAAGATGTTTTCAATCGCATCGATTGTCTTTCTTGTGCGAATTGTTGCAAAACAACGGGTCCGCTTTTTACACAAAAAGATATTGAGCGTTTAGCACATGTTTTTCGTATCAAACCAAGTCAATTTATTGATAAATATTTACGAATTGATGAGGATAACGACTACGTTTTGCAGCAAGTTCCTTGTCCGTTTTTGGATAGTGAAAATTATTGTTTGGTTTATGAAGATCGTCCAAAAGCTTGCCGTGAATATCCACATACAGATCGCAAAAAGTTTTATCAGATTAATCATCTTACCATAAAAAACACGCTAATTTGTCCTGCAACTTATGAAGTTGTGGAACAAATGCAGAAAGAAATAAAAGTATAAATGGAAACACCTCTAAAAATAATCGCATTTAGTATGTTGATATTTCCGACAATTTATCAGGGAATTGCGGGATTTAGAACCAAAGATGCTGCTGTTGTAAAAAAAGTTGCTTGGCGCGCTGTCTTAATGCAAATCATGGGAACGCTTTTGGCTTATTTTATCTTCATAAAAATTGGTCAAGACAAGCAAGTTGCCATTTATGTTGGCTTTATGTTTTTTACGTCGGTCGCCATTTTAGTGCTAATACAAAACATTCTGATTTACTTAAAAAACAATAGTAATAATTAAAAAACGTCGCTCATAGAGCGACGTTTTTTTTAATATCATTAAGCCAATAAATTAACGTATTGCTGTGCTTTTTCGGTCAATTTAGTTTTTACTTCATCATAATTTGAATCAAAAAAACTACGTAATCTGAACTTTGATTTTTTGGTTTGAATAGTTAGAATTTGATTACGATTCAAACGAAAAATATCTTCTTCTTCGTACAAATAATAAATTGCTCGATATGGAATTTCATCTTTTTTGAAAATTGTTCTGATTTCGAACGTTTCTTCTTTTAACGTAAATAAGGTCAAATTAAACGTTAAATCATATAAAATTGACATCGAAGCAAGCAAAGAAATCATGAAAACGCCAATGCGTAAAAAAGGTTCGTCTATCCAAAAATTTCCTCCAAACCAAAAAGCTTTGACAAACGTGAAGTTAACCATCATTAATAATAGAAAAATGATGACGAGAAGAAGTGTTTGCCAACTAAGTTTAGATTTTACCATCTCTCATTGGATTTGTACTAATTTACAATTTTTTTGAACAGGTTTAGAAAATTTTTCTACAAATAAAAAACCTCAGATAAATCTGAGGTTCATTATATTAAAAAAAATGTTATGTTATAAAATTTCAATACTAAAACTATGATTGAGATAATTGTTATAATCCAAGATTTATGCCAAACTGAATCATTTTACGATTATCGAATGTATTATCTTTAAAATAATTATTAAAATCCTTTCTCACAAAGACATCAATCAATCCTAAACCAATTGTTACTTCGGCTCCGTAGATAAAATTATTCACATTATAATTTCCACGATTTTTGCTGCGAACACCATCTCCTTTGTAAATATTATTCGATGATAACAACGTTCCTCCATACATATATGCTGCGATATAGTGTTTTCCTTGCGGACGATATGCAAAATCTTCGGTAATATTTTTGACTTTCGAAAAATTGTATTTAAATCCAACTGGAACCATAAAATAAGCCGAGCGCAACTTCGATTTGTCTAACGATTTGTCATGTTTTATTAAACCAACATCTCCATTTTCATCACGATTAAAACGCATATCATCGTCAATTCTGTAAGTTCTCCAAGAGAATAATGCTCCTGCCAAAAAGTTAACAGGACTTGTTAACGATAATTGTCTTTCGTACATTAAACCCGCTGTAATGTTGCTCGAAAACTTCTCGTGTTTGTTCAATTCCTCATCTTTTTTTCCTGTAAACGCCATGTATCCAAAAGAAGCATAACCGTTAATTTGATTCGCAATTCGGTAACGTTTCGTCACATCTTGTTTCGTTTTTGGCGTAATTGGATCTTCGCCGTTCATAATCGAAAATGCAACTTGTTGTTTGATGATATCATCTAAGTTAAAATTCACTTCCTGAATACGATCATTTATCGTTCCCGAATACACATTTGCAATCGCTTCTTTCTTCGCTGTAGCCTCAGAAGCATTCAGTTTTCCTTCTGCTAATTCTTTGTCAACTGCCGCAATTTTCTTTTCCATTGCAGATTTTTCTTCCTGCACAATTTGACGAATCACTAACGTAAATTCGCTAATGCGATCTTTTACAATTGGACTGATTTTTTCGTCATTTTTATCATTCAAATCAAATGTAAATTTTTGAGCATATAGTGATGTAGCTGATAAGCATAATAATCCTGCTACGATAAGTTTTTTTATCATAATCTTGCTAATTTAGGGATATTAATGTTTTATTTGAAGCCGATAGAAACCACGCGCGATTGGTTTGACTCCTTTAGATTTTCTTTATTTTCGATCGAATACAACAACATATTTGGATCTACAAAATTCTTCTTCTTTTTGTTCACTTTTACAGAATCTAATGTTGTGTTAGCTGCAATATTTTTCTTTGGTTGAGCTTCTGATTTTAACTCTTCTTTCTTCTCTGCAATAGCTTCTTTCTTCGTTGGAAAAGCCATTTCAACTTGTTGAGATTCTTCGTTTATCGCCACTTGAACTTTACCATGTTGAATTGGTTTCTTCTCTTCTTGAGGCTGAATTTCAACTTCTTTTTTAGAAGAATCAATCTTTTCATTATTCGCTAAAATCGATTCTGAAGAATGAACTGTATTAGAATCTGATTGAATTTGTTGCGGATTATTTTGTTCCTGATGATTTACCAATTCTTTTGGTTCATCATTTTTAGATTGATTCGTAAATAAATAAACAGACGTAGTAACTGTAAATAACGCCACAACCGCAGCAGATAACCACCATTTGTAGTTTGATTTTTGTGGTGATGGAGCGACATCCATACGAGCCTGAATTCTGTCCCACGCATCGTGCGAAGGTTTTAGCTCACGATTTTCTAAATCGTTTTTTATATAGTTTGATATTTTATCGTTGTTTTTCATTTGTCATTTTCTTTTTACTTAGAACAATTTCTTTCAGTTTTGCCTTTGCTCGAAACAATTGCGTTTTGCTGGTCGATACCGAAATATTGAGCATTTCTGCAATTTCTTGATGCGAATAATCTTCGAGAATATGAAGATTAAACACCAGTCTATAAGGTTCTGAAAGTTGATCTAACACGTCTTGCACATTAAAATTTAACCATGTTTCTTCTACTTCTTCATCTGCTTCATCATAATTAGAAACTCTTACATCATCAACATAAATCAATGTTTTATTTGCACGTAAAAAAGTTAAACATTCGTTGACCATAATTCGACGCATCCAACCTTCGAAACTTCCTTTATTTTGAAATTTCTCGATATGATTAAAGACTTTACAAAAACCGTTAATCATACAATCTTCTGCATAATGCATGTCTTCGATGTAACTTCTACAAACGCTCAGCATCTTTTTGGAGTTTTGTTCGTAGAGTTCTTTTTGCGCCAAAGCATCGTTCTTTTTTAGTCGATCGACTAAAATTTCTTCTTTACTTTTTCGATTTAGTACAAATAATTTCACGTGTGTTAATTGCTTTCTTACTTAATAGACTCAAGGTTTGTAAAAAGGTTACAGAAAATTAGACATTTTTTTGAAATGATTTGATATAAAATGAAAAAAGCTCGCAATGAGCGAGCTTTTTAATTGTTTTTATCTAAAAATAGATTTATTTCTGAAATGAATCTTTATTCAATTCGTATAATATTTTAAGACCTTTTATTGTGTGTAGACGATCATCGATATCAATTTTATCTGTCAATGATTTGTAAACACCGCCAACTCCTCCTGTTGAAATTACATAAGATTGTTCTCCTTCTTCGGCATTGATACGATCGATCATTCCTTCGACCATACTTAAAAACCCATAAACCATTCCTGATTGCATGCAAGATTCTGTATCTGATCCTAAAACAGTTTTTGGTGCTTTTAGTTCGACTGTTGGTAATTGAGCTGTTTCTCCTACTAAAGAATTTAAGGCAGTAATAATTCCGGGAGCAATTACTACTCCACCGACATTTGCTGATTCGTCTATGCCTAAGAAAGTTAGTGCAGTTCCAAAATCAATGACAATTTTTTTGCCTTGATAATTTTGATAATGTGCAGCTACGGCATTCGCATATAAATCTGTTCCCATTTGGTTTGACTTATGCTTGATTGCTGATGGCGTATTACGATCTACAACCATTGGTTTGAACTTGTGAATCTTTTGTAATGCAATCTTAACGCTTGCTGTAAGTGGTGGTACAACCGAACCTATCACAATATCTGTAATATCATTTTTCGAAATTCCGAAAGGCTCGTACATGTTCGAGAATTTTGCAAAAAACTCGTATTCGGTACGGTAAGGTTTTGAATTGATTGTCCATGTAATAATCTCCGTTTCACTTTTGAAAACTGCGAAACGAAGATTAGTATTTCCAATATTTACTGCTAATAACATTATTTTGTAAATACGTTATTTTTATCGTTTACATCTGCCAAACGTTTTGTTGGATCGATGGTAACTTGTTTAACTTCTTTCGAAACTTTAACATCATAGGTAGGTTTTGTCCAGAACCAATCTTCTAAAATAATTCTTTTTGCACCTTGGTATTCTACTAAGTTTTCTGCTGGTTTTTCTCCACGCATTTCACGTAAAGGAATGTAGAATAATTCTTTTGAGCCATCTGTATATTCTACCAACAAATCGATAGGCATTGCAAAATCTGATTTGTTTGCAATTGTGATTGTGTTTCCGTTTACAGCTTCTACAGCGTAATCAATTTTGCGTGTTGTGTTCAAGAATAAATTGAAGTACCATTTAAGATTAATTCCAGAAACTTCTTCTGCTACACGTTTGAAATCATTCCCTGATGGATGTTTGAATTTCCATTGTTTATAGAATTCTAGGAATGTTTTGTTTAAATTATCATTTCCAATAATATATCCTAATTGAATTGCTAAAACTTGACCTTTGTAATATGCTTCTAAAGAGTATGCATAGTTTGTATTATAATAGTCTGCTAATAAACTTGCAGGTTCTTCTTTACCAGAAAGTGCTAAATTAATATATCCTTTGTAGGCATCTGGATTTGGATTAGAAGGCATTACTTTTAATTTATCTACAACATTAAGGTGCGCCATTTGCTCTACATATGATGTAAAACCTTCGTCGAACCATTCGTTGTATGTTTCATTGATACCAAATAATTGTTGGTACCAAGAGTGAGCTGCTTCGTGGAAAATAGTTCCGATTAAGCTATTTAAATTACTTCCTCCAGCAATTAAAGTTGCAGTACCATATTCCATACCACCGTCACCACCTTGAATGATTGAATATGTTTTCCAAGGATATTCGCCAAAGTGTTCAGAATTATAATCGAAGAAACCTAATGCGTAAGGCATTGCTTGTTTCCATGCAGAAGATTTATCATTGTCTTGGTAAACTAAATATACCTCAACACCATGCTTTGATTTTGCATGTTCTACAATAAATTCTTTGTCTGCAGCCCAAACAAAATCGTGAATATTTTCAGCTTTGAAATTCCAAGCTACTTTTCCATTCTTTGTTTTGATTGTTGGATTTTTTACATAACCTTTTACACTATTAGGGTCTTGTAATTCTCCTGAAGCTCCGATTACATAATCTTTATCGATGTTAATTGTGACATCAAAATTACCAAAAGGCGCAAAAAATTCGCGACCAATGTATTCATCTAAATGCCATCCTTCTGGATCGAATTCTGCCATTTTAGGATACCATTGTGCCATAGAAAATTCTACACCATCTTTCGAATTACGTCCAGAACGACGAATTTGTTCGGGAACTTGTGCATTCCAAACCATATCGAAAGTAGAAGTTTGTCCTTCTGCAATTGGTTTTGCTAATGTAACTTCTAAGATTGTTCCGTCTACTTTATATGAAACGGCTTTACCATCTTGTTTAAGAGATGTTACTTTTTGATAACCAATTTGATCTGGTTTTAATTCAGAAATACGGCTAACATATTTAGGATTTTCTTTTGTTCCGATATTTGTTGCCATTCTTTTATCAGGATCTGAAATGTTTTGTAAACGATTATCCATCATACTTCCTGGTTGAAAAGCATTAAAATATAAATGAAAATAAACTTTATTCAGGCTTTGACCTGAATTGTTGGTGTATTTCAATTGCATTTTTCCATCGTATTGATATGATTTTTCTTTCATATCAACATCTATTTTATAATCTACCTTTTGTTGCCAATATCCTTTACGTTGTGCAAAAGCTAATTGAACCAAACATAAGCAGATTAGTAAAGTGAATTTTCTCATTTCTAACTAATCATTAAACTTTAACTTCAAAAATACAAAAAAGATTGAGATTAAGGTGAAGGTTGGGGGTTGGTTGTTTTTATTTAGTTAACAACCTTCTGTTACTTTTTTTATTCATTGAATATCTATTTTAATTAATTGGTATTCATATGCCCTTCGGGGAACAGTCAAAAAAAGTAACCAAAAAAGACTTGGCTGTAAATCGATTGGACTAAAAATGGTTTTCGCTTCGCTAAAGATTTTAAAAACTCTACGAGCTAAAATCTTTTTAACGCTGCTCTTCAATCATTTTCTTAACGTCATCGATTTAATGCCAATTTTTTGATTTGGAATTTGATTAGAAAATAATGTGAAGCTGAAATGAATTTAGCTTGATAAGTTAGGGTTTACACTCTTCTATGCCCTCTCGAGAGGGATTTTTTTTTGTGTCTTTGGTGAAGTTTTTTCTTTTGATAAAAAAAGAAAAACCGTTTGTATCTTGGACATCAACTTATGTGATTTGTTATGATATAAACGGTTTTTTCTCTCTTTTCTGAATCATAGTCAATGTTAGTTTACTATGATTTTTCCTACGTAAACAGAATTAGATGCAAATAGGTTTTCTGGATTGACAAAGGCAATCCATATATGTAATTCTTTACCTTGATATCTTGGTAATAAACTTAGTTGATATGTTAAGTCTACACGGATTGCATTGGTTTGAAAAAACTGGGTTCCTACATTAAGGTCGTTGTCTTCTGCAAGTAATGCCACCATGTAATCTGTTTCGCCATTAGAGCCCATGGAGTTGTTTTCCCAATCGATCTGAATTGTTAACGGAGTTGGAGAACTGATGGCTAAGGGTTGTAGATCTATTCCTTTTCCTTTTGAAAATTGAATTTGATGATAATTAGGTAGTATTTGTAAATTATCCATATCACAGACTAATGCATTCATGACATTGCTCATTGCAGAATTGTATGTGGAACGTAATCCTACTTTTGTTCCGAAAAATGCTTTTGCATATTCTTTGTAACTCGCAAGAAATAAGACTGATTTGTTGAAACGTTCTTTGATTAATGCTTGTTTTGGAGTTGGTGCTTTTGATAATTTTTTAGGACGAATGCGTGATATTTCGTAACCGTTGACATTTGCGACTACTATTCGACCTGTACGACCGGATGTACCTGAAATGATACTGTCAATAACTTTACCCATACTTTTTGGTTTTAAATGTTTTACTTGATTTTTAATTTCTATGGTGAAGTTCGTAATGGATATCCGTATTAATTCAATTATTGCATACAAATGGAAACATTTGGAATGATTTGCAATGCTTTGGAATGAAATGTACTTATTTGTATTCGTCTGTATATTTCTGTGGTTGTGCTGTGGTTGTTCTGTTGATAAGTACCGCAGCGCTTCGGTGTTTGTTCGGTGTTTGTGTGGTTGTAGTGGTTTTGTTTTACATTTGATTTACACTCTCCTGACCTCTTTCAAACGGGGAAGTTTTTCTTTTTGGTTAAATCTTCTGTCTCTTTTTTTGTCTAAAAAAGGATTCAAAAAAAGAATTGGTTGTTAATTGTTATCTTTAATGATGATCTTATTGAGTATTATTAAATTTATTATAAATAAAAAGAGGCTTAAAAGCCTCTTGATTTATTTGAGTAATTGATTGATTATTGCTTGGTAAACTTCGTGTCTTAAGTAGACGTTTCGACCAAAATAATTGTAGGCTTTTAAAAGGTTTTTCTTTCTGTAATTGTATAATGTACTTTTGCAAATTTTTAGGTATTGCAATACATCCTCCTCTTCCATTAGGTACAAATCTAAAGAACTAATGTTTCCTTCTGCAAATGCTTGTTGCATTTTATTGATTTCTTCTGCTAATTGTTGAAACTAATTGACTGAGTTAAACGCTTGACTTTTCATCTGAAGAATCGTAAGATTTACTCTAAAGATAAATTGATTATCGAAATGATTTTATGGGTTTTAACTTTATTTATCAATAATGTGTTGTTGATAAGTTAGGGTTTACACTCTTTGCAAAATAATCCCATATAAAAAAAAGCTCGTGTCAAGTACTTGACACGAGCTTTTAAATAATAAATAATAAAAAACTATATAATAATCATTCTCCAATTACCACATTGGCGTTTGTAAAAATGACGATAATATTCCTGGAAAAATTCCCATCACAATTAAGATTACCATTCCGATAATTAAAAGGAAATTTGTTAACCCGTCTTGTGTTTTTAATTTGTTTTTCCCTTTTTTGAAATACATGTAGTTGATGATTTTGAAGTAATAATACATACTCAAAACTGCCATAACCAATGCAATTACAATCAAAAATAGGTTTTTATCGTTTGTTCCTCCAATACTCAACGCCATAAATTTCGCAAAGAAACCTCCTGTTAATGGAATACCTGCTAATGAAATTAATGAAATTGTCATCGCTGCTGCTAAAACTGGATTTGCTTTTCCTAAACCAATGAAACTCTCAAATTTTGGATTTTTGAATTGATCAATCGCATAGAAAATAATGAAGTTCGCAACTGAATAAGCAATCGTATAGAACATCAAAGCCTCTTTAGAAGCTGAATTGATATTGAACAAAACAAATAACATGAAACCTGCTTGCGCGATTGATGAATAAGCCATCAAACGTTTGACAGATTTTTGAGAAACTGCTCCGAAGTTTCCGATAAATAACGTCAAAATGATAATTGACGCGAATAATAAACGGTAATATTCGGCATATTCTACATTTGTTGGGAATGATTTTAGGACTAAAATAAATCCTAAAAATGATCCTCCTTTGATGATTGTCGACATAAACGATGTAAACACAGTTGGTGTTCCGTCGTAAACGTCTGGTGTCCATGCGTGGAACGGTGCTGCAGAAACTTTGAAACAAAATGCGAAGATGATTAAACACCATCCTGCGTAATAAATTGTTTCGAAATCTTTGTTATAGTTTACCAATTGATCAACCATAAAAGTTCCTGTTGCGCCGTACAAAAATGTTACACCTAACATCAAAATTCCTGTTGAGAAAGCTCCCATCAAGAAATATTTTACAGAAGCTTCTGTACTTCTAAGACTTTCTTTGTTTGTTCCTGCAATAATGTACATTGGAATTGACATTAATTCGATTCCTAAGAACATAATTACTAAGTTGTGGAATTGTGCTAAAACTGCGATTCCTGTAAAAGAGAAGAAAATTAAGGCATAATATTCTGCCACATGTTTTCCTACTTTTCCAAACGAATCTTTGTTCAACAATAAGTAAAAAATTGCCAATCCTGCCAATGCGATAAAGAACGAAACGCCGTAAAGCGATTGTCCAATCATATTATCGAATTTTCCTGCGAACATTGAGCAACCTTTCAAGTCGAAAATTCCTCCTACAATCATTCCGAAAAACAGAACAACAGAAAGTATATTTAAGGCACGATTATTTTTGATGTAGAATCCACTAAACATCAAAATAATACCTGAAAGTGCTGATAAAATAATCGTATTCATATCTATTTATTCAAAAATGATTAATGTGCTAATAAATTAAAAATTGGTGTTGGATAAACTCCTAAAATAATCACGATGATTGCGATTACAGAAATAACTGCAATTGGTCCAAAACCTCCTTTTTGAGCATCTTTTTGTTTGATGTTTTTCACTTCTCCAAACAATAATGCGCTTGATAATCTCAACGTATAAACGGCAGATAAAATAACACCTAAACAAGCTACTACACATAAAACTGGATTGTGTGTAAATAATGCAGAAAGCATCATAAACTCTCCGATGAATGAGCTTGTCAATGGTAATGCTACGTTTGCTAAACCGAATATCATGAATAAGATAGATAATGTTGGATCAACTTTTGCTAAACCACCAATCGATTTGATGTCTGTCAAATCATATTTTCTTTCCATAATATCTACACATAACCATAATCCTAAAACAACTAAACCATGTGAAAACATTTGGAAATAAGCTCCTGCTACACCATTTGCTAATTCAGAAAATAATGACACAAAAATTAAAGCTAAGTGAGCAATCGAGCTATATGCAATAATTTTCTTCACATTTTTTGCACTCAAAGCTATTAACGAGGCATAAACTAATCCGAAAATTGCTAAATAAGTAATGTATTTGAACAATTCTGAAATCGTTGGAAACATTCCCAAATACCAAGTAACCACTGCAAATAATCCCATTTTCGCCATCAAAGCTGAAAGTACAACTGTTAATGGAGTTGGTGATGTTTTATAGATTGTTGGTTGCCATGTATGAAATGGAAAGATTGGAATTTTAATCACAAAAGCGATTAAGAATAACAATGCCAACGCTGTGTTTGTTGAATAATGCGGTCCTGTAACTTGTACAACATCTGTTAATAAAAATGATGCTGGTTGTAAGAAAAATCCGATGTAAATAATTCCTCCTAACATAAACATCGATCCTAAAATCGTATATAAGAAGAATGTCATATTTGCGCGAATTTTGTCTTTTCCAATTCCAAATAATCCGATTAAGAAATAAACTGGAATTAAGACAACTTCCCAGAAGAAATAGAATAAAATTAAATCTTCTGCTAAGAAAACTCCGTTTAATCCTGCTAAAGTGATTAACAATAATCCATAGAATGTATTGCTATATTTTTGTTTTGTTGTTGATAAATAAACAAAAAGAGCTAAGTAAGTAAGGTTAGTTAATAGAATCATTAATCCTCCCAAACCTTGAGCATTTAACGCGAAATAAGTTTTAACGCTGTTGAAATTGAACCATTGTGTTTGAAACGTTAACTCGTTGTTTCCACCTTTGCAAGTGATAAACAAGTACAACGCCAACAACGCTCCACCAACGAATGCTCCTAACCATCTTTGTGGTTTTTGACCTTGCATTAATAGCATAAAAACTCCTACTATTAATGGTAAAATGATAAATAAAGATAAAAGCATTACTAACCTATTTTGAAATTAAATACCCCATAAAAAAGATTGCGATACCTGCCACGATTCCTACAACCATTAGCATAATATAGAATCCTACATTTCCGTTTTGTAGCTGACGTACATTTTTTGATGCGCGACCAGAAACAGTTCCAACTCCTAAAACAAAAGCTGCAATTCCTGCTTTTTCTACATATTTTTTCAAGACATCACCCAACTCGAACAATGGTTTTACAATTGCATTGTCATATAACTCGTCGATGTACCATTTGTCTTCAAAGAATTTTGCAATTCCTGTTGCTTCACCATCTACATGGTTTGTGTATTTCTTGATTGCATAATAAATTGCACCAAGTACACAAAGTAATAAAGCTCCCATCATCATCCATTCTGTTGCATGAGAAACATGATGAGCTTCTCCGATTGATACAACTCCACTTAAGAAAGTTTGAAGTTTATGTCCGTCTTGCATAAACAACGCTGGAATTCCGATATAACCTGCAAAAACAGAAAGAACTGCTAAGATGATTAATGGAATTGTCATTGCAGCTGGACTTTCATGCGGATGAGCTTCTTTATCTCTTAAATCTCCTAAGAAAGTCATTGCATATAAACGGAACATATAGAATGCTGTCATCACAGAAACGATAAATCCGATTCCGTAAACAACTGGATTAGAAACAAACATTCCTAATAACATTTCGTCTTTCGAGAAGAAACCTGATAAACCTGGAATACCAGCGATTGCCAAACATCCAATCAAGAAAGTGATATGTGTAATTTTCATGTATTTGCTCAAACCTCCCATTTTGCGCATATCTTGCTCGTGGTGCATTCCGTGAATTACAGAACCTGCCCCTAAGAATAATAATGCTTTGAAAAATGCATGCGTCATTACGTGGAAAACTGCTGCGATATACGCTCCAGATCCAATTGCTGCGAACATTAATCCTAATTGAGAAACTGTAGAATAAGCCAATACTTTTTTGATATCGTTTTGACGCATTGCAATCGTTGCAGTAACAAAAGCTGTTGCAATTCCTACGTACTGAATAACTTGTAATGTGATTGGCGCTGCCGAAAATAATTCGTTGCAACGTGTAATCATAAAGATACCTGCCGTTACCATTGTTGCAGCGTGAATAAGTGCTGAAACTGGCGTTGGTCCTGCCATCGCGTCTGGTAACCAAGTAAATAATGGTAATTGAGCCGATTTACCTGTTGCTGCTAAGAATAACAATAATGTGATTCCTGTTAATACAAAACCTGTAAATGCAGATGGATCAATTGCTAATTGGCTGAATACTTTTACATATTCTAACGTTCCAAATTCTTTGAAAATCCAAAACATTGCCAATAAGAATCCAACATCTCCAATACGGTTCATGATGAAAGCTTTCTTTGCTGCTTTGATATATTCTGGATTTGTAAACCAAAAACCAATTAATAAGAATGAACAAAGTCCAACTCCTTCCCATCCAATAAACATCATTACGAAATTGTTTCCCATCACAAGAATCAACATGAAGAAGATGAATAAATTTAGGTAAGAAAAGAATTTTGCAAATCCTTTGTCTTCGCTCATGTAAGCCGAGCTGTACACGTGAATTAAAAATCCAACTCCTGTAATAATTAACAAAAACAAACTCGTTAATGCATCAATTTGAAATGCAAACGGAACTTGTAAAGTTGGAATATTGATAATATCAAATGCCTTAAAAATTAATGGTTGTGCATCTGCTCCTGATGGAACTGACATAAAAACCATGATTGATAAAATGAAACTTGCCAAAACTGCTCCACTTCCGATGAAAGTCACTAAGCTTTTAGAAAGTACATTTCGTCCTAAACCGTTAATTAAAAATCCGATGAATGGAATCAAAGGAATTAACCATATATACTGCTCCATTCTTAACCTTTTAAACGATTTAACACATTAATATCTACCGAGTATACTTTGCGGAACAATAAAATTATCACTGATAATCCTACAGCAACCTCAGCCGCAGCCACAACCATAATAAAGAATACTAAAAGTTGTGCATCTGTTCCTTTTTCTAATGCTGGATTTGCATGATAGTGCATTTTTGAGAACGCTACTAACAACAAATTCACAGAATTTAACATCAATTCTATACACATAAAAATGACAATTGCGTTACGACGTAGCATAACACCTGCCATTCCTATTCCGAATAGGATTAATGATAAAGTAATATAATAACTGATTGGTAACATCTTTTACTTTTTATATTTAATCCAATAATTCTTCGTCCTTTTTCGATAACATCACCGCTCCAATCATTGCAGAAATAAACAAAATACTGCTCAACTCGAATGGTAAAACATATTCTGAATATAACAATGATCCTAAGTTGTGAATCAATCCTAAATCACCTGTTCCCATTTCTACAGCTGTGTTTGCAGAAGCTTGATTTTGTGAGAAAATACCAATTGTCAAGGCAACAAATAACAAAGAGATTAAACTCGCTGCTAATATTTTTGCTGGTCGACCAAATGATTTCTTTTCACTATTCAAGTTCATCAACATCACCACGAATAAGAACAATACCATAATTGCTCCGGCATAGACAATGACATTTACAATTGCCAAAAACTGTGCGTTTAGCAATACATAATGTCCGCTGATGCAGAAGAATGTTACGATTAAATATAAAATGGAATGTACAGGATTTTTACTGAACACCATTAGTAGCGCACTTAACACCGTTAAGCTCGACAAAACATAGAATAAAATGATAGGTAATTCCATTAATTTGTAGCTTTTTTCGGGATTAATAAATCTTCTTTCGAATAGATAAAGTTTTGACGTTTGAAACTTGCTGGTGGAACTGTTTGCGATAAATAAACAGCATCTTTTGGACAAGCTTCTTCACAGAATCCACAGAAAATACAACGTAACATGTTAATTTCATATTTCGCTGCATATTTTTCTTCGCGGTAAAGATTTTCTTCACCAGGAAGTCTTTCTGCTGCTTCCATTGTAATCGCTTCTGCTGGACAAGCCAAAGCACAAAGTCCACAAGCCGTACAATTTTCGCGATCTTCTTCATCTCTATTCAAAACGTGTAATCCTCTAAATACAGGACTAAACGGTCTTTGTTTTTCTGGATAACTAATTGTTGCTTTCTTCGAAAAGAAGTGCTTCAATGTAATCATCAACCCTTTTGCGATAGAAATCAAATAGATACTTTCCCAAAAAGTAAGGGGTTTACGTTCTACTTGTTTTACTCTATTTGTAATTGGTTTCATACTTTTAATGATTTTGATGATTCTACTTGTTTAATAATAAAATCACTAAGCCTGTAATTAACATATTGATTAATGCTAAAGGCAATAATTTTTTCCAACCTAAATCCATTAATTGGTCATATCTGAAACGAGGAATCGTCCAACGCACCCACATATAGAAGAAGATGAAGAAACAAGCTTTACCGAATAATGAAAGGAAATTAAGAATTGCCGTTCCATTCACTCCGATAGAGTTTACTAATGTTGCATCGTCTACAAATGGGATATCGTATCCACCAAAATAGATGGTAGAAATTACTACAGAACTGATAAACATGTTGATGTATTCTGCGAATAAGAAGAATCCCATCTTCATCGAAGAATATTCTGAGTGATAACCTCCAATTAACTCATTTTCTGCTTCTGGTAAATCGAACGGAGTACGGTTAGTTTCTGCGAACGAACAAACCAAGAAAATAATAAATCCTAATGGTTGTAATAAGATAAACCACGCATGCTCTTGTTGATAATGTACAATATCACTCAATTTTAAAGAACCTGTCATCATCAAAATTGTGATTAACACTATTCCCATCGGTAATTCGTACGAAATAATCTGCGAAGCTGCACGCAAACCTCCCATTAAAGAGTATTTGTTGTTCGATGCCCAAGCACCAATCATAATTCCATAAACACCTAAACTTAATACACCTAAAATGTATAAAAATCCGATGTTAACATCTGCAATTTGAGGAACAACTACACGATCTCCAATCTCGAAAGCTGTCGACCATGGAATAACTGCACCTGTCATACAAGCTACAATCATTGCCAAAGATGGACCTAAGATGAATAAAAATTTATTCGAATCTTTTGGTGTAATTTCCTCTTTCGAGAATAATTTTAAACCATCGGCAAGCGGTTGTAATAAACCAAAAATACCTGCACGGTTTGGTCCGATACGATCTTGTAAGAATGCTGCAACTTTACGCTCAGCCCAAGTAGAGTACATGGCAACAACTAATGCAAAACCAATCATTACGCCTACTAAAGCTAACTTTTCTAATGCATCAGCAATAAATTCTTCTGTCATTTTGTTAATTTTATTTACGAATGATTAATCTTTAAAATCTTTACTTGTTGCTGGTCCATCAATTTTAGATAAATCACGATTTGGTTCATTTACTTCTGAAACCGAGTGAATATCTAATAAAATCTTTGGATCGCGTTTGATTACTTTCGGAAGTGTTTCTTTTGGCTCCACTTTATTCTCAAAGTAATGACCTTGACGAACAACAGAATCTTTAGAAATTTCTGATGGTTTTTCTAACGTCCAATCGTTGATATCTTTTTTATCGAAACGACATGTGTTACAAATCCAATCTTTTACTTCGTTAAATTCATCTTTGCGAGCTGTTACACGGAAAACTTCGTTTCCACGGAACCACACTTGTGCTTTACCAGAACAAGTCGGACAATCGCGATGTGCATCAACTGGTTTCAAGAACCAAACACGATTTTTGAAACGGAACGTTTTATCTGTTAGAGCTCCAACTGGACAAACATCAATAATATTTCCGATGAATTCGTTATCTAAACTTTTGTTGATATGAGTTGAAATTTCTGCGTGATCTCCACGATTCATTACACCATGCTCACGACAACCTGTGATTTGATCCGCAGTTTTTACACAACGATAACATAAAATGCATCGGTTCATGTTCAACTGAATATTTGGACCTAAATCTTCTTTTGGGAATGTACGACGATCAAATTCGTAACGTGTTGCTTCTGCTCCGTGCTCGTAACTTAAATCTTGTAATTTACATTCTCCTGCTTGATCACATACTGGACAATCTAAAGGATGGTTGATTAATAATAATTCAACAATACCTTTACGTGCCTCAACTGTACGCTCAGACGTTTTATTGCCTACAACCATTCCGTCCATAACTGTTGTACGACAAGACGGAACCAATTTTGGCATTGGACGAGGATCTGCTTCACTTCCTTTTGATACTTCTACCAAACATGTTCTACAGTTTCCTCCTGTATTTTCTAATTTACCGTAGTAACACATCGCTGGAGGTGCTACTTCTTTACCAACCATACGAGCGGCTTGAAGGATCGTTGTTCCCGCAGGTACTTCAATCGTTTCGTTATCGATGGTAACTTTAAATAATGGTGTTTCTTCTGCCATCTTCGTATTAATTTGCGGTTTCTTTAATTTCGATTGGATCAGCATAATGTGCTAAACCAAAATTACGCATCAAACATTCTTCCGGATTATTAATATGCCATTCAAACTCATCACGGAAGTGACGAATTGCCGCTGCTACTGGCCAAGCCGCTGCATCTCCTAATGGACAAATTGTATTTCCTTCGATTTTACGTTGAACATCCCATAACAATTCGATGTCAGACATTTTTCCTTTTCCTTCATCGATTCGTTTCAAGATTTTTTCCATCCAACCTGTTCCTTCACGACAAGGTGAACATTGTCCACACGATTCGTGACGATAGAAACGAGCTAATGTATACGTGTGGTAAACAACATCTTGATCTTCATCTAAAACAATAAATCCTCCGGAACCCATCATTGTTCCTGTTTGGAAACCTCCTTCTGATAAACTTTCGTAATTCATGTAACGAGGTTTACCTTCTGCAGTTTTTAACAATAAGTTTGCTGGAACAATTGGCACAGAACTTCCTCCAGGAATACATGCTTTAAGGCGTTTTCCATTTGGAATACCTCCACAATATTCGTCTGAATAAATAAATTCTTCAACCGTAATGGTCATATCAATTTCATAAACGCCTGGTTTATTAATATTACCACAAGCTGAAATTAATTTTGTTCCTGTTGAACGTCCAACTCCAATTTTAGAATATGCTTCTCCTCCAATCTCAATAATTGGAACAATAGCTGCAATTGTTTCTACATTGTTTACAACCGTTGGTCTTCCCCATAAACCTTTAACAGCTGGGAAAGGTGGTTTTAGACGTGGATTTCCACGTTTACCCTCTAACGATTCTAACAATGCCGTTTCCTCACCACAGATATAAGCTCCACCTCCACGTTGAACATAAATTTCGCAATCGAAACCTGTTCCTTGAATGTTTTTACCTAACCAACCAGCAGCTTTTGCTTCGTCGATTGCTTCTTCTAAAATTTCTGCAACCCACGCATATTCTCCACGGATATAAATAAATGATGTATTAGAACCTAAACAGAATGATGAAATCAGAACTCCTTCAATTAATAAATGAGGAATATATTCCATCAAGAAACGGTCTTTGAACGTTCCTGGTTCAGATTCGTCTGCATTTACCACTAAGTGTCTTGGAACACCTTCTGGCTTTGCCAAAAAGCTCCATTTCATTCCAGTTGGGAAACCTGCACCACCACGACCTCTTAAACCAGAAGTTTTTACTTCTTCTAAGATTTCATCAGTTGTCATTTTAAATGCTTTTTCAGCATTTGCATAACCACCGTTTTCGCGGTAAGCTTGATACTGACGAATTCCTGGAACATCAATATTTTTTAACAGTAATTTTTGTCCCATTATGCTAATTTTTTCAATTCCTCGATTAATTCGTCTACTTTCTCGATCGTTAAATTCTCACGATACGTTTTTCCTAACTGTAGCATTGGCGCGTAACCACATGCTCCTAAACATTCGGCTGGTTTTAATGTAAATAAACCATCTGCCGAAGTTCCACCAGCTTCAATATTTAATTTTGTTTTGATGTGTTCAATAATTTTGTCTGAACCTCTTAACATACAAGGTCCTGTTTGACAAACTTCTAACACAAATTTCCCTACAGGATTTAAGTTAAACATCGAATAAAATGAAGCTACTTCGTAAACTTCTACTGGTAAAATTTCTAATACTTCTGCAACATAATCTAAATGAGGAGTGTCTAACCAACCACCAAACTCAGCTTGTGCGACATGAAGTAAAGGAATCAATGCACTTTGTTTTTTATCCGATGGATAACGTGCAATGATTTTATCTACTTTTTGTTGTGTTTCTTCTGAAAATTGAATTGCCATTTTTAATAATTTTTATTAAGCATCTAATTCTCCAGCAATCAAATTCAAACTACTCATTGTGATAATGGCATCTGAAATCATTGATCCTTCAATCAATTCTGGATAAGCTTGATAATAAATGAAACAAGGTCTACGGAAATGTAAACGGTATGGCGAACGTCCACCATCAGAAACGAAATAATAACCCAACTCACCATTTGCAGCTTCGATTGAATTATAAATTTCTCCTTTTGGCATATCTACCTCTCCCATAATAATTTTGAAGTGATAGATTAACGCTTCCATTTTTGTGTAAACATCTTTCTTTAGTGGTAAATAAAAGTCTGGAGCATCAGCATGATATTGCGTTGCTTCTTCTCCTTCTAATGCATCAATTTTTGCAATTGCTTGTTTAATGATACTTAAACTTTGCCACATTTCTTGACCACGAACTAAGAATCTATCGTAACAATCTCCCGTTGTACCAACTGGAATATCGAATTCGAATTCTTCGTAACGAGAATATGGTTTCGCTACACGAACATCATAATCTACACCAGCCGCACGTAAATTTGGTCCTGTGAAACCATAATTTAATGCACGTTCAGCCGAAATTCCTCCTACTCCTTGTGTACGATCCATAAAAATTCGGTTACGTAAAAATAAGTTTTCAAACTCTGTTAAGACATCTGGAAACTCTCTCACGAAACGATGGATTTTTGTCCAAGCAACTTCAGAAAAATCACGTTCGAAACCACCGATACGACCAATATTTGTTGTTAAACGAGAACCACAAATTTCTTCGTAAATCTCATAAATCAACTCGCGGTATTTCATCATATAAAGGAATCCTGTAAATGCTCCTGTATCAACACCCATAATCGAGTTACATACAATATGATCTGCCATACGAGCCAATTCCATAATGATAACACGCAAATAAGAAACACGTTTTGGAACTTCAATTCCAACGAATTTCTCAACTGTCATGTGCCAACCTAAGTTATTTAACGGCGCCGAACAATAGTTCAATCGGTCTGTTAAAGGTGTAATTTGGTACAAAGGTTTGCGTTCAGCAATTTTCTCAAAAGCACGGTGAATATACCCAACTGTAGGAACCGCAGATTTGATGATTTCACCATCAATCTCTAAAATATTTTGAAATACCCCATGTGTTGCAGGATGCGTAGGTCCTAAGTTTAAGGTAATTGTGCTTTTTTCTAACGAACCATCTGGAAGATCAAGATGCTTTAATTTTTTAGTTTTCTCTTTTCCCATGGTTAATTTGCTTTTACATTAAAACCTCCGTAATTAAAATCTCCACCACGACCAAACATATCGTCGTCTTTGTCTTTACGTGTTTGATCCTCTAATGGGAACTCTTTGCGTAACGGATGATAATCCATTTCTGGAACATTCATGACACGAATTAAATTTGGATGTCCTACAAAATCAACTCCATAGAAATCATACGCCTCGCGCTCTAACCAGTTAGCTGTTTCGAATAATTTAGTTGCGGTAAAAATCGAAGGTTTTTCGATTGGTAAAGCAAATTTTAATCGAACCTCAACTCCTTCATATAGATTATAAACTAAATAGGTTACAACCAATTCTTCTCCAACATTATTAGGATAATGAATAGCAGTTAAATCCTTCAAAAATTTGAAAGATAATTGCTCATCATCATATAAATATTGTAAAATCTTTAGATTGAAATCTTTGTTAGCGTATAAAGTCAATACACCGAAATGCTCTTCGTATCCGTATATATTTTCTTGAAACTTCTGAACCAAACGGTCTTTTATAAATGAATTGTCCATTATTTCAACTTATTTAATTCCATAACTTGCTAAAAGTTGTTGATATTCTTCGCTACTTCTGCGACGAACACTTTCGCTCTCTACCAACTCCTGAATACGCATTACACCATCGATAATTGCTTCTGGACGAGGCGGACAACCTGGCACATATACGTCTACTGGAATTACTTCATCAATTCCTTGTAAGACCGAATATGTATCAAAAATTCCTCCCGAACTTGCACAAGCGCCAACAGCAATCACCCAACGAGGTTCTGCCATTTGGATGTAAACTTGCTTCAGAACTGGTGCCATTTTTTTAGAAATTGTACCCATTACCATCAACAAATCGCACTGACGAGGCGTAAAAGCCAAACGCTCAGATCCAAAACGTGCCAAATCGTATGTCGAACCCATAGTCGCCATAAACTCGATTCCGCAACAACTTGTCGCAAATGGTAAAGGCCAAATAGAGTTTTTACGCGCTAATCCAACTACTTTTGATAGTTGCATCGCCATAAAACCTTCACCTTCAAAACCTCCTGGAGACTCTACAATCTTCACATTGGTATTGTGTGTTACTGGTCTTTTATTATGAATCATTATACTATTATTTTAGAATTTTAATCGCTCTATTTTTCCCAATTAAGAGCTCCTTTTTTGCGTACATACAAGTACATCACAAAGAATAATCCAACGAATGTTACAACTGCTGCAAAACCTTCCCAACCTAACTCTTTAAAATTCGCTGCATATGGGTAAAAGAAGATTACCTCTACGTCGAATAACACGAATAAAATGGCTACTAAGAAGTATTTAATTGCAAATGGCTGTCTTGCATTTCCAACTTTCTCAATCCCAGACTCGAAATTCTCTAATTTTTCGTCTGTCTTTCTCGATGGCCCAAGAAAATGTGTCGCAACGATAGTACCCGCTACAAACGCAAAAGCAATCACAAAAAGAATGAGAATAGGAATATAACTTGATGCTGTTTCCATAACTACTTTACTATTTTTCCAACTAATATTTTATCGATAAAAATAATAATAAAATATCATATTATTTATGTAAATTAGTTTTCAGCTAGTTATAGTTCTTTATATGATAAATTATATATTATTTATCTATATCGGAAGTTTAATGATTGAATAAAAAAAGGAGAACTAACAACTTGGTCAATTCTCCCTATGTATTTTATTAGATTACTAATTAAAACTTAAAAAAGTTAATGAATTAATAAATTTTGTAGATTTTGCAGTGCTTCATGCACAGTTTTAATATGTTCAAATCGTACTAACAATGTTGGATACTCTTCTCCTTTTTTGGGTGATTTTTCCTTAAAATTGATGTTTTTAGGGTTATTTTGAACGTAATTTAAAATTAATCTAAATTCATCTGACTGATAAAATTCGCTTTGTGGTTTATTAATAAAATAAGCCAATAAAACACCATTTTTCATCACCAAACGTTCGAAACCTAATTTTTTACTGATCCATTTCAGTTGAATTGATTCCAATAAATTTTCGGCTTCAATTGGTAATTTTCCAAAGCGGTCAATCAAATTATTTTTAAACGTTTGTAATTCTGTTTCAGTTTCGACATCAGCTAATTCTTTGTACAACAATAAACGCTCTTCCGAACTTTCAATGTATTCGTCGGGGAACATAATTTGTAAATCCGAATCAATTTGCACATCCGATACATACGATTTTACTTCTTCCGATTTTTGATCTTCGAACAAATCTTTGAAATCTGTTTCTTTCAATTCTTCAATCGCTTCATTCAAGATTTTTTGATACGTTTCGAAACCGATATCCATCATAAATCCTGTTTGTTCAGCACCTAAAAGATTTCCAGCTCCACGAATTTCTAAATCTTTCATCGCAATATTGAATCCTGATCCTAAATCAGAAAACTGCTCAATTGCTTGCAAACGTTTACGCGCTTCGTCCGTTAAAACCGAAAGTGGTGGCGCAACCAAATAACAAAACGCTTTGCGGTTACTACGACCAACACGTCCACGCATTTGATGCAAATCTGCCAAACCGAAATTCTGCGCATCATTAATTAAAATCGTATTCGCATTCGGAACATCTAAACCAGATTCGATAATAGTTGTTGACACAAAAACATCATATCGACCATCAATAAAATCGAGTAAAACGGCTTCTAATTCTTTCCCATCCATTTGTCCATGACCAATCGCCACACTCGCATCAGGAACTAATCGTTGTACCATTCCAGCAATATCTTTTAACGATTGCACACGATTGTGAATGATATAAACTTGTCCACCACGTTGCATTTCATACATAATCGCATCACGGAAAATCTCTTCATTAAAACCAACCAATTGCGTATCGACAGGTTGTCTATTTGGTGGAGGAGTTTTGATAACCGATAAATCACGCGCAGCCATCAACGAGAATTGAAGTGTACGCGGAATTGGCGTCGCAGTCAAGGTTAATGTATCAATATTTTCGCGAAGTGTTTTCAATTTATCTTTTACACCAACACCAAATTTGTGTTCCTCATCCACAATTAATAATCCCAAATCTTTGTATTCAATTTTTGGATTAACCAATTGATGCGTTCCTATCACAATATCAACTTGACCAGATTTTAAACCATCTAAAACAGCTTTTTTCTTTGCTCCTGTTACAAATCGATTGAGATAAGCAACTTTCACAGGCAAATCTCGTAAACGCTCTGAAAATGTCTTGAAATGTTGAAAAGCTAAAATCGTTGTTGGCACTAAAACAGCAACTTGTTTTCCATCAACAGCTGCTTTCATCGCCGCACGAATCGCAACCTCTGTTTTCCCGAAACCAACATCTCCACAAACCAAACGATCCATTGGGCGTTCAGATTCCATATCCGTTTTTACATCTTGCGTCGCTTTGTACTGATCGGGCGTATCTTCATAAATAAAAGATGCTTCCAACTCATTTTGCAAATACGTATCAGGCGAATACGCAAAACCTTTTCTGGCACGGCGTTTCGCATATAATTTAATCAAATCGAAAGCAATTTCTTTTACTTTAGCTTTGGTTTTATTCTTTAAATTTTTCCAAGCTGGAGATCCAAGTTTTGAAATTTTTGGCTCAGCGCCATCTTTTCCTCTAAACTTTGCAATTTTATGCAACGAATGAATATTAACATACAGAATATCATTATTTTGATAAATCAATTTGATTGATTCTTGCGTTACGCCATTATTATTCAATCGTACCAAACCTGCAAATTTTCCGATCCCATAATCTATATGCGTCACAAAATCTCCAACTTGCAACGAATTGATTTCCTTTAGCGTAATCGCTTCTTTTTTGGAAAATGAATTTCGAAGATTGAATTTATGATATCGACCAAAAATCTGGTGATCCGTATAACACGTTAATTTGATTTCTTCGTCAATAAAACCTTGATAAATAGATCCCAAAACGGGAATATATGAAACTTCTTTTCCGATATCATCAAAAATTTCTTCGAAACGTTTGATTTGATTTTCATTGGAACAAATCAGTGCATTTTTGAAACCTTCGGCTTTATGCTCATTCAAATCATCAATTAATAACTCGAATTGCTTATTAAAACTTGGTTGAGGTTTGAATGGTGATTCTATTTCTTCAACTGTTTCAAAATAAGATTTCATGGAACATTCAATAACTCCATAAGATGAAATTTGTTGAAGAAATGCATTCTCATTCAAAAATAAATGATTCGGTTCTGCTTGTTTAATTTCTCCTTTCAATTCTGAAAAAGCAACTTCCGCTTGTTCAAAATTCTTGGTGATTTGTTTCGCTAAAACAGAAATATTTTTCGCGATAACTAAACTATCTTTCGAAATATATTCTAAGAAACTTTCTCGTTTTTCGTTAATCGATTTACTCTCAAGATTTGGAATAATCGTAATTTCTTTTGTCGTTGCAATGGACAATTGATTCTCGATATCAAACGTTCTGATGGTTTCCACCTCATCACCAAACAACGAAATTCGATAAGGATGCTCATTCGAAAACGAAAAAACATCTATAATTCCACCACGAATCGAGAATTCTCCCGGTTCAGAAACAAAATCAACACGATGAAAATTATAAGAAGATAAAACCTCCGTTAAGAAATCAATTCCTAAATCATTTCCAACCTTCACTTTAAGTGTATTCGTAGAAAGCGCTTTTTTTGTCACTACTTTTTCAGACAAGGCTTCCGCATATGTCACCACAATTTTTGGGCGTTTCGAATGCGATAATACATTTAAAACCTCTGTTCTAATAACAACATTTGCATTATTTACTTCCTCAATTTCGTAAGGACGCTTATAAGAAGACGGAAAAAATAGAATTTGTTCTTTATCAAACAAAGTTTCCAAATCATTTAACACATAAGCCGCTTCTTCTTTATCATCAAAAATTAGAATCGTAGGACGCGCAACACGATCATATAAATGACCAGTTATAATGCTCAATCCTGAACCTAAAAAACCTTTGATATTGACTTTATGCTGTGGATTATTTTTAAAATTGACAATAAGCTTCTGTACGAAATCTGAAGAATCGTATAAGCTAAAAACGTTGTGAATAGTTTTCTGTTCCAAAGTTTTGCAAATATAAAATTTTATAAACTTATTTTTAAACAATCTTTAAAAAAAGCAATGTTAAAATGCGAATTTTCAATTAATGAAAATTTTTCGGAAAATTTATAAAAAAAGTTGAGCTAAGTTAAAAAAATTAATCCTAGCTTTGGCTTATCAAAAAAAGAAAATGAAATTAGTTCACAACATTATCAACTTGATTATTTTAGTCATTCTTATCCCAGGGAGTGGTAATTAGTTGTGTACGTACAAAATAACAATTAAAGCCACTTCTTAACGAGGTGGCTTTTTTTATGGAGAAAAATTAATTAAACAATATTATGCAAAACAATTTCGTCATTATTATCATTATTATTTTAGTCTTGGTCTTACGATTAGGAAAGGTGGTTTTATGACAAATTTTTTGAACGATTTTTTATGAGCCACCTTTATTCAGGGTGGCTTTTTTTTATGTTTTTAATACAAACAATGTCAAATAAATAGTGATGAAAAACAACAACAAAGCACTAAACAAACATAGTCGAACCGTTACGCAAGATGACACTTTACCCGCGTCACAAGCGATGTTACATGGGATTGGCTTAACAAACGAAGACCTTAAAAAACCATTAATCGGAATTGCAAGCATGGGGTACGATGGAAATACTTGCAATATGCACCTAAATCAATTTGCACAGTTGGTACAAGATGGAATGAAAGCCGAAAGCCTAATCGGATTGAAGTTCAACACTATCGGAATTAGCGATGGAATTACCAACGGAACTTCAGGAATGCGCTACTCTTTAGTAAGTAGAGAAATCATTGCAGATTCTATCGAAACTGTTTGTGCAGGACACTTTTACGATGGCGTAATTACTATTCCTGGTTGTGATAAAAACATGCCAGGATCGATTATGGCAATGGGACGTTTAAACCGTCCTTCGATCATGATTTATGGTGGAACAATTGCTCCGGGACATTACAAAGAAGAGGAATTAAACATTGTTTCTGCTTTCGAAGCATTAGGAAAAAAATTAAACGGAAATCTTGATGACAAAGATTTTTGTGGAATCATTCAGAATGCTTGTCCTGGTCCAGGTGCTTGTGGCGGAATGTATACAGCAAACACAATGGCAGCGGCGATTGAAGCAATGGGAATGAGTTTACCTTATTCTTCGTCTTACCCTGCTCTTAGTCAAGAAAAGAAAAACGAATGTACAACTGCGGCACATTATCTAAGAATTTTATTAGAAAAAGATATTAAACCAAGTGATATCATCACGAAGAATTCTTTAGAAAATGCAATCAAAACAATTGTTGTTTTAGGCGGAAGCACAAATGCTGTTTTGCACTTATTAGCAATTGCAGCGACTATGAATATCAAATTATCATTAGACGATATACAAGCAATTAACGATAAAACATCAGTAATAGCAGACTTAAAACCTAGTGGAAAATACTTGATGGAACATTTGAGTAAAGTTGGTGGAGTTCCTGCTGTTTTAAAGTATATGTTACAAGAAGATTTAATCGATGGAAGTTGTTTAACGGTTACTGGAAAAACATTAGCCGAAAATTTAGCATCGGTTCCTGATTTAGATTTCTCTAAACAAAATATTATTCGTCCATTATCTAATCCCATAAAAGAAACTGGACACTTACAAATGCTTTACGGAAACCTTGCTCCTGGCGGATCGGTATCTAAAATATCTGGAAAAGAAGGTTTTTATTTTAAAGGAAAAGCACAAGTTTTTAATAGCGAAGTTGAAGTTTTAAAAGCAATTGAAGATTTACAAATCAAAGCTGGAAGCGTTATCGTCATCCGAAACGAAGGTCCGAAAGGTGGCCCTGGAATGCCAGAAATGTTGAAACCAACATCTGCCATTATTGGAGCTGGATTAGGAGATAAAGTCGCTTTGATTACAGACGGACGTTTTAGCGGAGGAACACACGGATTTGTCGTCGGTCACATAACACCAGAAGCTTTTGAAGGAGGTCCAATCGCATTAGTCGAAAATAATGATCTCATCGAAATTGACATCAACAAAAATGAATTAAACCTTTTGATTGATGAAAAAACATTAGAAAATCGAAAAAATAACTGGAAACAACCCGCATTAAAAGTAAAAAATGGAGTCTTATACAAATACGCAAAGCAAGTCGGAAACGCTTCAGAAGGATGTCTTACTGACCAATAAACCAACTCAAATTTCAGGTTCACAAGCGATTATTAACGCTTTATTGTCCGAAGGAGTTACAACAGTCTTTGGCTATCCTGGTGGCGCAATTATGCCTATATATGATGCTTTGTATGATTACAAAGATAAATTAGAACACATTTTAGTTCGTCATGAACAAGGAGGCATTCACGCTGCGCAAGGTTATGCAAGAACTTCAGGAAAAGTAGGTGTAGCTTTTGCCACGAGTGGTCCAGGCGCAACGAATTTAGTCACTGGAATTGCAGATGCCATGATTGATAGCAATCCTATTGTATGTATCACAGGGCAAGTTTTCGCTTCTCTTTTAGGAACGGATGCTTTTCAAGAAACTGACGTTATCAATATTACTAATCCTATCACGAAATGGAATTATCAAATTACTGATGCAGAAGAAATAAATGATGTTCTAGCAAAAGCATTTCATATTGCTCGCTCTGGAAGACCAGGACCTGTCTTAATTGACATTACAAAAAATGCTCAAATACAACTTATCGAAAAGAAAAAGTATGAGAAATGCACGCATGTTCGCAGTTATAGACCAGAACCAGAGATAAGAACTGAATATATAAAAGCTGCTGCTAAACTTATTAATCAAGCAAAAAAACCATTTGCGATTATTGGTCAAGGAATATTACTTGGAAAAGCTGAACAAGAATTAAACGATTTCTTAGAAAAATCTGGAATTCCTGTAGCAACAACTTTGATGGGATTAAGTTCTTTAGATACTGATCATCCACAATATGTAGGTTTATTAGGTATGCATGGTAATTATGCACCTAATGTTAAAACAAATGATTGCGATGTATTAATTGCCATAGGAATGAGGTTTGATGATCGCGTAACTGGACGCTTAGACAAATATGCAAAACAAGCCAAAGTGATTCATCTTGATATTGACCCAGCAGAGATTGGTAAAAATGTAAAAGTTGCTGTCCCTGTTTGGGGAGATTGTAAAAAAACACTTCTGTTATTAACAAATTTGATTCATCCTAATGATCATTCTCAATGGTTAAAAGAATTTAGAGATCTCGAAAAAGAAGAACGTACAGAAGTTATTAATAAAGAATTCCATCCAACAACTGATGTGATATCTATGGCTGAGGTTATCAATACCTTAAATGAATTAACTAAAGGAGAAGCCGTTATTGTGACAGACGTAGGACAACATCAGATGTCGGCTTGTCGTTACGCGAAATTCAAAGATTCTAAGCTTTTGGTTACATCAGGAGGATTAGGAACAATGGGATTTGGTTTACCTGCAGCAATTGGAGCATGGTATGGAGCACCAGAAAAAGACATTGTCATGGTTTGTGGAGATGGTGGTTTCCAAATGACGTTACAAGAAATGGGAACGATTATGCAATTTGGAGCTAAAGTAAAAATATTAATCCTAAACAATAGCTTCCTTGGAATGGTGCGTCAATGGCAAGAATTATTCAACGACAAACGCTATTCTTTCGTAGATATTACAAGTCCAGATTTTGTAGCACTTGCAAAAGCCTACCAAATAGAAGGTCAAAAAATAGAAGCAAGAAACGACTTGAAAAATGCTTTAAAAGAGATGTTAGAGCATGATGGTTCTTATCTTTTAGAAGTTATGGTAGGAAAAGAAAACAATGTATTTCCTATGGTAGAACAAGGTACAAGTGTTTCTGAAATTAGATTAAAATAAATTATTATGGACTCAAAACAAGAATATACAATTACGCTATATACAGAAAATTCCATAGGAATTTTGGGAAGAGTTGCAGGAATTTTTACTCGACGAAAAATTAATATTGAAAGTTTAAGCACTTCTCCATCAGAAATAGAAAATGTACACCGATTTACAATTGTAATTGAAGAATCTGAAGAAGTTGTTCGAAAACTTTGCATGCAAATTGAGAAACAAATAGACGTTCTTAAAGCTTATTTCAACAATAATGATGAATTAATTTGGCAAGAACAAGCTTTATACAAAGTTCCAACCAATATTATTGCAGAGAAGGCATATGTAGAACGTTTGTTACGTCAATATGGTGCAAACACAGTCGTAATCCGTAATGATTATACAGTTTTTGAAACAGCTGGTCATCGTGAGGAAATTGATAATCTAACACAAGAGCTGACTAAATATGGCTTAATAGAATTTGTTCGTGGAGCTAGAATAGCCATTATAAAAGCAAGTGCTGGTTTCCATGAAAAATTATTACAATTCGAAAAAGACGAGCCATCAAAAGAAGTAATCGAAAATGAATTCCTAAACGAAGGAAACTCAGTTTTCACGATGTAAAGACAAACAATTCAACAAATAATTTTATTAAAAAAAACAAAAATGACTAATTACTTTAATTCTCTATCATTAAGAGACCAATTATATCAACTAGGACAAGCAGAATTTCTAAATAACTCAGAATTCGCAAAAGGTACAGAAGCATTAAAAGGCAAAAAAATTGTGATTGTAGGTTGCGGTGCGCAAGGATTAAACCAAGGATTAAATCTACGCGACAGCGGTTTAGATGTTTCGTATGCATTACGCAAAGAAGCGATTGAACAACAAAGAGATTCGTGGAAAAATGCAACAAGTCATAATTTTACAGTTGGTACTTTCGAGGAATTAATCCCAAATGCTGATGTTGTTGCGAATTTAACGCCAGATAAACAACATACGCAAGTTATCAATACTGTTCAACCACTTATTAAACAAGGTGCTACACTTTTATATTCTCATGGATTCAATATCGTAGAAGAAGGTGTACAAATTCGTAAAGATATTACAGTAATCATGGTTGCTCCAAAATGTCCAGGTTCAGAAGTTCGAGCAGAATATTTAAGAGGATTTGGAGTTCCAACATTAATTGCAGTTCACCCAGAAAATGATCCCGAAGGTAAAGGACTTGACCAAGCAAAAGCATATTGCGCAGGAACTGGAGGTCATAGAGCAGGCGTTTTAAAATCATCTTTTGTGGCAGAAGTAAAGTCTGATTTAATGGGAGAACAAACCATTTTATGCGGTCTTTTACAAACAGGTTCTATTCTTTCTTTCGATAAAATGGTTGAAAACGGAATTGATGCTGGTTACGCTTCAAAATTGGTTCAATATGGTGTGGAAGTCATTACTGAAGCTTTAAAACATGGCGGAGTTAGCGGTATGATGGATAGATTAAGCAATCCTGCTAAAGTAAAAGCTTTTGAATTATCAGAAGAATTAAAAGACATTATGCGTCCATTGTTCCAAAAACATCAAGACGATATTATTTCGGGTGAATTTAGTAAAACAATGATGGAAGATTGGGCGAATGATGACAAAAACTTATTAAAATGGAGAGCTGAAACTGGTGAAACTGCTTTTGAAAAAACACCAGCTGGCGATGCAAATATTACAGAACAAGAATATTTTGACAACTATACATTAATGGTTGCTTTTGTTCGTGCTGGAGTTGAATTAGCTTTCGAAACAATGGTAGAAGCCGGTATTAAACCTGAATCTGCTTATTACGAATCCTTACATGAAACACCATTGATTGCGAATACAATTGCGCGTAAAAAATTATTCGAAATGAATCGAGTGATTTCTGATACAGCAGAATACGGTTGTTATCTTTTCGATCAAGCTTGTAAACCTTTGTTAAAAGATTTCATGACAAAAGTAAACGTAGATGTTGTTGGGAAAAATTACAACGAAGGAAAAGACAATGCTGTTGATAATGCGACATTGGTACACATAAATGATGTTTTACGTAATCATCCTGTCGAAACTGTGGGAAAAAAACTTCGTAAAGCAATGACTGCTATGAAAACCATAAAAACGGCATAATCAAATATTAAAATAACTAAGAAAATAGTGAATTATGACAAAGGGACTTAGAAGTGAGAAAACTGAGACCTTAGGCGTTTCGCTTGACGAAGTAAACTTAGCACAAATGAATTTGAAAGGAGTTGCCAAAAACACTCCTTTCGATTTCAATGAAAATTTAAGTCGTCAATTTGATGCGAATGTCTATCTAAAACGAGAAGATTTACAAGTCGTCCGTTCGTACAAATTACGTGGTGCTTATAATAAAATCGTTCAGTTATCAGAACAAGAAAAAAATAATGGTGTGATCTGCGCAAGTGCAGGAAATCACGCACAAGGTGTGGCGTATTCGTGTCAACAATTAAACATTAAAGGCAAAATTGTGATGCCTACAACGACACCTCAACAAAAAATAAAACAAGTAAAATGGTTTGGTAAAGATCAAATCGAAATCATTTTACATGGTGATACATTTGATGATGCATCGGCTTTTGCGCATCAATTATCGCAAGAAGGAAATATTACATTTATTCATCCTTTTGATGATGAAAAAGTAATTGCAGGACAAGGAACGGTTGCATTAGAAATTTTGAATCAATGCAATCAACCAATCGATTATATTTTCGTGCCAATTGGTGGTGGAGGTTTAGCATCTGGCGTTATTTCTGTGATGAAAACACTTAGTCCAAACACCAAAATTATTGGAGTAGAGCCGAGTGGCGCAGCAAGTATGGCAGAAGCTATCAAACAAAAACAATCTGTTGCATTAGCGAAGATTGACCCTTTTGTAGATGGCGCAGCTGTAAAAAAAGCAGGTGAAAAAACCTACAAAATCTGTGCAGAAGGTTTAGAAACAACTTGTGCTGTTCCGGAAGGAAAAGTTTGTTCGAGCATTTTGCGTTTGTACAATGAAGATGCAATTGTTGTAGAACCAGCAGGCGCTTTGAGTGTTTCGGCTTTAGATTTTTTTAAGGAAGAAATCAAAGGAAAAAATGTGGTTTGTGTGCTTAGCGGAAGCAACAACGACATTACGCGAATGGAGGAAATAAAAGAAAGAAGTTTGCAATATGAAGGTTTGAAACATTATTTCATTATCAATTTTCCTCAACGTGCCGGCGCTTTGAAAGAATTAGTGAACGAAGTTTTGGGTGAAAATGATGACATCACCTATTTCCAATACACGCAAAAAAACAACAAAGAAACAGGTCCAGCAGTAGTTGGCATTGAATTAGACAAAAAAGAAGATTTAGATGGTTTAATTTTTAGGTTAGAAAATCATCATTTCGACTATCAATATCTTAACACAGACAACAAACTTTTTTCATTAATGATTGGATAATTTTCCCATCATTAATATACTATTCAAAAAAAGCAAAGCTTCTATTTAGTTAGAAACTTTGCTTTTTAATTTATTAATTATTCAACAACCAATTTTTTAACTCATCAAAATTATTGTTCATTTCAACTTTATTCGATTGTTTCAATTTCAATTCTTCGACTTCTTTTGGATAGACAATTTTATCTCGTATTTCTTTCGGAAAAACTTCAGAAAATTTACATGGATGCGCCGTTGATAAAAATACCACCAACTCTTTTTCTTTTTGCTTTTTCGCTTGATATCCCTTCGCCGCCAACCACGCAATCGACGTATGCGGACAAGCAATATAATCATATTCTTGATTAATTTCTACGATTGCATTTGTCGTTTCAATATCTGAAAAAGCTTTTGAAATCATTTTTGATTTTAATTGATCCATATCTTGATCAAAAAATTCCATCACACGAACCCAATTACTCGGATTTCCAACATCCATTGCATTCGATAACGTTTGTACAGAAGGTTTTGGTTGATAATTTTCGGTTTTTAAAAATGATGGAACAGTATCATTCGCATTTGTAGCTGCAACAAATTGTTCTACTTCTAATCCTAATTTTGAAGCTAAAATACCTGCCGTAATATTCCCGAAATTTCCACTCGGAACAATAAAAGAAACTTTCTCAAAACCTTTCCTTTTTGCTTCGGAAAATGCCTCGAAATAATAGAAAGATTGCGGAATTAAGCGAGCAATATTAATTGAATTTGCTGAGGTTAAATTAAGATTTTTCATTAAATCTTTGTCTAAAAACGCGTGTTTCACCAATGCTTGACAATCATCAAAAGTTCCATCGATTTCTATGGCGCGAATATTTTTTCCATTCGCTGTTAATTGCAATTCTTGTATCAGCGACACTTTTCCTTTTGGATACAAAATAGTTACTCTCGTTCCTTCTACTCCCAGAAAGCCAAGTGCTACAGCGCCTCCTGTATCGCCAGAAGTTGCGACCAAAACATCTAACAATTGATTATCTTTTTTCGAATAATGTGCCATCACTCGACTCATAAATCTCGCTCCAAAATCTTTAAAAGCAAAAGAAGGTCCATGAAACAATTCCAAAACAGCTAAATCATCTTCTAAAAATACCAAATTCGCTGAAAAATTGATTGCCTCATCAATTAAATTATTAATTGTTTCTTCAGAAAAATCATCTTTTAATAAATGATTTGTAACCTTTTTCGCAATCTCTTGAAATGAATAATTCTCGATCGAATTCATCCAATTTTCATCTAATTTTTGTAACGACAAAGGCATATACAAACCTTTATCTTCTGGCAAAGATTGAAAAACCGCTTGTTTAAAATCGACTCTATTATTATGATTATTTGTACTGTATAATTCCATTTTTAGTATTTTATGTATGGTCCTTGTTGATTAATTTTAGAAACAAATGATAAATGTTCAATTTCTTTTATCGTCAAAAAATCATTTAATTTTTGTGCGATATTTTCTGCATCCAATTTACTTTTAGATAATGCCATAACAGTTGGTCCAGAACCAGAAATCCCGAACGTTAATGCATTATTTTCGAGCGAAATACTTTTCATTTCATTAAAATATGGAATCAATAAAGAACGATTTGGCTCGATAATATCATCTTGCATGGAACGACCAATCTCTTCATAATCATTCTCATAAAGCGCCGCAACCAAACTTGCAATATTCCCATATTGTTTTATTGCTTTACTCAATTGCACTTTATCTTTAATTAATTTGCGCGCATCCTTTGTTGATACTTCTACTTTTGAATAAATCAGTGTGACATATAAATTTTCTGGAACAGGCAAAGAACGCACCAAAAGCGGCTCGTAAGAAGGAATCAATGTAATTCCACCAAACAATGATGGCGCAACATTATCCGCATGAGCAGCGCCACAAGCCAAACGCTCGCCTTCCATACAATAAGGTAAAAGATCTTTTTTAGAAAGTGGTTTTCCTAATAATTCATTTAATGCAAAAAGTCCAGCAACCGTACTCGCCGCACTTGAGCCTAAACCACTTCCAATCGGCATTTTCTTGTGTAATTCTATCGATAATCCAAAAGAATCTTGTAGACCTAAATCACAAAATAATTTCCATGCCGAATGAGAGACTGTATTTTTCATCGCATCCAAAGGCAATTTACCCTCGTCACCTGTAATTGTCAGAATTTCGATTCCTAACTTTTCTGTCTTTTTCATGATTACCTCATCACCTGGATAATCCACCGCAAAGCCCAAAATATCATATCCACAGATCATATTGGCAACTGTTGCAGGAGCAAAAACATGTACTTTATCTAAAAACTTCGCTTGATCAAGCTTATATTTATTTTCGATTATTTGATTCATCTTTTATCGTATTGAACTTATATTAACTAAATCTGCAAAAACGCCAGCTGCTGTAACTTCTGCACCAGCTCCAGGTCCTTTCACAACCAAAGGACGTTCCTTGTAACGCGCTGTTGTAAAGGAAATAATATTATCGCTTCCAGACAAGGCATAAAACGGATGTTGATTATCCACCAATTCTAACGAAATTGATATTTTTCCATCTTCTAAAATCCCGATGTAACGAATCACTTTCTGCTCCTCATCTGCTTGATGTTTTATCTTTTCGAAATAATCATTTTCGTTGACTAATTCTTGATAAAAATCTTCTACAGTTGCAGCTTCTAAACAAGATTTAGGCAAAATAGAATCGATTTTTACATCTCCCGCTTCAATTTCGTAACCATTGTCACGAGCAAGAATCAACATTTTTCGCATAAAATCTATTCCACTCAAATCATCGCGAGGATCTGGTTCTGTATAACCTAATTCTTGCGCTTTTTTTACAATTTCGGCAAATGTATTTTCACCTTTAAAATGATTAAATATATACGAAATTGTTCCTGATAAAATTGCTTCAATTTTTAAGATTTGATCTCCACTCATTCTTAAATCTTTCAACACGCTAATAATTGGTAAACCTGCTCCAACATTTGTTTCGTAAAGAAAATCAATACCATATTTTCGAGCAGTTTCTTTCAATTTTTTATACTCTTGATAAGAAGATGAATTCGCAATTTTATTACATGTCACAACCGAAATACTGCTTTCAAAAATTTGTTTGTAATAATTTGGCAAATCAGAACTCGCAGTATTATCTACAAAAACACAATTTGGTAAATTATACTGTTTCATTTTTTGGATAAATTCATTCAAATCAGCTGGAGAAGAAGAATTTTCTAATTCATTTTTCCAATTCGATAAATTAATTCCGTTTTCATCAAACATCATTTTTTTTGAATTTGATAATCCAACCAATTTTATTTCGATATCATTATTTTTTGCTAAAAAATCTTTCTGTTTTTCTAATTGATTTAAAAATGTCGACCCAATATTTCCTACTCCAACATTGAAAACATGAATTGTTTTTTTCAAATGATTAAAAAACGCATCATGTACCGCATTTAAAGCTTTTGACAAATCATTTTCGTTAATCACAACCGAAATATTATACTCCGAAGAACCTTGCGCAATCGCTCTGACATTGATTCCATTTCGTCCTAATGCATAAAATAACTTGCCCGAAACACCAACCATTTTCTTCATGTTTTCTCCAACAATTGCAATAATTCCGAGATTTTCTTCAATTTCAATTGGTTCCAACCATTTTGCTGCAATTTCCAAACAAAACTCTTCTTCAATTAATTGCTTTGCTTTTTCGACTTCATTATGATGAATGGCAAGCGTGATACTATGCTCTGACGAAGATTGCGTAATCAACACAATGTTGATATGATGTTGCGCTAAAAGTGAAAAAAGTTTTCCACTAAAGCCCAATTTGCCAACCAAGCCGCTTCCTTTTATATTGACTAATGCAATATCTTTGATCGACGAAATTCCTTTAATTGGATAATCTGTTGGTTGCGAATCGAACTGAATTTTTGTTCCCTCAAAATCCGGTTGAAATGTGTTTTTAATTAAAATCGGAATTCGAAGTTTAAAAGCTGGAGCCATTGTTGGCGGATAAATCACTTTCGCACCGAAATACGACAATTCCATCGCTTCTGTATACGATAAATTTTCTAACGAAAAAGCTTTGTTCACAAAACGAGGATCCGCCGTCATCATTCCATTTACATCTGTCCAAATTTCAATTTGTTCTGCATGTAAAGCCGCACCAATCAAAGCCGCAGTGTAATCAGAACCTCCTCTTCCCAAAGTTGTCACTCGTCCTTCTTCATTAGCAGCAATAAACCCTGTTACAACTAATAATTTATCCGAATAATCTTTTGCTAATTGTTGAATATTCTGAAACGATTTTTCCTCGATAACATTCGCTTGACCAAAATTATGATCAGTCAAAATATAATCTGATGCATTAATCGCCAATGAATTTCCAACATGCTCTTGCATTACTTTTGCTATTAATAAAGCACTACATCTTTCGCCGAAACTCAAAATCAAATCTTTTGTTTGAGGGCTTAATTCTTTCAGAATTTCCACCCCTTCTAATAATGCTTCCAACTCATTCATCAACAATTTTAATTTTGTTAAAATCGGATTTTGATTCGGCACATCGATTAAAGCTTTTACAATTTCGAAATGTTTGTCTTGAAAAAGTTTTAAATCATTTTCACCAAAATTTCCTGATGAAGCTTCTTCAGACATTTTGGTTAATAAATTGGTCAAACCAGAAATAGCAGACACAACCAAAATAATCGAGTTATTTTGTTGCTTTTCCTGTTTAACAATTTCTACGACCGCGCGGATACCTTCTACCGATCCGACTGATGTTCCTCCGAATTTTAAAACTTTCATAATTTAAATTTTGATCATAAAAAAAGCATCTTCCTTTTGAGAAGATGCTTTTGCATTATTTTTTTAGAATTAAATACATAACAAAACTCCTCTAAGTGTGAACACTAGAAGTCGTCGTAATTGAAATGATTGTATTTAATCCGTTTTGTTTCATTATTGATAACGAATATACAAACTTTTTCAATAAATCATTACGTATTTATTATTTTTTTATATTTATTTCACCGAATCCTTTTTTACAGCCAATGAATCATTTGGTTCAGCAACAGGTTTTACATCACTTGCATAGCCAACAACAATTCCGTCTAGTTTATCAATTTTTCGTACTTTAAAAGTTTCTGTACCTTCTGCTCCTTTAAAAGATACTTTATAAACTGCTTCGTAAACTGTTTTGTCACCATCTTCAAGAGGCGTCATTTTCTCAAAGTTGTAGACATCAACTGGCCCATATTGTTTAACCACCGCATTCAAATCATCCACATTTACGCCTTCTACTTTCGAAAAAAGTGAATCTGGCTTATCTGCTCTGTATTTGTAAACATCTAAAACTGCTTCTTTCACCTTATAATCTGGCAAATCTGATTTTTTATTACATGCTGTTAAAGCCAAAATACCGCCAACCATAAGTAATGCACTTGCTTTCATAATTCCTATTTTTTGTGTTAATTGATTATAACTAATGTAAAAATAAATAAGATAAAAAACAAGTATTTTTATTGAAATCAAATAGATAGAAACAAAAAAAGTCGATTCTGTTGCAGAACCGACTTTTGAATATATCTTATTGTAAAATAAATTTTATACTTCAAAATTGACGTAAAAACCTTCGTGACCTCGAACATTGAAAACGGTATTGTCTTCAAAAATCAAGTATTGACCTTTTATTCCTTTCAAAACACCTTTTATTTCTGGCGTTTTTTTCAAGTTTAATGATTTTACTTTTTCTGGATAAGATAAAACTGGATAGTCTAACTTCCAAACTTCTGGCTCATCAACCAAAAATTTTTGAAAATCTGGATTCACTTCATTTCTGATTTCGTGATACTTTTCGAACAAATTAATTTCTGGCACATCGTTTTTCAACATTCTTTGCCAATTTGTTTTATCAGCAATAACATTTTTCAACGAAACCTCTATCATTCCAGCTTCGTAACGATTATCCGTTCGCGCAATAATAATAGCTTCTGAAGCTCCTTGATCGATCCAACGTGTCGGCACTTGCGTTAAACGCGTTACACCAACTTTTATTCCTGATGAATTTGCCAAATACACAATATGCGGTTGCAATTCGAATTTCGTTTCAAACTCTAAATCACGTTGCGCAATTCCCAAATGTGCTGTAGAAAGTTCTGGATTGATAATACTTGGATTAGCTTCTGGAACTGTAAAAAAACAATTTTTACAATATCCCATCTGATAAATCTCTTTGTCCTCGTGACAGTTTAAACATTCGTAATGATCAAAGTTAATCTTGATTTTTTTTCCTAACAATTGATTCATAACAATAAAATCATTCTTGAAATTCCAATAATAATTGATTGGCGTTCCATTTTCAGTTGTCATTTTACGAATTTGTCCTTCAAACTGCATCTTGCTAAAAAAGTTTAATTAATTTTGTGTAAATCTACAAAACTTTTAGCGGATGGGAATAGTCAATAAGATTATGGAAATTATGATGCGTAGCCGAATGAATATCATCGAGGAAAGTATCAAAAATCCAGTTGGTACGCAAGAACGTGTGTTATTTGAGAATATCAAAAAAGCCAAATCGACTATTTACGGAAAAGAATTTCATTTTGACGAAATCAAAACGACACATAAATTTCAAGAGCAAGTCCCTGCAGTGCATTACGAGGATTTTCAACCTTATATTGAATTAGCAAGAAAAGGTGAAAAAGATGTTACTTGGCATGGAAAAATAAAATGGTTTGCGAAATCTTCTGGAACAACAAATGCCAAAAGTAAATTTATTCCGATTAGTAATGAATCCTTAGAAGATTGCCATTACGCAGCAGGAAAAACAATGTTTGCATTGTACTTAAATGCTTATCCCGAAACGGATATTTTTATGCACAAAAACTTAAGAATTGGCGGAAGTAGTGAACTTTATCAAAAATATGATACGCGTTTTGGTGATTTATCAGCTATTCTGATTGATAATTTACCTTTTTATGCAGAAATGAAAAACATTCCAAATCGTGAGATTTCTCTAATGTCTGATTGGAATGTAAAGATGAATGCTATTATTAATGCAACAAAAAATGAAGATGTTGGTTCTTTAACTGGTGTTCCTTCATGGATGTTAGTCGTTTTGAATAAATTATTAGCCGAAACTGGAAAGAATTATTTGGACGAATTATGGCCAAATCTCGAAGTGTTTTTTCATGGTGGAATCAGCTTCAAACCTTATGCAGAAAATTATAATTTAATTACTCAGAAAAAATTAAATTATTTCGAATTATATAATGCTTCCGAAGGTTTTTTTGGAATTCAGGATCAATTAAATAGTAAAGAGTTGTTGTTATTATTAGACAACGGAATCTTTTACGAATTTATTCCAATGGAAGAATTTGGTTCAGAAACTCAACGATTTTTAACAATTGGAGAAGTTGAAGTTGGTAAAAATTACGCTATGGTGATTACAACAAATGGAGGTTTGTGGCGCTATATCATTGGTGATACGGTTCGCTTTACATCTACAAATCCTCATCGAATTGTTGTTTCTGGACGAACAAAACATTATATCAATGCATTTGGCGAAGAATTGATGATAGAAAACGCTGAAGAAGCTTTGAAACGTGCTTGTATGCAAACAAATTCAATTGTTTCTGAATATAGTGCTGGTCCAATTTTTATGCAAGGAAAAGAAAAAGGCGCTCACGAATGGATAATAGAGTTTGATAAAGAACCTGAAAATTTTGAGCAATTTATTGATTGTTTAGACAAAAGTTTACAAGAAGTTAATTCAGATTACGAGGCAAAACGTTACAATAATATGACACTTAATCGACCGATTGTACACAAAGCGCGCAAAAAATTATTCATCGAATGGATGGCTTCTCGTGGTAAGTTAGGTGGACAAAATAAAGTTCCGAGGCTAGCAAACACTCGCGAATTTATAGAACTATTAATTGAACTAAACAATCGATCATAATAAACAAAAAGAGAATCAATATGATTCTCTTTTTTTGGTTTAAAATAAATAGGATAATTACCTCGAAACAAGTAAATTTACTATTAAGAGAAAAAATACCTATTAATGCGAAGTACGAATTTATCTGAACTTAAATTCCACCAAATTGTGGAAAATAAGTTTCAAATTTACAACAGTCTCTTTATGAGTCTGCCCTACGAAAAAATGCAAAACATTGGATCGTTGATTCCGTTTTTGTACGATGAAAGTCAAAAAGGTTTACCAGAAGGTAAATCGCCAAATGAAATCATCAACAATTTTTTTGAGAAATACACCGATTTAAAAACCGAACAAGAACAAATCGATTTGATGTTTCGAATGATACAATACATCGAGCGACAAGTTGTTTTGTTTGATAGTATCGAAGATGCTGCATTTCCGTCATTACATTCCGAAAATGAAAAAGGAAGTTTGGAAAGCATTTACCATATTGCACAAGCGCAAGGTAAAATGGAACAAGTAAAAACTAGGATCGAAGATTTTGTAACAAGAGTTGTTTTTACAGCCCATCCAACACAGTTTTATCCGACAAATGTTCAACAAATTATTCAAGATTTACGCGACGCAATTCAACAAGATTCGGTAAGTAAAATTGATTTATTGTTGCAACAATTAGGAAAAACACCTTTTATAAACGAAGAAAAACCAACTCCTTACGATGAAGCTGTTTCTATTATTTATTATTTGAGAAATGTATATTATCAAACAATTGGACGATTATACAACGAAATCAACCAATTGTTTTTTACAGAAAGTAAACCTCTAAAATCTCCTGTTATTCAATTAGGTTTTTGGCCTGGAGGCGATCGCGATGGAAATCCGTTTGTAACAGCAGAAATTACATGGAAAGTTGCAAGTTTATTGCGTACAAGTATCTTAAAAAATTATTACAATCATCTTAAAATTGTTCAACGTAGATTAACATTCAAGCATGTTACAGAACCTTTGAAAGCGTTGAGTAATTTGATTTACGAAAATATGTTCAATGAAAATGGAACAATTACAATTGATGAAATCAAGATGCGTTTACAGACTATTCGTACAATTTTGATTGAACAACACAATGGCGTTTTCTTAGATATTTTGGACGATTTTATCACGCGTGTTGATATTTTCGGGTTACATTTTGCTTCGTTGGATATTCGTCAAGATTCGCGTGTTCATCAAAAAGTAATTAACCAAATTGTTGAAAAATATACTGGAATTAATCTGAAAGATTTAAGCGAAGCAGAACAAATCGACTTGTTAACAAATCCTTCTTTTACAGCTAAGCCTGAAGATTTTGAAGATGATATTGTCGTCGATACAATCAGAAATGTTTATCAATTAAAAACGATTCAGCAACGAAATGGCGAATTAGGTGTTAACCGATACATTATTTCAAATTCTGAAACCATTTTCGATGTCTTAAATGTTTACGCTTTATTCAAATTTTGTGGTTACAAAGATGACGAAATTAAGTTTGATATTATGCCACTTTTCGAGACGATTAGAGGTTTAGATGGTGCTGAGAATACGATGAATAAATTGTATAATCTACCAATTTATGCACAACATTTAGAACGTAGAAAACAGCGTCAATCAATTATGTTAGGTTTTTCGGACGGAACAAAAGACGGTGGTTACATCAAAGCAAATTGGGAAATTTATCGTACCAAAGAAATCCTTTCGAATGTTTCGGATAAAAATCAAATCGAAGTTATTTTCTTTGATGGTCGTGGTGGACCTCCTGCACGTGGCGGTGGAAAAACACACGAATTTTATGCTTCTCAAGGGAAAACAATTGCGAATCACGAAATTCAAATTACGATTCAAGGGCAAACAATTACGTCGAATTATGGAACAATGCCGCAGGCAAAATATAATTTTGAACAATTGTACACGGCTGGTATCATTTCGGATGTTTTCTCTACAAGCACAAGTCAGATTTCGCCAGATGAGCGAATTTTGATTGATAAATTAGCCACAATTAGTTATCAGAAATACGAAGATTTGAAAGCGCATCCTTCATTTTTACCTTATTTAGAAAATATGAGTACGCTTAACTATTATGGAAAAACGAATATCGGAAGCCGTCCGAGTAAACGAGGTGGTGATAAAAAATTAGAGTTCGATGATTTGCGTGCTATTCCATTTGTGGGTTCTTGGAGTCAATTAAAACAAAATGTTCCGGGATATTTTGGTGTTGGAACAGCTATAAATGAATTGAAAAAACAAGGTCATTTAGAGGATGTAAAAGATTTATTCAAGAATTCGAGCTTCTTCAAAACATTGATCCAGAATAGTATGATGTCGATGGAAAAAACTTATTTTCCATTAACTTCTTATATGAAAGATGATCCTGAATATGGTGAATTTTGGAATATTTTGCACGATGAATTTGAATTATCAAAAGCATTATGTTTAGAAATTTCGGGTTACACAGAATTGATGCAAGACGAACCATTGAACAAATCTTCGGTACAAATGCGCGAAAAAATTGTGTTACCATTATTAACGATTCAACAATTTGCGTTGAACAAAATTCATCATGAAAGTGAGTTCAAATCAATCTATGAGCAAATTGTGATGCGTTCGTTATTCGGAAATATTAATGCGAGTCGAAATTCGGCTTAATTTTCAGAATATCTTAATACCTTCGCAACGATGGAAAAGATTATTTTAGGGATTGATCCTGGAACAATGGTGATGGGTTTTGGTTTGATTGAAGTCAAAAATAACAAAATAAAGTTGATTACTTTAGACGAATTGTTGTTGCATAAACTTCCGAACCAGCAAACGAAATTGAAAAAGATTTTCGAAAAAACTTTAGCCATTATCGATCAATATCATCCTGATGAATTAGCCATTGAAGCGCAGTTTTTTGGCGTTAATGTTCAGTCTATGTTAAAACTTGGACGTGCGCAAGGTGTTTGTATAGCCGCTTGTTTGCATCGCGATATGCCTGTGGTAGAATATGCGCCAAAAAAAATTAAGATGGCGATTACCGGAAACGGAAATGCCTCGAAGGAGCAAGTTGCGGGCATGTTACAACATTTACTTGGATTGAAAGAAATTCCAAAACGTTTGGATGCCACAGATGGTCTTGCCGTTGCGGTTTGTCATTATCTAAATTCGGGTAAAACAACTGGGACGTCAAATTCATATTCGAGTTGGGATGCCTTTGTAAAAAATAATCCGAATCGAACAAAATAAAATATATTTGTAGTAGAATTAGCAACCTAATTCGTAAAACATAAAACACATCAAATGAAAAAATATTTAATCGCTGCTTCAGTTTGTGCAACAGTTTTCTCTTCAGTGTTATTTTCTTGTAAAGATTCGACTGGAAAAAACAATACTGCAATCACTGAAATTGTTTCGAAAATTGAACAAAATAAATACAAAATTGGCGACAAAATCGATATTCCTTTAACTAATTTAGATGGAATTACGAAAGTTGTTGTTTCGGTGGATGGACAAGAAGTTCCTGCTGATTTTACGATTGACGGAAAAACAATTGGATTAGGAAATCATACGGTTAATTTGAAATTCTTCAAAGGAGAAGAAGAAACAAATTCGCGCGATTTTACGTTTGTGGTTTATGCAAATGAGCCGGCTGCGCAATGGAATTATGAAATTGTAGGAACTTATCCACATAACCCTGATTATTTTACGCAAGGTTTTTATTTCAAAAACGGAAATATTTTCGAAGGAACTGGACTTCGTGGAGGAAATACACGTTTGATTGAATATAAATTGGGTGCTACTGAACCTACAAAATTATATCAAATCAAAGACGATGTTTTTGGAGAAGGAATTACAGAACTGAATGGTTTTATTTATCAATTAACATGGCAAGATCGTGTCATTTATAAATATGATTTAAACTTTAATCAAGTTGAAAAATTTGATATGCCAGCTCAAATTATCGAAGGTTGGGGAATTACTACAATTGGTAAAGAATTAGCTGTAACAGAAGGTTCGCAACGTATTCATTTCTTCGATGAGAAATTTAACTACCTTAGAACTGTTCAAGCTTTTGATAGCACACAACCATATAGTTATTTGAATGAAATTGAGTATCACGATGGTTTAATTTATGCAAATGTTTACCTAAAATCTGGACACGCAGATAACAGTAATATCGTGGTAATAGATCCGCAAACTGGCGCTGTAAAAGCTGAGTTTAATTTTGCTGAATTGAAAGGAAAACAAGGAAATCCACAAGCGCAAGAATTGAACGGAATCGCTTTCAAAGACAACGGAAATATGTTAGTTACTGGAAAGCTTTGGGACAAAATCTTTGAAATTAAGATTAAGAAGTAATTTCCTTAACACATAAAAAAGCAAAAAGCTCGACCTGCAAAATCGAGCTTTTCTTTTTCAAAAATCATCTAAAAAATTATAAGTAAAAATTTATGGTTATGAAAGATCCTATAACCAAAATTGATCTTTCCAATCTGTGTTAGTTAAAAGTGAATTAAATTGTTCTTTAATTACTTTTAACTTTTTTTGTGTTGCATTTTTCTCAAATTCAGGAAACATTTGTTTCTCCTCAAATCTGATGTGCAAATCCAATTCTTCTTCGATATAAATCAAACTTTTCATCGGATTTTTTGCATCTATTTTGAACAAGCGTCTCAAACGTCTATGTTCTTTCAATGCTCTTTTTACCAAGTAATGATCTTCATCTAAAAGCGAAAACAAGTAATTTTCTTCTATCTCAAATTTTTTGAATAATACTTTTTCCCCATACCAATTTACATAATCAACAATTCGTTGAATATCGACTCCTTTATCTATTCCAGCACGAATATTCCAACAAAAAAATAATGTCTTATGATGTCTTTCGCACGCTTCATTTAGATTTACTGTTACAGTATAACTCATATGAGAAGCAGTTGTTTGAGGAAGTTCTATTAATAGGTTCATTGTTGTAATTTTTTAATTCGGATAATCGGATATTTTTATCTTATTTTTAATCAATTTTTTTTAATGCTTAAGAAAAGCAATTCCTTTCTCTAGATCATCAATCAAATTAAACATCGATGTCTTTTCTAGCATTCCTCGCAAATCATTACGAATTGCAAAAACACGGCTATGTAAAGCACAAGGTTTGTTAGCATCGCATTCTACTAAACCTAAAATGCAACTGTGATAAAGACCATCTCCATCAATCGCTTTGATGATATTCACTAATTTGATATCTTCTAAATGCGCTGCATCCATTTGGAAACCTCCCATTTTTCCTTTGACAGATGAAATCACATTTGCTTTAACTAATTGTTGAAGAATTTTGGCTGTGTAAGCTTCTGGAGAATTAATCGAATTTGCAATTTGTTTTAAATTGACTCTCTTTCCTTCTACAGATTCTTGTGCAATAAACACACAAGCCTTAATTCCATATTCGCACGCTTTAGAAAACATTAATTTCTTTTATTCATTATAAATTATGAAACAAATATACAACTAATTTTAATTCGGACAAATTTATCTTATTAAATTTTTAAAAATAAAAAAACCACTCAAAAATGAGTGGTTTAATGTTATCTGAAAAGAAAATTTCTTAATCTTCGTCTTCGTCTTGATCAGCATCCTTAACAGCGTTACGAGAAGTACGAATAGCTACTACTACTGCGTTATCTGGATGAGCGAATGTGTAGTTATCATTTTTCAATGTTTCCACATACATTTTGTGACCGATTCTCATTGGAGTGATATCGATTTCGATTTCGTCTGGTAAGTTTGCTGGAATAGCACGAACTTTTAATTTACGCATGTTGAAACGTAAAACTCCACCAGCTACTAAACCACGAGCACGTCCTACTAAACGAACTGGTACTTCCATAGTTACTGGTTTGTCCTCGTTTAATTGGTAAAAATCTACGTGTAAGATTTTATCCGTTACTGGGTGGAATTGGATGTCTTGTAAAATTGCTTGAATTTTAGCTCCATCAGCTAACTCGATAGTTGCTGTATGAGCATCTGGAGTGTAAACTAATGATTTGAATGCTTTTTCATCAGCTGAAAAGTGGATAGGCTCTCCAGAACCGTAAACCACACAAGGTACTTGTTCAGCATTACGTAGGTTACGTGTAGCCACTTTACCTAAGTCTTCTCTTTTTACACCTTGAATTGTAATTGACTTCATAATAATATGTATATAATAAAAATAATTTAAATTTAAGTTAAATCATTAGATAACAAAACGTTGGCTAATAGATTTATTGCTATGTACTAAATGCATAACATCAGCAAAAAGCGGAGCGCAAGATAATACTTTTATTTTAGATACGGAAGTATTTTTTAATGGAATACTATCAGTTATAGCAATTTCCGTTAACAAAGAGTTATCAAGACGCTCATAAGCTGGTCCAGATAAAACTCCGTGCGTTGCAATTGCACGAACAGATTTTGCTCCTTTTTCCATAATCAATTCAGCAGCTTTAGCAAGTGTACCCGCTGTATCAATCATATCATCTACTAAAATAACATTTTTACCTTCTACCTCACCGATTAACATCATGCTATCAACTTGGTTTGCAACTTTACGTTCTTTGTGACAAATTACGATATCTGCATTAAGGTATTTAGCATATGTATTTGCACGTTTAGCACCACCCATGTCTGGAGAAGCGATACAAATATTATCTAAACCTAAACCTTTGATATACTCAACAAAAATTGTTGAAGCGAATAAATGATCAACAGGAACTTCAAAAAATCCTTGTATTTGATCAGCGTGTAAATCCATAGTCATTACACGAGTTGCTCCAGCTGTCATTAACATTTTTGCAACTAATTTTGCTCCAATTGGCACACGTGGTGCATCCTTACGATCTTGACGAGCAAAACCAAAATAAGGAATAACAACTGTAATACTTTTAGCAGATGCGCGTTTTGCAGCATCACACATTAAAAGTAATTCCATTAAATTGTCTGTTGGTTGCATTGTTGAACCAATTAAGAAAACGCGAGCACCGCGAATTGGTTGTTCAAAAGCTGGCACAAATTCGCCATCGCTAAACTCTACAATTTTAGATTTACCAAGTTCTTGACCATATTGATCGGCAATTTTTTGTGCTAATTCTAATGATCCTCTGGTTGAAAAAAGAAATGCTGATTGTTCCATTGTTTGTTTTGGGAAATATTTGTGCAAAAATAATTTAAATGATTTGAAAATGATATAAGAAAACTAAAAATTAATTTCGGCACAATTATTGAAGTTCTTTTTAACTCATTAAACTAATCAACAAGAGAATTATATGATTTTCGTTAGTAATAGGCGTTTTTAACAGTTTTTTATTGATTCGTTTTTAAGTATTTATATTATTTTGTAATTAAATATATCCTCATGAAAAAGATTTCATACCTATTAAGTGTAATTGGATTAGGAATTTTTGCTCAAGCGCAAGAAACTACTGAGACAGTTAACAACGATTACAACAAATGGTCTATCGAGGCCAATGGAGGTGCTGTAAAAGCACGTAAAGCTTTCACTCCTGGTTACTATTCTGAAACGCCAAGTTTCTATCATGCTGATTTTGGAGTTCGTTACATGTTCAACAATAAGTTTGGTTTAAAATTAGACGGTGGATATGATCGTATCAAAGAAGGTGAAGATGTAGCTCGTTTCCGTTCTAATTATTACCGTGTAGATTTACAAGGGGTTGCGAACTTAGGACGAATCATGAATTTTGAAACATGGACAAATAGAATTGGTTTATTAGCGCATGGTGGTGCAGGTTATTCTTGGATGAATAATGACGCAACAAAAGGTGCTGATGGTAAAGTTTTCGATGACAATGATAACATGGTAAATGTTATGGTTGGTTTAACTCCTCAGTTAAGATTAACAGATCGTGTTGTATTAACAGGAGACGTTTCTTATGTAAGAAATATTCGTCAAAACGTAGCTTTTGATGGAAATTCTGAAATTTCAGGTTCTGGTTTTGGTGGTGAATTATGGAATGCTACTTTAGGTTTAACTTTCTACTTAGGTAAAAACCAAAAACACGCTGATTGGGTTTACGAACCAACTCGTTCTGACTTAGAAGATCGTATTGCTAACATCGAGCAAATGTTAAAAGATACTGATGGTGATGGTGTTGCTGATTACTTAGATCAAGAACCAGATTCAGCTCCAGGTGCAGTTGTTGACACTCACGGTGTTACAATTGACCACAATGGAAATGGTATTCCAGATAACATTGAAGAGTACATCAAACAAAATGCAGGAGGAAATACAACTATCGTTAACGATGCTGATTTCTTAGAGCAAATGATTAATTCAGGTATCATCAATGTATACTTTGATTACAATTCTGATAAACCATATCAACAATCTGTTGGAGGTATTAAATTTGTATCTGAATATTTAAAAGCTAAACCAAATGCTCAAATTGACATTTTAGGTTACGCTGACCCAGTTGGAAGTGATTCTTACAACAAAAATTTATCTCGTAGAAGAGCAGAAAATGTAAAAGCTATTTTAGTTAGTCAAGGAGCAAATGCTTCTCAATTAACTACAGTTGGTGAAGGTGAAGATAAAGAATTCAAAAATTCTCAAGTTTCTTCTCATCAATTAGCAAGAAGAGTTGTTTTCAGAGTAAAATAATTCTCTCTTAATTTAAGATATTAATCAGGGATAGATTTTTCCATTTTTTGGAGTCTCTATTCCTGATTTTTTTATTATCTTTACCACCACTTAAATTACTAAAATATTGAATCCTTTTAACCAACACTTTAATGCTCCTAGATGGGTAGTATTAGTGCTAGACATACTTATAGTTTTCTTTAGCTATGTAATAACCAATTTTATACTTAATAGTTTTCTAAATTCTTTTAGTTTAGAAAAATTATTATTTAAATTACCATTTGTTGTAGCAGCATATACTCTATGTTTCCTATACTTCAAAACATATAAGGGAATTGTAAAAAAAACGGGGTTAAAAGATGCTGAAAATGTTTTTGTTTCAAATACGACCGCTTTTCTGATTCTTTTCTTCATCTCTTTTATCTATAGACAATTCATTGAATCTAATCTTTCGGAGAACACTCCTGTTTCATATGTTTTCAGAATGTCTTACTCTGTTATCTTTGTCCATTTATTTATTTCAACAGTAATAATGGTTATTGCCAGATTATATTATAAATGGATTTACGATTATTTTTTTTCTAAAAATAAAGCTCAACAAAAAACATTGATTTACGGAGCTGGAGATTCAGGATTAATCACTCGAGATATTTTACAAAACGATACTCAATTTAACTATAAAGTAGTAGGTTTTATTGATGACAAACCTTCTAAAATTGGAACGTTTATCGATGGCGCTAAAATTTATTCTATAAATGATGTTGATGATAAATTCATTGAACGAAATGATATTTCAGAAATCATTATTTCTATTCAAAATATTAAAACTAATGAGTTATTAAACCTTTCTAAATCTTTAGAAGATTTAAATGTTAATATTAAAATAATTCCTCCTATTTCTAATTGGATTGATGGTACATACAAGCCTGCTCAAATCAAACAATTAAAAATTGAAGATTTATTAGGGCGTGAATCAATTAAGTTGAAAAACCCTATTATTAATGAAAATGTACAAGGTAAGGTAATACTTGTTACTGGTGCTGCAGGTTCTATAGGAAGTGAAATTTCAAGGCAACTTGCTATGATGGATTTTGCTCAACTAATTTTGATTGATCAGGCAGAATCGGCTCTATATGATGTTCAACAGTCTTTAAAAAATGAAATTTCTGAAGAAAAACAAAATAGAATAGATTATATCGTTTCGAGTGTAAGAGATCGAAAACGAATGTTAAGCCTTTTTGATAAATATCATCCGCAAATTATTTTTCATGCAGCTGCATATAAGCATGTTCCGTTGATGGAAAAATTTCCTTATGAGGCAATCAACACAAATATTTATGGAACAAAAATAATTGCTGATTTAGCAAATGAATTTGGTGCTGAAAAGTTTGTAATGGTTTCTACTGATAAAGCTGTAAATCCTACAAACGTGATGGGCGCAACTAAACGAGTTGCCGAAATTTATGTAAATTGTACAAATGAAATTTCTAAAACTAATTATATTGTCACACGATTTGGTAATGTGTTAGGATCTAATGGATCTGTAATACCTTTATTCAAGCGTCAATTGGAAAACGGAGGTCCATTAACTGTAACTCATCCTGATATTACACGTTTTTTTATGACAATACCAGAAGCGTGTCAGTTAGTACTTGAAGCAGCAATAATGGGAAAAGGTGGCGAGATTTTTGTATTTGATATGGGCGAGTCTATGAAGATTATTGATCTTGCTAAAAGGATGATTAAACTTAGTGGATTTAAATATCCTGAGGAAATTGATATAAAAATTGTAGGTTTACGCCCAGGTGAAAAAATTTATGAAGAATTATTAGCCAATGATGAAAATACAGTTAAAACACATCATGAAAAAATAATGATTGCTAAAGTAAATACTTCAAAATGTCAAGATAATAAAAAGTTGATTGAAGAGTTATGCTCAATGTCTTCAACTATAGAAAAGCATGAACAAGTCATGCATTTAGTGGCTAAAATAAAAGAGATAGTACCAGAATTTAAATCTCAAAACTCTGAATTTGAAAAACTTGATAACTTAATTTATGAAAAATAAAATTTTTAATCTCCTAATTGTAATAGTTATTCTCACAATTTCATCTTGTGCGTCAAAAAAGGAATTAGTTTATTTAAGTGGAGACCAACAGTCTACTACAAATTTCGAACAGTATATCCCTAAAATTCAATCTTCTGACATATTAGCTATTAGTGTTAGTGCTGCTGATATCAAAGCAACAGAACCTTTTAATCAACAAAGTATTTATCAAGTAAATTCTGGAATGCAAAATAATCCTTATGCAAAAGTTTATACTGTTGATGAAAATGGGTATATCAACTATCCTTTAATAGGTAATGTAAAAGTTGGAGGATTAACTAGAACAGAAGCTGAAAACGAATTAAAATCTAAGATATCAAAGTACATTGTAAATCCTGGTGTTAATATAAATTTCACAAATTTCAGAATCACGGTTTTAGGAGAAGTAGCTAAACCAGGTAATTTTACAATTCCAAATGAAAGAGTGAGCATTCTTGATGCATTAGGAATGGCAGGAGATTTAACAATTAATGGTGTAAGAAAAAATATTATGGTTATCCGTGAACAAAATGGACAAAAACAAACCTATAATGTCGATTTAACATCTAAAGAAATACTAAACTCCCCTGTTTACTATTTAGCACAAAATGATGTTGTTTATGTAGAACCAAATAATGCAAAAATTTCATCATCTAAATTTACACCAAACTATTCTTTATGGATATCTGTTGCTGGTGTTATAATATCTGTAATTGCTGTTATTTCTAAATAAAAATGAGTAAAAATAAAAACAAAGTAGAAGACCAATACTTCGATGAGTCTGAAGAAACTATTAATATCAGGCAAATTTTAGAACAATATTTATACTATTGGAAATGGTTTGTTTTTGGAGTTATTATTTCTTTGATAGTAGCATTTTTGTATGTAAAATACACACAAAAACAATATCAAGTTTCAGCTAAAATATTATTGAACGAAAAAGAATCTTCAACAGGAGAATTAGCTGGTTTAATGGATCAAGCTATGCTTGGAGGTGGTTCTGGAGGAAGCGCAGAAGTTGGTGATCAAATTGATGTACTAAAGTCTAGAAGATTATTAACTAAAGTAATTCAAAAAAATAACTTTAATATACAATATTTTAGCGTAGGTCGAGTTGCAGAAATTCAATTACAACAAGAAAAATCTCCCATAAAATTCATTTTATTAAATGAGAACGATAAAGCCAATGAAAGCTTAGACAATAATAGTTTTATTGTAAGTATATTATCGAACACTAAATTTAAACTTGAAAATAAAAAAACAAGTGTTATAAAGGAATATTCTTTTGGACAAAAGATTACAGAAGACTTTGGAAGTTTTATAATTAGTCCAAATGGAAGCTTAGGAAAACATATTGGTTTTGAATATCAAATTAATTTAAATTCTATTGATAGAATTGTTAATGCATATCAAAACTCATTGAGTATTTCTCCAAATACTGAGAAGAGTTCAAAAATTATTAATTTTTCTTTGGTTGGTCCTGTTCCAGATATATCTAAGAAGTTAATAAATGATCTTATTACAACTTATAATGAAGATTTAGTAAGTGATAATCATAAATTAACAGAAGCTACCTCTAAATTTATTGATGATCGCCTACAAATTGTTACAAACGATTTACGTGGAGTTGATAAAAATCTTGAACGTTATAAAGTTCAAAATAATATTACAGATGTTACTTCAGAAGCAAATATCTTTTTAGAAAGTGCCGCAGATAACGAAAAGAAACTTTTAGAATCATCTACTCAACTACAATTAGTTGATTATATGAACTCTGCTCTAAATTCTTCTAAGACTGATTTACTACCTTCTAATATTGGGTTAGAAGATAAATCTATCTCAGCAGAAATATCTTCATACAATGAATTAGTTCTCGCTAAAGAAGATATGTTAAAATCTGTAACAAAAGATCACCCTAACGCGATCAAATTACAAGAGCAAATTAATGATGTAAAAAGAAACTTGAAGAATAGTTTGCGTTTGTACCGAAATAATACTCAAACAACTCTAAGCACAATTCAGAACAAACAAAATCAAATAACAAGCAGAATACAAAAAGTACCAAGCCAAGAACGAGGTTTTAGAGATATTTCTCGTCAACAGCAAATTGTTGAAGCTTTATATTTATTCTTATTACAAAAACGTGAAGAGAACGAAATAAAAGCAGCTGCTACACCAGAGAATATAAAAGTTATTGACTATGCTTATAGTTCTAAGGTTCCTGTCTCACCTAAGAAAAGTATTATATTATTAGGAGCTCTAATTCTAGGATTAGTTATTCCATTTATATGTATATATATTTATAAATTATTGAATAATAATGTAAACTCTAAGGAGGATGTTGAAGATGCTGTGGGAGCTCCAATTGCTGGGCAAGTACCTAAAAGTGATATTTCTATTATCGAGCAAAATGATAATTCTAGTGTTGCTGAAGCTTTTAGAATTCTTAGAACAAACATGAATTTTTTACTTAAAAATTCAACAGATCCTCAGTCTATCTATATAACTTCTACTACAAGCGGAGAAGGTAAAACATTTATATCAACTAATTTAGCTCAAATATTAACAATGTCAGGTAAATCTGTTTTATTAATTGGAGCAGATATTAGAAGTCCTAAAGTTTTAGATTATTTAGGAATTACCGATCAATACAGACACAAATATGGTGTTACAGAATATTTGATTTCAAATGATATTAATATTAGTGATATCATCATCAAAAATCCTGCTGATTATAAATTTGATGTTATTTATTCTGGACAGGTAGCTCCAAATCCTTCAGAGCTATTGATGAACGGACGTTTTGATGATATTGTCAAATATGGAAAAGCAAACTATGATTATGTATTAATAGATACTGCCCCTGTTAGTTTAGTTACTGATACTTTATTAATTTCTGACAGTGCAGATATTACAATGTACGTTGTTCGTGCTAATTATTTAGACAAACGAATGCTGGCTATTCCTAAAGAATTATATCAAGATAACCGTCTTAAAAATATGGCAATGGTTGTTAACGATGTTGACTTTACAAAAGGTTATGGCTATGGTTATGGTTATGGAAAAAACCATAATAAAGGTAGGTTTTTTAAAAATCTTTTTAAACGTAAATAAAATAAAAACCTGAAGTTAATCTTCAGGTTTTTTTGTACGATAAAAATATATACACTATTGACCTTCCTTCTCCAATCTCTCTAATGCTTTTTCGTGAGCAGATTTTACATCATTTTTGATTTTTTTATCTTGAGTAGATTTTCGAATCTTTTCTGCATGATAAGCCAAATCATCCAATGTCATTTTATAACTCACATAAAACCCGCGATTATATCTTGAATACGAAGCTAATCCCCAACCAGCAATTAATTGATTCTTAATTTTTTTAGTTTGATATTCGTTCAAATAACGTTGAAGTTTTGGAGAAATTTCTTCTTTCGCAATTGATTTTACAGAACCATTCATTCGGCTAAACCAATATTTATTATCCAATTTTATATACGATTTTGCACCTAAAATGCTTTTAAAAGCAAGATCCCCAAGCAGTAAAACCTTCTCAAATTCCGATTTTTCATTGGTCATATAATCCCAATACATTTCAGAAGTCATTCCAACCATCGGACTTTTATCTATTGTTGCTTCATACAAATCTTTACCATTTTGATAAGCTGCAGCAACATTTTTAAATTCAATTCCAAAATCATCACAAGCCTTCTGATAACCTGTAAAAGAACCCGAATATTTCTCGAAATTATCTATAAAAACTCTATAAATACAATAATGTGAAATATCAATCAAAACTTTTTTAGAATCATCTAAAAAACCGTTTATCAACTGTATCGGAAAGTTATAATATTCGTAGGAACTCATAATTGTTTGATTTTCTTAAATGTGGTGTTAATTCATCGACTAAGATAAGATAGTTTTTATTATTCTTAAAATGATAAGTATCAAAAAACTTCAAAATTTAATAGGTTAGATTTTTAAAGCGGTAAAACTTCAATTCCTAATTTCTTCCTAAATCTTCTTTGTCCTTTGCTTCAAAATAATAAACAAATGAAGTTTTTCTTAACAATATTGACAACAATTTTCATTACAATTTTCATTACAATTTCAACTAACGCCCAGACAAAAAATGATTCAATCATCACGATTCAATCACAACAAAAAACATTAAAACCTAAAGTTGATCATGCAGAACCATTGTATACAGATTTGATGCGCGATCTGGGAGCAAGAAAAGGAGAAGCTGAGATAAATGTAGGGGTTGGAGTGACCTCAAAAAAAGGATATAATGAATATAATGGTTTTATTGAGTATGAATGGGCTGTTGCAGATCGTTTGGGATTGGAGGTTGAAGTACCTTTTTCTTTTAATCACAAAAGCGATAATAACGATGGCTCTATTTATGTTCCGAACAATAAAATTGAAGGTTTAAAATTAGCAACTCAATATACTTTTTTAGTAAATGAAAAACAAAAAATGTCTTTGGCTGTAGCTTATGTTCATGAATTTGAGTTTAATAATTTTAAAGAATTAGGACATCAAGGTTCTGTATTTACGGGTATGAAAATGAATCCTGTTTTTATTGGAGCAAAGAATTTTAAAAATTTCAACACGTTAATCTATACAGGTCCTATTTTTGAACATCATTATAAAGAGCAAAAAGTAGATGTTGGAGCAACTATAAATGCAAGTATGATGTATGTTTTACCAAATTCGAAAAACTTTATTGGACTTGAAAATAATATGGATATTGACCGCGATGGATTTCATTATACTTTAAGACCTCAAATTAGATTGGCTATTCAACACAATTTAATGATTGGTTTGGTTACTGGAGTTTCTATCACCAAACATACAGGAACCAACCTTGATGTGATGACACGTATTATTTGGGAACCTTAGTTTTCTTAATAAAAAAACCTCCTTTAAAACTTTTTAAAGGAGATTTGTGGAGCTGGCGGGATTAAAGATATGTGCTACATATCAATCTTTTAGCTCTAAAAACCTTCTAAAGGGGATGAAATCGGGGATGATTTCCACTAATTATCATTTTCAACCCTACTCGTATATTTTATTTAAATCAAAGAATTCCTTCGTCTGCAAAACTAAGGTAAGAATTTTTAACCATAATGATATGGTCTAACAATCGAATATCAAATAACTCGCAACACTCTTTAATTTTAGAAGTTATTCGTTTATCTGATTCACTCGCATTTAGGTTTCCACTTGGGTGGTTGTGAGTTATTACAAGAGCAGATGCGTTAGCTTTTAATGCCATTCCCATAATCAACCTTACATCAATGCTACAAGTGTTTATTCCGCCCTTAAACATGCTTTTAATTCCTAAAACTTGATTCCCTTGATTTAGTAATAATATTTTGAACTCTTCTTGAAGTTCAATTGTATCCAAATCCCAATTCGCTTTAAGAACTTGATAAACTTCACTACTTCCCATTACTTTGATTTTCTCATCAACTTCATTCATATATGAGATTTTAATTTCTGATGTAATCTTCCCCTTGTTAAGAACACTTAAAAGTAGAGTTTTTATTTAATATTATTGTATTATTATTTTGATTAATTTGAAATGTAGGAAAATCATTAGGATTTTTGACCTTACCATATTTCAAT
>NZ_JAAGKM010000015.1 GCF_019308355.1 Empedobacter falsenii | reverse complement strand
AACAACACCGTCTGATTTTGGTTGTAATACTTGAAATTCATAGACAAATATCTGATTATCAAACATAAATATACAAAAATCTAAAATAATAACCAAAAAAAATCCGCCTCAGTTGTGAGACGGATTCTTTTCCTTTTTATAAATTTAATTTTTATATTCGAACTGAGCTTTCTTTTTCATCTTTATTATATTCACTAATAAAAATATAACCATATTTAGCTTTACCAAAACGCATACTTGTTTCCTTTGTTTTGAAAGGCATTTTATCTTGAGTTAACACGCCATTTTTAAGTTTATTGATAATTAAATTCCAAACTTTTTTATCATTTTTATCTTGTTCACTATAAAAAAACAAAACTTCGTTTTCAGTTTTATTTTCTTGAGAAAAAAGATAACTATCAAACATTTTTTGTTTCGATTTTTCTAGTACAATATGATTTTTAAAAATCCCATTACTATCAAAATTAGCGATAATATAATCTGTAGATCTAATAACGGTAAAGCTATTATCTCCTTTTTGCTTTTCTAATAAAACCGTAAACGAATTATCATTATAATTAAAAAATTCTTTCAAAGCATAGCGATAACCATCATTATCTCTTAACGTTTTAAAACCAATATCAGAAAATATTTCGCTGTAGTTAATTCTTTTTTCTAACAATTGCTTTCCTACATTATCATAAATTGTTCGTATCAATCCAATAGTTGGTCCAAATCTAGAGAATGGAATCGCATATTCTGAAGATTCTTTTATTTCTCCAATTACAAGTAGTTTATCATTTTGTATTTCCATCTCAGGAAAAACATAAATTCCGTTTCGATTAGTTTTTGAACTATATACAATATTTGATGTATTTTTCCCATCAGCTAAATCATACGTTAACAATCTTTCCACTCCTATTTTATTAAATCCAGAAGATTCGTCATTCTTTTTTTGCAATAAAACTAATTGATCATTTTTAAAAGTTCCTAACTCAAATTTATATCCATCTTTTCTCATCTTTTTATCAATTACATAAGAAAAAGTATTCTCATAATTATCGTTATAAATATTTATACTTTCTAAAAGATTTTCGAAACCAATCTTAAAATCAACATAATAAACTTGATTTTCGTCTTTATATATTTTAAATACATTGGCAGAATACATTGAAGTGTTTAAAAATTTCATCTTATCAAAACTTTCAACTTCAGAAAACAAAGTATAACTACCATTTCTATAAAACATAACATCTTCACTTTTATTTGTTTTCAAATCAAGCTTCATCAAAATATTTCCATATTCTCCAAAACTTTTAGCATGGTATAATTTTGAATTGATATACAATTTTTGCTTCAAAAATTCTATTCCTGTAAAACTATAAATTGACTTTGCAATGTTACGAAGCTCAAAGTCTCCATTCGTAATTTTGTTCAAATTATTGTCTAACAATACATATTCGTATTGAACAAATTTATCTTCTTTTATTAATCCTTTGTTGAAAATGAATGCATATCCAATTACATTTCCATCGTTGTCATTAAGTCGAGAAGATTGCTCTAAAACCCCAGTTGACAATTCTTTCAAATTCTGAACTTGAGCAAAAGAAAAAGTGAGAGTAATAAATGTAAGTAGTACAAATAAAAATTTTTTCATATAGTTTTTAAAATAATTTCTAATAATCTTAAACGTCTAAAACAACGTCAATTCATCTTGTGGACCACGAATATCTAAATCTAAATCATTGTTTAATTTCTTAATAAAATATTTGGCTAACATTGGCGATTCTAACTCTAAATTTTGATGAATAAAGAAATACAATTTCTGCAAACCTTCTGCTTTCCAAAGTTTAATTGTTTCAATCCATTCATCCAAACGCTCGTAATCAGATGGAATATTTGCTCCAACAAAACGCACAAAAGCTTCATTCGAAGTCAATCGCATATGCACCATATCTCTCCTACCCGCTGTATCTACAATAATATTCGAAATGTTATGCTTTTCTAATAACGAAACTAATTGATTAAAGTTTTCTTCATTCGAAAACCAATCTTCATGACGAAGTTCTACAGCTAACGGATAACCTTTCGGAAAATTTTGAATGAAATTTTCTAATTTTTCAAAATCTTTTGGAGCAAAATTTTCGTGCATTTGTAAGAAAATCATTCCTAATTTTTCTTCAAATAACGCAACTGCATCCAAATATTGATTCAATTTATCTGTCACATTTTGCAATCGTCCATAATGACTAATACTTTGTGGAATTTTCGGGAAAAATTTAAAATCTTTTGGAGTTTTATTTACCCAAGTTTCGACATTTTCTTTACTTGGCGAACGATAATATGTCGCATTTAACTCGATACTATTAAATTGCGTTGAATAATAACTCAATTCATCTTTTGTTTTAGGCGGATAAAAATTCTTCAAATCTTGCTTATTCCATTTTGCACAGCCTACATATACTTCGAAATTATCTGATTTATCAACTTTATTCAACAAATCAATCGTTTCTTTTGGCGTTTTTGGCAATGTAAAATCAACCAATTCTGGGTTTTCTACTTTTCCGAATTTCATCTTTCTAAATTTGAACGAAAATTAAGCAATTATAAGCAGTTCTCATGATCTATTTTACGACAAAATGTCAGAAAAATTTCATTTGGAATATCTTTTGAAATTTAGAATTCGTCAATAAATCTTATGATTTAGACTATTTACAAGAAAAACTAATTATTAAATAATAAAAATACAATAACGATGAATAAAGGAAATATTAATGTTTCGGTAGAGAATATCTTTCCATTAATTAAGAAGTTTTTATACAGCGATCACGAAATCTTTTTGCGTGAGTTGATTTCGAATGCTTCTGACGCAACCCTGAAATTAAAGCATTTAACAAGTATTGGTGATGCAAAAGTAGAATACGGAAATCCAAAAATTGAAGTAAAAATCAATAAAGACGATAATACTTTACATATTATTGACCAAGGTTTGGGAATGACAGCTGATGAAGTTGAAAAATACATCAATCAAGTTGCTTTTTCTGGTGCAGAAGAATTTATTAATCAACACCAAGATGCAGACGGAATTATCGGACATTTTGGTTTAGGTTTTTATTCTGCATTTATGGTTGCGGATAAAGTAGAAATCATTACAAAATCATACAAAGACGAGCCAGCAGTTCATTGGACATGTGATGGTTCTCCTGAATTTACCTTAGAAAATTCTGATAAAACTGAACGTGGAACTGAAATTATTTTACATATTGCTGAAGATTCGAAAGAGTTTTTAGAAGAATGGAAAATCCGTGAATTATTGACTAAGTACAATAAATTCATGCCAATTCCGATCAAATTTGGAACGAAAAAAGAAACACTTCCTTTACCAGAAGGTGCTGCTGAAGATGCTAAACCAGAGGAAATCGAAGTTGATGATATTATCAATAATACAAATCCGGCTTGGACAAAAGCGCCATCAGAATTGTCTGACGAAGATTATCAAAATTTCTACAGAGAATTGTATCCAATGCAATTCGAAGAACCTTTATTCCATATTCACTTAAATGTTGATTATCCATTTAATTTGACTGGAATTTTATTCTTCCCAAAATTAGGAAACAACATCAATATTGATAAAGATCGTATTCAATTATACCAAAATCAAGTATTTGTAACAGACGAAGTGAAAGGAATTGTTCCTGATTTCTTGATGTTATTACGTGGTGTGATAGATTCTCCAGATATTCCATTGAATGTTTCGCGTTCATACTTACAAGCTGATGGAGCTGTGAAGAAAATTTCGGCACATATTACGAAAAAAGTGGCGGATAAAATGTCTTCATTAATGAATCAAAATCGTGAAGATTACGAGCAAAAATGGAACGATATTAAAGTTGTAATTGAATATGGAATGATTTCGGAAGATAAATTCTTCGAAAAATCTGACAAATTTGCATTGTATCCAACAGTTGATGGTAAATATTTTACTTGGGATGAATTAAATACTGCGATTAAAGACAATCAAACCAACAAAGACGGAAAATTAGTAATTCTTTATGCGTCTGATGTTGATGGACAAGATCAATACATACAAATTGCGAAAGAAAAAGGTTACGAAGTAATTTTATTAGATTCTCCTATTTCTTCTCACTTGATTCAGAAGTTAGAATCTACAAAAGAAAATGTAACATTTGTTCGTGTTGATGCGGATCATATCAATAATTTGATTGAAAAAGATGAAGTTAAAATTTCCAAATTATCTGATGATGATAAAGAAAAATTGAAAACTGAAATCACAGAATCAATCAACAATAAATCATATACAATTCAATTAGAAGATTTATCTGGAACAGATGCACCTTTCATCATTACGCAATCAGAATTTATGCGTCGTATGAAAGATATGCAAGCTTCTGGCGGAGCTGGGATGTTTGGAATGGGTAATTTCCCTGAAATGTATAATGTTGTTGTGAATGCAAACTCGGATTTAGCAACAGAAATTTTAGCTAAAGATTCGAAAGAAGAAAAAGAAGCGTTGATTAATCAAGCATTAGATCTAGCAAAATTATCGCAAGGTTTGTTAAAAGGTAAAGAATTAACAAATTTTATCAATAGAAGTTTTAAGAACATTAAATAATCTCAGAACACTATATTTTAGTAATCTTAAACTTAAAATCCAGCACATAATGTGCTGGATTTTTTATTTCTAAATAGATTTATTGATGTGTTAAACTTTTAAAATTAATCTGAAATAATTTGCAAAACATGATTTTTGTCATTAATTTTACATCAAGGAATTAATAATTATTCGTTCAGGACTTCAAAATACTTTAGTTGTTTTGAAACAGAACATTAAAATTAATAGTTGTTTTTCCACAAAATAACGAAATTTTTAAGCCGACAGAGAATTTTCATAATAAGGTGAAAATTAATTCAAATCATTATCAAAAATTTCGGGAAGGATTTCAAGAAATTGAAATCCTTTTTTCCCTAGACGTTCTTTTTAAATCGATTTTGCTCATAGTTATTGCATAGGATTAATAGTCTCTCATATATGAGTACATTTCATTTATTATTTACAATAGATATTTGTTCTATTTATAAAAATTCTTTTTTATAATCATTTAAAAAGAACAAGTTACAATGGACTTATTCAGAAGAAAGAATTTGACATTGGGAAGGATTTCAAGAGATTGAAATCCTTTTTTTTTGCAATTATTATAACAAAAAAAGAGCGACAAACATGTCGCTCTTTTAATATATATCAGAATGTTATTATTCTTGTGATACAATTTTTGCAGATAAATACTCACGGTTCATACGTGCAATGTTATCTAAAGAAATTCCTTTTGGACATTCGATTTCACAAGCTCCTGTATTTGTACAGTTACCAAAACCTTCTAAATCCATTTGTGCAACCATTTTTTGAGCACGACGAGCAGCTTCTACTTGTCCTTGTGGTAACAATGCGAATTGAGAAACTTTAGCTCCTACGAATAACATTGCAGATCCATTTTTACAAGTTGCAACACAAGCTCCACAACCAATACATGTTGCAGCGTCGAACGCTTCATCTGCATGCATTTTGTTTACTGGAATATTGTTTGCATCTACTGTACGTCCTGATGTATTTACAGAGATGTAACCACCAGCTTGTTGGATACGGTCGAAAGATGAACGGTCTACAATTAAATCTTTGATTACTGGGAATGCAGCAGATCTCCATGGTTCGATGTAAATCGTTTCACCATCTTTGAACATACGCATATGTAATTGACAAGTTGTAACACCTCTATCTGGTCCGTGCGCTTCTCCATTGATGAATAAAGAACACATACCACAAATACCTTCACGACAGTCGTGGTCGAATGCAACTGGCTCTTTTCCTTCCTCTATTAATTGCTCGTTTAATAAATCAAGCATTTCTAAGAAAGAAGAATCAGTAGAAACATCTTTTAAGGAATATGTTTCCATTTTTCCTTGAGCATTAGCGTTTTTTTGACGCCAAATTTTCAGCGTGATGCTGATTGTTTTTGATGATGCCATAATTCTATATGATATTTTGACATTTTGCTTGAAGGTTTGTTATCAAGCAAAATGATTTTATTATTTATAACTACGAGTTTTAAGCTCGATATATTTGTAATTTAATTCCTCTTTGTGTAAAACCTCAGTGTTGATATCATCACCTTTATATTCCCAAGCGGCAACATAAGCATAGTTTTCATCATCACGCATTGCTTCACCTTCTTCTGTTTGGTACTCCTCACGGAAGTGACCACCACAAGACTCATTACGGTTAAGTGCGTCAATCGCCATTAACTGTCCTAATTCTAAGAAGTCAGCTACACGTCCAGCTTTCTCTAACTCAGTGTTCATTTCGTTAGCATCACCAGGAACTTTTACATCACGGTAGAATTCTTCACGTAAAGCAGCAATTTCAGTAATCGCTTCTTTTAAACCTTGAGCATTACGAGCCATACCTACTTTGTTCCACATAATATTTCCTAAACGTTTGTGGAAACTATCTACAGTTTTAGTTCCTTTATTGCTTAAGAAATGTTGAATTTGGTCTTTAACAGCCTTTTCAGCTTCATCAAATTCTGGTGTATTTGTAGGAATTTTACCTGTACGAATATCTGCTGATAAATAATCTGCAATTGTATAAGGTAATACGAAATAACCATCTGCTAAACCTTGCATTAATGCAGAAGCTCCTAAACGGTTAGCTCCGTGATCAGAGAAATTAGCTTCTCCTACTACGAAACATCCAGGAATTGTTGATTGTAAGTTGTAGTCAACCCAAACACCACCCATTGTGTAGTGAATTGCTGGATAGATACGCATTGGATTTTCGTATGGATTCTCATCTGTAATTTTCCAATACATTTGGAATAAGTTACCATATTTCTCCTCGATCCATTTTTTACCTAATTTCTCGATTTCAGCATCTGATGGATTTTGATCTCCGTTTGCGAAAGCAACTTCACGACCTTTTTTCTTGATCTCATCTGTAAAATCTAAGTAAACTCCTTCTCCAGTTTCATTTGCTTCAATACCATAACCAGCATCACAACGCTCTTTTGCAGCACGAGATGCAACGTCACGAGGAACTAAGTTACCAAATGCAGGATAACGTCTTTCTAAGTAGTAATCTCTGTCTTCTTCTTTGATATCAACTGCTTTTTTCTTACCAGCACGGATTGCTTCAGCATCTTCTTTCTTTTTAGGAACCCAGATACGACCAGAGTTACGTAAAGATTCAGACATTAAAGTCAATTTAGATTGATTTGTTCCGTGGATTGGAATACAAGTTGGGTGAATTTGTACATAACAAGGGTTAGCAAAATAAGCACCTTTTTTGTGAATTTTCCATGCTGAAGTTACGTTAGAACCCATTGCATTAGAAGATAAGAAATATACGTTTCCGTAACCACCAGTAGCAATAACTACTGCGTGAGCAGAATGTCTTTCGATTTCACCTGTAATTAAATTACGAGCGATAATACCACGAGCTTTACCATCTACAAGTACAATATCTAACATTTCGTGACGGTTGTACATTTGGATGTGCCCTAAGTGGATTTGCTGATTCATTGCTGAATAAGCTCCTAATAATAATTGTTGTCCTGTTTGACCTTTCGCATAGAAAGTACGAGATACTTGTACCCCACCAAAAGAACGGTTATCTAATAACCCACCGTAATCACGTGCAAAAGGAACCCCTTGCATTACACATTGGTCGATAATATTACCAGAAACCTCCGCTAAACGATAAACGTTAGACTCACGAGCGCGGTAATCACCACCTTTGATTGTATCGTAAAATAAACGGTAGATAGAGTCGTTATCTCCTTTATAATTTTTAGCAGCATTTATCCCCCCTTGTGCAGCAATAGAGTGCGCACGACGTGGTGAATCTTGATAACAGAAAGCTTTTACTTTATATCCTAACTCTGCTAAAGTAGCAGCTGCAGAACCACCAGCTAAACCAGTACCTACAACAATAACATCAATTTTATCACGGTTATTTGGAGCCACTAAGTTTAAGTGTGCTTTGTGTTCGCTCCATTGTTGTGCGATATCTCCTTGTGGAGATTTTGAATCTAATATACTCATTTCTTGATATTATTTAATTATTTAACAAAAAAATGGTAAACAGCGATGATAATGAAACCTGCTGGAATTAAAATTGAATACCATTTCCCGAAAGCAACAATTACTGGAGTGTATTTGTTGTGTCTTGCACCAATAGATTGGAATGCTGATGCAAATCCATGTTGTAAGTGTAATGATAAAAATACAAATGCAACAATGTAAATTACTAATCTTACAAAACTTAAAGCACCTTCTAATGTGAAAACGTGGTTTAAGTGATCCATAAAGTAATTTCCTTGAGCAAACTCAGGATTTGGAGCAATGTAGTGATCAGTAATTGTAGGAACCCAAAAGTCATACAAGTGTAATAATAAGAAAATTAAAATTACAGATCCAGAAACTAACATGTTTCTTGACATCCAAGAAGCATTTGCAGCACCATTATACTTTTGGTAAGCAACTGGTCCACGCGCTTTCTTGTTTTGCGCTTCTAATACAAACCCCATTACAAAGTGGTATACAACACCAATTAATAAAATAGGCTGCATTAAATATTGGATAAAAGGGTTATCACTCATGAAAGCCGAAACTTCATTGAACCCATTCGGATTAATAACAGATAATGCATTAATCACGAAATGTTGTAACAAGAACACGATCAAAAATAACGCTGAAAGCGCCATCGCGAACTTCTTACCAATCGACGATTTTAGTAATGATTCATTTGCCATAAAGCAATTCGTTTAATTTTTTAGATATTTCCACAAATTTAATCATCCCATTGCTCTAATCACAATGAATTATATCATTTCGTTAACAGATTTAGATAGTTTAGAATCATTCTTAGTTAATTAAGACATTTTAACAAATTTTCTAATTTTTTTTTGCTTAATAAATATTTAATTTCTATACTTGCAGTAGAAAAGTAGAACAACTTTTCATAGGTTTAAGTTAGTTAGGTTAATCCTCTTATAGTAATATAAGAGGGTTTTTTATTTTTTAGTTGTAACATTATTCTTTTTTTTACTACAAATAAAGAGCAACAGAATAATAGTTTGAATAATAAAGCAAAAATATTTACCGAATTAGTCGAGAAAAATCAGGGAATTATCCACAAGGTTTGTCGTATATATACAGACGACAAGGATTCTCATGACGATTTATTTCAGGAAATTGTATTGCAATTATGGCGCTCTTATGATTCCTTCAAAGGAGATTCAAAATTTAGTACATGGATGTATCGTGTTAGCTTGAACACAGCGATTACATTAATCAGAAAAAAAACAAAATCGAGTGAAACTGATTTTAATGAAGCTCAATTTTTAAATTTAAAATCAGACGACAAAGACGAATTTTTAGAAGAGCGTATCACACTTTTATACGCGGCAATTAGATTATTAAACGACGTAGAACGTGCATTGGTACTGCTATTTTTGGAAGACTTACCTTACAAAGACATTGCCGAAACTTTAGGAATTTCGGAAGTAAATGCACGAGTAAAGATGAACAGAGTGAAGATAAAATTAAAAGAAATAATGTCTAAAATGGAACAATAATGGAGTTAGATGACTTAAAATCAATTTGGGGTTCCATAAAGGAAGAAGAAAAGTTTGATCAAAATCAAATTTTTCAAATGTTGAAGAAAAAATCATCAACAACAATAAAATGGTTATTTATATTCACTTTTTTCGAATTTATCCTTTTTCTTGTCTACAATTTATATGTTTTAATTTCAGGAAAAAATTTTTTTAATAACGAAGTCAAAACATTAGTCGAAGAAAAAACAATTAACAATTACGAGATCGCTTCGGTTTTTAGTATTGTGATTACGTTTGGATTTTTGGTGATGGCTTATCGTTATTTCAAAAAAATAGATCTTAATCAATCTGTGGTCGATTTGATGAAAAACATTATTTCATTTCGTCGATTGGTGAACTTGTTTATTCTTTTCACCGTTTTAAGTTTAATTGTTTCTTCTGCCCCATTCTATTACGAATTAGGCCAATCTATTTATTTGGCAAAACACGCTCATGATATACAGCCAATTGTGAATAATGCTGCTGTTTATGGTTGGATTGCAATAATAACTGCTGTTGCTTTTATTGTGATTATAGGAACGGTTTATTATGGGATTATTTATTTTTTATTTTTAAGAAAACTTCAACAAAACATGAAAGAGTTGAAAGAAATGAAATAAAATCTTATTTTTGTAAACTGAATGAAAAAATTTATCCAATATATTATGCTTACGATTTCACTGTTTATGACAGTGTATCAGTCTGCGCATATATTGGATCATGCTCTAAATAAAGAGCACAAAGAGCTGAAAGACAAATTCTCTAACGTACACGATCATAGCTGTACAATTTGCCATTTCAATCAACATTTTATAGAAAATGATTCAGAAATTGAGTTATTTGAATGGTCACAATCATTTATCCAAAAAGATAAAACACTTTACACAACTCGTGTAAAACAAGCTGTATTACTTACTCAAAAAAGTCTTCGAGCACCGCCCTACGCAATTTAATTTCAGAAAAAACCACCTTATTTTTTTAACGTTATTAAATTATTGTATTTATGTCAATCAACATAAAATGTAGTATTGCAGCTACATTATTGTGCGGAACTGTGTTTGCACAAAACATTTTCGAAGGTCAAATTATAGATAAAAATCAAAAACCAATTCCTTTCGCAACTGTATATTTCAACAACGAAGAATATCACACAAATGCCGAAGGAAAATTTAGAATCGAAAACTTAAACAAAGGAAATTATCAAATTCAAATTGATGAGCAAGGTTACGAACCTTTTTCTCAAAATATTACGTTTGATTCACAACAAAAATTTGTTTTTACACTTACTTTTCACAAATCGTACAATTTAGATGAAGTTACTGTTTTAGGCCATCATCACGATTTTTCAACAGCTAATGTAGAACGTGTCGATCAATCTTATATTCAAGAAAATTATGCAGGATCGTTAGCAAAATCGCTCGAAAATATTGCAGGTGTCAATGCTTCAGGAATTGGATCATCAGCTTCAAAACCAATTATTCGTGGACTTGGTTTCAATCGATTAATTGTTGCTGAAAATGGTGTAAAACAAGAAGGACAACAATGGGGAGCCGATCATGGTTTGGAGATTGATGCACTAAATGTTGAAGATGTCGAAGTGATAAAAGGCCCTGCTGCTTTGGAGTACGGAAATGAGGCTATTGCTGGAGTTATCAAGATTAACAATAACAATTTACCAGCAAAACATTCACTTTCAGGAGAAGCAAAAACTTTGTATCAATCGATTAATGATAATTACGGAATTGGATTTAATTTAAAATCTCGAAACGATCATTTTTTCTATAAAATAAAAGGTTCGTATTCTGATTATGCCGACTACAGAACGACTACCGATCGCATTTATTATCTGAATCGCTATTTGCCAATTTACAATAAACGTGTTAAAAATACGGCTGGACAAGATTTGAATGCTGAAATACAAACAGGTTATATTGGCGAAAAATTTCGTTCAATTTTAACGGTTTCTAATGTTAATCAAAAAATTGGTTTTTTTCCTGGTTCGCACGGAATTCCTTCTGTAGATAGGCTTCAAGATGATGGAAATTATAGAAATATCGAATTTCCTTATCAAAAAGTTAATCATTTTAAAGTGATTTCCGAAAATGAATTTCGTTTAAATTCAAAAGATGTTTTAAAATTTTTGGCAAGTTATCAAAACAATCGTCGCCAAGAAGTTAGTTCGTTTCACACTCATTATGCGAATCAACCCGCTCCAACAAAAAATCCTGATTTAGAATTAGATTTTAATCTTTCTACTTATGATTCTCAATTAAAATTTGAACATAATCATAGCAAAAATTTCAAAACAATAATCGGTGCACAAGCACAATTGCAAGCCAATAATATTGCGGGTTACAATTATTTATTGCCAAAATATGATCGAAATATTTTTAGTGGATTTTTGATTGAAGAATTCAAAAAAGGAAATAAGTGGAAAGTTACAGCTGGTTTACGTTACGATTATTCGACGTTCAAATCGGAAGGTTATTTTGATGAATTTCTTTACAATTATTTGATTGAAAAAGGTAATTCTGAAGGCATTGCAGATTATTATGCAAATCGTAGCAAATCAATCGATCGTAGTTTCAGTAATTTAAACGGAATGATTGGTGCAACTTTTCAACCAAATGATTTATGGGATTTCAACTTGAATGTTGGAACAAATTTCCGTTTACCAACCGCTATAGAATTGGGTTCTAACGGAATTCATCACGGTAGTTTTAGACATGAACGAGGTGACGAAAATCTTGATATAGAAAAAGGAATTGCTGTAGATTTCAAATCTGTTTTTCACAAAAATGATTGGAATATTTCGCTAAGTCCGTATTTATATTATTTCAGCAATTATATTTTCTTAAAACCTTCGGGACAATTTTCGATTCTTCCTCATGGTGGACAAATTTATCAATATACACAAAGCAAAGCTTTGTTGACTGGTTTTGAATTTGAAGTTCGTAAGAAAATCAACGAAAATTTTGATGCAAATCTTGTGTACGAATATTTATACAATCGACAAATTACGGAAAATAAAAAATTCGGAAATTATCTTCCTTTCACTCCTGCAAATAATTTATTTGGACAAATTAATTATAAAATCAATCAAAATATTGCATTTTTAGAAGGTTTGAGCTTTTTTGCAAATGGAAAATATACATTTGAGCAAGATAAAATTGCACAAAATGAAGATATCACTCCAAGTTATTTCTTGGTTGGAATTGGAGGAAAAACGAAACTTAAATTCAATAATTTTAGTGCAAATTTAAGTGTTCAGGTTTCTAATTTATTCAATAAAAACTATTACAATCACACCAGTTTTTATCGTGCATTGCAATTACCAGAACAAGCTCGAAACATACAAATTATGTTAGGAATTCCGTTCGGAAAATAGTTGATACATGAAAAAGAAACATCCTATTTTTGGACTTTTCTTTAGTATTATTCTTTTTTCGATTCCAACTTTTAATCAATTACATTTTTCTTTAATCGATCATTCACAAGATTTTTCGAATCAAAAGAAAGAAATTATTCATCATCAATGTAATCATTTCACCTATTACTCTGTCTTTATTGACACGCATGATGAACCAAAAATAGAATCAAAACCGAACGAAGAATTTTACAGTAAAGAAAGTTTTGAACAAGTAGAAAAAATTAAACATTCTACAATTGAATATCATTTTACACGAGGTCCGCCTCAGGATTTTGTTTATTAATAAATCAACCAAAATCTTAAAAAAATAATATTCAATTCAAAAAAAATAAAACAATGAAAAATTCAATTTTAAACTATTCATTTATAACATTATCAGCATTATTCATTACATCTTGTTCATCAGATGATTCTTCATTAGATACAACAAAACCTGAAATTAATTTGATTGCACCTAAAGACCACGATGAATTTCATTTAGGCGAAACCATCTCAATTGATGCTATTTTGAAAGACAATGTAGAATTGGGAACGGTAAAAATTGAAATTCATTATGCAGGAGATGGACATACTCATAACCATCGTTCTGCTAGTGTACAAGAAGCTTCAAGTTCTACAAATACTCAATGGGAATTTACCAAAGAAGAGGCAATTCCTTCAGGTAAAAAGGAATATGCATACAATTATAAAGTTGCAATTCCTCAAGAAGGTATTGTAGATGGAGCATATCATTTAGGATTAATTTTAATTGATAAAGCAGGAAATCAATCCGAAACATACATCGAAATCGATATAGTTGACCATAGCCACGATCATTAATTTTTTTTTATATAAAAAGCCTGAAATTTCAGGCTTTTTTTTATGCGCATTGTTAAAAGAATGTTATTTTAGCACTCCTCAATTATATCAAAACAAAAAAATGATTGCAATAGCAGATAGCGGTTCTACTAAAACGGATTGGGTAATTTTAGATAGTGACCTTAATGAAGTTTTTAGAACAAGTACAATCGGATTTAATCCGTATTTTGTAACATCAGAAGATATTACGACTGAATTACAAAAAAATGAAGATTTTGCACCTGTTGCAAATGATTTTACAAAAGTCTTTTTTTATGGTGCAGGAACTTCCAGCGAAGCAATGCATGCTGTTGTTAAAGAAGGTTTAGAGAATTTCTTTACAAATGCAGAATTTGTCGTAGACCATGATTTATTAGCTGCTTGTTATGCCACTTACATGGGAAAACCTGCAATGGTTTGTATATTAGGAACAGGTTCTAATTCTTGTTATTTCGATGGAACATCAATGCGCGAAGAAACAAAATCTTTAGCTTATATCTTAGGTGACGAAGGTTCTGGAAATGACTTAGGAAAACGTGTATTACGCGCTTTTTACACAAAAAAAATGCCTCCACATTTAGCCAAAGCTTTTGATGATTATTATAAATTATCAGTAGATGAGTTAAATAAAAATGTGTACCAAAATAAATTTGCAAACACATATTTAGCATCTTTCAATAAATTTGTCGTCGAACATAAAAATGATCCATTTATTCAGAAAATTATTTATGATGCAATGTCTTCTTTTATCGAATATCAAATTATGCCTTACGAAGAAGCTCGTCATTCTGAATTAAATTTCATTGGTTCGATTGCTCATATTTACGAAGATGTTATTCGTTCAGTTGCGGCAGAATATCACTTAACAGTTGGTCATATTATTAGAAAACCAATTGATAATGTTGTTGATTATCACAAAAAATATTTGATTAAATAATCATGGCAACTCAACCAAAAATAGCAGTAATTTCTTACAATACTCCTCATCGCAAAACACAAGATGTTTTACACGGATTAAAAGCTAAAGGTTATCAAAATGTAAAAATATTTGCATTGCCTTTTGTACAAAGAGAAAATCCGTTCAAACCAATTTATCAACATCGTCCAAGTAAAGCGATTCAAGTAAATTTAGATGATTACTGTAATAGTTTTGGTTATAATTTTGATTTAACAACTGCTGAAACGTTGAATAATCAATTAAACGATTATAAAGCTGAATATGTAATTATTGCAGGTGCAGGATTATTACCAGATGAATTGGTTGAAAATCATAAAATTATCAATACACACCCAGGTTTTTTACCTTTGACAAGAGGTTTAGATTCATTAAAATGGGCAATCACAAAAGGAGTCGAAATTGGTGTTACAACTCATTTTGTAGACACAGAAGCCGATGCTGGTTTTTTGATTGAACAACAATATGTTCCTGTTTACGGGAATGATACGTTTCATTCTTTGGCTAATCGTCAATATGAAACAGAAATTGAAATGTTAGTTAATTCGATTGAATTAATACCAACACTTTCAGAATTCAAATCACTTTCATCAAATGAATTTGAAGCGACGCGCAGAATGCCAAAAGCTATCGAAGAAAATTTGATGCAAGCATTTGATACTTACAAAGAAAAATATAAAAGGGATTAAATATTTTTTAGAAAAAAATTAAAAAGCTAACCGAATTGGTTAGCTTTTTTGTTGAATCTATTTTTTAATTTGATTTTACTATCTTTAATAAAACAATTAAGATGAACAAAGAAAAACCTTTGAGCGAATTAACATTAGAAGAATTAAATGATAAAAGAAAAAAAGTTAATAAACTTAATCTTAGCATTCAAATTCCTTTATTACTCATTGCAATCGTTTTATTAATTCTGAAGATGACAAACAAATATGATATCAATGTAACATTCGTTATTTTATTATCATGTTCTGTAACTTTTATTCCTCTTATAACAGGTTTAGCGAAAATAATTAGCGGAACAATAATACATCCTTCGAGATAAGATGTTGTCCCTTGTATCACACGAAGTAAATAAATCAATTGCGTATTTGTTGTCAATGAAATCAGTAACATTAATACAATATTGATAATCGTCATAAACAATAAATAGGAACGAATATTAAAGAACTGAAAAAGCCGTTCGTTAATAAAAAGCCCACATACAATTGTTGCGTAAGCCAAAGAAAAAATGAATTGTAAATCGTCTACATCAACATCTAGAAATGAAGCTGTAAACGTACTATTCATATTGAAAAGTGAGAGAATCATCACATGCGGAATCAACGCGGCAATGAGAATTGGAAGCACCAATTTTTCTGGTATCCATTTCTTGAAAATGGGATGTTGATTGTGCATTGAGTTATTTATTCAATTTTACAATCAAGTTCAAAACATTCATTCGAAAGTTTGTCTAATTAAAAATATTTTATTGATTTCGTGATTATCTTACCTAAAAAGTAAAAAAAGGAAGCTGCCTGAGAAAAGTCAAAAGGCTAAAATGTGATTCTGAATAATAAATCGTTAAAATACGATGATTCATTTTTATAAAACTATAACAAATTTAAAATCAATAAAATACAATTAATATTTTCTATAACATTAATCATTTTTCGTTTGATTTATTTTGATGGCAAAAGTAAGTGCTGTCTCAGAAAAACAAGTTGATTATTTAAGAATAAAATTTGTTCATTTACGCCATTTTTAAATTTAAAAAACTTTAAAACATCTCCTTTTTACGGGATAATTTAGATAAAACATTCATTTTTAAAAATTTGTCATAAAAAAACGTACTTGATTCTATTAAATCAAATACGTCAATTAAATTAAAAGTAATATATAAAAATTATTTTAACGATGTAAAAGTCTATTTTTTATCGGTTGATAAAGAATGACAAAAATTGCAGCAATAATTCCCACAACAAACAATGTTCGGAAAATCTCAATATTACTAACCAACAAAGCTTGGTTGTACAATTTTGCTTTTAAAGCTGCAGCAGTAATACTTTCTGCTTCGTTTGGAAGATGATTCGCAATATTTTTATTGAACAAATTATTCCATTGTTGTTGGAAAATAGGACTCGTTTTATCTAAATTTTTGGTCATCAAAAATTGATGTTTAGTCGTCAAATATAAAATTGCATTTTGCATTAACGAAAAACCAATTGTTGTAGTCCAAAAACGAATCGCCGTACCTGCTTGTGCCGCACTACCAGTAATAGAAGGATGTACAGAACCTGTAATATACAACACTAATGGCGTAAAAATAACACCTTGCGCAATTCCTTCTAACATCAATGTTGGCGCTATTGCCTCGACTTTTGTGTCTGGATAAAACAAATAACTAAACCACAACATGCTCATGGCTAAAAGTACAAATCCAAGAAAAAATATTTTTCTGAAATCAACTTTATTCTTAACCATAAAAAATGAAAATACAACACCAATGATAGAACCTGCCACATTAAAATATTGAATCTGCAACACATATTCCCATTGCCATTTCCAAACTGTCGACATAACTTGGTAAATATTGCTCATCCCAGCACGCAGAGTATAGAAAACAAAAAACATTAATATTCCTAAAATGACACGTTCTGATTTGAAAATCTCAAAATGGAACAAAGGTCGTTTGGCTGTTTTTTGATGCAATAAAAATAAACCACTAAAAACGAGTGTTGATGCAAATGCTATGATAATAATTGGCGATTCGAACCAATAATATTTTTTTCCGTAAATCAAGAAAAATGCACCAGAAATTAGGGAAATAATCATCAAAAAAATTCCTCCTAAATTTAATTGATACAATGGTTTTTTAGGAAACATTCTGTTGTGATTAAAGAAAAATACATAAATAATTAATGCAACAACATGAAAACTCATAATCGTATACACCATCATATTGTGGTTATAATTCTCAATCGCAAACTTCACAATAGAAGTCGTGAATTTATCTCCTGTTAACATTACGCCGTACAAAAACGAATAAGCAATCAATTTTGAATGTTCACTTTTAATATTCGACATAATGATTGGTAACAAAATACAACCTTCGAAAAGCGATAAAGGTCCTTGAATGAAACGCAGAATCAAAATCAATTCTGTATTTGTCGTCAATGTCATTCCAAACAATACCAAAATGTTGAGCATGGTCATTGTTAGCAAATAACTTCTGATATTGAAAAAGTGAAAAAATCGAACGTGAATAAATAAGCCACAAACAATAGTGGCATACGCCATCGAAAAAAGGAACTGCAAATCATCGACCTCCAAATCCAAAAATGATGCTGTAAACGTACTATTCATGTTGAATATCGTCAAAATCATCAAGTGAGGAAATAGCGCAAGGATAAAAATTGGCACAACCAATTTTTGCGGAACCCATTTATTGAATATTGAATTTTGTTGTGACATTTATTTAATTTACTTTTTCTGCGGAAACATTTACATTCATTCCGGTACGTAATTTTTCGTTATTTTTAGACTCTTTCAGAATTATTTTTACAGGAAAACGTTGTTCAATTTTCACGAAGTTCCCTGTTGCATTATCAGGTTTTATCAAAGCAAACTCAGACCCAGAAGCTGGCGAAAGTGATTCAATTTTTCCTTCAAACTCAATGTTTTTGTAAGCATCAGCTTTTATAATAACAGGTTGATCCAAATCGATTTCTCCAATTTGCGTTTCTTTAAAATTCGCAACAATCCATTTCTCTTTCGAAACCACTTGTACTAAGGCTTGTCCTTCTTTTATTAACTGACCTTCTTGAATATTTTTTGTTCCAACCCAACCATCATAAGGCGCCACAACATAGGTATATGAGAGAGTAAGTTTGGCATCATTCAATTGGGCTTTTCGTTGTAAAATTTGAGTTTTTGCAGGCGCAACTTTTGTTTGTTCAGCAGACGCACTAACATTTACTGCATTACGTTGTTGTTCCAAAGCACTCAAACTTGCTTTTGCTTGTTTATATTTTGCTTCAACTTCTTCAAATTGTTGCACAGTTGCAGCATCTTCTTGTACTAAATTTTTGAAACGATTATAATCTTTTTCCGTTCTCCAAACCTCTATTTTAGCAGCTTCTATATTTGCATTAACAATATTAACATCACTTGATTTTGTATCTACCGCTTTTTCGTAGGTTAAAACAGATTGCGAAGTCGATTCTAAATTTGCTTCGGCAATATCAATCTGATTCTGAAACTCTCTATTGTCAATCACAACAAGCGTATCACCTTTGTGCACAAATTGATTTTCTTCGAAATTTACTTTTTTGATAAAACCAGAAACTTTACTCGAAACTGGTGTAATATATTGTCGCACTTGCGCATCATTTGTATTGACATGTGAACTCGAAAAGAAATAAAACCAAGCCACTGCAGTGATTCCTATGATAATAAAAATCCAAGCAATCGCCGAAAGCGTTCTATTCATTCGTTTTTCTCCTTTTGTCTGTTGTTTTCCCATTTTTATAAGTTTCCTAAAACGTATTGTAATTGATAGTATTTTAATTGTTTGTTGATCTGCAATGAAATCAAATTCGATTGAGCCTCTAAATAAGCGTTATCTGCATCGATAAGTTCTGTAATCAAACTCAATTTGTTGACATATTTTGTTCGAACAATTCGATAATTTTCTTTAGCTTGACCAATTGCTTCTTCCGCAATTTTTATTTTATCGATCGATTCTTCTAATCGTTTATTCGCTGCAAAAACATCGTGTCGAATTTGTTCTTCTTTCTCTTCTATTTCTAATTTTGCAATTGAAATGTTACGATCTGCGATTTGCATTTTTTGTTTATTTTTGAAAAAATTACTCAACGGAATCGAAACATTTACCCCAACAGAACCGAATCTGTACAAATATTCTTCTGGAGGAAAAAACATAAAGTTTGGATAATTATATCCATATTCAGCACCAGCAGTTATTTTTGGTAATGTATTGGCTTTGGTAATTTTCTTATCAATTTCTTTCAAATTCAAATCATCTTTCGCAATTTTCAAACTTTCACTTTGATCCATTGCTTCCAAAATCATTTCATCAACTAACCCCAAATGCTCTTCATTTGTAAACAAATCATTGGTATCAATATGCATTTCTTGATTTTCTGGTAAAGCCAAAATTGTTTTGATTTGATGTTCGATAATCGAAATTTCATTCGCCAATTCTGTAAAAGACATTTTATGATTTGACAATTGCAATTCTGTTCTCAAAACTTCGTTGTACGTAACCAAACCATTTTTTTTCAAGGATTCTGTTTGCTTTATCACAACCGAATCTTCTCTCATTTTATCCGAAATCAACTTTTGTTGCTCTTGTAAATGCAACGCTTGTAAATAAGCTGTGATAACTTGCATTCTCAATTCTCGCTCATCTTTTCGAACTTGTAGTTTCGAAATATTAGTTTCTATTTCAGATTTTTTCTCTTCATTTTTTAATTTTCCTCCCAAATAAATTGGAATTTCAGCCGAAAGTGTAAAATCATATTTCACACGAGGAACAGCATATTTTGTAGAAGGTTTTAGAACACCGTCTTCGAATTGGCGTAAATTACTCAAAACATTAAAACCAGTGTGAAAGTCTACATCTGGTAATTTTTCGTTTTTAAGATCTTTCTCTTTTAATTCAGCAATATTAGTTTTTAAAGCGCTAATTTGTAATTTTTTATTATTTTGAAGTCCAATTTCAATTGCTTTGCTTAATTTCAGTTGGTTATAGTCTATTTCATTTTGAGCATAACTCAACCCACTCAGCATTAACAACAATGTAAGCAACTGATATTTAACGAATTTAAATATCATTTTGTATTATTTATAAGTCTGTTATTGATTTTTAGTGATGCAAAGTTACATTGAAAACATGTTTACCCTCTTGATAAAAAAAGAAAATAATTTGCTCATTTACGCCAAAATAAAGTAATTTGCAAAAGCAAAATATTTCACTTTATAAAAGTATAAAAACAATGTTGTTTGATCAGTTTTTTTTTAACGAAGTTGACAAATCTAAAGTCCATTTTTACATACAACATGCACATTTAGATACTATAGGAACGCGCGTACATGAGCACAAAAAAGCACAATTATTATATGCAGAAGGCGGAATTGTACACGTTTTTGTAAACGACAAACATTGGTATTTGCCTGCGCGATGTTTTATGTGGATTCCTGCAAATACGCCACATTCTATCTTAACGAATAGTAAAACAGGCGATTTGTATAATTTTTATTTCAAGACCGAAAAAGAAGAAAACGATTTTTATTCGATTACAAATATTTATTACACGAATGAATTGTTAAGGGAAATGATATTGTACACCAAAAATTGGAGTGGATCAATTTCAGAAAAAGATCCTGCAAAATATGATTTTGTAAAAGCCATTCGATCTATTTTACCCGAAATGGAATCGAACAAGTTACCCGCGTTCATTCAACATCCATTTCCAAAAGATCAGAAATTGATTGATATTGCTCGATTTTTGATGAAAAATATCGAAAAAAACTATACAATAGATGAAGTTGCGCAACAATTTGGTTTGAGTACGCGAACATTATCCCGAAAATTCAAAGATAATATGGGAATGAATTATGTCCGTTTTCTACGTGCATTACGTATCACAAAATCATTGGAATTGATTGCAGAAAACAAATATAATATGTACGAAATTGCAATGTTAGTTGGGTATAATTCGTTGTCTTCTTTCAGTAATATTTTTCAGAAAGTTTCGGGAATTCGACCAACGGAATATGCGCAATTATTACACACAAAAAAACAATAACTTAAGATAAAAACTATGATTATTAAAGCTTTTGCTGGTAGTAACAGCTCTACTTCTATCAACAAACAATTGGTAACTTATGCTACTTCATTTTTAGATGAATTTGAAATTGAAATTTTAGATTTAAACAATTATAATATTCCAACTTTTGACATCGATATTGAAAAAAGAGAAGGCTTTTCTGATGAAATAAAACGTTTTTATCAAACTTTGATTGATACAGATGTTTTATTGATTTCTTTAGCGGAGCACAATGCAAATGTAACCGCGGTTTTCAAAAGTTATATGGATTGGTGTTCTCGCATCAATCATAAATTTTTGGAAGGAAAGAAAATATTTGTCATGAGTACTTCTCCAGGAAGTTATGGCGCTAAAAATGCACTAGAAAGTGGATCTAAATTATTGGTAAAATTAGGTGGAGAATTAATCGAAAATTATTCATTACCAAAGTTTAAAGACAATTTCCAGAACGGAAAAATTATAAATGAAGAATTTGATGCTGAATTATTCGCTAAAATAAATGAGTTTAGAAAAAAAATATAAGTTTTTATCTTTTCCTAACATAGGTCAATAAAATTTATCGTTGCTTGCAATAACTTTGCTTCATCAAAAATAAAATAACTCAATTAGAATATGAAAATTTTAGCTTTCGCTGGTAGTAACAGCAAAAAATCAATCAATAAAGAATTATTAAATTATACTTTAAATCAAATCGAAAATGCAGAAATCGATTTAGTTGACATCAATGATTTCGAGATGCCTATCTACTCTATTGACCGTCAATTAGAAAATGGATTTCCACAAGAAGCACAAGATTTCTACAACAAAATCAAAGATGCAGAAGGTGTTGTAATTTCTTTGGCAGAGCATAATGGAAACTTTTCTGTCGCGTTAAAAAACATTTTGGATTGGGTTTCTCGTATTGAAATGCCATATTTGAAAGATAAAAAAGTATTGTTATTAAGTACATCTCCAGGTGCTTACGGAGGTGGAAATGTAATGGAAGTTGCGACAAAATATTTTGGAATGTTTGCAAGTGGAGAAATTGTAGCAAGCACGACTTTCCCATCTTTCAACGATAATTTCCGAAATAGTGAAATTGTAAATGAAGAATTAAAAAATAAAGTATTAGCGCAAGTTAATATCTTTCAAGATGCTTTAACTGCTGTTGAAGCTTAATTGAAAATGTATGTATTGAAAAAAGGTCTTTCGAACGAAAGACCTTTTTTTTGTTATCAATTTAATTCACATTTATCTCGTAGGTGATATCAATTCCTCCATTTGCAAGCATATCATGTACACTACAATACTTCTTAACCGCTAATTCAGCAGCCTTATTTGCTTTATCTAAATCAACATTTCCTTTTAAGAAAAATTTGATGTGAATATTTGTAAAAATATTTGGAATTTCATCTCGACGCTGACCTTCAACCTCAACTTTAATATCTTCAATTTCTTGACGTTGTTTTTTCAAAATTTCATTCAAATCAAAAACACTACAACTTCCCAAAGCAATCAAAACCAACTCCATTGGGCGAACTCCTTTTCCTTCTCCTCCAATGGATTCTGGTCCATCAATATTTACTTTTACCGAAGAACTTGACGCAGTCGCTTCATAGTGAGAAGCCTGATTTACTCTATTTAATTCAATTTTCATCTTATTTCTTTTAAAGTATAAAAATAATCATTCTCTAAAGATTTATTCTAATATTTGATTGAATAATGATTTTCTGAATAAATTTTAGCTAAATTTAAATTCAATTATAGAAAATTTTGATGAAACTGCTCAAAAAATACTTGAAAACGGAAGAATAATAGCATGCCTAAATTTGCTATTCCTGAAATCTCTTGACAAAGATATTTTTTTAGATACAAATAGCAATGTTTTTGGAATTTTTGAAGTAGATCGAAACACAAAATAGCAACAAAGGCTGTCTCATGACAGCCTTTATCTTTTTTAATCACTTTATAATTTAAACAGTATGATATTTAAAACTTTGTTCGTTTTTAATTGTTTTCACTGATTCGTAAATCAACTCGATGACATTTTTTACATCAGCTTGATGAACCATTTCTACAGTTGTGTGCATATAACGCAACGGCAACGAAATTAAAGCCGAAGGTACACCACCATTACTATATGCAAAAGCATCTGTATCCGTTCCTGTTACACGAGAACTTGCAGCACGCTGAAAAGGAATATTGTTTTTCTCAGCTGCATCAATAATTAATTCGCGTACATTGTTTTGCACAGCAGGCGCATAATAAACAACTGGGCCATCACCACATTTTTGCTCACCTTCTTTCGATTTTGTAATCATTGGTGTCGTTGTATCGTGTGTAACATCTGTAATAATCGCAACATTTGGTTTGATTGTTTGCGTAATCATTTCCGCGCCACGCAACCCTACTTCTTCCTGAACCGCATTTACAACGTATAAACCAAAATCTAATTGATCTTTATTTTCTGCCAATTTACGCGCAACCTCAGCAATCATAAACCCTCCCATTCTATTGTCTATCGCACGACAAACAAAATAACGATCGTTCAATGTAAAAAATTCATCAGGATAAGTAATCACACAACCAACGTGAATTCCAAGTTCAAGAACTTCTTCTTTTGATGTACAACCTGTATCAATCCAAATTTTATCTGGAGTTGGCGCTTCATCTTTTCCTGCTTGACGCAAATGAATTGCTGGCCAACCAAAAACTCCTTTTACAATTCCTTTTTTGGTATGAATATTAACCACTTTAGAAGGTGCTATCATATGATCTGATCCTCCGTTACGAATCACATAAATCAATCCATCATCAGAAATATAATTCACAAACCAAGAAATCTCATCAGCATGGGCTTCAATCACAACTTTATACTTCGCTTCAGGATTTATTACACCATAAGCAGAACCGTAATTATCTGTTTTTACTTCATCTACATATGGTTTGATATAATCCATCCAAACTTTTTGTCCTTCACTTTCAAAACCTGTAGGTGAAGCTGTATTTAAATATTTTGTCAAAAAATCCAAAGATTGTTGATCAAACAAATTATTTGTACTCATTTTAGTTTATTTATCTAACAAATGTACTAATTTTAGGAACAATTTTTGAACTAATTCTGATATGAAATTTTATATCTATCATATAACTTTACTACTTACTTTTGTTGGATTATCTAATGTTAATGCTCAAATTTTTGGGTTAGATTTAGGTGGAAAAAATCCTGCACAAGAAATTAAAAATGATTCAATTAATTTAGATGAATTTGCATTTAATCCTTTAGACACAATACATCTTAATGAAATGAATAGCTATTCGGTTCATTTAAAAACTGATTTAGAAAAAAAATATTATTTATGGCTAAGAAAACGCGTTCGCGATGTTTGGCCGTATGTAAGAACTGCTGTTAGAGAATATAATTATGTATCGGATACGATTCAAACAATGGATAAAAGACGAGATAAAAAACGTTTTATTAAATCTCGTCAAAAGGATTTGGCTGATCAATTTGAGAATCAATTAAAAAATATGTCAAGTTCTCGTGGACAAATTCTTACTAAATTAATCTATAAAGAAACAGATAAAACAACATACGATATTATAAAAGAATTACGTGGCGGATTGAATGCTTTTCTTTATCAAGCAGCAAGTGGCGCGTTTAATATTGATCTGAAACAAGCTTATGATCCGAAGCGAACACGAGAAGATTTGTATATTGCGGTTATTCTTCAACGAGATTTTGCAGACGGAACGTTAAAACCTGTCGACGAAGATTAATTTATCTTTCATACTACCAATTATAATAATATTCTGATTTTTTATTATATTTGATTTAATAAAGGAAAAAACGTGGGAAACAATATAAAAAGAATTGGTGTATTAACCTCTGGAGGTGATGCGCCTGGAATGAATGCGGCCTTACGTGCCGTTGTAAGAGCATGTAAGTACTACGATATCAAATCAGTAGGAATCCGTCAAGGTTATGAAGGTTTGATTAACAATGATATGATTGAACTTGGACCTCGTTCAGTGAAAAATATTATCAATCAAGGTGGTACAATTCTTAAAACTGCTCGTTCTTTAGAATTCAAAACTACAGAAGGTCGTCAAAAAGCATATAATCATCTAAAACAAAATAACATTGATGCTTTAGTTGTAATTGGTGGAGATGGTTCTTTTACAGGAGCAAATATATTTCATCAAGAGTTTGGTGTTCCATTTATTGGAATTCCAGGAACAATTGACAATGATATTTTCGGTACAGATTTTACAATTGGATACGATACAGCTTTGAATACTGTAATTGATGCAATTGATAAATTAAGAGATACTGCTACATCACATGATCGTGTATTTTTTGTGGAAGTAATGGGACGCGATGCAGGTTTTATTGCTTTAAATAGTGGAATTGCTTCAGGTGCACAAGATATTTTGATTCCAGAACAACGTGATAGCGTCGAAGAATTATGTTCTTCTTTAGAACGTTCAGAAAAATCTGGAAAAAAATCAAGCATCGTTGTAGTTGCAGAAGGTGAAAAATTAGGTGGAGTTTTTGAATTAGCAAAACAAGTTCAAAATAGTCATCCAGAATATGATATTCGTGTCACAGTTTTAGGACACATACAGCGTGGTGGTTCTCCATCTTGTCACGATCGTGTTTTAGCAAGTCGTTTAGGAATTGCTGCTGTTGAAGGTTTACTGGAAGGTAAAACAAATCTTATGGCTGGTATTCGCTCTAATAAAGTTGTATTTACAGCGATAGATGAAGCCATCAAAAAACACAATGAGATTGATGAAGAGTTAATCAAAGTAGCTAATATTTTAGCGATTTAAACATTTAATATAAAGGGAAATTATATATACTATGTCAAAAATTAAAATTGGAATCAACGGATTCGGAAGAATTGGTAGCCTTGTTTTCGGGGTTGCTATTGAGAGAAACGATATTGAAATCGTAGGTATTAACGATTTAGTAGACGTTGATTATTTAGCTTATATGCTAAAGTATGATTCAGTTCACGGAAAATTTAACGGAGAAGTTAAAGTAGAAAACGGAAACTTAATTGTTAATGGACAAACAATTCGCGTTACAGCAGAAAGAGATCCAGCAAACTTGAAATGGGACGAAGTTGGAGCTGATATCGTAATTGAAGCAACAGGTTTATTCTTAACAAAAGAAACTGCAGGAAAACACATCGAAGCTGGAGCGAAAAAAGTTGTTTTAACAGGTCCTTCTAAAGATGATACTCCTATGTTTGTAATGGGGGTTAACCACGAATCTGTAACAGCAGAAGATACAATCGTTTCTAACGCTTCTTGTACAACAAACTGTTTAGCTCCATTAGCGAAAGTAATTCACGAAAATTTCGGAATTGTAGAAGCTTTAATGACTACAGTTCACGCAACTACTGCAACTCAAAAAACAGTTGACGGACCATCAATGAAAGATTGGAGAGGTGGACGTAGTGCAATGGTAAACATCATTCCTTCATCTACTGGAGCTGCGAAAGCAGTTGGAAAAGTAATTCCAGAATTGAACGGAAAATTAACAGGAATGTCTTTCCGTGTACCAACTGTTGATGTCTCTGTAGTTGATTTAACAGTTAAATTAGCAAAAGAAACAAACTACGACGAAATCAAAAAAGTAATGCGCGAAGCTGCTGAAGGAGATTTGAAAGGAATTATAGGATACACAGAAGATGCTGTTGTTTCTCAAGATTTCGTAGGTGATACAAGAACATCTATTTTCGATGCAGAAGCTGGTATCATGCTAAACCCTACTTTCGTTAAATTAGTTGCTTGGTATGATAACGAAATTGGTTACTCAAACAAAGTAGTTGATTTAGTTCAACACATCGCAAAGATTTAATTCTTAATTAATAATTAACAAAAAGGCTGTTCTCAATAAGTGAATGGCCTTTTTTGGTTTAGACTTCTAAAATTTTAAGAAAATTTTATTTTTTTTTAAGACTTTTTATGTTAATTCACTTGTTTTGATTCAAACTTTGATTATATTTGAATCACTTATAAAAAAAACAAGAAGCCTATAGATAAAAAATCTACTTACTAAACCAAATTATCTACCTTATGAATTACGAAGAAGACTCATTGCTAATCAAAGACTATGTTGATGGTAATGAATATGCTTTAGAAATTTTAATTGAGAAGTATAAAAGTAGAATCTATAGTTTCATTTTCTCAAAAGTTTTAGACAAAGATATCACTGAAGATATTTTCCAAGATACTTTCATAAAAGTTATTCTTACACTAAAAAGTGGCGGATATAATGAAGAAGGAAAATTTTTACCTTGGCTAATGCGTATTGCGCATAATTTAACTATTGATTATTTTCGAAATATTAAGAAAATGCCTGCTGTTAGAGAAACTATAGGTAAATATGATGACGAATATAATATTTTCGATTTTATTGGAAATTCTGACGAATGTTCCGAAACCAAAATCATTAAAAAGCAAATTGAAAATGATTTAAGATACCTTGTTACTTTATTACCAAGTGATCAAAGAGAAGTCTTAGAACTGAGAATCTTCAAAGAATTAAGTTTCAAAGAAATTGCGGAAGAAACAAATGTTAGTATTAATACAGCATTAGGAAGAATGCGCTATGCAATTATCAACTTAAGAAAAGTTATCGAAAATAATAACATTATTTTAACAATCGATTAAAAAATAAACTTATCTATTTAACGTTTTTAAAGTAAATAAGTTTTTATGATTGAATTTTACTCAGAAAAATTTGAACCAAAACAATCAACGATTGAAAAATTATTAATGTTTTCAAAATCAATTTCAGCATTGAAATTAAATAACGTGAAGGAAATAATAATCCTAAATTTAAATTAATCGAACACTGCTTTTATCAAATAAAAAATCCTGAAAATATTAAACATTTCAGGATTTTTTTATGCAAATAAATTAATCTTTTCTGAAAATCATAACTCAATTTATAACTATATTGCATCCTATACCACATCAAAAAAATTTTAGTATGACCCTACAAGAATTTAAAAATAGTTTAGATTTACCTTTAATCACTTCACCTATGTTTCTTGTTTCTCGAACAGAATTAGTTATAGAATCTTGTAAAAATGGTGTTTGTGGAACATTTCCTTCATTAAATGGTAGAAAACCAGAAGATTTTGAACAAATGCTAATTGACATCACAACTCAGTTAGAACAATTCGAAAAAGAAACTGGAAAAAAAGCAGCACCTTTTGGAGTAAATTTAATTGTAAATAGAACCAATCCAAGAATTGAAACTGATTTAGCTTTATGTGTAAAGTATAAAGTTCCATTAATCATAACATCTTTAGGAGCAGTAAAAGAATTAGTAGACACTGTACACAGCTATGGAGGAATAGTCTTTCATGATGTTATAAAAAAACGTCATGCTGAAAAAGCTGTAGAAGCTGGTGTGGATGGAATTATTGCTGTAGCTGGTGGCGCAGGCGGACATGCAGGAACTGCTAATCCATTTGCTTTAATCGATGATATTAGAACATTTTATAACGGCTGCTTAATTCTTGCTGGTTCATTGAATAATGGAAATGATATATTAGCTGCAGAAACAATGGGAGCAGATTTTGCATACATAGGAACTCGTTTTATAGCTACAAAAGAAGCAGCTGCAGATAATAAATACAAAGATATGATAGTAAATTCCTCATTTGAGGATATTATTTACACTGACGGTGTTTCTGGTGTTAATGCTAATTTCTTAAAACAAAGTATCAAACATTCCGACATTAATATCGAAGATAAAAAAGAAGAGGATTTTTCTAAACTAACAGATCATGATGACCAAAAAGCTTGGAAAGATATTTGGTCTGCCGGTCATGGCGTTTCTGGTATACATGATGTTCCTACAGTAAAGGAATTAATAACTAGAATGAAAAATGAATATAAAACTGCCTTAGAAAAGAATGTCCAACGCTTAAACAAATTAAAATTTTAATCTAACATAAAATGAAAACAACACAAGAACTCATCGAATTAATTTCTCTAAAAAAGTTAGAAAATAATCTATTCGAAGGAAAAAGTTCTTTTATGGGAAGTCCTCATGTTTTTGGAGGACAAGTTGTAGCACAAGCATTAAATGCTGCATACCAAACAGTAGACACAGACAGATTTTGTCATTCATTACATTCATATTTCATTTTAGCTGGTCAATTAGACGAACCAATCTATTATGAAGTTGCTATTTTAAGAGATGGAGGAAGTTTCAGTACAAGAGTAGTAACAGCAAAACAAAATAACGAAGCTATTTTTGTAATGGCATGTTCTTTTCAATTAAAGCAAGAAGGTTACGAGCATCAAGAAGAAATTCCAGATGTAAAACAACCAGAAGAATTAATCAGCTGGAGACAAATTGCAGAAATGTTCGGAGATTTTTTACCAAAAGCTACTAAGCAATTTATAATGGCCGATAGACCAATAGATTTTAAACCTGTCGAAACATTAAACCTTGCAGAAAAAAAAGATTATGAAAGTTATAGCAATGTTTGGATGAATTTTAATGATGCGCCAGAAAACTTACCCTTGCAAGTTGTTCATCAGTTAATCGCTTACAGCTCTGATTATAATTTATTATCTACAGCGTTAAAACCTCATGCTTCTAAGGCTCATTTTGGTAACACTCAAATGGCAAGTTTAGATCACTCCATTTGGTTTCACAGAACTCCAAATTTACAAGATTGGATTTTAGTGAGCGTAGATTGCCCAAGTACAATGGATACAAGAGGGTTTACAAAAGGAGAACTATTTAACAGATCAGGTGAGCTAATTTGTAGTGTTGCTCAAGAAGGTTTAATTCGACCAAAAACAAAATAAATACATCAAAAAAAAACCTCATAATATACTATTATGAGGTTTTATATTTATTTAGGCGTTCGAGCGGGTTTTCCTCAATATCTTTTCTAATTGATAATTTAACTGAAATAAAAATACATCCAATTAGAAAAGGATACCGCTTCACCTCCTAACGCAAAGTCAATCAAAAATAATTTTTGTTCCTTTACTTATACTATCTTGCATAATAAAATCAATAATCTCTTGATTTATATTTTCTGATAATACAGAACGTTTTTTAAAAATTAATAAATCAGCATAAAATACTGGTGGATGAAAGACTAATTCTCCTGAAACTCGTATAAAAACATTAACGGTCTGATTAGAATAATTAATTAATATTTCTCCTCTAGAAACAATTGAATAAGTTATTTGTTTCATCAATTATTTCTTATTTGCAAAGTAATCTAAAAAATTATTTGGATCAGCACCTGTTCTTTCGTTTGAATTCAATGAATCAATTTTATGAATATCATCCAAAGAAAGTTCAAAGTCAAACAATAAAGAATTTTCTTTTATTCGTTCTGGATTTACACTTTTTGGAATTGTAGCTATCCCTTTTTGTAGATCCCATCTTAAAATAATTTGAGCAACAGACTTATTATATTTTTTAGCTAAACTTTTTAGTATTTCATTTTCTAACAATCTCCCTCTCATCAATGGAGCCCAAGCTTGGTAAGCAATTTGATGATCTTTACAATAATTAACCAATTCTTGTTGAATCAACCTTGGATGAAATTCATTCTGAACAACCATCGGTTTATAAACGCAATTCTTCTGAATTATTTCTAAATGATGTTGCAAACAGTTAGAAACTCCAATAGATTTTACTAAACCTTCTTCATATAAAAATTCTAAAGCTTTCCAAGATTCAATTAATTTATCAGCGACTGGCCAATGAATTAAATACAAATCAATATAATCTAAATTCAGGTTTTTAAGTGATTGATGAAAAGCATTAATTGTTTTATCATATCCCATATCATCTATCCAAACTTTTGTAGTAATAAATAATTCTGAACGATTGATTTTGTAAGAATTAATTGCTTTACCAACTCCTATTTCATTATTGTAATAAGATGCTGTATCTATAAGACGATAACCTTCATCTAAAGCTGAATGAATAGCAGTTATAACCTCATCACCTTCATTCGTTTTATAAACACCCAATCCTAAAATTGGTAAATGAAGACCATTATATAATTTTATTTTTGTGTCTATATCAATCATAATTTGAATTTACGAATGAATTTACAATAAATAAATCTCTTAAAAAACTAGAGACCTAAATATAAATAAGTATTAACACTCATACTTAAAGGTCTAACATCTAAAGACTGTTGTGTTACTCCCCCGTTAATAGATTCTGTTGTAGCAGAAACTGTATGACTATGATCTCCTGCATTTGATGTTTGATAAGTACCTGAAGTATCATCTGCAATATTTGTTAAATTACCATTTCTTGTCATCTCATAAGATGTATTTCCCCTATCTGTATAATTATGATTATGTGACCCTGCAACATTTGTAGAAGCTGATGCAGATAAAGTAACATTTGGAAGCTGACCTCTAGTAAGAGTTTTAGTATTAGAATTTGACAATCCTCCAAGCGTTGTATTATTCTGTACTAAATAAGCATTTGTTGCATCAGGTAAATTAGTAGAAAAACCTAAAACACTAGCTTGTGCTTGCTGAGTAGACATTAAACTACTTACTGAACGTCCGTCCAATTTAACCCAACCATTATGGTCACTAGTAATAAGGCTATACTTAATATCACCAGTTAAATTAGTTGCTACAGCAATTGTTTTCCATTCAGGTGAATTTGAAACACCATTTGATGTAAGTACCTGCACTACCTTGACTTGTAGCATTACCACCAACATTCAATTCATTAGTAACTTGTAAACTACCATTTACATGAAATGTTTTCTGAGGTGTTGAAGTATTAATACCAACCTGTGCAATTGCTATGTCCACAATTAGACTAGCAATCATAATTAATAATTGTTTTTTCATAAAGTTTTAATTATTTGTATTTCAAATTTATACAATTATGTATTATAGTTATTTAACTTTCTTTTTTTTCAGGAAAATAAATAAAAAAAGGGACTAATAAATAGTCCCTTTTATAATTAAATAAAAAATATTAAAAAATATTAAACGCAAGTTGAATATTGCCAGAGTCATTAATTGGACTCCAAGAAGCTGTAGCAGTTATAGGTAATTGATATCTACCAAAATTAAGTGTTTTACCAATAATAAAACCTACGTTTGCTAAACCTGATTTAGGTCCATAAAAGTTTTTTCCTTTATCTTCTTTTTCAGGTGATAAAGCAAATGCTCCAGCAGCATACAAATCTAAATTAACTAATTTACTTTTCACCACAGGATAAGAGGCTTGTACATAAGAAGAATAAAGATTTTTCTCATTTTCAATTCCTCTATCTCTACCATGAATCACAGTAGACCAATATAAATTTAATGGAATTTTATCAGAAATTGTATATGACACAGAAAGATCTAAAAAGTGACCTGTTTTATCTCCATTATATTCAAAAAAATCTTTATTATTCCATGTAGCATTAGTGGAATAATTATAAATATCCCAAAGAGCAAAAGTTAAATTTTTCACTGGAGAATAAGTTACATAATAATCAAATTCTCTATATTCTCCAGTTGTTCCGTATCCTCCCCAAACTCCTGCTTTTAATTTACCATCTGCCGTACCAACTCCTGCATCTATAGCAAAAACGGTAGAATTTGTAACAGCTAAACCTCTCCATAAATGCATTGTTTTTAATTGACCATGTAAATAAAATGGAGATAATTCTTGCTGAAATTCTTCATTTAAAGACACCTTGCTTTTTTCATCCTCATTTATTTTAAGATCTGCAACATCATATGACTGAGAAAAAATACTAACTGGAGTTAAAAAAACAAAAGTTAGTAATATATTTTTTAGTGAAGTTATTTTATTCATGTTGTGTGGTTTTGAAATGAATAATTATATTAACTAGACAAAAAGTTAAATAATAACGCTGCAAAAACAGCTCCTAAAATTGGTCCTAAAATTGGAATCCATGCATATCCCCAATTACTTGAACCTTTACCTTTCATTGGTAAAAGAGAATGCATAATCCTCGGCCCAAAATCACGAGCAGGATTAATTGCATAACCAGTTGTTCCTCCTAAAGATAATCCAATAGACCAAACAACGAAAGCTACTGGTAAAGCACCAACTGATCCTAATCCTAATTTCACTTCTTCTGTACCCGAAGTACCTTTAGCATCAGAAAAATAAAATACACAAAAAACCAATACAAATGTTCCCAAAATTTCAGAAAGGACATTTCTAAAATTATTTGGAATTGCTGCCCCTGTAGAAAAAACACCTAATTGAGAACTTGGATCATCTGAAGAAGCATCAAAATGATCTTTATACATTGCCCAATTTAAAAATGCTCCTATCATCGCTCCTAATAACTGAGCAAGAATAAATAATGGTACTTTAGACCATTCAAATTTATTTGCTAATGCTAAACCTACAGAAACTGCAGGATTTAAATGAGCACCACTCACAGGACCTGCAATTACAACTCCTGCAAAAACAGCCAAAGCCCAACCTGTTGTAATAACAATCCAACCAGAACCATGACCAATTGTCTTTTTCAAAGCAACGTTTGAACAAACACCACCACCTAAAAGTATTAGGACAGCAGTTCCTATTAATTCAGCTGAAAATTCATTCATAATTCAATTGATTTAATCTTCAATCCAATTTTGAGTTCTTTTTACAGCCTTATTCCAGAATTTCAATAAGTCAGCTCTTTTATCTGAATTCATCTCTGGTTTAAAAACTCTATCCTGCTTCCATTGAACTTTTATCTCATCAATATTTTTCCAATATCCAACAGCTAAACCTGCTAAATATGCAGCACCAAGAGATGTAGTTTCCAAAACTTTAGGACGAATAACTTCATTTTCAATCAAATCAGCTTGAAATTGCATTAATACATTATTCGCACAAGCTCCGCCATCTACTCTTAATTCTTTTATTTCCCCTTCAACATCAGATTTCATACTCTTAATTAAATCATCAACCTGAAATGCAATTCCTTGGATAGCTGCTTTGGCAATATGAGCCTGTGTCGTACCACGAGTAATTCCAAAAATTGCACCTCTCGCATATTGATCCCAGTAAGGAGCACCAAGACCTGTAAGAGCTGGTACAAAATAAACACCACCATTATCTTCCACAGATGCAGATAATCTTTCACTTTCTGGTGCAGATGAAATTATTTTAAGACCATCTCTCAACCACTGAATAACAGCTCCTCCTACAAAAACAGAACCTTCTAATGCATAAGTTGTTTTACCGTCTATTTGCCAAGCAACTGTCGTTAATAAATTATTTTTTGAAAAAACTGGTTTTTCACCAATATTCATTAATAAAAAACAACCTGTTCCGTATGTATTTTTAGCCATTCCTTCCTCCACACACATTTGTCCAAATAATGCAGCTTGTTGATCTCCAGCAATACCAGAAATTGGAATTTTAGTTGAAAATAACGTTGTTGATGTTGTTCCATAAATTTCACTACTACTCTTTACTTCAGGTAGCATAGATTTGGGAATATCAAATAAATTTAACAATTCATCATCCCACTCCATTGTATTAATGTTATAAAGAAGTGTTCTTGAAGCATTAGAAACATCCGTAATATGCATTTTTCCTCTAGTAAATTTCCATACAAGCCAACTATCTACAGTTCCAAAACATAATTTCCCTTGTTCTGCTTTTTCTCTTGCTCCATCAACATTATCTAAAACCCATTTAATCTTTGTAGCACAAAAATATGAATCAATAACAAGACCTGTCTTTTCTTGTATAATATCTTTATACCCTTTTTCTTTTAATGAGTCACAGTATTTTGATGTTCTTCTATCTTGCCAAACAATTGCATTATAAATAGGATCTCCTGTTTCCCTATCCCATACTATAGTTGTTTCCCTTTGATTTGTAATCCCAATAGCTGCGATATTAGTTCCATTTAAATCTGATTTAGCTACAGATTCAGCAGCTACTGAAGATTGTGTATACCAAATTTCATTTGGATCATGTTCTACCCAACCTGGCTGGGGAAATATTTGCTGAAAATCTTTTTGAGATACTGCTACAATTTCTCCATCGTGATTGTAAATGATTGCTCTAGAACTTGTAGTACCTTGATCTAGCGCAAGAATAAATTTTTCTTGTGTTTCCATTTTGTGGTTTTAAATGAGAATAATAATTTTAAGAGGTTTCAGTAGAGAGGTTTTATATTAAAATTGATAAACCTTGGCTAATTCTTTAAAATCAGCAACTTCATTATCAATCCAAGATTTATCTTTTCCTAATTCTTTTGCCATTACTGTTGCTACTTCTTCCGCAACAGATACTGCTCCATGAGCATCCAATAAAAGTAATCGTAAACGTCTTGCTAAAACATCTTCTAATTTTAGTGCCATTTCTTTACGAACCGCAAAAGCTACACATGCATAGGTATAATCGTATTGAGGTAATAATTTTTCAGCAAATTCAGGATTTTCAGCCTCAAGCTTTAATATTTCAGCTCTGTCAGAACCATAGAAATATAAATCTTCATTATGATTAATTGTAGTATCATAACCATGAATATGAAGCTCTTCTGTTTTACATGGTTTATTAGGAAGTTTGTTCAACTGAATTACTTTATCAATTGTATCTTGAGCCATTCTTCTAAATGTTGTCCATTTCCCTCCAATAATCGTAATCAAATCACTATCAGAAACAATAATTTTATGACTACGAGAAATTTCTTTTGTATTTTTTCCATCACCTTGAGGAGCAGCCAATGGTCTTAATCCAGCAAATATCGCCAACACATCATCTTTTGTTAGTTTCTTTGTTAAATATTTTTGAGCTGTCGTTAGAATAAAATCAATTTCTTCATCTAACGCTCTTGGTTCTAATTCTGCATGATCTCTTAATGTATCTGTCGTTCCTAAAATTAATTTATCGTGCCAAGGAACAGCAAATAATACACGTCCATCACTTGTTTTAGGAATCATTAAAGCATTCTCTCCTGGCAAGAAACTTTTATCAATTGTGATATGAACACCTTGACTTGGCTTTACCATATGTGGAGCTCCTGGCTTATCTAATTGTAAAACATTATCTGCATAAACTCCAGTTGCATTAATTACAACTTTTGCATTAATTTCAATTATCTCATCAGACTCTAATGTTTTTATTTTCACACCAGACACTTTACCATTTGTATCTTTTAGTAATCCAACAACTTTAGTGTAATTTAAAACACAAGCCCCGTTTTCTACAGCTGTTTGTGCAACATTTAATGCCAATCTAGCATCATCAAATTGCCCATCTTGGTAAACAACACCTCCTTTTAAACCTGCAGGTTTAACAGTTGGCAACATCTCCAATGTATTTTTTGAATTAACATATTTAGATTTTCCTAAACTTAATTTACCTGCTAAGAAATCATAAAATTTAAGACCTACTGTATATAATATATTATCGAAATAAGTATAATTAGGAATTACAAAAGACGTATTTCTTGTAAGATGAGGAGCATTCTTTAATAATAAACCTCTTTCATGACAAGCTTCTTTCACCAAACCTAAATCTCCTTGCGCCATGTATCGTACACCTCCGTGCAATAGTTTTGTCGCTTTACTCGATGTTCCTTTTGCAAAATCTGCTTGCTCTACTAAAAGAGTTTTATATCCTCTAGTCGCTGCATCCATAACACAACCAAGACCCGTTGCTCCTCCTCCAATCACAACAACATCCCAATCATTAGATGATTTTATCTGATTTAATAATATATTTCTTTCCATAATTATCTATTTCGTAATCAAAAGTAACAAAAAATAATTAATTAAAAATAAAAAGTTTCTTAAATTTGAAATACATTAAAAATTGATTATCATGATACAGATCGAAACAATGGCGCAAAGACATAATTATATTTTAGATGAATTAGAAAAAAACGATATGCTAAAAGTTTCTGATCTAACAAAGATGCTTAACGTCTCTATTGTTACTATCAGAAAAGATCTTAAAACACTAGAAAACAAAAATTTAATTTACAGAACTCATGGTTTGATTTACAAATCAAATCCGTATACACAAGACATTAATGTAACAGAAAAGAGTCTAATTAATGCAGATCAGAAAAAAGAAATTGGAAAGTTTGCAGCAACATTAATTGAACCTAATGATGCTATTTTAATTGCTTCTGGTACAACTGTTCTTCATTTTGCCAATGCTATTAATGTTACTTCTGGGAAACTTACTGTTGTTACTTCTGCTATGAATGTCGCTTTAGCATTAAGTGGAAAAGCTAATGTAGAAGTTATTCAGTTAGGTGGTGTTGTTCGACCAAACTCTACTTCAGTTGTTGGACCATATGCGGAAGAAATTCTGAAGAATCTTTCATTTACAAAGTTATTTCTTGGGGTAGATGGTGTAGATGCTAATCATGGCTGCTCAACATCTAACTTACTAGAAGCCAACTTAAACAATAGCATGATAAAAGCAGCTCAAAAAACAATTATTTTAACTGACAGTAGTAAATTTGGAAAAAAAGGATTTGGAAAAATTTGCGATTTAAATGAAGTAGATCATATCATTACTGATACAAATATTACTGAAAAATCTCGAAATGCAATTGATAATCTTGGAATTGAACTTACAACAGTTTAAGGTTTCTTTTTATTTTCATTCATTTCCTTTCAATAAAAAAAGCGTTACATTTTGTAACGCTTTTTGTTTCTATTCTTAAGATTCTAATTGTAAATTCGTCTGTCTTCGTTTTACACTTTTAAAAGCTTTGTAGCAAACATATAAAACAAATATAACAAGTAAAAAAGCTAAAGGAGCAAATACAAATGCTGCAATCGTTAACACTATTGAACCAAATGTTTCTCCCGTATTTACTAAAAAGTTTCCTGCTCCTGCAGTTGTGGTTGTTGAGACTGCTCTAGCAGCGGCAGTTGTTCCGCTTATTGCAGCAGCAGTACCTCCTCCTGCAATTATAGCCAATACCCAAGTAGCTACTTCATTCATCTCTGGCAAAGTAATCCCTACAGCTAATGTTCCAGCTATTGTTGCTAAAGGCACAGCAATCATATCTAATGTATTATCGATAATAGGAATATAATAAGCTCCTACCTCAACTAGCATTGCGACAGATAGCGTAGCTAGTGTTGATGTATTTCCAATCCACATCCAGCTCTGGTCTACATTAATATAATCTCCTCCTAACTTTACAGCTAAGCTGAGCACAAATAGTGGTAAAAAAACTCTAAAACCTGATGCGGCTGCCAGTCCTATTCCCAAGAAGAGGGCGAATAGGGTGTTTAATGATAATAATTCGTTCATTTTTTTTGTCTTTGTAATGGTTTTGATTATATAAATATACTAAATAAAAAAATTATAATTAGGGATTTTTTTCTTTCCTTTGCACTCGATTAATAATACATGAGTACTGTGAAGTACTTTTTTTGTGTCAAAAAATTAAAAATGTTTAAGAAGTCTCTAAATAATCGATTAAACAAAGAATCAATCGCAATGCAGATTGTTGACACTTTATTTTTATTAAACACAACAACCATCAACTCTACAAATAAAAATCATATACCAAGTCAAGATTCATTCATATTTTATTTTAAATTCTGAAAGGAAAATTTTATCTTTAATGAAATTTTAATGTTTAGTCTTGCAATGAATACTAATAAAAAAATTAAAAATCATAATAAAAAAAAGATGCTAGTAATTGGAATTGCAGGTGGAACAGGTTCAGGAAAAACTACTGTTGTTAATAATATTTTGAGAGACCTAAACGCCGAAAGTGTAATTGTTATTTCGCAAGATAATTATTATAAAGATCATTTGGATTTATCTTTTGAAGAACGCTCAAAAATAAATTTTGATCACCCAAGATCAATTGATTTTGAATTATTAAAAGAACATGTTTCATTATTAAAAAGTGGTATTTCTATAGAGCAACCAGTTTATTCATTTATTACTCACAGCAGAAAAGACGAAACAATTCTTACTCACCCACAAAGTGTTATTATTGTTGAAGGAATTTTAGTTTTAACAGATCCAGAATTAAGAGATTTATTTGATGTTAAAATCTTTGTGCATGCAGATTCTGACGAACGTTTAATTCGTCGCGTACGCCGTGATATACAAGAACGTGGGCGCGATTTAGACGAAGTTTTAACACGTTATCAAAAAACGTTAAAACCTATGCATCAGCAATTTATAGAACCATCTAAAAACTATGCAGACATTATTATTCCGAATATGAAAAAGAAAAATTCTGTCGCAATCAAAGTTTTATCAACTGTAATTAAAGAAAAACTCAACTCGAAAACTACTGTATAATGAAAGAAAAATCGGAAGAAATCTTTGACAAAGAACTTACACCAGAAGTACCGAAAAGAAAAATTAAGGATACACGTGTATTCAAATTTGTTTGGAATCCTTACTTTGTTCTAACGGTTGCGTTTGCTGTTTGGATGATTTTTTTCGACCAAAATTCTTTTTTCGTACATCGCGAGTTGGATAAACAAATCAAATTATTAGAAGTTGATCAACAATATTACCAAGAACACTTGGATACTGAGTCTGAAAAATTAAATCAACTAAATAGTAATCCTGCTGAAATTGAAAGGATTGCAAGAGAAAAGCATTTCTTGAAAAAAGATGATGAAGATATTTTTATCATTCAGCAAGAAAAAGTTACGAAGCCGCAAAATAAAGAAAATGAGTAAGTTATTTGAAAATTTTGATTCTATTTCTGAAAAAGAATGGAAAAATAAAGTTCAAGTCGAGCTAAAAGGTTTAGAATATAATGAAACTTTGGTTTGGGGAACGAACGATCAAATAAATGTAAAACCATTATATACAAAGGATGATGTCGATTATTCGGCTGTACAACCATTACCAAAATCCTCAAAAGATTGGAAAATTATTTCGAAATATACTGGAAATAAAAACCAAGATTACAGCTTTTTGTATGGATATTTGATTAATCAAAATCAAATTGATTCATCGTTAGAACTTCCTAATTATCTAGATTTATTTATTAAATATAATGGAACTTCTGATTTAAAATCGCTTGAAAATCTTCCAAATCTGAAATATTTAGATTTAGATATTTATGGATATTTGGCACAGAATGGACTTTGGCAAAATGATTCAGAAAAAGCATCAAAAGAATTGGTGAAAGAAGCTTTGGCATTGAAAAATTTCGAAAAAGTAATTTCAATTCAAGGAGATGTTTATCAAAATGCTGGAGCAAATCATGTTCAACAAATTGCGATTACACTTGCACATGCAGTAGAATATTTAGAAAATTTTGGAGCTGATATTGCGGACAAAATTTATTTTAAATTTGCTGTTGGAAGTAATTATTTCTTCGAAGTTGCGAAATTAAGAGCATTTCGCTTTTTATGGAAAATGATTTTGGAGCAATATAATAAAGAAAGTGAAGCATTTATTTTCACTTCAACATCCGATCGCAATAAATCTAAATTAGATATTTACAACAACGTTATTCGCTCTACAATAGAAGCTTCTTCGGCTATCTTCGGATCAAGTGACGCTATTTTTGTTGGATCATATGATGAAGTTAATAAAGAGTCTGATTTTGGATTAGAATTAGCCGCAAAACAACAATTATTGTTACAAAAAGAATCTTATTTGAATCAATTTACTGATCCTGCTGCTGGTTCTTTCTACATTGAAAGTTTGACAAATCAAATGGCTGAAAATGCGTTAGAATTGTTTAAAACAATACAAAATGTAGGTGGATTTGTGAATGCTTTACAAAATGAAACTATTCAAGATTTTATTTACACAAGCGCGAAAAAAGAGCAAAAAGATTTCGATGAGCAAACCATTAAATTAATTGGTGTAAACAAATTTAGAAACCCTGCAGATGTGATTGAGAAATCGCCAAAAGAAAAAGTGGTAAAACAAGCACTTTTTGTTCCGATTGTTCCAACTCGTTTGGCAGAAAAAGAGGAAAAAAAATAGTTTTTACATGAATTGGATGCCAATTTCATTAAAAGAACTTAATAATATAATCGAAACTTCAGTAGCTGTGATGGATACTGAAGTTTTGTGTTTAATAAAATAATATTTTACGTCAAAAAATAACATTTTGAATCCAACTATTTTAACAAAAGAATTTCAAGATTATCTGAAAATAATCGAACATGAAGACATCAAATCTATAGGTTTGAAAAAATCGTTGTTTGAAGAAATTTCTTCTGCTGAAATTGCACAACAATTGAAAGGAATTCAAGTTTCAAAACATAAATTTCCAACACTTTATTCGACAGAAAATATTTATTTTCCGCCTTCAATTAATTTGGAACAAGCAAGTTCAGAAGCCACAGCAAATTATAAATCAACTTTAGTTAAAGGAAAAAATTTGATTGATTTAACCGCAGGTTTTGGAATTGATACCATGGCTTTTGCAAAGAATTTTGACAAAGTATATCACATCGAACAAAATCCTGAATTGAGTGAGATTGTACAACATAATGCTAAAATTTTAGCGCCAAATTTAGAAACCTATACAGGAACTTTTCAGTCTTTTTTTGAAGAAAATCCTACATTAAAATTTGATGTTATTTATCTCGATCCAGCAAGAAGAAATTCGAGCGGAAGAAAATTTATTTTAGAAGATTTAGAGCCAAATATTTTAGAATGGATTCCAACTTTTTACGAAAAAACGGAGAAAATTATCATCAAGCTTTCGCCTTTATTAGACATCACTTCTACCCTACAACAAATTGATTCAATTTCTGAAATACACATTGTTGCATTAAAAAATGAAGTGAAAGATTTTCTAATCATTTTAGATAAAAATTCTTCGACAAAAAATCCTTTGATAAAAGCTGTTAATTTAGAAAATAATCAACCCGAATTTTCTTTTCATTTTGAAGAAGAATATAGTGCGAATGCAAGTTTTGGAGGAATTCAACGTTATATTTACGAACCAAATGTTGCGATTCTAAAAACTGGTGCTTTCAAATTATTGAGCGAAAAATTCAATCTTCATAAACTTCATCAGAATACTCATTTGTATACTTCGAATGAACTTTTAGAGAATTTTCCTGGAAAAATTTACTTGATTGAAGAAGAAATTAAAAATCAAAAAAAAGAAATTCTAAAAACAAAAGCGAATTTATTAGTCAAAAATTACAATCAGCCAATAGACGTTATCAAGAAAAAATTCAAAATTATTGATGGCGGTACAACAACTTTAATTTTTACTCAAAGCATTGATGGGTTTCATATTCTAAAAACTTCACGAGTTTAGTTGGGTTTCGAAAAAAGTTGTGTTAATTTTATACAACAATTTTCAACCTTAAAAAATTACACTTGAAAATCATCAATAAAATTGAAAACTTTATCTACGGAGAAGCGCTTTCAGATGGCTTAAAAACTTCCTTAGCGATTATCATTCCGCCTATCGTAGCCAGCTTGTTTGGCGATTTATATGCCGGTGTAACGATAAGTCTTGGTGCAGTTTTAGCACACATGACGGATACACCTGGTCCATTTAAAGAACGCCGAAACCTGATGTGGCTTTCCGTGCTCTTGATTTTCCTTGTTTCATATTTCACCAAAACGATTAACAGTTACCCAATATTTCTAGGTATTTGTTTAACACTTATCGTATTCTTTTCTAACATGTTAACCGTTTGGGGACAACGTACAAGTGCGCTTGGAATGGTCATTATGATGTCAATGGTAATGAATATGAATGATTTACGACATGAGTTAAGTCCTCTTCATATTGCACTTTTTGTGACTGCTGGAGCAGCTTGGTACACTATTTTTAGCCTAGCTATTAGTACCTTTCGTCCTTATCGTATGGCGCAGCAAAACTTAGCTGACACAATGATTCATATTTCTGAATACATTCGAATCAAGGCTTCTATGTTTGATAAAGATTCAAATTACGATGATATTATCAAAAAATTAATCGATGAACATGTTGTAATTAACGAAAAACAAAGTTTAGTTCGTGAATTAGTTTTTTCGAACAAAAAATTGGTAAAAGACCAGACACCAATTGGGCGTTCGATTGTGTTTATTTTCTCTGATTTGGTGGATATATTTGAGAATGTAACAGCAAATCAATACGATTATGTAAAAATTCGAGAAGTTTACGGTGATACAAAAGCAATGCGCAAAATCTATAATTTAATGAATAAATTAGCGCATGAGCTTAAAATGATTGCTTATCATATTAACTCGAACAAACGTCCTAAACAACCTACTTTTGACTTTGAAGTTGAGTTGAAAAAGATTGATGATGCCATCAAAGAATTATATGCAGAAGGACAAAAACCAATCGTTTTATCTAAAATTTATATCAATCTAAAGCAAATTGTTTATAAAATAGAGTTTATCCATAAATTTTTCTATGATGATTCATTCACTGAAAAAAAGAAAAATCCACTGGATCATGCCGAACATTTTGAACCTACAGTTGATTATTCTTTACGAAAATTAAAAGATCATCTGAATCTAAAATCTTCAATTTTTAGACATGCAATTCGTGCATCAATTGTAATGTTATTAGCTTATGGCGTCACATTTATTATTCCGATGACTTACCATAGTTACTGGATTTTGATGACAGTTTTAGTAATTTTAAAACCTGGTTTTAGTGTAACAAAAAAACGAAACTTTCAGCGTTTGAAAGGAACAATTGGCGGTGGATTAGTTGGAGTTTTAATATTATTGATAATTCCTCAACACAGTATCCGATTTGCTTTAATGCTTATTTTCATGTTAATGGCCTACACTTTTATTCGTCACAAATATGCAATTGGTACATTTTACTTAACCGCGTATATTCTTATTTCGTTTAGTTTTTATTCGCAAAAAGATTCATTGTATATTATTCAAGAACGTTTTATTGATACACTTGTTGGAGGATTTATGGCGTTTATTTCGAGTTATTTGATTTTACCAACTTGGGAAAAAAATAATATGAACGAATATATTCAAAAAGCATTGATTGCAAATTATGAGTTTATCTATTTGGTTTTTAAAAAATTAGCCGACAACGAAGTTTCTACAACAGATTATAAATTAGCTAGAAAAGATGTTTTTATTGCAATGGCAAATATTAATTCAGTTTTTCAGCGTGTAATTTCTGAACCGAAAGGAAAACAAGAAAATGCTAACGTACTGAATAAATTCACCATTTTCAATCAATCATTTGTCTCATATTCAGTTGGTTTAGTTAAAATTTTAAAGAAAAACAATTCCGTTATTTTAACTTCAGAACATATTCGATTGATGAAGAAAATTTTGCAATTATTGTTACAAAACATTCGGCTTTACGGTGAATATGAAACAGAAAATTTACCAAAAACAATAGAGTTTAGAGAAAAAACTGTTGTTTATACGGAAATTGAAACAGAGGCTTTGCAAAATGATTCTGAACTGATTGAAGATTTGTTAGAGTATTTATACGAGATTGCTTACGATTTTACAAAAGTTGGTCACGTTTTTGTGAAAGAACAACCGTTAAAAGAATAAAAAATGACAATCATCCAGCTGTTTAAAAATCTACGTCCATTTGTAAAACCTTATCGTTCTTTGGTTGTCGCAACTTTGCTCCTAACCTTAGTTGGATCTTTTACTTCACAAGTAAATGCCCTTATTTTACAATATACCGTAGATTCTATAAATGGTTTGGTTGAAGCTGGAAAAGGATTAAAAGAAGGTCTGAAAATCATTTCGTTTATTTCAATTGTTTTGATGACAAAAGAAATCTTGAATGCTTTTATCACATTTGGTCAAAAATATTATGGTGAAAAACTTCGAATTTTTGTTTCGCAAGATTTAGCACAAACCATTATCGAAAAGATTTTGACGTATCGAATGGCATTTTATACAAATCAAGATAATCAAGCAGGAAAACTTCAAACCCGTATTGACAGAGGAATTGAAAGTCTGACGCGTTTAGTTCAAAACTTTTTCATCGATATTCTTCCACTTTTTGCCAATTCAATTGTTGCTTTAATTTTGATGTTCAATGCTAATTTTTATGTTGGATTGGTTGGACTTTGTATCGTTCCGATATATTTCATCATCACGCAACAACAAGCGAAAAAGCTGAGTGGTTGGCGACGAAACTTAAGAGGTTATCGTGAACAAAAATCACAAGGAATTATCAGCATAATTGATTCAATTACAGTAATTAAATCATTTAACCGAGAAGATATAGAAGGTAAAAAACAACTTGATTTGCAAAAAGAATTGACGAATAATCAAATGCAAACACGCAAAACAAGCTTCTTTTTTGATGGTTTAAAATCTTTTATCGAGCAGTTTGGCGTAGTGATTATCATTATTTTAACTTCGTATTTGGTTCTTGATGGACAAATGACAATTGGTGCAATTATGTTTCATATTTTGTTGTTTAACAACGTTTCGGCTCCAATTCGCCAACTGCATCGTATTTATGATGAAATGAATGATGCTATGATTTATTCGGAAAGTTTCTTTGGTATTTTGAAAGCAGACAACGAAAAAGAATCATCTGGAAATTATATTCCAACAAATCTAAAAGGAAAATTCGAAATTCAAAATGTTGACTTTTCTTATCCAAATGGTTACAAAGCCTTGAAAAATATCAACATGACAATTCAACCCAATAAAATTACTGCTTTAGTTGGTTTGTCTGGTGCTGGAAAAAGTACTGTCATTAATTTATTAGATAAATTTTATCAACCTGATGTTGGAAAAATTCTATTGGACGGAATTGATTTAGAAGAATATGACACACAATTTTTACGAGACAATATTGGTTTGGTTTTACAAAAAAATCACATTTTTAATGGAACTATTGAAGAAAATATACGATACGGAAATGTAAACGCAACTTTCGAAGAAATAGAAGATGCCGCAAAACGTGCTTATATTCATGAACAAATTATGGACTTGCCAGAAGGTTATCAATCCAAAGCCTTATTGTTATCTGGTGGTCAACAACAACGCATCGCCATAGCACGTATGTTTCTAAAAAATCCCCCAATTATTTTCTTGGACGAACCTACTGCAAGTTTGGATGCAATTGCCACGGAACAGATTAAAAATAGTTTGGATGCCATCAAAAAAGATCGAACAGTTATCATTATTTCGCATAGTATTTCTCAAATTATCGATGCCGATTATACGTACGTGATGAAACAAGGCGAAGTTGTAGAACACGGGATTCATGAAGATGTCTACAAAATGAACGGCACTTATAAAGAGATTTTTGATGCGATGGCAAAAAGCTTAAACATTGAAAAAATTGCCAAAACTTTAGACGATGAAGAAGAAGAAAATTATTAGCAATAATTTTATTATAAAACATTATAAATCACTACCTTTAAAGAGGTAATAGGATAGTGTATGAAAAAATTAGTTTATTTTATTGTTTGGGTATTGTTTTCTACCCAATCTTGCGAGCAAAAAAAAGAAGCTCCAAAAGAATTAGCACTTAATACGGTAACTTACGAAAGTGCTTTAGATGTTCCTGTAAATAAAGTTGGTGTTCTGATTAATGTAGATTCCCTTGGTTTTTTCGATTATAATTCTCAAAATTTAGATCAAAGCATTGATTCAAAATCAATTGAAAATCAGCTTAAACAAATAAATTCTAAATTTGATATTGTAAAAATAATTCGTGATAAATCTGAAAAAATATTAAACGATAACAAATATACTTATCAAATGATTGATAAATTTGATAAAAAGTTAGTCCCGAATGAATTAATCACAAAGGAAAATGTAAATCAAGTTAAATTTAATGATTTAAAAAAAGCGATTAATCAAGATGATTTAGTTTTGATTAATGTAAAATCGGGTCTTGATTATGATCCTGCCAACAAACAGAAATACATCGCAAAAACATATGTCTATATTAATATTTTAGATCTTAAAAATAAAACTTTAAAGTATAGTGAAACTGCTGGAGGAACGAAATATTTTGATAAAGATATTAATAAAATTACAACTGATTATTTACAAAAAATGATAAAAGAATCTTTAAATGAAACAATAAATCTTATTGATAAAAAATATTAAATTTCTTTTAATTGGTCTAGTTTTTGTTATAAAAGATTTAAAAAAAATAATTATATGTTAAAAAATTTATTTTGGAGTTTTTTTTCAAGTATAACTTTAAGTCAAATTGGTTATTCCCAAGATATTATAAATCCACAACTTAAAGCTCCTATTATTAATGCTATTGAAACAAATTATGGCATTAAAAATAAGTTTTTAGAAATAGAAAAAAATAAATTCCAAATGGAAGAAATAAAAGGAAAATTAAAACCTGATGTCTCTGCCTTAGCACTTGGAAGTTTTTTCTATTCAAATGGAACAATAGATATACCTACAAAATCATTAGATCACTTAGGAATTATACTTTTTGAAGAAAATCAAAACTTTAACACTTCTATGTTTATTGGATCTATTGGTGTAAATGCTAAACAAGTTATATTTTCTGGTTTACAAATACCAAATGCTATAAAAGCAATCGAAGAAAAAAATGTAGCTTTTGATTATTTAGCTGAATCAGAAAAAGAAAGTATAGCTAAAGATGTTATACAAACTTTTGATCAAATCATGTTGTTAGATAAAATACAAGAATTAATAAATAGTTCTTCTAAAAGGTTAAATAAAGAACATTTAAAAGTTCAAAAAGCAATACAAAATGGATTAGCAATACCTTATGATAGAGAAAAAATAAAACTTGCTTTATTAGAATTAGAAACTAAACAAATAGAGTTAAACGGAACAAAAAAATTATTGTATGATAAATTAACTACTTTAACTCATCTTCCTACAGATAATTTAGAAATCATCCATTATAACTTATCTCCAATTGATTTATTTTCTAATGAATATTCACTAGAAAATAAACAAGAAATAAAAGCTCTAGAACATTCTATAAAAGCTTATGAGTTTCTATACAAAAAGGAAAAAGGAGCTCATCTACCTCAAGTTTTTGCATTTGCAAATAGTAATTACTCCTCTATTTTTGGACAAAGAATGAATCTAAGAAACGCTGGCGAAAACAATAAGGATGTAAACTTAAAAGTTAATCAATTAACTTTTTTTCCAAATATTCTTGTAGGTGTTGGAGCAAAATGGGAAATATTTGATGGAGGACAACATAAAAATAAACTTTATCAAGTAAAATCTGATATAAAAATCAATGAAAATAAACTTGAAGACACTAAAGAAAAGTTAAACCTTCTTCTAAAGAAAAATAAAATTGATTATGAAACTTCTAATGAAAAACTTAAAGTAAATGAACAGCAAAATACTGTTGCAACAAACAATCTTGATATTGCATCTAAAAGATTTGAACAAGGATTAATTGATGTAACAGAAAGATTATCTGCTGAGAATGATTATTACAAAGCTAATTTAGGTTATTACTCACAAATTTTAGATCAACGATCAAAAACATACGAGATATTACATACATCAGGCGAATTATTGAATAAAATTTTAAACTAACATGAAAACTATTTTACCTTATATATATACAATTACTGGAATTTTATTATTATCAAATTGTAAATCTTCAGATACTACTACAGAACAATCTATTTTTCAAGGAAAAGTAGAAAGAGATCAAATTTCTGTTGTCACTAAAATACCTGGAAGAATAAAAGAATCTTTAATACATGAAGGTGATCAAGTAAAAGAAGGACAAACTCTATTTATTCTAGAACTTCCTGAAGTTGATGCTAAAAAAAGTCAAGCTGAAGGAGCTGTATACTCTGCAGATGCTCAATACGAAATGGCGAAAAAAGGCGCTACAAACAATCAAATCAAACAATTGAGAGCTAAGGTTAATGCCTTAAAAGAACAATTAGACTTTGCAGAAAAATCTAATAAACGTCTTAAAAATATGCTTAGAGATAGTTTAGTTCCTCAGCAAACTTATGATGAAGTTTACACTAAATATCAAGGAGCTAAAAATCAATATATAGCAGCAGTTGCTGAATTAACTGAAGCTGAAGATGGAGCTCGTATAGAACAACAGCATATGGCTTTAGGGCAAAAAGAAAGAGCATTAGGAGCATTAAAAGAAGTTGGTGTTGCTGATGATGAAAAAAATGTCAAAGCTCAACAAGATATGACAATTGAAACAATTAACTTAAGAGTTGGTGAATTGGCATCTGCTGGATATGCAATTGCAAGTGGAATATTAGATCAAACAACTTTTTTCCGTTTTTCTATTCCAGAAAACTTAGCTGGAAAAGTAAAAAAAGACCAAATAGTTACAATAACTGTCCCTTATAAAAACAATCTTAAATTAAAAGGAAAAATTGTATATATAAAAGCTTTAAGCTCTTATGCAAATATTAATACACCTTATCCTGATGTTAATCAACAACAATCATTATATGAAATTAAAGTTGTGCCAACTGATGTAAAAGCAGCTGCTCAATTATTTACTCAAGCTAATGTATTGTTAGATTTAACTACAAAATAGAAAAAAGATGAAAAATATATTTCATTTAATTATTCGAGAATTCAAACTTTTTTTTAAAAATCCTGTTCTCCCTGTTCTATTCATTGGAGCGCCAATATTATATGGTGTATTAATAGGAAATGTATATAAAAAAGGGAGTGTAACTAATTTACCAATTGTTATTGTTGATGAAGACAATACAACAACTAGTCAAAAGGTTATACAAATGATTGATGATAATGAATCATTAAAGGTAGCTGAAATATTACCTTCCACATTCAATACCAAAGATATTGCATTAAAAAATGGTGCAGATGTTGTTCTTGTTATTCCTAGAAATTTTCAATCAGACATACTACAACAGAAAAATCCTGAAATTGTATATTTTGTTAATGCTTCTAATACATTAACATCAAATACCGCTTCTATTGCAGTAGCAACAGTATTAGGAACAATGAAAGCTGGTATAACAATTCAATCACTACAGAAAAAAGGCGTTCCTGAATTTGCAGCAGCTCAAAATTATGAGCCATTTAAATCAACAATGATAAGACAAAATATACGAAGTGGAAACTACTTGTATTTCATGCTTCCTGGAGTTTTATTAACTGTATTTCAACAAGTTTTATTATTAGGCTTAGCATTGTCATTTGCTCAAGAATTTGAAACAGGCACTTTTAAAGAATTAGTTTCTAAAGCATCAAATCCATTCAAAATACTATTTGTAAAAACGTTTCCTTATATTTTTATGTCAATATTCATTTATCTTTTATATTATGGATTTGGGATGTTTTATGATATGAAATTAGAAACCGAATTTTGGCCATTTTTCACTTCTTCTCTTGCATTCATTTTAGCCGTTTGCTTTTTAGGATTTTTAGTCAGCATTCTCCTTCCAAGCCAACTAAAAGCAACCGAAGTTTTGATGGTTGTTGCAACACCAAGTTTCATTTTAAGTGGATTTACATGGCCTTTAAGTCAAATGCCAAAATGGATTCAAGCAATTGCAGATTGCATTCCATTAACACATTATTTGAAAATATTCCGAATACTTTTCATCGAAAAAGGCGATCCTGCGTTAATTCAACCACATTTAAATAATCTAATTGTAATAGGAAGTATTTGCTTTGTCTTATCTTTGGCTATTCTAATCGTTAAAATAAGAAAAGCTAAACAATCGATGAAACAAATCGAAACAGAAAAGATTTAGCATCTTTTTTTAATTTACAAAACAGATAATAAACCATGAATTTTCTTACAGTTGAAAATCTAACCAAATCATACGGAATCAGAACTTTATTTGAAGATGTAAATTTTCATGTAAATGAAGGAGACCAAATCGCATTCGTAGCAAAAAATGGAAGTGGAAAATCTACTTTACTTAAAATTTTAGCTGGATTAGAAACTGCCGATTCTGGCGAAGTTCGTCCAAATAAAGGTGTTAAAATCTTGATGTTGGATCAAAGTGATGACTTTGACGAAAACTTGAAAAGTGAAGAATATATTTTCAATCATTCGAATGAAGTTTTAGATGTTGTTCGTCAATATGAAAACATGATCGAAAATGACCCAACAAATCCTGATTTAATTGATTTAATGGGAAAAATGGATGTTTTAGATGCATGGAAAGTTGAGCCAACAATCAAAGAAATTTTATCAAAATTGAAGATTGATTTCTTGGATCAAAAAATTGGAAAACTTTCTGGTGGTCAGCGTAAACGTATTTCTTTAGCGAAGTTTTTGATTGATTTAAGTTTCGAAACTGGATATGTTCTTTTAATTTTAGATGAGCCTACCAACCATCTGGATATAGAAATGGTGGAATGGCTTGAATATTTCTTGAACAAAGAAAACAAAACATTGATTTTGGTTACGCACGATCGTTATTTCTTAGATGCAATTTGTACCAAAATTCTCGAAATGGAGGACAAAACATTGTATGTACATTCGGGAAATTACGAAACTTATATTACGAACAAAGCATTGCGTATCGAAAATCAAAATGCAACAATTGACAAAGCGAAAAACCTTTATCGTAAAGAGATTGAGTGGATGCGTCGTCAACCACAAGCGCGTACAACAAAGTCTAAATCTCGTATTGACGCGTTTTATGATACCGAAAAAGTAGCTAAACATAAAATTGTCGATCAACAAGTAAAATTAGAGATGGTAATGACGCGTTTGGGTCAAAAAATCATCGAAATGGAACATGTTTCGAAAGCATTTGGTCAAAAGAAAATTTTAGATGATTTCTCATATATTTTCGCTCGTGGTGGAAAAATTGGTTTAGTTGGAAAAAATGGAGTTGGTAAAACGACTTTCCTAAAAATGTTAGAAGGAATCGAAACTATGGATTCTGGAACAATTGAACGTGGAGAAACCTTAAATATTGGACATTTCAAACAAGATGGAATTGATTTCAAAGAAGATGAGCGCGTCATAGAATTTGTGAAAGATATTGCCGATTTTTTCCCGCTTGCAAATGGAAAAGAAATGCGTGCAGAGCAATTCTTAGAAATGTTTTTGTTTACGCCAGAACAACAACATACTTTTATCTCAAAGTTGAGTGGTGGAGAGAAAAAACGTCTGCAATTATTAGCAATTTTGTATAAAAATCCTAACTTTTTGATTCTCGATGAGCCAACAAACGATTTAGATTTACCAACTTTGACGGTTCTTGAAAGTTTCTTAGAAGAATATCAAGGTTGTTTATTAGTTGTTTCCCACGATAGATATTTTATGGATAAAGTGGTTGATGAATTAATGATTTTCGAAGGCGAAGGAAAAGTTTCTCGTTATATGGGAACGTATACCGAATATCATATAGAAAATAAAAATAAACCTGAGTCAGAAGATAAAAAAGCTGAAAAAGAAATTTCAATTCAAGAAAAAGTAGAATCAAAAGAAAAAATAAAAGAAGCCAAACCAAGAAAATTATCGTTTAAAGAACAACGAGAATTAGAAGAAATTAATAAATCTTTACCAATTCTTGAAGCCAAAAAAGAAGAATTAACAAATTTACTTTCCGACCCAAATTTAGGTTATGACAAAATCGCAACTATTGGAGATGAACTACAAAAAATTGTAGATGAATTAGAGGAAAAAGAATTCCGTTGGTTAGAATTATCCGAATAAAAATATTGAAAAGGAACTTTTTTGAGTTCCTTTTTTTGTTTTTAAAATTTATGCCTATATTTACTCTATCAATCATCAGGAGTTTCTGAAAAATCAGAACACCAACCGAGCCAAAACCGCGCTACGGTGGTATAGAATGAGGGCAAACGCCAAAATAAAAGGTTATTCTCCACTCTATCCTGTTGTTTTTATCATTAAAAAATTAAAACAATGGAAAATCTAAAAAATGAATTTGTCGTATTATTTCGTGAATTAACTGACAACGAATTAATCGAACGCTTTAATCAAAATGTAGGAAACAGTTCTTGGAATTCTGCAAGAAGATGTTATGTCAAAACATTATTCAACGAATTACAATACCGTAATTTTGATTGCACAACCATAGAAAGAGGAAACACATTTTCGCTTCAACATCATGTAATATTAGTTGAAAATAGATTAGAATATTTAGATTAAACATAAAAAAAGGAAAACTTAATTTAAGTTTTCCTTTATATTTTACGGTAGATAATATTACTTACTCTGCTCTTTTATAAAATCATTAATCGTAACATTTAATCGTTTATTTCGGATATCTTTTTCAAAACGAATTGGTTCAGCAACACGTTCTGCACAGTCTTTCATACCACAATTTTCACACGTAACCGCAACTTCTTTTACAGGAATTGATGGGGCATTCATAAATTTAACTTTACGTTGAGCTGATTTGTACAACACACCTATCGTTACGCTTCGTAAATAATTTGGATTAAATGGATCTTTCGTTGCTGAAGAAATCACATAATATTTTTGATTATTATTGAACGGATACAACGAAATTTGTGCAGAAATCTCATGATGATCATCTTGATGTTTTTCCAATTCTTTCAAAACATTTAACGAAACCCAACGACGACAATAATGCTCATCCGTTTCATTTGCTTGTGGCGATTGTTGTTGATTAAGGTGAAGTTCTTTCGTTAATTTATATGAATTTGAACCAACTTTTGCTGACAAACGCAAGAAAAACAAATCACGAATATTAAAATGTTTGGGTAACAAATTTGTCATTCGTTGATAAACCGTTTCAGGTGATTCGGTATATTTTCCAAGAATTTCTTGAAATTTAGACAAATCATGATGCTCTATAGCAAACAAATTCTGCATATCCTTCAACAGTTTTTCTTCTGGTAACAACAAAGCTCCAGCAAAATAAGATGCATAAAAATTGTTTAACAATTGATCAAAATTATCAAAACTTGCCCACGAAAATGTATACAAACGTTCCTTCAAATCAAGATAATTATAGCCTAATTCTTTCGCTAAAATAAATCGTTTTTGATCATTGTCAGAATTAATATTGATATACAACAGCTTTTTCTCTTTGATAAAAATAGAACGTAATTTCGCTAAATCCTTCCCTCCTAACGAAGTGAAATCTTCATAAAGAATGGTATAATTATATTCTTCTTTCAGAATTTCTTCCATCGTTTCATTTTTTACAAAATCTTCTGATTCAATCAAATATTCTTGTAAAAAACTCTTTGCAGATTTTTCAATTTCAGGGAAATAATTATCATTTGCTTCCTGAAAAGACCTCAACGAAGCCAAGAAAAAACTTTCGCGTGTAAGATTGTAATTATTACCTATTTCAATCAACGTAGAAATGAACGCATTTACCTTCATTGGTGCGTTAGAAATGATCTCAATTAAATCTCTTTCTTCAATTCCGAAGAGTTCCAAAGGAATTTCTTGCAATAAATTTGATTGTAGAATCTCAGCGACTGGCGCTAAATTCTTATCCAATTTTAAAGAAACTATCTCATCATAAGGAATTTCCAACGCTTCGGCAAGAGCAACAATTTTATCAGTTTTTGGATATTTTTTACCTTTTTCGATCTCATTCAAATACGATTTCGAAAGTCCAGTTAACTTAGATAACTTAAACAATGACAAATCTTTAGCCATTCTTACTTGTTTTAGTTTTAACCCAAAAATTAATTTAATGTATTCTTCTTGCATAATTTTTTCAAAAATATTTGGTAAATGTAAACGAATTTTTATAATTTAGCGAACGTTCGCTGGAAGTAAAATTCCGCTCGAATAACCAAAACCAAAATTACAACAAAAACACAAAAAATGGATACTATTACAAGTGAATTAAAATTATCGCAGAATAAGCTGGATAGTTATCCAGATATTTTGACAACCGAAGTGGTTAATTTTTTAACAGCTTTACACAAAAATTTCAACGAAAGACGTTTAGAACTTTTGGCGAATCGACAAGAAAGACAAATCTTTTTTGATTTGGGTAATTTTCCAACTTTTTTGTCAGAAACAAAAGAAATCAGAAATGGCGATTGGACAGCAGCTCCTATTCCAGCTGATTTACAAGACAGACGCGTTGAGATAACTGGTCCTGTTGACCGTAAAATGGTAATTAACGCGTTAAATTCAGGCGCTAATACATTTATGGCCGATTTTGAAGATAGTAATTCTCCCACATGGGATAACAATCTTCAAGGACAACAAAATTTAAGAGATGCAGTAGATGGTACTATTTCATTCGAAAATAATGGAAAAAAGTATCAATTAAACGAAAAGACTGCTGTCTTGCTTGTAAGACCGAGAGGTTTACATTTGAATGAAAAGAATATCATAATAGATAAACAAGAAATATCAGGCTCACTATTTGACTTTGGTTTATATTTTTTCCATAATGCACACACGTTACTTTCCAAGCAAAGTGGGCCTTATTTCTATCTTCCTAAATTAGAACATCACCTAGAAGCACGCTGGTGGAACGATGTTTTTGTTTTCGCACAAAATTATTTAAACATTCCACAAGCTACGATTAAAGCTACAGTTTTGATCGAAACTATAACAGCTTCTTTTCAGTTAGATGAAATTATTTACGAATTAAAAGACCACATCGCAGGCCTTAACTGCGGTCGTTGGGATTATATATTTTCTTATATCAAAAAATTTAAGAAACACCCAAATTTTATTGTTCCAGATCGTTCACAAGTTACGATGACTTCGCCTTTTATGGCTGCATATTCGCAAGCAGTTATCCAACGTTGTCATAAACGAAACATACATGCAATTGGTGGAATGGCTGCTCAAATTCCGATTAAGAATGATGAAAAAGTCAATGAAATTGCCTTTGAAAAAGTGAAGAATGATAAACTTCGCGAAGTAAAAAATGGACACGATGGAACGTGGGTTGCGCATCCTGCTTTGGTAAAAGTCGCAAAAGATATTTTTGACGAATATATGCCACAAGCTAATCAAATTTCCAATAAGCGAGAAGATGTTGTAACAACTGCCGAGGCTTTGTTAGAATTGCCAAAAGGAACAGTTACAGAACAAGGAATTAGAGACAATATTAATGTCGGAATTTTATACATCGAAAGTTGGTTATCTGGAAAAGGAGCCGCAGCTTTATATAACTTAATGGAAGACGCAGCAACAGCAGAAATCTCTCGTACGCAGGTTTGGCAATGGTTAAGCCAGTCGATTACGTTAGAAAACGGATGCGAATTTAACAGTGACAAATACAAAAAATTAAGAGCCGAAGAGGTTCAAAAAATAAAAAAATTAGTTGGTGAGGAAAACTATTTGAACGGAAGATTTGAAGAAGCTATTTCAATCTTTGACGAATTAGTTTTATCGCACAAGTTTACCGAATTTTTAACATTAGAAGCCTATAAGTATATTGATTAAGCCCTTATAACCAGACACACACAAAAAGAAATACACACACAACACACATTCATAAACAAAACACAAAAAACACAATTATGAGCAATCAAGAAAGAATTCAAAAGATTCGGCAGGATTGGGAAACTAATCCACGCTGGACAGACATTGTTCGTCCTTATTCAGCAGAAGATGTTATTCGATTAAGAGGTTCTTTGGACATCGATTACACTTTAGCAAGATTAGGTGCTAAGAAACTTTGGGAAGGTTTAAATTCGAAGCCATTTATGGCGGGTTTAGGCGCTTTGAATGGTAATCAAGCCATACAAGAAGTGCAAGCTGGTTTGGATGCAATTTATCTTTCGGGATGGCAAGTTGCTGCAGATGCAAATCTTTCGGCAGAAATGTACCCAGATCAATCATTGTATCCAGCCAACTCGGTTCCAATGGTGATAAAACGTATTAACAATGCGTTGCGTCGTCGCGATGAAATACAATCTGTTACCGAACAGGGAAACATTGATTATATGGTACCAATTGTTGCCGATGCAGAAGCTGGATTTGGAGGAAACTTGAATGCTTATGAATTGATGAAACAAATGATAGAAGCTGGTGCTGCTGGCGTTCATTTCGAAGATCAATTGTCATCAGCCAAAAAATGTGGTCATCTTGGAGGAAAAGTTTTAGTTCCAACACAAGAAGCAATTAACAAATTGGTTGCAGCTCGTTTAGCAGCAGATGTTTGCGGCGTTCCTACTCTATTGGTTGCAAGAACTGATGCAGAAGCTGCGAATTTGATTACTTCGGATATTGATGAAAGAGATCAACCTTTTATTATACAAGGAAGTAGAACTTCTGAAGGTTTTTACAATGTGAGAAATGGTTTGGAACAAGGAATTAATCGAGGTTTAAGCTATGCGCCTTATGCTGATTTAATTTGGATGGAAACATCTAATCCAGATCTTGGAATGGCAAGAGAATTTGCACAAGCGATTCGAGAAAAATATCCAAATCAGATGTTAGCTTATAATTGTTCGCCTTCATTTAATTGGGCAAAACATTTAACAGAAGCTCAAATGGAAACATTTCGCGAAGATTTAGCTGAAATGGGATACAAATTCCAATTCATCACTTTAGCAGGTTTCCATGCGATGAATACCTCTATGTTCGAGTTATCACGTGCATACAAAGCCAAAGGAATGGCGGGATATTCGGCATTACAAGAAAAAGAATTTGCGTTACAAGAAGAAGGTTTTGCAGCTGTAAAACACCAATCTTTTGTAGGAACACAATATTTCGATTACGTACAAAACACAGTGCAACAAGGCATTTCATCTACTACAGCTATGGCCGAAAGTACGGAAGCCGCACAATTCTAATACATACTTTTCAATTAGAAAGGACGTACCGCAACTACGTCCTTTTTTATCTTAATTAATTTTACTAATTACAAAAACTTTTCCATTCATTTCGAACGAATCTTGTTCCGATATCCCAACCAAGATTCTAGCCAAAGGAGTTTGAGTTGATAGGACAAATATCTTTTTATTCTCGAAAATAATTTCCCCAAAACTACACGCCATACAGAAATTTCCCATCGTAGTTTCAACATAACTACCTAAACCAATGGTTTTGTTCTCCACAATTTTTATTTTAGAAAACACGTCTTGCTGAATTAAAACTTCATTCAATTGATTTTGAATTCGAGTAATTTCCTGTTGCATCATTTCGCGCGACGTTTCATACTTATCACCCATACTACTTTTAGTATCGTTGTTTGAAGCACGTAAATCGTCAATCAAACCATTCAAATACGTTATTTTATCTTCGATTTGTTGTGCTATAAATTGATATAATTCTGCTTTCATTTCTTTCAATTAAATTGTTTGAGGCTTATTCTTAAATCTCAGCATGTAAATGGTTCCCAAAAGACAGATAAATGCCGAAACATAAATCACCATCGGAATGCGATCCAAATAATCCTGAAAATACCAACCCGCACACAATGCTCCAAGTCCTATCCCCGCTTCCATCGCAATATACATTGTTGCCATCGCCTTTCCACGTTCATCAGGTTTACTAAAATCTATTGTCCAAGCATTTAGTGCAGGTGAAAGAATTCCGGTTGAAATGCCATACATCAACCCCCCTAAAATCAACCCTATTTTTGCATCAATAGAAGCCAAAAGTACCAATGCAATAATCAATAAAACTAAGCCTAATTTTATCACCAACACACGCCCTTTTTGGTCAGATATCTTACCTGCAAAGAAACGAACCATCATAGATGATATTGTAAATACCATAAAGAAAACCCCTTTATTTTGAAAACCTAAATGTTCGGTCCAATCTGGAATTAATGTCAATATAGAACCATAAGCAACATACGAAAGAAACGTAATCAATGCCGCTGGCAAAGCTTCTTTTGCAAAAACATCTTGCTTCGAAATCTTTAATAATCCGAACGAAAATTTTTGTTTATTTTGCAAGGTCTCTTTCATATTGAATAAAATCAATATCGATAATAATGCAAAAAACGAAGACGTAAAAAACATCACATTAATCGATGTATATAATGTAATTGTACTTCCCAATGCAGGTCCAATTGCCATTCCGATACTGAAACAAATTCCGTGCAAGCCCAATGCTTCGCCCCAACGTTCGCGCGGAATAATATCTGCAATATAAGCTGCTGTTGCAGTGGGTTTGAAACCTGTCGAAAAGCCGTGTACCAATCTCAAAAATAAAAAACCTGAAACGGTTGTTAAAACAGGATATAAAATTCCGCACACAAAACAGACAATAGAACCGACTGCCATAATAGGTACCCGCCCCACTTTATCGGTTAATTTTCCACTAAAAGGTCTCGAAATTCCCGCTGTCAAGGTAAATAATGCAATAATAAATCCTTTGTATTCTGCTCCTCCCATGCTGCTTAAATAAGCAGGTAGCTCGGGAATCATCATATTAAAACTCGCTGAAAACAACAACGAACTCAAACACATTAAAATAAAATGGAGATTATAAACGGGATCTAAATTTAATTTTTTATTAATGGCAGAAAACATAACGGATTTTTTGCAAAGGTAATTTATCTTAACCGAAACAAACTACACAATCCAAAAGTATTACTTGTTACAAAAAATTACTACATCATTCAACATTGTTAGCCGATATTTCATTGATTATATTCATGAAATTTCTTATTTAAGAACTACTTAGTTGATATGAAAATAACTTTTACATTAGAATACAGTTAAAATACCTTATTGTATTTAATTACTTACTAAACAATTCTTATTTTAGCTTTATCAATTCTACTACCCTAAAAAAACGATCTGACCAACTATTATTTTCAAGCATGAAAAACTATGAAAACCTAAAAGAGACCTTGTCTTTTTATGGCGTAAATTGTAATAAACTATATTATATCTCATCAGGAAATCCAATTTTTGCGTTTCCTGAAAGATCTTTTCGAATCGACTTTTATGCATTTTGTATTTGTTTATCTGGCTCGATAGAAGTTGAGATAGATTCTCAGAAATATTTTATTACTCAAAACGAATTCTTAATTTCTGCTCCTTCTACTGTTTTGAAAATTCTAGATACTAACTCTAATTTTAGAATGAAATTGTTGTTTTTTGAGAAAAACTTTCTCCTTAAAAACATTTCTAATCCTTTCTTTATTGATAAACTTAATTTGTTTACACATCAAAACTTTACAGTTTGTAAGGCAAATAAAAAAGATGCGAATCATCTTTTAATGTTAATCAATTATCTTCAAGAACAACGAGAAAGAAATGTTTTGTTCTTAGAAGATATTATTCGATCGATTATTTTTACTTTACTTCTTGAAACTGCCTCTATAATTGCTGAACAATATTCAAAAGTAAATAAAAATTATTCCCGCGAAATCAACACTCTATTTTGTAAGTTTACACAACTTGTTCAAGAAAATGTTATCGCTCACAAAGACGTACAGTTTTATGCAGATCAATTGTTTATTACAAATAAATATTTGATTCACCTTGTAAAAAAAGCAACTAAGAAAACTCCACATGTTATTATTGACGAGTATTTATTAAAAGAAGCGTATGTTTTGCTTGGCTACTCAGAGAAAACAATTGTCCAAATAGCATTAGATCTAGGTTTCAACTCTTCTTCATCTTTTGGTCGGTTTTTTAAAAAATACACTTCAATTTCTCCTCAACAATATAGAAAACAACAACATATATAAAAAAAGAAATTTGGGATACAAATGACGAATTTCGGGATACTTTAGAAAAGTAATAAAGCGTAATTTTATTCTAGAATCTTAAAATAAATAATTATGGATAAAGTTACTTCAAAATTTGACAACGTTTTAAATCATTCTACTATCTACGGAAATATTGATCATCAACCAGATGCAAGTAAAGAAACACCAAGAAACACTCCAGAAAAATCTTATCCCTTCTCTGATCAAATAGGAAATTACCAACGCAATAAAGGAATTCCTACAAAATCTTATAAGGACAGTAAGGTATATATTGTGGGAAGTGGTATTGCAGGTTTAGCTACTGCCTATTATTTTATTAGAGACGGACATTTCACTCCAGAGAATATCACATTTATAGAACAACTTCAGGTAGAAGGAGGTTCGTTAGATGGAGCTGGAAATGCAAAAGATGGTTACATAATTCGAGGAGGTCGAGAAATGGATTGTACCTACGAGAATTTATGGGATATTTTCCAAGACATTCCTGCATTAGAGTTACCAGAACCTTATAGTGTTTTAGACGAATATAGATTAGTAAATGATAATGATTCTAATTATTCTATTGCACGTTTAATTCATGAAAAAGGGAAAGTAAAAGACTTTAGTAAATTTGGTTTGAATAAGAAAGATCAATTAGCTATTATCAAACTTTTGTTAAAGAAAAAAGAAGAGTTGGATGATATAACAATTGAAGATTATTTTAATCAATCATTCTTAGAAAGTAATTTCTGGACATTTTGGCGTACAATGTTTGCCTTTGAGAATTGGCATAGTTTACTAGAATTCAAATTATATATGCATCGCTTTTTACATGCGATTGATGGTTTAAATGATCTTTCTTCATTGGTATTTCCTAAATACAATCAATACGACACTTTTGTTACGCCATTAGGTAAATGGTTAAAAGAAAAAGGAGTAAAAATTCAGTTAAATACACTGGTTAAAGATTTAGATTTATTAATTAATACAGAAGGAAAAGTAGTCAAAGGAATTATAACAGAACAAGATGGACAAGATGTAATTATTCCTGTCACACCAAATGATTATGTTATTGTAACTACTGGTTCTATGACTGAAGATACTGCGTATGGAGATAATACAACGGCACCAGTTTTAGCGATAGATAATAATACTAGTGGTCAAAGTGCAGGGTGGAAACTATGGAAAAACCTTTCTGCTAAATCTCCTGTTTTTGGTCGTCCAGAAAAATTTTGTGGGAATATTGAAAAATCGTCATGGGAATCTGTTACTTTAACTTGTAAACCTTCTGCATTAGTAGAAAAACTAAAAGAATATTCTGTTAATGATCCATATTCAGGTCAAACTGTTACAGGTGGAATTATTACCATTACAGATTCTAATTGGTTAATGAGTTTTACTTGTAATCGTCAACCACATTATCCTACACAACCAGATGATATTTTAGTACTTTGGGTTTATGCATTATTTATGGATAAAGAAGGAAACTACATTAAGAAAACAATGCCTACTTGTACAGGAAACGAAATCCTAACAGAATTATGTTATCATTTAGGAATTGAAGACCAAATAGACGACGTTATTGAGAATACAATCACTCGTTCTGCTTATATGCCTTACATCACATCTATGTTTATGCCTAGAGCAAAAGGAGACCGCCCACAAGTAGTTCCAGATGAGTGTAAGAATCTAGGTTTAGTAGGTCAATTTGTAGAAACCAATAACGATGTAGTTTTCACAATGGAAAGTTCTGTTCGTACCGCACGTATTGCAGTTTATGAATTACTTAATTTAAATAAGCAAGTTCCAGACATTAATCCATTACAATACGACATTCGTCATTTATTAAAAGCAACTAAAACGTTGAACGATGATAAACCATTTATGGGTGAAGGTTTATTAAATAAAGTTTTAAAGGGAACTTATTTTGAACATATTCTACCTATTGGATCAGATTCTCCTCAAGAGGAAGAAGAAAAAGAATCTTTTCTATTAGAACAATTTGGTAAATTCAAAGAATGGGTAGGACATTTTAGAGGTTAAAATCACTATCAATTCAACATTGATTATCAGTAATATAAAATCAATAAAAGCTTCTAAATTACTAAAGATTTAGAAGCTTTTTGAGTATTACTATATTTTTTTCTATTTAAAAACAGATCTCGAAAATTTTAAAGAGACCCTAACCCAATTAATCAATAATTTAAAAAAATAACTTATGAAACCCATGTACACTACCTGTGTAACCGCAAAGGGTGGAAGAAACGGCCAGGTGAAAAGCGACAATGGCGTTATAGATTTAGCAGTACGAATGCCAAAAGCACTTGGTGGCGCGAATGATGATTTCGCTAATCCGGAAATGCTTTTCGCGGCAGGTTATTCCGCATGTTTTGACAGTGCCCTTAACAGAGTCATTATGCTATCAAAAACCGAAACCGGTGAAACCACCGTAACAGCCAAAGTAAGCATAGGCCGAATTGAAAATGGCGAATTCGGGCTTGCCGTGGAACTCGATGTGAATATCCCAGGTGTTTCGCTGGAAGAAGCGCAAGAACTTACAGAAAAAGCACATCAAATTTGCCCTTATTCTAATGCCTCCAGAAACAATATCGAAGTGAAATTATCGGTGACAAATAATTAGCGTTTCCTTGCACTTGCAAAGCCAACAATTTAACTCCCAATGTGCATAAGCTTCCGGATTTATTTCAACATTATGGGTTTACCGTAAAATTTTTTAAAAATACCGAAGAGACTTTTAGAAAGGCCTCTTTTTTTGTTCATGTTGTTTTTCTAAATTTTAGACTACAAACTAACAAAAAAAATACGGATTTTTAGGATG
>NZ_JAAGKM010000014.1 GCF_019308355.1 Empedobacter falsenii | reverse complement strand
AATTTGATAAGAAAGAGTTGAGTCTTAATCAGAATATGAGATTATATAGCTCTGAACTCGTTATAGTGTACTCAAACTCTTTTCTCTTCTTTTTATACTACAATTTAAGATTTTCAAATCTAAAGGAACTCGTTTCAGAACCGCATCCTTAGTCTTAGCCTTAGCCTTAGTCTTTGTCTTAGTCTTAGTCTCATTCACATCGTAAAATACATATATCTGAAACCTCAAAAACTACTAATCGGCTCATAATTCATACTTTTTTGAGCCAATTAATCAAAATAATCGGCTCATCGTTAAATGAAATAAAAAAATAAATTGGGATTACCTTATTGAAGAAAGTCCTTCAAGCTTACTAAAAAAAAACATAAAAACTTTATTTACAATAAATTATAAATAAAATTAAAAATTATAGACATAAAAAAAGCACCTTTAAAAAGGTGCTTTTGTGGTCCCAGTTGGGCTCGAACCAACGACTTGCTGATTATGAGTCAGCTACTCTAACCAACTGAGTTATAGGACCCAGAGTAAAAGATCAATTTCTTTTCTCGTGGGTGCAAATATATAAAGTTTAACAAATAAAACACTACTTAAAAATAAATATTTTTAAGATTATTTACAACATATTCAATTACAATATAATAATTTTGTATTTTTATTATAATATTTACATCCTTAATTTGATTAAAAATGAAATAATTTATGGTTTATTAACATTATAACTTTATTAAACATAATTGACCTGTTGAAAAATATGTTCTCTTTCCATTCTGATAACAGCAAATCTGAATTAATGATTCTTCATTTTTATTGAGTTTATTCTTTCAATTATAAACCAACAAAATCTGTATTTGACTCATAATTATACGTTTTAAAAGTCAAATCTATTTTATAAGATTGTTGATTTTTCTTAATTAGAATTGGGCTAAGAAAAATGGTGAAAAATAGTGAATTTAAAATGTTTAATTGATGTTAATGAACTTAATGAGCCAAATAAATTTAGTTAATCGGCTCATATTTTTAGTATATTTGAGCCAATTAACTAAATTAATCGGCTCATGCGATACAATTGGCAATATAAAAATTGGGCAAAATTTGAGTATAATTCTTCTGTAATCGATCAAATTGTTATGAAATTTGCTGTAGAAATAGGCGAATTAAAGGGAATGATTGATACTTTACCCGAAGATATCAAGCAAGAAACGATTATTCAATTTATGATTGATGAAGCAATTAAAACTTCTGAGATTGAAGGCGAATTTTATAGCCGTCAAGATGTAATGTCATCCATTAAAAATAAAATTGGAATTCATTCTTCTATTAGTCATATAAAAGATAAAAATGCTCGTGGTATTGGAGAGTTAATGGTTGATGTTCGAAATAATTTTAGAACTGAACTAACTGAAGATTTAATAAAGGAATGGCATAAAATATTATTTGAAAATTCAAATAATATTAATGCAGGAAATTATAGAATTGGCGAAGAACCAATGGTTATTGTTTCGGGAGCTTATGGTCGAGAAAAAATACATTATCAAGCACCTTCTTCAAATTTAGTTCTTACAGAAATGCAAAATTTTGTCAATTGGTACAATGAATTCAAAGTAGAACCAATCGATATTAAAAATGCGTTGATTAAAACTTCCATTGCTCATTTATATTTTGAATCAATTCACCCTTTTGAAGATGGTAATGGACGAATTGGACGTGCTATTGCAGAAAAATGTTTAGCAGAAAGTTTTAATCGTCCGTTAATCATGAGTTTATCAAGTACGATTGAAAAGGATAAAAAGAATTATTACGAAGCGTTGAAAGATTCTCAGCAAACATTAGAAATTACAGATTGGATTTTGTATTTTTCTACAACTATTCTTGATGCGCAAATTCAAGCAAAGAAAATAACGAATTTCACATTAAATAAAACAAAGTTTTTAGATCAAACAAAACCTCTTTTAAACGAGCGTCAACTAAAAGTCATTATAAAAATGTTAGATAAAGGAGCAGAAGGATTTGAAGGTGGAATGTCAGCAAAGAAATACATATCTATTACCAAAACTTCTAAAGCTACGGCTACACGTGATTTACAAGATTTAGTTGAAAAAAAAGTATTGATTACTGAAGGTGCAGGACGTTCTGTTAGATATGAGTTGAATATGTAGTTAACAAAGCTTTTAACTACTTTTCCCAAAACCAATTTTAGGACTTTCAGAATTTATTAATTCGTCATTACAAAATTGTTGTATTTCGTTAATATTACATTTCTTATCATAAAGCACTTCGTTAATCTCACTTTTACGGTAAATATTCTCAATTTGCCCTCCAGAGAAATTAAATGTTGCAGCTAATTTTTTGCAGGAATCTTTCGTTAAATAAGGAAATTTTGATTTCCAAATTTTAGCTTTAATTGATTCTTTTGGTTGATCAAAAAATATTTTATACAAAAACCTTCTCTCAAATGCGGTATCTAAATTCGTTGCCAAATTTGTAGTGGCCATCAAAATTCCGTCAAAATTCTCCAGTTCTTCCAAAAGAATATTCTGAATTGTATTTTCCGTTTGCGCAACATTAGAGCTATTAATTTCTTTTCTTGTAGAAAATATCGCATCAGCTTCGTTAAATAACAAAATAGGTGTGTGATTACATTCATTTAAAAACGATTTATATGATGTAAAAACACGTTTAATGACTTTTTCACTTTCTCCAAACCACATTGATTTTGATTGACTGATATCAACTTTCATGATTGAGCGATTTGTTGATTTTGCTAATTGTTTAACTACTTCTGTTTTACCTGTACCAGGAAATCCATGTAATAATATTGAAATTCCTTTTGGTAAACCTTTTTCCTTTAACCTATTTTGTGTTTCTTTAAACTTGCTTTCTTCTAATAAATTTTCTAAAAAACTAAGTTGCTTCATCTCATCTTGATCAAAAATCAATTCACGTGCAACAATTTCTAATGGTTCAATAACATTATCTTTTTTTACTTTATTGTGCATTAATTTAATTCCACAATCAAATAGAAGTTGATACGATTTACTCGATAATTTCATTTCAGTATCGTTAAAAAACTTCGCTTCCACAATTTCAATTAAATTGTTTTCTAATAATACATGATTAGCATTTATTAAATTTTGCATTACATCAATTCGCTTACCAGCATTTTCATAGATTCCTTCTAATGCTCTACCAATATCTGTCGATTCTTTACCCGTAATTGTTTTCCAAATCAAATACAGGAAAAGATAATTTTCATCGATAGTAAAATTAAATTGTTTCACTTTTTTAATTAATGGAAAATTGACATGAAGATTAATTATTTGTCTTGTATATCTAAATAACTCAGAAGTAGAAATTTCGTCTTCATCTCTACGATTTCCCAAATTGTATATTTCTTCCAAACAATCTATGACATCATTTTTTTTCTCATCCAGAATTTTAGGAAAAGGTTTATTATTAAGAATGGCATTAGTAATTTCTTCATTGATTGTAAACTCATCATAAATTCCTTGAAGTTTTATTCGGTGTCTAGACTTCTGTTTTTTAATAAATTTCTGCTTTTGCAAAAAATCTAAATCGTCTGAAAATTCAAGAATTCTCATTGGATTACAATCAAAATATTGAATTAAATCATTCAAATCAACAGTTCTCCCTTTATAATTTAAAGCAATAATAACAGCTATGAATAATATTTGACTTTCAGATAATTTAAAATAACGTTGTAGTAAATTTATTTCATCTTTTGCACTTTCAAAAAATGAGTTTTCTAATTTACAATTTTCAGCTTTTTCATATAAAAGACCAATGTTTTCTAAGATTTGTTTTTTGTTAAGAGTTTCCATTATTTACTTATTTGTAACAAATGTATTTTTAGATAAAGACAATACATGTCCATTAAAAAGTTATAAAATAAAAAAAGACTCATCTTTTGGATGAGTCCTATTAATTATTTGATTTTTTATTTTTCCCAACAAAATTCTTCTACAACAAATTCTTCCTTAGTAGAAACTTTAATTATTTTATTATTACGGTCCCAAATGTATTCCACTTTATTATATATAAAAGGAATATCTAATCCCCAGAAAAATGGAATTAATTCTCCATTAGATTTTAATTGTTGATTTTCATTTTTAAAGGTAATTATTTCTTCATTAATCTTATCTGACAATATTTTGTTCCTTTCAGAACCTACAATATATTTTTTCCAGTCAACTTTTGCATTGTAAGGATAAAGTACATAATTATTATAATTTTTGGCTAATCTAGTTCTTTTTTCTATTGCCATTAATATTTTAGTTTTATATAAATCTTCATGTACAAGTCTAAGTTTTTCGTCCTCAATAGTAGAATCTATTAGAAGCATTTTTCTTAAATCTGCCTCATCATTCGTTTCTAATAATTTTTGAAATTTTGGAATGAGTTTTTCGTTTCTTAAAATATTACTCCAAGTTCCTTTTTCACAATCGTAATCCAATGCATTAAATTGATTCCAATCTTTAAATTGACTAACTAATGCTCTAAGCAATAATGCATCCTTTTTATATTTTTCTATAATTCCATCATTAGCAAAAAAATAATTAGCTCTATTACTCCATTTTTCAAATATCTCTAAGTTTTCATTATTATCTAATAAAAATCGAATTACACCCTTGTACATTTGATGATCTTCATTCTCAAAAATAAGTTTCTTCCATCTATCACCTTCAATTCCACTTATTAATTTTGCTTTAATTACCTCATGTTCCACTTGTACTTTTGAATATCCTGATTTGATATTATTTTGAGAAAGATATCCGTAAATATCAAAACATCCGTCAGAAAGCTCGTTAATTAAATCTATTGCTGAAATGAACATAGCAGCACTATCTATCGTTGAGTTTTCTACAATATTCCTTACAACACGCATCCAATTGTTGAACGAGATTAAATCAGAACTTTTATTTAGGAAGAATAATGTTTGAGCATAAAATAGTACTCGGGTTTTATAAGTCGTATTTTCATTTATTTTTATTGAATTTACAAACAAATTTCCTGATTTTGTTATATCCCACAGATTTAGTTCTAAAGAGATTTTATCATTGTCATCCTTTGAATAATATTCTAAACATTTCTTAAGAAAATCAAAAGAAATAGCAGTAGGAAAATCTTTTGGTGTGATAGCTTTATAATTATTCGCTAACTCAGTGATTCTTATTTCAATACGTTCTTTCTTTACAGCATCTTCAGTAACATTTTTGCTTTTATTCTTTTTTTTAAGTATTTTTTTAATTTCAATTTCTTCTTCTAAATTTTCAAAAATTTCTTTATTTTGAGCATAATTAAGAATCGCAATTGTTGAAAAGAATTTCAGAAAATTATCATCTATTTTATTGTTTTCATCTTTATACTGCCAAAATAAATCTGTCCAATTAGTATCTATTTTATGAGTAAACGTTTCTTGTGGATTAGTAATATCTTTTTCCCAATGATTTTTCGTAATATGCTGTTCAAACTTTGCTTTGAAGTTTTCAAAATCAGTTAGAGGTTTACCTCTTGCATTCATTTTTATATACAAGTCATCGGAAAGTCCGAAATCCTGTAATTCTATGAAATAAAAACTAATATTGTTTAGTTTACCCCAAACTTCCGTTGTATCTCTAAATTTCTGTTCAATCGAATCCAACATTGTTAGCATAGATTTTATTGTTGGATCTCTTTTCCATGAAAGAAAAAACCAAGAGTTATCGATGATTTGTTCAGAAATATTATCTTTTTGATTGTAATCAATCCCTTTATTGATTAATTCTTCGCAAAACTCACGTGAGCTGGTACGTGTTTCGTAGGTGAATTTTGTTAAGAGTTTTTTCAATTCATCATTTAACTTATTCTCTTTTATAGCAATAAACCAATGCAACAAAAACAAAGTTGTTAAACGTTGTTGACCATCGAGTGGTTGAAAAACCTTATCTTTTATACTGCCGTAAACAAAATCTAATTCTAATTTAGTGTTTTGTATAAGAGTATTTTTAAGCGTTTCTAAGAAATTATTTCTAACTTCTTCTTTACCAGTTCTACCTTGTGCATAATCTCGTTGTATGATTGGTATTTCTATTTTATTAAGAGGATTCCATTCTAAATTTCCACAGCAATTACATACTTTGCTTTCAGATGATAGTAGTTGTAAAAAAGTTATGTTATTTGATATTAAATTATTGTTCATTGTCTTTATAATTCTGTTTGAGATAAATAGTTTTTCAAAGTTTCTTTAATGTCATTCAAATAAGCATTTCTGTCTTTTTCTTCCCATTTACTAAATTGTTTTGTACAGTCATCAAAATATTTCTGGAATACTTTTTTGGTAGTAATAGGGATAAATGCTCCATTCTTTTCAAGATCAATTATTCTTTTTCTTTTTACAGGAAACAATCCATTATTAAGTTTTGAGTTGTCATTTTTGGAAAGTAATGCCATATTTTCAATAGAATGAATATCAAGTTCGCCAAATAGATTACTTAATTTCTCGACAAGTGAAGAAACTTTTTCCTTTTGTTTGTCATTATTGAAATTATTGATTTCTGTTTTTATTTCTTCCGTAATCATATCGGTATCTATTACTTTCAACCATTCTTCAAAATCATCGATTTCTGTAATATTATCAGAATTTTGTGCGTGAATATGCTCTAAACTCCAACCACCATTTTTCTTGTCTTTGTATTTATTAAATGGAAAACGTAGAGAAGTATCATCGCTATTTATTGTTGTAATGATGTTGTGCAAAAGCAATACATTGATTAACTGAGCATTATCTTTTTCATATTCTAATTTATCAACTTGCTTTTTGCTTGCTATTTTTTTGATTTCTTGATCTAACCACTTCCCAAAATCAATTTTGGTCTTGTTTTCTTTATTACCAAGAATAGTTTTTATATTTATTCCAACTGTAATCAGATAACCGATTTTATGATACAATTCTCTATCGTTGTACCATTCTTCAAGCGTTTGAAAATACTTTTTTATGTCTTTCCAGTTATTATTTACTTCAGAATTATTTTTGAATTTATCATTAAAAAATCTGAAAGTAGCATACTCATCATTTCCGAATTGTTCAACAATTGTTTGATGTTCAATTTTTCTCTTATCAATTTGTTCTTTAGTTTTTATTCCCAAGTGTTTTCTTTCCTCCACTTCTTTATCCTCTGCTTGTGCTACTTCATACATTAATTTGAAAATAAACTCAATCCTCGTTGGAAGATTGTTTTCATTTTTGTTGATGAAATACCAAAAAGAATCGTCCTGTAGAGCAAATTCAATTCTGTCCCATTCTGAAGCTATTTCTAATTGTTTCAAACGCAGTTTCTCTGTGTCTGTATTGGAGAAGTTAGAGCTATTTAAAAACAATGCTTTTATTAATTCTGCATTCGTTAAAGGTATTTTCCCACTGTTTATTCTTGTGAAAATATCAATAGAATCTTCATTTTGTGAAGTTTCGTACCAAATAACTTTTGTAGAAGAATTGAATTTAGAACTAAACGTAATCACATCAAGTTTCTCTTCCTTTTTTTTGAACCAATCACAAATAGTTTGATAAGCAGTTGATATATAAAAATAGTCAATATTTGAAGTATCTTCTTTTATCTTACCTAACTTATTTTTTAAATAATCCGCCGAATCTTTTCGAGTTTCATATTCTAAATCAAACAATTTAACTCTTTTTTCTTCTGTATATTTTTGATTCAAATAATACAAGATTAGATAAATTGTAGTTAACCGTTGTTGTCCGTCAATTACGTACCACTTGTTCTCATCCTTTTTTTGTTTTACTACAATTGGTTGTAAACAATACCAATTTTTTTCATCAGAATCTGTTGTGAATTCATTTATGTCATTCAACAAATCAGTTACTTGTTGTTCAGTCCAGCGATAACCTCTCTGATAAGAAGGAATAAAGAAGTTATATTGTAGTAATTCACTTATAGTTTTTATTGATATTTTATTGTTCATTTTTAAATTTTACTTATGTTTTGTAAATGTATCAAAAACAATTCAGCACAAGCTTTAGCATCGCTTAAAGCACCATGATGATTTAATGAAATATTGTATTGTTTACATAATGTTGATTATGCAATACTATGAAAACGAATTTTATTCAACAAATATAATTTTACGTTTTTACGTAATTGTTAAATATGTTATTATTTTGTAAGATTATTTAATCCTACATGTAAAAATTTAAGATATTCCTCTCTTACTGCTTTTGGTTCTAATGATAATAATCGTTGATTATGCGTTAATATTTCTTGGAAAAAATCATAAGTAGGAACTAAGTTTAATTCCAATTTTAACTCATTTTCATTGTCTACAAGAATCTTTTGCGAATGATGAATGGGTAATGATTTCACATACATTCCTTGCCAAGGTATCAGAGATAAAGTGATTTTAGTTGGCTCTTGTCCTAATGTCGAAATAATACCAAACGAATTGATAAACATATCTTCTACATTCACTTTTTTATTCTTTACATATGTTGAAGAATGAATTTCTAAATTTGAAATTCTGTCCAATCCATATGTTTTCAAAGTAAAATCATCATCATTACGATCTTTTGCAATCAAATACCAACGATTTCTAAATTCTTTCACAGCATAAGATTCTAAAACCTTTTTATTAGGTACACCTTCCCAATATTTCGTATAAGTGCAACTAATAATTTTTGTGTTTTTAATTGCATGAATTAGTCCATCAAGATTTTCCAAACCAGAAGCTTGTCTTTTTTCAAAAAGTAAGATATTTGCTTGGTCAGCTGCCTTTTTATATGCATTAACTAATAATAAATTATCAAAAATAGTTTGATTTGATTCGTTATCTTCAATAATCTGATAAAGCATTGTAGAACGATTGAACTTTGTTTCTATTTTAAAAAGTTCAAGAAGCAATTTACGATCGCGCTTAAAAGTTTTTTCACTGAAAGCTAATTCACCATCATAATCTTCTTCATCGTATTTTTTTTCCAAATACTGTTGAATATCTCTAAATGTTACACCTCTTGGTTTAGATTTTAGGAAGTTTGATATATTCATCAACCGAAACATTTGTTCTCTTTTAGCCATATTTTGTAATTTTAATACAAACATAAAATAGCTTACGGACAAACAATGTCGGTTTGCTTTTATATTAAAATTATTTATTTAATAACCTTAATCGTTCTCGAATTCTTTTCAATACATTTTGATCAAGATCATTGTAGTTATCTCTTAAACCCTGTGTAAAATCGTCATCTTTAAATTCGTTTATTTTTAAATTAAATAAGATTTGTGTAAATCGTTGTTCAGGATTTTTAGAAGAATATTCTTTTATCAATTCTACTAATTCATCAACTTTATTTATATTTTCTTCAATCATTTTTAAGAAATTTTTAGGTGTGCATAATTTTTAAAAAATATTATTTTCAAATTTATCAATAGCTAAGACCATACTATGTCCACACCTCAATATAGTTTTGAAACAAAATAAAAAAAATGAAAGAAAAAGAATATAAAATTGAAAAGCACATTTTAGAAAATGGTTTAAAAGAAACTTTTATAGGAAGTATTGAAAAAATAGTAAATGAAATGTCATCATTTTTAAGAAATAAATCATTCCAGGATAAAATTGTTATCAAAATTAAATGCGATCATTCTAAAGAAATTACGATGGATGATATAGGATTAATCAATGATGTAATTCAAAAAGAAATGCATAATAATGCTTCTATTGTAATGAATATTGAAGAAAATGATGTAGTAGAAAATAACGATTATGAATTATCTCTTTATTATTTGATAGAGAAATAAATAATACAATTATGTAAAAACGAAAAAATATAATTAAAACAGGGATTAACTTGTCCACATTAACAAAAACTATAAATATTAAAAATTATGTCACAAATGATTAATTACAATGGCGAAATGATTCGTATCAATCCAACAAACTCTAACAAATTAGAATATTCTAAAAATGATGGGAGGACTTGGAGCACAAGATTCTCAGGGTCTTCTTATGGAAACTTTATTGAGTTAATTGACAATGGTAAAGAATTACTTGCCAATACAAGTAAAGGATTATATTATTCAAAAAACGAAGGTAGAACTTGGAGTAAAAGAAACTAATAAAAAAATAAAATGGGTATCAAACGGGTATCAAAACAATGGTGAAAAATGGTGATTTTAAAATGTAGTAAAATTGCTAAATGATTAAAAATCAACGTAATTAAACAAAAAAAAGCACCTTTAAAAGGTGCTTTTGTGGTCCCACTTGGGCTCGAACCAAGGACTTGCTGATTATGAGTCAGCTACTCTAACCAACTGAGTTATAGGACCAGAGAATTAAGCAATAAAAAGGAAGCTATCACCTAATTCGTTTGCAATATTAAAGCTATTTTTTTGAACTTCAAAATTATTTTACATCTTCGCAAAGCTCTACCAATACGCCATTTGTTGTTTTAGGGTGTAAAAAAACAATACGTTTATTATCTGCTCCCAATTTTGGCGTTTCGTTAATAAAAGTAAACCCTTGATTTTTAAGACGCTCTATTTCGAGTTCGATATCATCTACTCCAAAAGCAATATGGTGAATTCCTTCGCGATTTTTTTCTAAATATTTTTCAATAGCACTATCATTTTTTTCAGAACCGACCAATTCGATCTTCGATTCGCCTACTTCAAAAAAAGAGGTTCTCACACCTTCCGACTCCACTGCTTCTTCTTTGTACGGTGCTTTTCCTAATAATTTTTCGAACAATTCATTCGATAATCCCAAATCTTTAACGGCAATCCCTAAATGTTCTATTTTCATGTGTGTTGTTTTGCGTAAAGATAAACTTTTCTAAAATTTTTTATTTAAAATTTAAAGAGTTTGTTGTAATATTGAACTATGAGTTTTTATGAAGATGGGAGTCAATATCTCCGCAAAGGTCAGTATAGAAAAGCGATTGATTATTTTACATTATCGATTAAGCGTCAAATAGAAGTGGCAAATTCATATTTCGGTCGTGGATTGAGCCAATATTATATGAAACAAAATACAGATGCAATCAAGGATTTTGATAAAGCAATTGAATTAGATGATAAAAATCCAAACTTCTATTTCTACAGAGGAATGGCAAATTTCAATCAATATAATCCAACAAAAGCAGCTGAGAATTTTGATAAAGTGATCGAGATTGATCCGGCAAGTTTTGTAGCTTATCATCAAAAAGGTTATGTATTGATGAATTTGAACAAATACGATGAGGCGATCGAATGTTTCAATAAAGCTTTAGAAATTAATCCAGATTACGAATCATGTTACCACAATCGTGCATTTTGCTACGATCAATTACAACAATTGGATAAAGCAATCGAAGATTATTCGAAAGTAATCGAAATGAAACCACATTTCTTGTCGTATTACAACAGAGGAAATACTTATTTTGTTTTGAATGATTTAGAAAATGCATTGAACGATTTTAATCAATCAATCGAGTTAAATCCAAATCATTTCTTATCATACTACAACAAAGGCGCAATCCTAGAAAAATTTGAGAAACAAGCCGAAGCTGTAGAGGAATACAAAAAAGCATTGCAGTTGAATCCTGAATTTTATTTAGCTGCCGAAAGATTAGCACAATTAGAAAATCAACAATAAAACATAGAAATCGTTTCGAATTGGAACGATTTTTTTTTATGTCATTTATTTCTTATCGTAAATCAATGTTAGACCATGCGTTATGTTGTTAATTTGCCTTAAAATTAATCTAATATGCAAGTACAAATCGCCGTATATGGTAAAAACAAAGAAATTGTAGACACGTTAGAACGCGTGATCAACAAAAATGAAAACTGGAAAGCATTTTGTACCTGCTCACAAGAAGAATTGAAAGGATACGTATCAACAAATAATATCCAAATAATATTATACAGTAGTGGAATTGGTGCTTCGGAGGTAGAGAAAATGGAGGAATGGATAAGCACTTATTTCCCTACGATAAAGCAAATCCATCATTATGGTGGCGGAAGTGGTTTGTTGAAGTGCGAAATTGATGGCGCTTTGGCTGGAATAAAACCTATTAGCAAAGCAAAAATCAATGTTATTCTTTAGCCTTTTAAGAGAAAAAAGCTTTTCAGTTGTAGATGAAAAGCTCTTTTTTTTACATATTTTTTATAATCCAATAATCTCGGGAAATCCCAACATCATTGCGATTAACTTCTATTTCGTCGCAAAAATCTAAAAATAATTCGTCCAAAGTTTTATCAATTTTTGGTGTAGAACCGAACAATTTCGTTAGAATGGGATTAGTTTCGTGCTCCAATAACTTCCCTGTAAACTGCTGAATGTTATTTTCTTTAATTCCAATAAATGTACTTGGCGCAAAAACCATCACCTCGTCCGCATCAATCACCAAAAATGTTTTTGATTTTTTGATTAACTGAATCGATTTCTTTTTTTCTTCATCCGTTCCAACTTCTAGACTTTCCAAAAACAACTCGACGTTATCAAAAACTTCTTCCTTATCTTGAACAAATTCCATCTTATAAATTTTAGCAAAATTAAAGTTTTTTTTCTGATTGTCCACTTTTATTCACGTTACCTATTTATCATTTCAATAGAAAAGTCTTCATCTATTTATGCAAAACTGAAATAAACTCAACTTGACATTATTGTCATTCTAAACCTGTCGAAGAATCTCAGATTATTCTAAACTACTTCAGTCATCTTCAACTCGATTCAAGATCACAACAAAAATATTTCCTTGAGAAAAATGTAGTTGAGTAAAAAAACTAATCTTCTTTCAATAGAATTTCGACTTCTAAATATTCGTGGTAATTTTTGACAAAATCATGGTCAAAATCAATGTCTTCTAAGCGCATTTGAATCCCTTTTTTATCAACATCAATATAATCTAAAATCGTTTGAACATTATAAAGTTCAAGATTATGAAACGTAGGATACAACGTAATTTGCTTCAAGGTAAGTGCCATAATAAAACAATTGATTCCATTAAAATTAACCCCGATATCAGCGAAATTCTTATAAAAAGCAATCAAATTTGTTTTGAGCTGAAGATTATAATTAAAACTTCTCAACTTGAAATTTTTTAAGACCAATCGATTTGTCGTTTTCAAGACAATTTCTTCAGTAATCTGAAGGTTTTTACTCAATAATTCTAAAACTTGTTTATCCTCAACCAATTGATACAAAATATTCAAATATCGTTTAGCTTCATCAAATTCAAACAATTCTAAACTCACTAAAATCGATAAGAAAAGAAAACGTTGATTGGTAGGATACACAATTTCAATTTCTTTCAAATACTTTTGCGCTTCATCAAATTTCAATTTATGAATATAATATTCGGCAATGTAGAAATTCGCCGCATACAAGTAATAATCTTCCTTTTTTGCTTCTAAAAGATACAAAATCGATTCTTCGTTGAAGTTTAAATTGCGCTGAACAACTCCTTTCAGAAAAAGTGCTTTTTTATCTTTTGGATATTCGTGAAGCAACTGATTTAATAAATCTTGTGCCTTAATTAATTGCTGAATCGGATTGTGGATAAACGAAAAACTTTTCCAAATGGGATATTGATTCTCATCCATCTCGTCGTCAAGAATCAAGAAAAAAATATCATTAAAAAGTCGATTGTAATCCACAGTATAAGTTTTAGTAGTGCTAAAATTAAGCTATTTTTAGGTAAAATACACGAACAAAATAAAAAATAGGTCGGTTCTAAAACTGTTGTCTTTTTACTTTTCCACTTTCAGTTCGTAGAAATTGATCGATAAAAACAATTTCTTTCGGTTGTTGGTATTTAGTTAAATCTGCTGAAGAAAAATCCAAGCTCCTCTCCTCTCCTTCCACAACTAAAATTAATTTCTGGCCTAATAATTCATCCGCTTTTGAGGTAATATAAAACTCAGAATTAATGAACGATTTCAGCTTATTTTCTATTTGTTCAGGAAATAATTTTATTCCACCCGAATTAATCACATTATCTGCTCGTCCAATCCAGTTAAATTTACGCTGATCAATCAATTCAACCACATCATTTGTAACCACTTGCAAACCGTCATAAGGCGTATCAATCACCAAACAACCGCGTTCATCTTGTGAAATCTTTACCTCATCAAACGCTTCAAAAAATTGTTCTGCATCAGTATATTTTTGATTCGCAACTTGTTTAAACGCAATATGCGTAATCGTCTCCGTCATCGCATACGTTTCATAGACTTCGTTCTCAAAAGCAAACAATTCTTGTTTCACTTTCTCCGAAAGAGGCGCTCCTCCTATGATTAACTTTTGACATTTCGAAACAAAATCTAACGAATTTTCGACTTGCATAGGCGTTAACGCAACAAAATCAATCGAGGTAAAATTTTGCGAAATTCCACGATTAATTTCATTCAAAGAAATATGAGAAGTTGGTTGCATACAAATCAATTTCAATCCGATTTCTACTGCACGAATCAACATCAATTTTCCAGCAATATAAGTAACAGGCATCACCAATAAAGCTGAATTTCCTTTTTCTAACTGCAAATATTTGCCCGTCATATTCGCACTTTTTCGCATATTCTCTTTGGTCAAAATAATCTCTTTCGGAGTTCCAGTAGACCCCGAAGTATGCGCAATCATCACCTCAGAATCAGAAAACCATTCAACCAAAAAATCTTTTATGGATTGTTCAAATTCATTGGTAACTTCAATAGCGTTGACATCATAGTTAGGTTGAGAAAAATCTAAATACAACATTCTATTTATGATAACTTACACCTGCATTAATTTCGATATCCAACACATTATTCGCTGGCGGAATGGGACAATTGTAATGTTTGCTATATGCACAATAAGGATTGTACACTTGGTTAAAATCCAACGTTATTTCATTGGCTTTTGTACCCAAATCTTTTGTTGTCAAATCCAAATAACGTCCGCCTCCATAAGACGTCACGCCGTTTGTTTCGTCCATAAAAGGTAAAAACAAACTGTCAGCATATTTCTCCATAATTGGAGAAGATTGATAAACCGTCAACGTTTGTTCAACATTATCCAACATAAATGTCACCGTTCCGTATTCTTTGTAATTTTTGATTTTCTTCGCAGAAGTAGGAAACGGAATCACCTTTCCATCTTTGATTGGCGTAAATTTCGCTTTCACAATATATTTTTCGCTAATCGGAAAAAATGTAATTCCTTTGAAATTCGTTTTTTCTTCGTCTACCAATGGCGTCGTTTTAGGATCAGTATAAAAAGTAGCCAATTCGGTTTGATATTTTTGGATCGCAGCTAAATCAATTGTTTTTTTTGTCGTTTGACAACTCATTAAAACGATTGTTGCAAAAAATGCGATAATTATTTTATTCATGCTAATTTGTTTCGAAATAAATATTCTCCTCTTAATTCTAATCGACTTGGAAAATTGTTTGTAAACAAACCTCCTGTTCCCAATCCTTGTGGCATTTCTGGGTATAAAATCGCCGTCCATTGTGCAATAGCGTTTAAGCCGATATTACTTTCTAAAGCTGATGTTATCCAAAATGGTATTTCGTATGTATCTGCTGCATTGATCCATTCCAACGAACCTCTAATTCCACCAACTAAGCTTGGTTTTAGAATAATAAATTGTGGTTTGATTTTTTCTAATAATTTAAATTTATCTTCTTGATGAACAATTCCAATTAATTCTTCGTCCAACGCAATTGGTGTCGGTGTTGTGGCGCATAATTCCGTCATCAAATCGATTTGTCCAGCTTTGATAGGTTGTTCAATCGAATGTATTTTTAATTCAGCCAATTGTTGCAAGACCACTTTTGCTTCTTCAAATGTAAAACCTCCATTCGCGTCTACTCTTAACTCTAATTGCTCAGCAGAAAAATCTTGTCTTAATTGTTGAATAATTTTGTGTTCATTTTCCCAATCAACTCCAATTTTCAATTTGATACAGTTGAAACCAATTGCTAATTTTTCTTTGATTTGTTCACGCATAAAATCAATCGAACCCATCCAAATTAAACCATTCGTTTGAATACCTTGGTCACCTGTCGAAAAAGCCGATTCGTACAAATCTGGATTTAATTTATCTGTATAATTTTCGTTGTAACGATTCGCAGACATACTTTGAAAAGCCTGCTCTACACCAAACTGAATCGAAGGCCATTCGCGCAATTCACGCCACAATTCATCAACTCCTAAGTCAATATTGTCACAAACCCATTGCAATTTTTCTTCATAATCAGGACGATCATCAAAACTCAATCCTTTAAACAATCCACATTCACCAACATATTCTTTTCCATCTTCTTCTAATGTAAAAAGATACGTCAATTTCTCTGTCAAAACACCGCGCGAAGTACCGCTTGGATTTTTGAATTTCAAAATATAAGGTTCAAAACTTGCTTTCATACTTCAAATTTAGTCAAATATGATGAGCTCCGAAAGTAGTTTTGGGAGAAATAATCTGCAAACTTTCCCTACCAATTAAGTATTTTCCAATGCAGCGATATCAAACTTTTTCATTTTCATAAACGCTTGCATCACGCATTGAGTTTTTTCTGAATTACTCAAAAGTTTTGGTAAAACAGTTGGCACAACTTGCCAAGAAAGACCAAATTTATCTTTTAACCAGCCACAATTCCCTTCTTCTCCGCCATTCGAAGTAAGATTGTTCCAATATAAATCAATTTCTTCTTGCGTTTCACAATCAATAACAAATGAAGTCGCTTCATTAAACTTAAAATTTGGACCTCCATTCAATCCCATAAACTTTTTCCCATTCAACTTAAAAATAACCACCATCTGATTATCGGTTATAATTTTTGAATTAGGAAAAATTGAACAATAAAAATTTGCAGCTTCTTGCGCTTGTCCGTCAAACCATAGACACGGATAAATTTCATTTTTCTTATTGTGTAGTTTTTAAATTGGTGTTAAATACTATTTTATTCAGTAATTTAATCAAATATGATTATCTTGAAAAATAGTTTCAAAAGAAATAATTGCCAACCATGATGAACATTGATAATTTGAATTTAGAAAAAGATATTCTACCTCTTTTTAATGTGACATTGAATTATAATTCACGTTCAACGTTACTCCAATTATTGAATACAAAACCGAAAACGTTGCAAGAAGTCATAGATAGACAAAATATTATCAAAAGTTTTGTACAACAAGTGGAAGGAAAGTCGCTATACAATTATTCTAAAACGGAATATAACGAGGTTTTGAATACAATAAATAACGTTGAATCAGTCGATTTTCTAAAGATAAAATTCTATTCATCTGTTAAATCTACGCTCGAAAGTTCGCTAATACAACTTTATATTTTCTTCAATAAAATTTATACGTTTTTGCAATCGTTAGAAGTACAATTATTTCCAACTAAATTTCGAAATCTATTAGACAATATGATTGCTACATTGATGTCAATTGAAACGAAAAAAAATTATCAATTCATTCGAAATAGAAAATTTAAGAGCAAGGAAATTCTAAATGCAAACGATTTATTGATTGAAAACAAAGCACAAATCAATTCATTTTTCGAGCAACTTCATCTCTTCGAAGCATATTTATCTATTAGTTTAAAAGTAATTGAACATCAATTTATTTTTCCGACTATTTCACCACAAAACGAGCTCGATTTAGTTGATTTTTATTATCCATTACTCAAAAATCCTGTCAAAAATAATTTCAAAACTTCTAAAAATGTTGTTGTATTAACAGGTGCAAATATGTCAGGAAAATCAACTTTTTTTCGTGCAATTGCTTTTTGTAGTTATTTGGGAAATCTTGGACTTCCAGTTCCATGCAAAACAGCAACAATTCCTTTTTATCAAACTATTAGTATCAATATCGATCATACAGACAATGTGTTGAAAGGATATAGTCATTTTATGAATGAAATTATGAACCTAAAAAATTATCTCATTTCGAGTAAAGAAGCAGGTTATAGTTTTGCTATTTTCGATGAATTGTTTAGTGGAACAAATTCGATTGATGCGACAAATTTGTTAACAAAAACAATAAAAGGTCTAGATTCACATCAAAATACCTTGACATTTATTTCAACACATCTCAATGAAATTCTGGACGAATTACAACAACTTTATAATACAGAATTTCTTCATTTGGAATGTATTATTGAAGAAAACACGCCTGTTTATACTTATAAAATAAAAAATGGTTCTTCCAACATTCGAGTTGGACAATTAATTTTTGAGAAAGAAGGATTAAATGAATTACTTAAGCCAAGTTAATTCATAATTTCACTTAACACATATTTAAGAATTATTTCACATTTAGGCATGTAACTTTTCAAACAGTCCTGCGTCTTATTTGTAAATAACCCTATAATATGAAAAAATACTTTCTTCCAATTATTTGTGTTGCAGCAATTCAAACATATGCACAACAAGAAGTAAAAGGAATTATACAATATACCAATCAAACGCCTGTTGCTTTAGCGGATGTTGTAATTTCGCAAGGAGATAAAATTGTAGATGAAATCTCTACAGACGAAAATGGACATTTCTCAGTCATTTTAGAAGAAGGTTCATATACGTTCAAAATTGAAGAAGCTGGTGTTACATTACATTCAGTAAAGCTACAAGTTACAAAAAATGCTGATTTAGGCGTTATTTTAGTTCCAAAAACTGAAAATGTAACCTTAACGGAAGCTGTTGTTACAGGTCAAAAAAAATTAGTTGAAAAGAAAGTAGATCGATTAATTTTCAATGTCGATCAAGCAGAAGGTGCAAAAGGTGGAAATGCCTTAGATGCATTGAAACTTGCGCCACGTATCAAGGTGGAAGAAGCGACAGATGCTATTTCGATTATAGGAAAAGGTTCAGTAAGCGTCATGATTAATGACCGATTAATGCAGATGAGCAGTGAACAATTGTCAAATTATCTAAAAACCATTCGAACAGAAGATATTGAAAAAATTGAAGTCATTACAAATCCTCCAGCCAAATACGATGCGACAGGAAACAGTGGAATTATCAATATTGTATTGAAAAATGCAAAACAAGAAAGTTTGAATGGTTCTATTTCGACTTCATACAACCAGCAAAAATACGGTGGATTCAATTTGAACGGGAATATCAATTACCGCAAAGGAAAATGGACATTAACCTCTAATATTTATAGTGGTAAAGGAAATTGGTATGGTAAAAGTAAAAACACAACTTTATATCCAGATCAAAAATGGACTTCGGACGGAATTAATAAAAATGAGAACAATTATTATGGTGGTCGAATTGGTATTGATTATCAAATCAATGACAACTTAATTACAGGTTTCAATTTAGATATTTCAGATGGTAAAGGAGAAAGTAAAGGAAATTCAGTCATTGATATTTTCGATTTAGTGAACAACAAAACAAATCGTTATATGACGACGAATTGGGATGGTGGAAAATGGAATTGGAATTATTTGGGATTAAATTACCATATCATCAAAAAATTCAAAACGGAAGGTAAAAAGTTAACATTCGATTTTGACTATTCGAATAACGGAAACGATAGCAATAACAAAAATATCAGTAACGAATTTGATCCTAATTGGGCAGAAATCCCTGGTAAATACGAAAATAATTACAGCTTAAATGACGGCTCTTCAAACCGATTCAATGCAAGTATCGATATGGAGCATCCTGTTAATTCGTGGAAAATGAATTATGGAACGCGTTTACGTTGGGCAACAGATGAAGCGGAAAATCAACGATTTTTAAAACTTAATCCGAATGATAATTTCCATGAAGATACCGATTTTGCAAGCAAATACAATTACAAAGAGAATGTCTACGCATTGTATTATTCGGTAGAAAAACAATTGAGTGAAAAGCTGACAGGAAAAGTTGGGTTACGCTATGAGCATGCACAAGTGAAAAGCATTATGGAAGATCCGAAAAATAATTACGAAAAAACTTATGACGGCTTATATCCTACCGCTTATTTGATGTATCAATCATCGGAAAATCATTCGTTTACATTAAACTATAGTCGTCGTGTAGATCGTCCATTTATTTGGTATTTAAATCCAAGAAGAACGAAACAAAATGAGTATAATTATTCAGAAGGAAATCCAAATTTGACGCCTTCTAATTCGAATAATTTCGAGTTAGAGCATGCGTATAAAGATTTATTGGTAACAAGTTTGTATTACCGCAATGCGAATGATCTTTTTGAACAAGTAAGCATCATGGATCCTGATACCAAGATTACACTTTCTAAGCCTTATAATATTGGAAAAACATATAGTATTGGTTTAAGTGAAAACATCAACGTAAAACCTTATAAATGGTGGAAAGTAAATGCTTCGGCAGATGTTTTCTATCGTAAAACAACCAGTAAAATTCCTGAAATGAATTATACATTAGACGGAATGAATGGGGAATTTAGAATTACAAATAATTTAGATTTAAACAAAAAGAAAACCCTTTTTGCAAATTACTCGTATTCGTATTACACAAAAAGCACAGATGGCTTGGATAAATTTGGAGATTTCACGCGACATAATATTGGGTTAAGAGCAATGGTTTTTCAAAAGAAATTGCAAATCTCTGCCAATATTTCTAACCTTTTCGAAAACAAAAATGGTTCATACACAAGCATTTCTAATAATGTTATAAATACTGGTGTAAGCCAATCTTACAGATCGTACCGAATTGGAATAAGTTATAATTTTGGAAAACAATTCAAAATAGAACGATCAAAATCTAACCAAGAGCAAAGCGGAGGCGTAGGAAATGGTTAACATATAAAAACTTTTTCATCAAAACTAAAAATACAAAAACCCTAAAACTTATCATTTTAGGGTTTTGTTATTTTAAAAAAAATTAGTCCATTATATGGAATAATTACGATGTCCAAAGATCGAACTCCCAATGCGAACCATTGTACTGCCTTCTTCTATCGCGATTTGATAATCTCCTGACATTCCCATTGATAAAATAGAAATGTTTTGATAAATAGATTTCAATGAATCAAAGTTAGATTTTAAAGAACGGAATTCTTCACGAATTTGACTTTCATCTTCCGTAAACGTTGCCATTCCCATCAATCCAACTACGCGAACATTTGGTAAATGCTGAATTTCTTCTTGCATTATCTGTTGAATTTCTTCTTCATCCAAGCCAAATTTTGTTTCTTCATCTGCTATAAATTGTTGCAACAACACATCAATTACGCGATTATTTTTTTGGGCTTGTTTGTGAATTTCTTTCAACAATTTTAAACTATCAACTCCATGTATCAAATGCACAAAAGGCGCCATATACTTCACTTTATTGGTTTGCACATGACCAATCATATGCCAACGTATATCCTTTGGAAGAACTTCGTATTTATCGCACATTTCTTGAATCTTGTTTTCACCAAAATCTCGCATTCCAGCCGCATAAGCTTCTTGCAAATCCTCCACAGGTTTTGTCTTAGAAACCGCTACCAATGTCACATGAGCAGGAATTGTAGCTTCGATTGTTTTTAAATTTTCTTGAATACTCATTTTTTATTCTTTCAAATCAAATACAGCAAAACCGCTTAATGGTTTTGGTTCGATATATGTACTTTTTGGTGGCATTTTAAGCCCTAAATCCGCAATCAATTGCAAATCCTTCACATCCACTGGATAAAAAGCAAAAGCTGCAATATAATCGTGATGATCAACTTTATTTTTAAGCGCTTCTACTCCTTCTCTATTGCGCGTACCACATTCGTAATGAATGCGTTTATCCTTTTTAGAATCTTGAATATTTAGAATTGGTTTCATCACATTTTCTTCGAAAATATAAGTATCCAATTCGCTTAAACCTTCGGTTGTCAATAAATTATTTTTGACATATAAACTATAATATTGACCATCTAAATACATCACAATATGATGTTTTTTGGTTGGCACAACTAATTCATCACCTTTCGGAATAATTTCAAAATCAGCTTCTAAAGCAGTTAAAAACACTTCTGGAGTTAAGCCGTTTAAATCTTTAATTAATCGATTATAATCATTGATAATCAAATCTTCATTCGAAACTAAAAGTGCTAACGTATAATTAAACGCTTCATCACCATAGACTTCATCTTTCGAATTTTCAACCGCAAATTTTGTGTATCGCTCCGAACTTTCCATACGATGATGTCCATCTGCAATATACAATTCGTCTAATTTTTCGATTGAATCTTTTAATTGTTTTAAATTTAAACGATTATCAACTCTCCACAACAAATGTTGCGTTCCGTTTTCTTCTTCTATTTTCAGAATCGGCTTGCGTTTCATTTCCGTATCAATCAACAAATCTACACGTTGAGCAGGTTTATAGGTCAACAAAACAGGTTCCGCATGGAAATGAGATTCTTTCAAATAATCAGCAAATAATTCCACACGACGCTCCAAAGTTTCTTCGTGCTTTTTTATTTTATTTTGACGATAATCATCAATATTCACCAAGCCTAAAAGTCCTTTTGTTTCGCGTCCATCAGGCTGTATGACTTGATAAATATAAAAAGACGACTTGTCTTGCGTTAATATTTTTTTCGAAATAAAATCCTCAAAATTCTCACGAACTTTTCTGAATTTCTCTTTCGGATCTTGAATCGTTTCGTCCCAAGTTGGCAAAATAATATGCAAAAAAGAGTTTTCTCTGTTATTGATATAATAATCCAATTCTTCTTTCGAATATTGATTAACGGCAAGCGTCACAAATTCTTGAGAAGTTTCTTCTGTAGGTCGAATTCCTTTGAATGGTTTAAATTGAGGCATTTTGAATAGTTTTAGATAGAATGAAACTCAAAATTATTTTCCGTAAATCTCAACGATTTGCGAAGCTAATTCAGTTCCAATTCTGTCCTGCGCTTCATTCGTAGAACCTGCAATATGAGGAGATAATGACAAAGATTCGTTCATCAACAAGCCCATTTCTGGTGTTGGCTCATTCTCAAAAACATCTAAGGCTGCTCCAGCAACTTTTCCGTCTTCAATTGCATCAACCAAAGCACGCTCGTCAACTACTCCACCACGAGCCGTATTAATTACAATCACGCCATCTTTCATTTTTGCAAATTCTTTTTCACCCAAAATATATCCATCTTGTGCTGGAACATGCAGCGAAATGAAATCTGCTTTTGTAATGACTTCATCAAAATCAACAGAAGTGATGGTAAACGTTAATTTTTGACCATCAAAAAATTCTAATTCAATGTCACGTGTTGCTGGGAATTTATCATACACTAAAATATTCATTCCTAAACCAATCGCTTCACGAATCACTTCTACACCGATACGGCCAAAACCGATTACACCCATTGTTTTTCCTCTCAATTCGATTGCTTTTGCGTAAGCTTTTTTCAATCCATTGAAGTTAGAATCTCCTTCTAAAGGCATATTACGATTGGCTTGGTGTAAATTACGAACGATAGAAAACAAATGCGCAATTACAAATTCTGCTACAGATTGAGAAGAAGATGCTGGCGTATTAATCACCTGAATTCCTTTTTCGCGTGCATAAGCAACATCGATATTGTCCATACCAACTCCTCCACGACCGATAATTTTAAGATTTGTCGCATCAATCAAAGGTTGACGAACTTTAGTCGCAGAACGCACTAAAAGTACTTCAACTCCATTTTCGTTGATATAATTTTCTAATTGTTCTTGTGCTACGTGAGCAGTTATTACTTCGAAACCTTTTGCTTCTAAAGCTTCTATTCCTGCCTTAGAAATTCCATCGTTTGCTAATATTTTCATGTTATTATTATAGAATTAAGATGTGAGATTTTAGATGTTAGATAATATATTTCTCAATACTAATATCTAGCATCTAATGTCTGCTGATTAACCAAATTTTTGTTCAAATTGTTTCATTACTTCTACCAAAACTTGAACAGATTCTAATGGTAAAGCATTGTACATAGACGCACGGTATCCACCAACATCACGGTGACCAGCCAAAGAAACAACTCCAGCTTCTTTTAACATTGCATCAAAATCAGCTTTGAAATCTTCGTTATTTAAGACAAAAGTGGCATTCATTTGAGAACGATCTTCTGTTGCAGCAGTTCCTGTAAATAATCCGTTACGATCAATTTCAGCATACATTGCATCTGCTTTTGCAGTATTAATTTTTGCAATCGCTTCTACTCCACCTTGCTCTTTTAACCATTGTAAATTTAACATGACACCGTAAATTGCAATTACTGGCCACGTATTAAACGATGATTCTTTTTTGATATGTGTTTCGTAGTTTAAATAATCGGGAATATTACGTCCCGTTTTACCTAATAAATCTTTTTGAACGATTGCAACAGCAGAACCTGCAGGTCCCATATTTTTTTGGGCTCCAGCATAGATTACACCAAATTTAGAAACATCAATTGTGCGAGATAAAATATCCGAAGACATATCACAAACTATTGGAACTGGAGAATTTGGAAACTCTTTCATTTGTGTTCCAAAAATGGTATTATTTGATGTGCAGTGGAAATAATCAACATCTGAAGGAACAGTATATCCTTTTGGAATATAACTATAATTTTGATCTTTTGAAGAAGCAATAACTTCGATTTCTCCGAAACGCTTCGCTTCTTTGATAGCATTTTCTGCCCATTTTCCTGTTTGTGTATAAGCTGCTTTTCCGCCTTCTTTCAATAAATTGTAAGCTACAGTAGGAAATTGCAATGAAGCTCCACCTTGCATAAAAACTACGTCATGTGTTTCTGGAACATTCATCAATTCTTTTACCAACGCTCTTGCTGTATCAATTACTTCTACCGCATCTTTGCGACGGTGAGAAATTTCTAAGATTGATGTTCCTGAATTGTTGAAATCTAAACAAGCTTGAGCCATTTTGTCGAAAACAACTTGTGGTAAAATGCATGGTCCTGCACTAAAATTGTGAATTTTCATAATTAAAATTGTTGTGTGTTTGTGTGTCTAATTTGTAAACAAATATAGTAAATCAAATATGGAAAAAAGTGAATAATTACTTAACTTTTGAACAGAATACAAACAAAAAACCCTAAACTAATTCAGTTTAGGGTTTTTCTATTATTTGATTGAATATTTATTTTAGTATTGAACAAAATCAACATTCAATTCTTCTGCTTTGCGTTTGTAATATCCGTCAGCTAATTTATCTTTAATCTCAGCAAATGAGTTTAACGTATATTCGATGTGTTCGTCTTCGTGAGCAGCAGTTGGAATAATACGGAAAATAATCATTCCTTTTGGAATAACTGGATAAACTACTACAGAAACGAAAATACCATATTCTTCGCGCATTTCTTTTGCCAATACAGTCGCTTCGATAGGAGAACCATTCAATACGATTGGCGTAACACATGTGTTAGAACCTCCAATATCAAATCCTCTTTCTTCTAATCCTTTCTGAATTTTTTCTACATTGTGCCATAACTTATCTTTAAGCTCTGGTTGAGAACGTAATAACTCAAGACGTTTTAAACCTCCGATTACCATTGGCATTGTCAATGATTTAGCAAAAATTTGAGAACGTAAGTTATATTTTAAAATACGGATAATATCTTTATTTCCAGCGATAAAAGCTCCAAAACCAGCCATAGATTTTGCGAAAGTAGAGAAATAGATATCAATTGCATCTTGACAACCTTGCTCCTCTCCGGCTCCAGCTCCAGTTTTACCTAATGTACCAAAACCGTGTGCATCGTCTACTAATAAACGGAATTTGTATTCATCTTTGTAAGCCGCAATCTCTTTCAAAATACCTTGCTTACCAGTCATTCCAAAAACACCTTCTGTAATCACTAAAATTCCGCCTCCTTGTTTATCAGCTAATTTACGTGCACGAGCAATTGTTTTTTCAAAACTTTCGATGTTGTTGTGTTGGTAAATAAAACGTTTACCAAAGTGTAAACGAACTCCATCAACAATACAAGCATGACATTCAGCATCATAAACGATTACATCATTTTTAGATACTAAAGCATCAATTGTAGATACCATTCCTTGGTATCCAAAATTCATTAAATAAGCAGACTCTTTTTGAACAAAATCAGCCAATTCTTGCTCTAATTGTGCGTGAAAATCTGTTTGTCCAGACATTGCGCGAGCTCCCATTGGATAAGCCATACCATATTCAGCTGCCGCATCAGCATCAGCTTTACGAACTTCTGGATGGTTAGCTAAACCTAAATAGTTATTGATTGACCAAGTAATTACTTTTTTACCTTGGAATTCCATTACGGGTCCAATTTCTCCTTTTAACTGTGGAAAAACATAATAACCTTCACCATAATCAGCGAATTGACCTAATGGTCCAGGGTTCTGTTTTAAACGTTCAAAAATGTCCATTTTATTATAGTTTAATTTTTTATTAATTGAAAAAAAGTAGAAAGTGAACGAACACTACCTACTTTAAATATTTAATTTTTACAAATATACGTATTATTTAATTCTTTCGACTGTTGCTCGAGCTTCTAAACCATTGAGTCTGCTATTTGTAAAGCCTTGCTCTGCCATCCAATCATCACTAAAAACTTTTGTCATATAGCGCGAACCATGGTCTGGATACAAAATTACAACTAAAGAATTTTCGTCAAATTCTCCAGCTTCAGCCAATTGTTTATATGCTTGTGTTGCAGCACCAGAAGTATATCCTGCCATAATTCCTTCTTTCAAAGCAATTTCTCTTGTACGATAAGCAGCTTCTTCGTCTGTCACTTTGATAAAAGAATCAACCATTTCAAAATCTAAAGCTCCAGGAACTAAATTTTTTCCCATTCCTTCGATTCTGTAAGGATAGATATCATTCTGATCAATTTTTCCAGTTTCGTGATAACCTTTCAATATTGATCCATAAGCATCAACTCCGATGATTTTCACATCTGGGTTTTGCTCTTTTATATAACGTGCACTACCTGTCAAAGTTCCTCCTGTACCTGTACAACCGATTAGGTGAGTAATTTTACCCTCTGTTTTATTCCAGATTTCAGGACCTGTTGTTAAATAGTGAGCTTCTGTATTCCCTTGATTAAAATATTGATTAATATAAAGAGAATTTGGCGTTTCCGCAGCAATACGTTTTGCTACTTCGTAATATGATCTTGGATCATCAGCAGGTACATTCGCAGGGCACAAAAATACTTTTGCTCCCATCGCTTTTAAAAATGAAATCTTTTCTGCCTTTGTTTTATCCGATACCGCTAAGATACATTTGTACCCTTTTACGATAGCCACCATAGCTACAGCAAATCCAGTGTTACCTGAAGTTGTTTCTACAATCGTAGCACCAGGTTTTAATAGACCATTTTTTTCAGCCTCTTCTATAATATGTAAAGCTATTCTGTCTTTTGTTGAATGTCCAGGATTGTAACATTCTAACTTTGCATAAACTTCGCCTGGAATGTCTTGGTTAATTCTGTTTAACTGAACTAATGGAGTATCTCCAATTAACTCTAAAACGTTTTTATATTTACCAGTCATTTCACAAATATTCTTTTCTAACAAAAAAGCAAAATTAAGGATTTTTTAATTAATTGTTAAAAGATTAACACGTAAAATTAATCATATTACAATTTTAAACTTAAATTCTTATGATTTACTCGTTATTAAATTAGTTATTATTTAAATTAAAAATATGTTCTAAAATTCTTTTATCAGCAAGTGTAAAAGCAATTTTTCTTCTTTCCATCATTTTTTCTGCAGCTTCACAAGCTTTATCAAAATTAAAAACAGGAGCGTCTGATTGTCCACCCCAACTATAATGTTTAATCATATTTGGTGGAAAACCTGATTGAAAAACGTTCGCACAAACTCCAACAACTGTACCAGTATTAAATTGTGTATTGATTGCAGATTTAGCATAATCGCCCATTATTAAACCACAAAATTGCAAACCTGTTTTTACAAATCTTTTTTGGTTATAACTCCATAACTTTACTTCTGCATAATTATTTTTCAAGTTTGAGTTATTTGTATCCGCGCCTAAATTGCACCATTCTCCAATTACAGAATTCCCTAAAAACCCATCATGTCCTTTATTTGAATATGCTATTAGGATTGAATTATTTAATTCACCACCAACTTTACAAAAAGGACCAATCGTACAACCAGCATATATTTTTGCACCCATATTTATTTTTGCATGCTCGCATAAAGCTAATCCGCCACGAATCATAGAACCTTCCATAATTTCGGCATCTTTTCCAATATAAATTGGACCTTCTGATGCATTCAAAATAGAAAATTCAACTTTCGCACCTTCTTCAATAAATATTTTTTCAGGAGCTAAAACTTGGTTGGTTGTAGATATTGATTGAGAAGTTCTTCCTTTTGTCACCAAATCAAAATCAAATTCAATTGCCTGGAAATTGTAAGTAAACAGATCCCAAGAATGTTGTAGATGAATTACTTCATCTTCAAATTGAATAATATCTGATGTGATTTTTGGAGTTTCTTCAGTTGATTTAACTGCTACAAGTTGATTGTCAAAAATTAGGGTTTGGTTTGGTTTTAAATTCTTTATCGCTTCAATTAATTTTTCATTCGGAAAAAAAGTTGGGTTGATAAATGTATTTTCTGTTTGAAGTTTAGCAGGAAATTTTTCTTGCAAATAAGGTTTCGTTTGATAAGAAACCTCTGTATTTAGTATTTTTTCCCAACGTTCTGCAAAACTCAATATCCCCATTCTTAGGGCAGCTACAGGTCTTGTAAATGTTAGGGGCAAAAAATCTTCCCATTCTTCGCCATCAAAAAGAACTATGTTCATTGATCTATGAATTTGTGCAAATTTAAAAATAATTATTTTATAAGTCGATAATATCAATATAGATTCTATCGACAGCCCTCCTAAAATAAATCATTCAAAATATTTGGTTGATGTAAAAAGGTCGTCGTAATTTTAGGCACATTTTAAAAACATTTTTCATTTTGAAATCAGCTCCGATTCATTTTGGTTCAATCGCATATATATTAGACGATTACCTTGCAAATAACACTTTTTCTTCTATCTTCTTTTTGGTAGATGAGAACACTCATGTGCATTGTTTACCGCTATTATTAGCCGATTTGGACAATATTTCTGCTTACGAAATCCTTGAAATTGACTCTGGAGAAGAAAATAAAAACATCGATACTGTAACTAATCTTTGGTTAGCATTAAGCGAGTTGGGTGCAGATCGTCATTCATTAGTTATTAATGTTGGTGGTGGAGTTTTAACCGATATGGGAGGTTTTATGGCTTCTACTTTCAAGCGTGGAATCAAATTCATCAACATTCCAACTACGTTATTATCGCAAGTTGATGCTTCTGCTGGTGGAAAAAATGGAATTGATTTGGAAGGAATGAAAAACATGATTGGGACATTTACACAGCCAGAAATGGTGTTAGTTGATCCTAAATTTTTGTTGACATTAGAGCAACGTCAAGTAAAATCTGGCTTAGCCGAAATGTTAAAACATGGTTTAATCAAGAACCGTGATCATTGGGATAATTTGGTGCAATTACCTTCGCACGATGCCGAATCTTTAGCTCCTTTTATCATGGATTCTATTCATATCAAAGAAAATGTGGTTGATAATGATCCATATGAAAAAGGTGAACGCAAAATTTTAAATTTTGGTCATACAATAGGTCATGCTATAGAAAGTGAATCTTTAGAAACTGATTTTCCGCTTTTACATGGAGAAGCAATTGTAATCGGAATGATTATTGAGACATTCCTTAGTTATGATCAAGAATTAATTTCTAAAGCTGATGTGGAAGAGGTTTGCGAAAGTTTTTCGTCAATGTATGCATTAAATACAATTGATATGAAAATTTTTCCGAACTTAATGGAATGGATGAAACACGACAAAAAAAATCAAAACAATTCAATCAACTTTAGTTTGATCAACAAGATTGGAAATTGTCGTTATGATGTAGTTTGTACTGAAGAAGAAATCAGACAAGCTTTTGAAAAATATAATCAATGGATTGCCTAAAAAAATATACTTCTTTTTTTGTTGTTGGATTAATATTGAGCCTTATGGCTGCTTGTACATCTCAACACAAGAAAGAAGATGCTAAAGTAGAACAACCTTCAAACACTGTTACGATGAACGAAAAACCTCAATTCAATATCAATAAGTCAAACGAAGAATGGAAAAAAGAACTTTCTTCTGAAGAATATTATGTTTTAAGAGAAGCTGGAACAGAACGTCCTTTTACAGGAAAATTCAACATGCATTTCGAGAACGGAATTTATACGTGTAATGCGTGTGGAGAAGAATTGTTTTCTTCTTCTTCTAAGTTTGATGGACATTGTGGTTGGCCAAGTTTTGACAAAGAAATAAAAGAAGGTAAAATCGTAGAACGCGTAGACACTTCGCACGGAATGAAGAGAACAGAAATTCTTTGCGGAAATTGCGGAAGTCACTTAGGACACGTTTTTGATGACGGACCTACAGAAACTGGTTTACGTTATTGTGTGAATTCGCTTTCATTAGATTTCAAACCTGTAAAATAAAATCAAAAAGCTGTTTCGACAGCTTTTTTTAATGCAAAAATACTTTATGAAAATACTTCGTATTATTATCGTTCTTATCTTATTGTTATTAATTTATAACGGTGTTTACAATTACAATTTAATGGTGAATATAAGAACTACCGATCGTCCAATTAACCCATTGCGTTATATCTTTTTCGGCTTTTATTTCTTATTAATTCTGTTGAATTTGATTGAATATATTCGAGGAAAATTTACTTACGGATCATTCAAAAAAGTAATTTATTATTTGATTTTCGCTGGGTATTTAGCATGTATTTTCATGTTCAAATACAACGATTATCACATTCCGGGCTTACCACTTTTAGGTTATTTCACATTGGTCGGAACTACCTTATTTATGTTGAGTCAAATCATCAAAAACAAACCTCCATACAAACGCGTAAAAAAATAATTTTTCGAAATGAATTTGGTTTCGGATAGAATTACGTTCAAACAAATTAATCAATTAGCTATTCCTGCTATATTTTCGGGAATTGCCGAATCTCTTATTACCTTAACCGATATTGCGATGGTGGGTAATGTAAAAGAGTATTCGGTTGAAGCACTTGCTGCGACTGGTTTAGTTGGTTCTTTTCTTTCAGGAATTATCTGGATTGTTACCCAAACCAAAACCTCTATTTCGTCTTTGGTTTCGCAAAGTTTTGGAGCAAATAAATTGGAAAGTCTCAAAACTTTAGTTCCGCAAGCGTTGTATTTCAATCTATTTTTGAGTTTACTTATTTTTGTCCCAACGTATTTTTTTGCACAAAATCTATTCGAATTGTACAATGCAAAAGATTTGGTTCTTCAATTTTCGGTCGATTATTACAAAATCAGAGCATTTGGTTTTCCATTAACACTTATTTCGCTCACTCTTTTTGGAGCATTTAGAGGAATGCAAAACACCGTTTGGGCAATGAAATGTAGTTTAACAGCTGCTTTTGTTCATGTGTTTTTAGACTATATTTTAATTTTTGGAGTAAATGGAATAATTCCTGCTTATCATATCAAAGGCGCTGCCTATGCAAGTCTTATTGCACAATTGATAATGGTAATTATGGCGTTTTACTACTATTTCACGAAAACTTCATTTGGGTTAAATCCAGGAAAAACCATTCATCCACTTTTTAAGAAATATGTCAACTTAAGTTTCAATTTTATTTTACGAACAGCTTCGTTGAATGTTGCATTTTTTCTTGCCAATTCTTACGCCACCGATTATGGAAAAGATTATATCGCCGCGCAAAGTATTTTGATGAATATTTGGTTATTCTTTTCATTTTTTATTGATGGTTATGCAGGTGCAGGAAATGCTATGGCAGGACGATTACAAGGCGAACGAAATTATCCTAAACTTTGGATTTTAAGCAAAGATATTTCCAAATATTCTGTTTTAATTGCGTGTATTTTAATTACTATTTGTTTCATTTTTTACAATCAAATTGGGCAAATTTTCAATCAAGACCCGAATGTTTTGACTATTTTCAACTCTGTATTTTGGATGGTTTTATTAATGCAACCAATCAACACATTGGCTTATATTTTTGATGGTTTTTTCAAAGGAATGGGCGATGCAAAACTCTTGCGAAACAACTTAATTGTCGCAACATTTCTTGGTTTTCTACCAACCATTTATCTTGCAGATTACTTTGGTTTAAGTATTTATGGAATTTGGATTGCATTTGGCATTTGGATGTTTTTACGCAGTTTTCCGTTGATATATATTTTTAGAAAACGAGTTTTGAATCAATAAAAAAAGTCGCACAAGAGCGACTTTTACAATTTATCTAAATTCTATTTTTCTTAAGGTGTAGAAATAGAAGCTTGTTGAATTTTTCCGTTGAAATATGTCCTAGACATTTAATTGAAAAATCATCACGAAAATAATTCATAAATCTTTAGAGTTAGTAAAGATTTAAAAATCAATATCCCAAATTCCTACTACTCTTTCTAAATCAATAAGACCTGAAGCACAATTATAAAGAGTTTCCAAATATTGATTTTGAGTTTCATTATAAGTACGTTGAGCATCTAGAACCTCTAACAAAGACGAATTTCCTCTTTTGTAACTGTATTTTTTAGCCTCTAATATTAAATTCGCGTTTTTTAATATATCTATTTCAAATTGTTTCAACTGTTTTTTATAACCTTCATACAACTCATATGCTTCTTTTACTTGAGATTTAATTTCTAATTCTATTTGTTTATAATTTAGCTCCTCTTGTTTAAATTGCATTTTAGCAACCTTCAATTCATTATTATATTTATTCGAAAATTTCAATGGAATATTTACTCCTCCTTTAATTTGTGTGAACTGAGGAGTTTCTGCTATCAAATTTCTAACAGCTGTTGAATGCTCTAATCCTAAAATCAGTCCCAAATCTATTGCACGATTTGCTTTGGCTAAATCAATCATTCTTTGACTAACATCTTTACTTTGCAAGGCTACTAATAAATCTGTTCGATTACTTAAGGCCATTTCAGTCAAATTGATTAAATCAAAATCACGTTGAAACGTTTTCAAATCTCCTACTGTAGAAAATAAATCTGCATATTGATCAATTCCCATAAAAGTTGACAATCGAATTTTTGATGTAGCAAAATCTGTTTCTGCTTGTATTATTTCATTTTTTAATGACTGAGTTTCTAATCGACTTTGTCTTGCATCAGTTTCAGAAATCTCTCCTAATTTGAATCTTATTTCATCCGAATTTGCTAACTGATTCATCATGTTATAAGAATTCTCTTTTACATTCAACATTTCTTTCTGATAGATTGTTTGAAGAAATCCTAATGTTGCGTCTGCTTTTAAATTTTTGAAATAATCTAAAAGAATTAATTTCGTTAATTCAAATTCACTTTTAGCTAAATTAATTCGAGCTTTTCTTTTTCCTCCTAATTCTAAAACCCATCCAACTTCCGCTGAATATCCAAGTCCCATTTTTCTTTTGGCTTCTCCATTATCAAAATATTCAAATTGAAGCTCGGGATCCGCAAATGCTTTTGAACTTAAAATTTCTGTTTCGGCAATATCTACATTAAAGCGTTCTGCTGTATAAGAAATATTATTTGCCTGAACTGTTTCTATAAATTTTTTATAATCTAACTCGCTTTCACTTGTTGTTTGAGCAATTAATTTAGTATTTACTATAAACAAACTACACACAACTAATAACCAATATTTTTTCATTTTAATCTTGTTTTTGATTAACTGATTTTTCTACTGAATCTTTTCCCCATTTCTTTTCGATCATATAATACAAAGCTGGAAGGGCAAAAAGTGTAATGATTGTTGAGAATAATAATCCGTATACGATAACCGTTGCTAATGGACGTTGAACATCTGATCCTATTCCTGTTGCCAATGAAGCTGGTAATAATCCTAGAATCGCAACTGTGGCTGTCATCAAAACAGGTCTGAAACGATTTTTTGTTCCTTCTATAACAGCTTGAGAAAGTTCCATTCCTTTATTTTTCAGTAAATTGATTTGAGAAATCATAATCACTCCATTCTGAATTGCAACTCCGAATAATGCAATAAAACCAACTGCTGAAGATACATTCAACGTCATTCCTCTTACATTTAAAGCCAACATTCCACCGAATATCGCCAAAGGAATAATTCCTATTAAAAGCAAAGCTTGTCTCAATTTACCGAATGCTGCATATAAAAGTATAAACATGACTAATATTGCAATTGGAATAATAACTGAAAGTCTTTTATAAGCTCTGTCTTGATTTTCAAACTGTCCACTCCATTTAATATGATATTGACTATGATCATAATCAATATTTTGTTCTATTTTATTTTGAGCTTCTTTTAGGAAAGAACTTAAATCGCGGTCTCTCAAATTCAGTTTTATTGTCAAATGACGTTTATTCATTTCACGCGTAATTGTACTTTCTCCTGTATTTAGTTTTACATCCGCAACTTGCGCTAATGGTATTTTTACACCATCTACATTTGTCAAAGTTAATTGTCTTATTTTTTCTGGTGTATTTCTACTATCTTCTTTATATCTACAAGTAAAATCATATACTCTATCATCTGAAAATATTTGAGAAATAGCTTTTCCTCCAATTGCGACTTCTATTAATTCTGAAACATCAGAAACATTCAATCCATATTGTGCAATTTTATCTCGATTAGCATGAATTTGAAGTTGAGGTAAAGGCGGTTCTTGATCTATTGATACATCAACAGCACCTTTTACCATTTTTAATTCTTTCATGATATTCTCAGTTATTTTACGTGTTTCAGTAAAATCTTTTCCATATATTTTTACAGCCAACTCACTATGTGCTCCTGAAATTTTATCCATAACGCCATCAATCATTGGTTGAGAAAAACCAACTGTATATCCTGGCATACTAGCATACTCTGATTCTAATTCTCGAATCAAATCATTCTTAGTTTTTCCTCTAGGCCATTCTTTATACGGTTTCAGTCCTATTGAAACTTCAAAATGAGATGCTGTCCATGGATCTGTTCCGTCATCATTTCTACCAGCTTGAACCATTACATAAGTAACTTCGTCATATTTCATTGTATGTTCTCTCAATACATTGCTCATTTCTTTTGACTTCTCTACCGATAATCCTGGAGGTAATTCTACTTGTAACCAAATAGAACCTTCGTCTAATGTTGGTAAAAAATCTTTTCCAACAGAAATAGATAATACTGTTGCACTAGCAAGAACAATAAGTAATGGTAGAATAACTTTTTTGGGTGTAGCAACTATTTTCTTGATAACCTTTGAATAAGAATTCGTTAGCTTTTCCAACCATTTATTATGATAAATTTTTCTTGGCTTTTTATACATTACAAATGCTAATCCTGGGATTAATAAAAGTGCAACTGATAAAGCTCCAAATAATGCATAACCAACAGTAAAAGCCATCGGAGTAAAAAGTTTACGTTCTACTCTTTCAAAAGCGAACAATGGTAAATAAGCTGTTATAATAATTAGTGTTGCAAAAAATATTGGTTTTGCTACTTGCTTTGCAACCGTTGAAATAGTTTTCTCCTTTAATTCTTCTTTTGGATTTTCCTCTCTTTTTTTCAAAACGGTTTCCATCATCACAATAGCTCCATCTACAATAATTCCGAAATCTATAGCTCCTAACGAAAGTAGATTAGCTGGAATAGATGTAAAATGCATTAATATAAATGCGATAAGCAATGAAATAGGAATTGTTATAGCTACTAGAAGAGCTCCTCTCCAACTTCCAAGAAATACAATAAGTACAATAACGACTAAACAAATACCTTCCATTAATGTGTATGAAACAGTATTAAGTGTTGTATCTACCAAATCTGTACGATCTAAAAATGCATGTATTTTTACATCTTTTGGCAATAAATCATTATTCAATTCATCTACAGCTTCATGAATACCTTCTAAAACTACAGAAGTATCTTCTCCTTTTAACAATAAAACTATCCCTTCAATTCCGTCACTATGATTTCGGCTTTTATCGCTATAACCTAAAATTCCTTTTCGTTCTAAGTTTCCATATTTTAATTCGCCTATATCTGATAATAAAACAGGTACACCTTTTTCTGATTTAATAACAATCTTACCAAAATCTTCTAAATCTTTTACAAGACCTATTCCTCTAATCACATATCCTATATCTCCTTGAGGTAATGTACTTCCTCCTGCATTAATGTTGTTTTTTTCTATTGTTTCTACAACATCATTTAACGATACATCATACTGAGTTAATTTATTTGGATCTATTTCTATTTGATATTGCGTTGTGATTCCTCCAAAATTTGTTACTTCTGCAACTCCTGAAACTTGATTAATTCTTGGTACAACAACAAAGCGTTGTAAATCTGTTAATTCTCTTAAACTCTTTGTGTCACTTTCAATAATATAACGAAATACTTCTCCAATAGGAGATGTTAAAGGATCTAATCCTGGTTCAGCTCCATACGGCAACTCAATATCATTCAATCGTTCTTGAATTCTCATACGAGCCCAATAATCATCTACTCCATCTTTAAATACAATCGTAATTATAGATAATCCAAATGTACTTTTGCTACGCATAACATGCATACCTGGTAAACCATTTAGCTCTCTTTCTATTGGAATTGTTATTTGTTGTTCTACTTCTTCCGCAGCCAACCCAGGAACTTGAGTTACTACTTGCGAAGTTACATCAGCGATATCAGGATAAGCTTCGATAGATAATTGTTTCCAAGAATAATATCCAAATAATGCAGCCAAAGAAAACAAAGCTACCATTAACCATTTTTTGGCAATCGCCATTTCTATTAGTTTATTCATCACAATAGCTTATTTATTTTGCTCCCATTAAAAAAATACCTCCTTCAATCACTACTCTTTCTCCTACTTTTAAACCATCTGTAACACGAACAAAATCGTTATTTTCTGAAGTTCCAATTGCTTTTACTTTTGCTTTTCGATATTTTCTATCACCTATTTTCACAAAAACATATTGATTTTCTTTTTCTTGAAAAACAGCTTTTGCAGGAAGGATTATCTCTTCTTTATCTAGACTATTCAATGTTACGTTAACATACATTCCTGGTTTTAAAACAAATTGATTATTATTCGTTTCTATAAGCACATCAACACTCCTCGTTTCTTCATTTAGCAATTGTCCTATATTAATTACTTTTCCTTCGAATATTTTTGATGGAAAAGCATCAACTGTAAATGTTATATTTTTTAACTCTTCTAAGAAGCCTAAATTATGTTCTTTTACTTGTGCCGAAATCCATACCTTTGATAATTCTGCTACTGTAACTAAAGCTTCATGATCTTCTTTTATGAATTGACCAACAACTAAATCGCTGCTTACAACTCGTCCAGAAATAGGAGACCGAACAATTAAAGATTGCCCCATTCCTACTCTAGAAGATGAATTAAAAACTTTCAATGATGCAGCAGTTTGATCTGTTGCTATTTTCTTTAACTTGTAATCTGTCTCAGCCTCCTCTAATTCTCTTTTTACACCTACAGCATGATTGTATAAATCTTTTTGACGTTTCAAATTCATTTCTGCTTGTTTTAACTCTTGCTGAGCTGAAAAATATTCTTGCTGAGCTGAAAAATATTCTGAAGATTTTATTTCAAAAATGGGAGAGCCTTTTTTCACATACTGTCCCAATGTGACGAAAGATTTTACTATGCGTCCTGCAAAAGGCGATGCTACCTGAGCAAATCGTTCAGGAATTGCTTTTACAACTCCTGTCGAACTTAACTCCGATTCTATCGTTTGAAGTTTTGATGTTTCTAATTTCAATTTAGATTCTATTGGAGAATTTTCTGATAATTCTATTTCATTATTTACCCAATAAAAATCTGGATTATCAGTTTGCTCTGTTTTATTTTTACAACTATTCGTCAAAAACATTGTACTTCCTACTAAAAGCAGTATAAAATGATTTAATCTTGTTATTTTCATGAGATATTTTTTCTGTATATTCTTATTACTGTTTATTATTTTTACACTTCGTTACTTATAATTTCCCAACGAATTTTCTGGACATCTTTTTCAATTGTTAATCGACTTGCTATTTTTTCTAAAAGACTATCTTGTTGATTTAAAGCTGATATTTCTGCTGAAATCATTACAGAATCATTTATTAAATCATCATCACTTGAAAGAGACTTCATCATAAGATTTTCATTATTCTCTATTGATCGCATTAGTAATACTCTCAAATGATTTTCTACATCATTTCTACATTTTATAACCAATAAATATTCAGTATCCTTGTGGTTTTTATTTTTGAAAGAATAACGATAAATGTGATTGCTAATTGGTCTTAATAATAGATGGGCTAACATTATAATTGAAGTAAGTATAACTGCTTCTATTGAAAGTCCTGAACCGACAAATAACCCAATTGCTGCTGAACACCAAATGGTAGCGGCAGTATTCAATCCTCTTACACTTAATCCATCTTTCATGATTACTCCAGCGCCCAGAAAACCTATTCCGCTGATAACATATGAAGCTATTCGTCCTACTGCATCACCTCCGATAGAATAAGACATTAATATAAACGCTGCTGAACCTACACATACTAAAGTATTTGTTCTTAATCCAGCACTTTTTTGACGATATTCTCGCTCTAAACCTATTGCAGCTCCTAATAGAAAAGCTAATCCTAGCTGCATTGTAAAATTCATTAAATTCATTTTATTTCCTTTTTTAAGACAAACCAAAGTTTCAATTATCTCAAAAGCAGTTATAAATGAATCTTAAGTTTATTGTTTGACAAATTGGGAATCTGTTTCCATTATATTTTTTTCTGGTGCAAATTTACAATACATCAAAAGCTACTGCTGTTAGAAACCCTATAGAAGAATATTAGAATTTTATTAGAACAAAAAAAGCCTGCTAAATAGCAGGCTTCCATTATATTTTTTTTAATGATTTAAGTTTTATTATGACTTCTTCAATACGATCTGAAAAATAGTCTCTTTTCCTTCTTCGGAATATAATTCTAAACGAGCATCATGTAAATCGACAATTTTCTTTGTCAGAGGTAATCCTATTCCTTGTCCTTGAATATTTTTATGTTTATCACTTCTAAAAAAAGGTTTAAAAATCAATGCTAATTCTTCTTGATCAATTTTATCTCCTTTATTAATAAAATTAATTTTCACGTCTTTATCATCAAAATCAACTTGAACAATACAACTATTATTAATTGAATATTTGCAAGCATTTTCTATTAGATTAGTAAAAGCAACCTTTAATAAATACTCATTTCCTATAACTGCAACTTCGTTTTCTTCTTCTGGTATACTAATAAAATTTAAATTTACTTTATACTCTTTATTGCTTTTTTGAATTTGCGCAACAGAATCTAAAAGTATTTCATCAATCCGAATCGTTTTAAAATTTATTTCCGAAGGATCATAACTTGCTTTTGCCATATCAAGCAAACTATTTGAAAGACGAACAATTCTTTTCGTATCATTCAATGCAAATTGGATTAACTGTTGATACTCTTCATTAGTATGCACTTTATCTACAGCCATTTCTAACTCTGTTATAATTGCAGCCAAAGGTGTACGAAGTTCATGTGCAATATTAGAAACAAAGCTTTTTTGTGCATCAAAAGAGTTTTCTAATCGTTGCAACATTTGATTAATTGTTGTTGTTAATTCTGCTAACTCATCTCCTTTTGACTTCAATTCAATTCTCAAATCTAAATTCGAAGCAGAAATTTGTTTGGCTTTATTTGTTATTTCTTTTACTGGATTGATTGCTTTATTTGTAAAAAAGAAAGCAGACAAAATAATTAATAGCAAAGAAAGAATATAAATCAGTATGATGTTTTTCAATAAATTATTTATTTTACTGTATCCATATTCGTCTAAAGCAGCCGCTGTTACAATGTAATGATTGCCATCTACAACATAATTCATTCCAACCACTTGCCATTTATCTTGATAAAAAATTACAAATCCTTTTTGTTGTATTTCATCAAATAATTCGTCAGTTTCTTTTACAAAATCTATTTCAACTGCATCATGATAAAGTAGTTTTTTATTTTGATTATAAACCGCAACTTCTACTTCATTGATTGTTTGTCTATTATTATGATAAATATTATGTAAAACTTCTGAAGGAACTTTAGCTTTAAGAAAAAGATTTGATTTTGTAATTGCTTCTTTTTTCAATAATTCAAAAAACTCTTTTTCTCTATCTTTTTTAGCTGAATAATAAATAATAAAAGCAAAAAAGAAAAGTATTGCAGCTGTAAGTAGAGTGAATAAAATCGTCAGTCTAACTCTTATTTTCATCTTTCTTAAATATAAATCCCTGACCTGTTTTTGTGTGAATTAGTTTTGTAGAAAAATGTTTATCAATTTTATTTCTTAAATAATTTATATAAACATCAATAAAATTAGTTCCTGTATCAAAATGTGTGTCCCAAACATTTTCTGCAATTTCATTTCTAGACAAAACTCGTTCTTTGTTTTCTAACATATATTGAAGCAATCGAAATTCTTTAGGAGTTAAATCAATTTCTTTTTCTTCTCTTTTTATAATTTTAGTATGAAGATTCATCTCTAAAGTATCATATTTTAATAAAAAGGATTGTGAATTATGATTAAAATTTCTTTTTGATAAAACCCCTATTCTAGCAACAAGTTCTCGCATTTCAAAAGGTTTCACCATATAATCATCTGCACCAGCATCAAATCCTTCTACTTTATCATCTGTTGTTCCAAGAGCTGTTAACATAATAATAGGAAGAAAAGGTTTCTGTTTTTTGATTTCTTGACAAAAATCTAATCCACTTAATTTAGGTAAAATTATGTCAGATACAATTAAATCATACTCTTCGCGAAGAGCTAATTTAAGTGCCATTTCACCATCATAAACTACAGTAACTTCGAATCCATTTTCTATTAATCCTCTTCGAATTAATTCAGACATTCTTTGATCATCTTCTACTACTAAAATATGCATACTACAAAAATAAGGTTTTAGTTTTAAGGATATTCCATTAATTTCAAATAAAAAAATCTGCATAAAAACTTATTTTTTTATGCAGATTATATCTTTTTAAAGATTCTTATTACGTTTTTTTATGGCGTAGAAATAGAAGCTTGTTGAATTTTTCCGTTAAAATATTTCCAACCATTCAATCCAAAATCAACCAAATATTCGGCCATTTCATCTGGTTGTAAAGGCGCAATATATCCCGGAAACGCTTCTTCTAACATTTCTGTTTGCACCGCTCCTAACGCCACTGCGTTTATTCTTGGACCAAGTTCATTTAATTCTTCTGCTAACAATTCAGTCAAATTAACCGTTGCAGATTTTGAAGACGAATAAACAGACAAACCAGGAAATTTCACCGAACCTTGTACAGCTCCCATTGTCGAAATATTAACTACATGAGAAGATGTATCAAATTTTGGCATCAAAACTTGTATCAATCGGTATGGTGCCATAAAATTAATTTGCCAAGAAGTTAACAAATCCTCTTGTTGCATTTCTATAAATGGTTTGTTGATACAAACTCCCGCATTATTGTACAAAACATCTACTTTATTCCAAGATTCCACTGCTTTCAAAACATCTGAAATCTCATCAAAATTAGCCAAATCAACACCGATAAACTGATATTGATTTTCTTTTGCAAAAGCTGTTAATTCCTTCAATTTATCTACATTTCGAGAGACTGTCAACACTCGATTTCCTAATTCCAAATGTTGTTTTGCCAATTCAAAACCAATTCCTCTACTCGCTCCCGTTACAATTATATTTTTCATAGTGTTGTACAAAATTTACAATTTCTTCTATCGTTTCAAACTTTATTCCTTCAAAGATGATGTTATTTTCTGTGATTTCAATATGATTTTCCGCATTATTTTCTACAGAAATTCCATTTCGAATTAAGGCATTTTTCACCCAAAAAGCTAATTCCGAATTTCCTTTTACACCAATCGTTTTAGAAAATGATTTTTGTGTTGAAAAACGATTATTTTTTTTATCATACGTTAAATTTTGATTAGATAATTTCTGAATAATTTGATGTTCAAAAGCCATTTGTTCTGGAATATTTTCGAAAAGGTTTCCATTTTCAATCCACCAAATTTTATCCGCTTTTTCCAATGCAAAATCAACTTCGTGCGTAATCATCAGAAATGATTTATCTGTTTTCAATTTTAATTCATTCAACAAATTGAAAATTCGATATTGATTCGCTAAATCTAAATTAGAAGTTGGTTCATCTAAAATCACCAATTTCGCATCTTGACACAACGCACGCGCAATCATCACCAATTGCAATTGACCTTCACTTATTTCATTCGCAAATTGATTTGCCAAATTCGAAATTCCTACCAATTCCAAAACCTCATCAATTAAATTTTGTTCATCCTCAGAAATCTTTTTCAAAACCTTGTGATAAGGCAAGCGTCCCATCGCAACCAATTCCGAAACTTTAATTTTTGGAACAATCGACAAACGTGGTAAAACGACTGCAATTTGCTGTGCAATTTCTTGAGAAGATAATTTTTTGATCGAATTATTTTCTAAATAAATTTCTCCATTCAGTGTTTTCTGAAAACCTAAAATCGAATTAATCAAGGTTGATTTTCCTGCACCATTTTTACCTAAAACAGCTATCAATTCATTCGAATTTATAGTCGCATTTATGGTTGAAACAATTTCTTTTGAACCATATCCAACCGAAACATTTTCTAATTTCAAAACGGTATTTTTCATCGCACTTCGTTTTTATTATTCAACAAAATACTAATGACAATTGGAGCTCCAAACAACGCTGTGATAATATTGATTGGTAAAGTTCCAAACGGAAAATCTTCGGTCAAAATCGAAAATAATAACATAAAAAATATACCTGAAACGAAAATCCATCGGTACAAAATTTTCATATCGCCTGTTCGTAACAATGTTCTGCAAATATGTGGAACTGCCAATCCTATAAAGCTAATTGGACCTGCGAAAGCCGTTGCTGACGCCGTTAATAATGCTGTTGAAATTAAAATTGTAAAACGTAATTTTTTGATATTAATTCCTAATGATTGTGCATATTTTTCACCTAATAATAAGGCTGTAATTCCTCGTAAAGTAAATAATGAAACGATAATTCCGCTCAAAACAAATAAACCAAAAACGCCTAATTGTTCCCACGATAAACCGCTCAACGAACCGAATCCCCAAACTAAATACGCTTTTATTTTATCGGAAGGAGCAAAATATTGCATCATACCAATTAATGCGCCCGCTAAACCAGCAATCATAAATCCGATAATCACCAAAGAAGCGGATGATTTGACACGAAATGATAACGAAATTACTAAAAACAACGCGATAATTGCGCCTAAAAATGAAGCAATAATTGTAATCCAAGGATTATTGAGAAATTCTTCTAAACCTATCATCGAAAAAAGAAAAATCACAATCGCAACGCCTAAACTTGCCATCGAAGTTATTCCTAAAACAGAAGGTTCTGCCAACGGATTCTTGAATAATTCTTGCATCAAAAAACCTGAAATTGGCAACGAAATACCAACCAATAAAGCAGTTAATGATTTTGGTAAACGAAAATTGAGCACAAGATTATGCAACATTTCGTCTGAATGACCAGAAAATACATTAAAAATTTCAGTGAAAGAAATCGAGACTTTTCCAACGCTTAAACTCAAAACGAAAAGTAAAAGTGTTAGAATTATTAAAACAAAAAATAGTGGTTTTTCTTTCATCAAGACAAAGATAGAAATTCTAATAATTTCTTAAAGTTTAATTGTGAATTGGTTTTTATTGAAAATTAATGATTAGTTTCGTTTCATGAATTTTAGAAGTTTCGTTTTAATCATCTCTTCGATTTTTGTGCTACTTACGCCATGTAGCATCAAAGCTTCTATTCATACGATTTTGGACGTAGAAAATGTTCATCAAACAAAAACTTCTCAAGTCAAAATCAATCAAAATCATTCGAATTCATGTTCTGTTGTTAAGTTTGAAACGATTAAAAAATCAACAAAGAATCTTGATGTTCCGAATTTTGATTTACCAGATTCATCGATTCATTTCATTGGATTAGCACGTTCTTCATTAATTGAAGAAGATATTGATTCGAATGAAATTCAATCACCAAAAATCCCTTTTTATCTGTTGTATAAGCAATTGAAGTATTCGTTGATGCCTTAATTTTTCACAATTAATTTAGACAACAATATTCAATCACTTATACTTATTTGTACATTATTGAATTAAAATTCGTCAATTCGAGTGATTTTTCGAAATAAAAAAAAGAAAAATTGTATCGAGAATTATGATGAATTTTATCTTCTAAAACCTTATTCTCGATACAAAATTCTTGCAGAATTTCACTCGAATTGACGGTTTTAGACTACAAAACTAAAAATGCACATTTAGGTAATTTATACAAAAAATTCATGCAAAATAAATCTGTTTTATCAATGGGTAATGCTGTATTGGCGTTACGTTTAGTCATTGGTTGGACGTACTTTTCTGCCTTTTGGAGGCGTTTAATTTTAGAAAATAAACTTGATCCAGAAGCTGCGGGTTATATTGGCGAAAAATTCAATCATTTTTTACCAAATGCCCTTTTCATCAAACCACTTATTCAATATTTAGTCGAAAATCCTGAAGCGTTGCTTTGGAATATGTGGATTTTCACCATTGTAGAAGGCGTTGTTGGCTTACTCTTAATGCTTGGTTACAAAACACGAATCTTGAGTATTGCTGTTTTCTTTTTGGCAATGGGAATTTTACTTGGTTCGGGCTGGATCGGTACAACTTGTTTGGACGAATGGCAAATTGGCGTTTTAGGATTAGCTGGAGGCTTTACACTATTTCAGGCTGGTTCGGGCAAAATTTCATTGGATTATTTTTTCAATAAAAATCAATTTATTCAACAAGAAAATAATTGGAATTCAATTTCATTCCAAAAATATAGACCTCATTTTGTAGGTTTTAGTTTTTTTATTTTATTCGTTACTTTGTTTACAAATCAGGTTTTTCATGGTGGAGTTTACGGGACTTTGCTCAATAAATCTGTCAAACCAAAAGTAGAAATCACGAATTTAAAACAACATCAAAACAAGGTTTCATTTGATGTAATGCGAATAGAAGGCGCGGATGTTTATGGCTCTTTTTTGATTCAAATCGATTTTCATAATCATCAAAATGAAATAATTGAAAGTTTGGATATGAAAGAGTTATCAAATTTAGACAAACAACAAATTTCGAATTATTATGTAGCAAAAGTTACACCGCACAAACACAGTTTGGTGTTACCTTTGGGTGCAAAAGCAAATCTGAATTTTGATATTTCAGACAAAATTCACAAAGTAGTTTTAACCGATATAAGCGGATTACAATGGGAACAAACAATAACAAATTTATAGCAATGTTAAAAAGAAATTATTCAACAATTATCATAGGAGCGCTGGCTTTGGTCTTACTTTTTGTGCCAGAAGCAAAAGCAATGATGCAACAAGGTTTAATGAAATTAGGCTTATTTGAACCGAAATTAGAAAAAGTTGAACCAACAACTCAACCAAAATCTGAAGCGAATTATACGTTCGAAATGGTGTATGCTGATGGAAAATCTGTCAATATGGAAGATTTGAAAGGTAAAGTTGTTTTCATGAATTTTTGGGCAACTTGGTGTCCGCCTTGTATCGCGGAAATGCCATCAATTCAAAAACTTTATGATAAAGTAAAAGATGATAACGAAATCGTTATTTTGACGGTTGAAGTAGAAGGAAAACGTGATAAAGTAGCAAAATTTATGGAACGTAAAAATTTATCGTTGCCTGTAGTTTATCCAAATTCATCTATTCCTACTGAGTTTTTTAATGGTTCGTTACCAACAACAGTTATTTTAGACAAGAAAGGAAATATTGCACATACAACAATGGGAATGGCGGATTATTCTGGACAAGATATTGTTGATTTCTTAAATGAACTGAAAGCGATGGATTAATCATTCAACATCATCTAAAAACAAAAAGCTTCAAGAAAATTCTCGAAGCTTTTTATGTTTTATACTATTTATATTTCTAATAAACTAACCTCAATCCTACACCGAATCCCATATCGCTATCGTAATGAGTTCTGATGTGCATATTTCTGTTCAAGATATAGCTCAACTCGCCCATATATTCTTTATCTGTATTCCACATAAAACCAGCGCGAACTCGTTTTGAAATTGGAATATCCTCTCTCATCAGTTGCAAACGAACTTTTCCTGTTTGATAAATTTCGGTCTGAAAATCAATTAACATTGGTAATTTATACACAAAACCAGCACTGAATAATCCTTTGTTTCTATCTGTTTTTTGACCAAAAATATTCTTTTCTACAATTCCATGTTTTGTTAAAATTTTGTGTTGATTCCAATCAAAACCTACAAAAACCTGAAACCATTGATTTCGATCTATAAAACGTCCCAAATGTGTTTCCACTTCATAACCGTGTTCTGGTTTGTAACCTATACTCCATTCCGAAGTCAATGCCCAACGCGCATCTTGCACCATCAACATACCATCTAAACCATTTGTTGCAAAATCATTTTCTGCCATTACATGCTTCATATTACTTTCCATTTGCAACATTTTATACGCATGTTTTTTGTTTGGTAAATTTGGATTTTGATAATCTCCAACTTCAAAAACGCGGTTCATTCCGCCCATCATGTGATACAAAATATGGCAATGAAAAAACCAATCTCCTTCTGTATTCGCATCAAATTCGATCACATTTGTTTCCATCGGCATAATATCCAATACATTTTTCAGCGGAGAATATTCACCATTTTTATTGATGACACGGAAATCGAAACCATGTAAATGCATCGGATGACGCATCATCGAATTGTTGTATAAGGTAATACGCAGAATTTCGCCTTTTTTGACTGGAATTTTATCCGATTCCGAAAACACTTTGTTATCCATACTCCACACATAACGATTCATATTTCCTGTTAATTCGAAACGCATTTCTTTTATTGGAGCATCTTTCGGAAGTGTTGTGTTTTCAGGCGCTTTCAGCATTCCATAATTTAAAGTGGTAATGTTTGAGGATGTATTTCCATGCGAAGAATGATCCATTTCAACCATTTCTGAATGATTTTCAACAGAATCTTTCTTTGATTTTTTGGATTTCTTTTTCGCTTCGCCAGAAATTTCAGGATACATCACGGTGTTCATGTCCATTTGCTGTAAGCTCATTTTCATTCCCATATCGTTCATTGTTCCGTTCATATTCATCATGTCGTTCATCATCTTCATTCCTTCAAAATACTTCAATTTCGGAAGTGGTTCCATCAATTGTTTCTTTCCTTCACCAATGAACAACGAAGCCGAACCCGTTCTATCCTCAGAAGTAGCCTGAAATTCATACGACAAACCACCTTCAGGAACCGTAACTACGATATCGTACGTTTCGGAAACGCCAATAATCAAACGATCAACTTCTAAAGGTTCTACGTCATTTCCATCATTTGCTACAACCGTAATTTTGCCACCTGCATAACGCAACCAAAAATAAGTGGATGCACCACCGTTCGAAATTCGTAAACGTACTTTATCACCAGCTTTGAATTGTTTCAGTTGACTTTCATTCTGCGCATTTATCAAGAATTTTTCGTAATAAACATCGCTTACATCCATTGCCAGCATACGTTTCCATTCGTTGGTAATTTTTGTTTTGAAATGACCTTCACGAATTGCTTCAGCATAACTTTGCGTAGAACCTTTTTTGATTCCCGCCCAATCGTTTGCATTGTGCAACATTCGTTGAATATTTTTTGGATTAAGATCTGTCCATTCGCTCAACATCACAGGAATTGTAGGTAAATCATCAATTCCTTTTCGGAAAGTTGGATCGTTTTCGCGTTTCTTCAAAATCATCGAACCGTACATCCCGATTTGTTCTTGATACCCCGAATGACTGTGGTACCAATGCGTTCCGTTCTGAATAATCGGAAATGAATACGTGTACGTTTCACCAGGTTTGATTCCCATCTGCGTCAACATCGGAACTCCATCTTCCTTATTCGGCAACCACACGCCGTGCCAATGCAACGAAGTATCTTCATTCAATTTATTATGTACTCGAATTACCGCTGTATCGCCTTCCGTAAACTCTAAAGTAGGCATCGGAATTTGACCATTTACTGAGATTGCTCTTTTCTCTTTTCCAGAAAAATTAACAATGGTATCACGTACATATAAATCGTATTCCACACGTTTTTGCGCATGCAAAGCAATCGCCGACGGAATAAAAAGCAAACAAAGTAATTTCCTCATGTGAATGATTTATTATAACTGACTAAACTTCTTATAATTCTCCTCGTTTTCGAAATAATCAACATTTCCTTGCTGATCTTTCAAAACGATATACGCATTTGCTTTATCAATCTCTTTTCCTGTAAAAGGATCTTTTGCTTTACGCGCAGTTTCATCATTCGGAATTCTTTCTACACACATCTTACAACATCCATAATAGGTTTTTCCATCATAAGGAACTTCGAACTGATCTTTGCCCATATATGCATTGTTCACCATACAAACTTGCTTATTCGGAACCTTATCTCCAACATTGTAAGCCGTTGTTTGCGAAGGTTGCATCATATCTGACATCTGTTCTTCATGAACAGTAACTGTTGGTTCTTCTGTTTTATTTTGACAAGATATTAATGCAAAAACACTTAATATTGAAACACCTAAAACTATCTTTAAATTCTTCATTTTCATTCTATTTTTTAATTATTATTTCAATGTTTCAACTGTGCTTCCGCATGTCAACATCATATTTCCGTAGAAAGGATTTTTAATAGCTGATTCTTTACTCAACCAATTCGAACCGCCGTTAAACATTGGACAATTTTGATAATAAACTGTATATCCAAGATTTGTTTTTTGAGCTAATTTGTACATTCGCGCTGATAATTTTGCAAAAGTTGTACGTTGTTTTTCAATATTTTTTTCTTGCGATAATTGCTTCGAAGTTGTTTCTAAATCATTCAAAACTTCCATCCAAACCATATGCAATTCATGCGAAAGTTTACCCATTTCTACAGTAGAAATTGATTTAGTAAATGCTGTAATTTGTTTCGAAATTTCACTTTCATTTGCTTTTACAAAAGCATCTTTCAACGAAAAGTAAATATCAAAAACTTGTGACAATTGATTTTTTTGTTGAGAAGCTTCAGTTTGATTATGAGTAGAATGATCCATTTCTTGATGGTTCATCAACATTTTTTTATCCCGAGAATATTGACAATCTTTTTCCAATTTTGCATAAGCTTCATCAGGCGCCATATACTCTGAGTTATCAAAACCTGCTAGCGCAATATTTTTCAAGATTTCGTTCGAATTTGTTTTTGCTTTATTATATGAAATCGAAGCTGTTTGAGTCGTTGTGTCAAAATCTACTTTCGAAATTCGAGGTTGATTTCCTGCTTTTTCAATTAATTCTTTTGCATTTGCACAACTTCCTTTCACTTGAAATTGTTTGGTTTCTTGATTTTTAAATTGTGCATTTGCAGCAAAAGCAAGAAAACTTCCGATGATTAAAAAACTATACTTTTTCATGATTTTTAATTTAGATTTTATCAATTGGTCGACGCGTATGTTTGCTCAATTGTTTAAAAACAGAAGGCGTTAAACCAGTTACTTTTTTGAATTGTGCACTAAGATGTGCTACACTCGAATAATTCAATTGAAATGCTATTTCACTCAACGATAATTCATCATAAATCATTAATTCTTTGACTTTTTCTATCTTTTGTTGAATAAAATATTTCTCAATTGTTTGCCCTTCCATTTCCGAAAAAAGATTCGAAATATATTTATAATCTAACTTCGTTTGTTCGCTCAAATAATCAGATAAATTGACTTTCAGTTCGTTATTTTCTTGATGAACCAATTGAATAATCAATGTTTTGATTTGTTCAATCAACTTACTGCGTTTATCATCGATTAATTCAAAACCAACTTCTTCCAATTCATTTCGAACCAATTCTAATTGATCAGCATCAATCGGATTTTTCAATTCAACTTCTCCCAATTCGATATGATTTGTTTCGATGTTATTCATCTTCAAAATTCGTCCAACCACTACTTTACAGCGATGACAAACCATATTTTTTATAAATAATTTACTTGTATTTTCCATAATATATTCTTCGAAATTGAGCGATTTAATCCACTTAAATTTACAAAATCTTATGTTACAAATTTCGTACAACTTCATTTCAAAAGATTATACAATTTGGAAGATGATATATATAATTTTCAGATTAATCATTTTTCATTAACCTATTCTTGATAAATGAATTACCAAAATCATCTGTTTTTTGAATATATTTGATAATAATAAAATCACTTAAAATGAAAGCTACCAAAACTCTAACATTTATTCTTACAATAAGTTTATGTTCTATTTTTTCATGTTCAAAAAAAGAAGAAATTACAAATACGAATAAACAAGTCAAAAATGAAACAGATCATAATTCTGATTCATTTAATATAGAAAACATTCCAGTTTCTAATGTAAACTTCAGTGAATTTGGAGAATTTCCACATATTGGAATTCCTGAAAATGTGAAATTTACTAACTCTCCATTAGAAAATGAAACTGGTGAAATCTATTTCCCTATTGGTAAGAAAAATGATTTTGTCAAATTAACTGGTAAAACTTTTAAAGCATTTTTAAGCAAAAAAGATAATGATACAAAAGATTGGTCTGTTGAAGAAATTACTCAAAACTTTGATGATAATATAAAAAAACTTGGTGGTGTTTTAATTTTTAATGGAAAGTTGACAAATGAACAAACTGACTATCTTAACAATAATGATAAAACTTTAGGCGAAGAAGGTTCTATTGATTATTGGAACGAACCTGTAAGAGTTTATGCCATTAGAAGTGCGAAAGGAGATAATATTTACGTTCAATTATCTCTTAATTCGGCTAGTGGTGCCATTCAAATATTACAAGAAAAATCAAAAAATAAATAAATGCCTCAAAAAGAACTAACTCCGTCAGAACAAAATAACTGCATTCAAATTTTGAAAGAGCGTTTTGAGAAAAATATGCACAGACATCAAGATTTGGATTGGCTAAAAATTGAAGAGAAAATCATTAATCAACCTGAAAAAATTTGGTCTTTGCATCAAATGGAAATCACTGGTGGTGAACCTGATGTTATTTTTTATGAGGATAAAACAGACGAGTATTATATTGTAGATTGTTCGGCAGAAAGTCCGAAAGAGCGTAGAAGTTTGGCGTATGATTACGAAGGACAGACGTCTCGCAAAGAACATCAACCAAAAAATAATGCGATAGATGTTGCAAAAAGCATGAAAATTGAATTATTGACCGAAGAAGAATATCGTTTCTTGCAAGCTGTAGAAATTGTCGATCAAAAAACCTCAAGTTGGTTAAAAACACCTGAAAAAATTAGAGAATTAGGCGGTGCTATATTTGGCGATTATCGTTACGGAACTGTTTTTATTTATCACAACGGCGCACAATCTTATTATGCAGCTCGTTGTTTTAGAGGAATTTTAAAAGTTTAGGTACTTTAATAATTATTGTTTACGCTCCACTTATCACCTTTCAAGAGAGGAAATATTCATTTATTTAAAACAAATCATCGCCATGTTGAACTCGTTTCAACATCACATTCTTTTTTTTGTTAGCAACAAACCTTCAAATAAAATCATTATCAATTAATCAGTTATCTATAATCACAATATTTATTTTAAATTATTCTAAATAAATATTGCCTAACTAAATCTTTTTCCTAATATTTGTATTTTAATTTAGACTTAATACAAATAATAATGAAAAAACTATTTATTTCTACTGCAATCTTAGCGCTATTAGCAAGCTGCACGAATAAAGAAGCAAAAAATGAATCGACTGAAGAAGTAAAAACAGAGAATACTATTTCGAAAGAAAAAATTGTTTCTTTAAATGGAGCGATTACTGAAATTTTAGCTGATTTAGGAGAAGAAAATAACCTTGTTGGTGTTGATGTAACAAGTACTTACCCTACTTCTGTAAAGGAAAAAGCGACAGATTTGGGACATACTCGTTCTTTGTCAATCGAGGCTTTATTGGCTTTGAAACCAACAAAAGTATATGCAACGGATAAAGACTTGAATCCAGAACAAATTGCACAACTAAAAAATGCTGGAATTCAGACTGAAATTGTAAAACAAGATTATTCAGTTGAAGGAACGAAAGAGTTAGTAAAAACGGTTGCAACTTCTCTAAATAAACAAGATTTTGATGCTATTACTACTAAAATTGATACAGATTTAAAAGCTGTAAAACCTTTGGCTACAAAACCAAAAGTATTGTTCATTTACGCTCGTGGAGCAGGAAATTTGATGGTTGCTGGAACAAACACACCAATGGAAAAAATTATTGGAATTGCTGGTGGACAAAATGCCATTACAGAATTTGAAGATTTCAAACCATTAACACCAGAAGCAGTTGTAAAATCAAATCCTGATTATATTTTGATGTTTGACAAAGGCTTAGAAAGTATTGGTGGCGTTGACGGCGTATTAAAATTAGAAGGTGTAGCTTCTACAAATGCAGGAAAAAACAAAAAAATCATCGCGATGGATGGTCAATTGGTTTCTGGATTTGGACCACGTGTCGGGCAAGCAGCAGCGCAATTAAATCAATTACTTCAAAAATAAAAAAGTCTAAAACAATATGTATCCGCAAATCAGAATACATCTTTCTTTGTTAAGTTTAAGCATCTTTGGTCTTGCAATTCTTGCATTATTCTTGGGTGTTTATCAATTTAACGAATCCATCCTATCCATCATCAATAAAGCGATTACCAATAGAACTGCTATCAACGACAGCGATTATTATGTGCTTTTCGATTTACGATTACCACGTATTATTATGTCTATTTTGGTAGGTGCTGGTTTGGCAGTTGCAGGAACTTGTCTACAAGGTATTTTCAAAAATCCATTGGCATCTCCAGACTTGATTGGGATTACATCAGGAAGTATTTTATTTGCTGCAATTACGATTGTTTTGGGAGGATATATCAAAGATTTTGTTCCAGAAATTATCCATTACTCATTGCTTAGTTTGATGGCATTTGTCGGCGCTATGTGTTCCACAGTTTTTGTGTATAAAATTTCTTCGCATCATCAAAAAACAAATATCACCATTTTGTTATTGGCTGGTGTTGCAATTTCTGCGCTTTGCGGTTCTGCAACAGGACTTTTAACATATCTATCTACAGAAGAAGAATTACGCAATCTAACATTTTGGACATTAGGTAGCATTGCAAGTGCTAACTGGGACAAAATCTTAATTTTAGGAATTGTTATTAGCATCAGTTTTTACTTTTTAATTGGAAAAGGAAAAATATTAAACGCGATGATGTTGGGCGAAAAAGATGCTGAACATTTGGGAATTAATGTCGAGAAAACAAAAAAACAAATCATCGTTTTTTCAGCTTTATTGGTTGGTACAATTGTTTCTTTTACAGGAACAATCGGATTTGTAGGATTAATCGTTCCGTATATTTTACGTTTAATCTTCAAATCGAATTATGTTATCATTCTTCCTTTATCTGCATTTTTAGGTGCAATTTTAGTCATTGTTGCAGATACAATCAGTCGAACATTGGTTGCTCCATCCGAAATTCCAATCGGTATTTTAACTTCGTTAATGGGCGCGCCAGTTTTTATTTCAATTTTAATGAATTATAAAAAATCGTTGTAATGTTAGCGGTAGAAAATATTAATTATCAACACAAATCATTCAAGATTTTAGATACGATTTCGTTTGATGCAAAAGCAGGAAAAATGATTGCAATCGTTGGACCTAATGGTGCAGGAAAGTCATCTTTACTAAGCTATATCGCAAATGAAATTGAACCAAATGCTAACCTAATTCGACTAAAAGATATTGCCTTAAAAAATTGGAAAAAAGAAGATTTACCGCAACATAAAGCAAAGTTTTCGCAACATCAACCAACTGATATTCCGCTTACAGTGAAGGAAGTTGTATTGATGGGACGTTATCCATATTTCCAAAATTCACCTCAACAACAAGACATCAATTCAGTTGATTATTGGATGACCAAAACCGATATCAATCATTTAAAAGACAGGGATTACATTCATCTTTCTGGTGGCGAAAAACAGCGTGTACATTTGGCGCGCGTTTTTGTGCAATTGGAAAATGAAGTCAATCAAAAACTACTATTATTAGACGAACCTTTGAATAATTTGGACGTTTCTCATCAATTTAATTTGTTAGAAATTCTAAATGATTTTAAACAAAAAGGAAACCTAGTAATTTTGGTGATGCACGACCTTAATTTGGCTTCTCAGTTTGCTGATGAAGTGATCTTAATGAACAAAGGAAAAATTGTTTATCAAGATAGTCCAGAAAAGGTTTTCCAACCAGAAATCATTTCCAAAATTTATAGATTTCCTTGTACCATTTGTAAAAATCCAATCGACCAAAAACCACTTATTTTATTCGGTAAAAAAACAATTACAATGAACACACTTACAGATTTAAAACAACAATGGAAAGATTTGAAAGCAAATCAACCTAAAATTAGAATACGTAACGCAGCGAAAGAACTTAGCGTTAGCGAAATGGAACTTTTAGCAACACAATTAGGCGATAATGTCACAAAATTAAAACCTGAATTTGCTGCGATTTTACAAGAAATAGAATCACTTGGAAAAGTGATGGCTTTGACGCGCAACAACGAATGTGTACACGAACGCAAAGGTATTTACCTAAATCCTGATTTTTCTTCACCTCACGCACAACTTTTTGTTGGGGAAGATATTGATATGCGAATTTTCTTGAATCACTGGAAAACCGCTTTTGCAGTTGTAGAGAAATCTGAACATGGAGAACGCAAAAGTTTACAATTTTTCGGAAAAGATGGCGAAGCAATTCACAAAATATATTTAGTTCCGCAAAGTAATGTAGAAGCGTTTGATGCATTGGTTGAGAAATACAAAAACGAAGACCAACAAACAATTCCTACAACAGAAATCATCGAAAATAAAGTTACAGAAAATCCTGATAACGAAATTGATGTTGAAGGTTTTCAACAAGCTTGGGTTGAGTTGAAAGACACGCATAATTTCTTTATGATGTTGCGCAAATTCGGCGTTACACGTACACAAGCATTGCGTTTGGCTCCAACAGATTATCATGCAAAACAAATTTCAAATGAAGCAATTGTTCAATTCTTAGAAAAATCTGCCGAATTGCAAACACCAATCATGGTTTTCACAGGAAACAAAGGAAATATTCAGATTCATACAGGTGAAATTAAACGTACGATGTGGCACGAAAACTGGTTCAATATTTTGGATCCAGATTTTAATATGCACTTGGATATGTCAAAAATTGCCTCGACTTGGATTGTTAGAAAACCTACTGAAGACGGTATCGTAACAGCGATTGAGGTATTTAACGATAAAGGAGAAATTATTGTTCAATTCTTTGGGAAAAGAAAACCAGGTATTCCTGAATTGGAGCAATGGCGCGAAATTGTTGCTGAATTGAATTAAGAAGAATCTAACCAAATCTTATATTTCACACTAAATTTTACCCGATTAATAGAAGATGTTAATCGGGTTTTTTATTATTTTCCTTTTTCTATATAGGTATGCTTTGTATAAACAGTAGCTTATCTATCATAAGATATTCACAAAGCAAAAAGTAAAGGTTGATTTTATAATTATCAATGTACAAACAATTAAAAACAGACTTGTTTGTAATAAACCGAGGACTCGGGTAAGGATAAACAGACTTGCTTTGGAAGAATGCCTACGAAGTTATATACATCCAACTCTAATAAAAAAGGTCGTCTTTCCAGACGACCTCACACAAAGAGACAAATAAAGTACTCAAAACTTTATTTCAAAACTATTTTTTTCGTTTCAACTTTATCGGCAGATTGTATTTTTACGATGTAAATTCCAGCCGAAAGTTTACTTAATTGTATTGTTTTATTTGTAAATGATGAAGTTGGTTGATAGCTTTCCTGATGCACCAATTGTCCATTTATCGCATAAATTTGAATATTTAATGGAGACGATTTCGCTTCTTGCGAATTGTACACCAAACCAATTGTTTTCGGTTGAGAAGCGGTATAAATATCAAACTTCGTTTTGGCTAATTCTGTTGTTCCTAAATTAGCTGTTACATTTTCGTAATCGAATGTTATTTTTCCTGTAGAAGATCCTTCAAACGTTTTGAAAACCAATTTATAAATCTGATTTGTAGATGTATTTTTGATAAAATGATTAGTAGGATTCACAAAATAAGACCAACCCGATAAGGTTTTCCAATTATACCCAACTGCATTAATATCTGCTACATAAGCCGTATCATCAGCAGGATTTTCAGATTCTGTTTTAGCAACTTTTATTACATCACTTTGTAAAACTCCTGTTACAGAATACATCACAACATCACCATCATTTGTTGTAAGAGGCGTAATGTATTTTGTAAATTTTAGATCCCATTTACTTTGGTCTGGCTCTGGTGTAACTGCTTTATCAGTCAATAAACTATAGTAATTAAACAAATTGTTTGGATTTGTCTTATGAGCTAATGTAACTTTTGTATCAGCAGACCACGTTCCATTTACCAATTTAGAATACGTAAAATTATATTCGCCTAACAGAGCTGCAAAATTATCTATTTTCAATTTCACATATTCTCCTGTTGCATATTTCAAGACAAAAATGATCGAACCATTTACATAATGATTTGCAATACTATATTCTCCCCAACCGTATGTCGCAGAACCATTATTGAAAGCACCTTCTTGCCAATCTGTGTCCGAATTGTACAAAGCTGTCCACGTAGATAAATTAGCAACATCAATACTATTCCATTTTGAGACATCATTCGACGCTTCGTAAACTTCTATCCCTGCGCCATCGTTTACTCTAATTCCTGTAGACATATTCGATTTTCGATAAAATGAAATATCCCAATCGTTTCTATTTACAGAATTCGTCGATTGGTCTGCCAATCCGTAATAAACATCATTTGTATAACCAGCACCCATAGTAACTTCGCCTTTTATGGTTTGAGCATTTATTACAACAGATGTTAGAATGATTAATGCTAAAAGTGTAAATTTGTTTTTCATGATATAATAATTTTTTAATTGTTAATCAGAATTAGAACAGTCAATCCGAGAGATTACACTCTGACCCGTATGACTCGGATTGACGCATTCTAACCACTAATAATGAGTATGTTTATGATAAATTTATTTGATAAGTTTATATTCAAATTTTGGATAACCTCTCACACCAGAAGCATTCAGAAAAGCTAACATCTTAATTTTGTAATAATTATTTTCTGCATCTTTGATGATATAAAATCGATCAGAGAATAATTTTTGAGGAGCAGTAACTTGTCGCCAAGAATCACCAATTGCACGCTGATCGTCTAAAAATTTTGTTTCATCAATCATCGTTTCATTAAATTTTTCGTAGGTAATTTCATTGGTTACATCTACACGATAGGCTTTTGCACCCGCTTTCAAATTATTGACCACATAATCCGAATATCCATACGAACCATTTCCTGTAATAAGATTAGTAAAAACTGTAAAGTTTAAATCCCATTCTAATTTTGAAGGTTCAACATTTACAAGATCATTCGTCGTAAAACTGAAGTGAACAAAATTGTACGTTGTCGTTTTTGCAATTACTTTTTCTTTGTAAGTCGTATCATCCAAATCGGCATATTGCATCACATATTGCTCGTCTTTTTTGATGAATTTCACTTTTTTCCAACCGCGCGAATTTCCAGCAACAGCTGCCGAACCAACCGCAGGCGTTGAAGTTCCCACTTCGTAACCCAAATTCAGTAAATAAACTGGATTATCCGACTCTTTAATTTCCCCAATCGCTGTTTTCAAAATATCTCCAGCAGGATCGTCAACATATTCTTTGTTCGAATCTGTAAATGTACCTACCGCAACTTCGTTGATTAATTTCCCAACCGATGCTTTTGTTACTTTCGACAAATCGGTTTCGTCCAACGCTTTTACCGCCATATAAATAGAAGTATTTAACATCACGCGGAAATTTGTTCCATTATAAAACCCTAAATCCCAAGAATCTCTTTTTACCTTTGTTTGCGTTCCTTTACTTAAGTCTACATAAACTTGATATTGCTCATTTGGTCCGCCAATTTCCACATCCATTGTTCCTCCAATCGAATTTTCGAAAGAGATTTTTGTTGACGAATATCCTTGAATAATCGCTGATGGATAATCAATTTTTGTAATTTCAAACTGAATCGTTTTATCAGAACGATCAAATGGATAAATCAAATTCTTAAACGTAAAACTTGTTGACGTTTCACCTTTTTTGATTGGTATAATAATTTCTTGATTTGTAACTGCAACAGAAGTTGAATAATCAACATTATAAGTAGCTTTATCTTCGGTTATTTTAATATGAATTTGTCCATCTTGTTCTGCAACTTTAGAATAAATTAGATTTATTGTTTTCTCATTATCAATCTTACTAAAATCGATGCTTGCATCCTTAAAAGCAACAACAAAATCTTGTCCAATTGGATTGTTTTCATCATTACATGACCACAAAAAAGAAAGACTAAACAATAGGATATATATAAATATTTTTTTCATGATTTTTTGATTAATTAATTCCTAAATTGAAGGTAAGTTTAGCAAAATACGAACGTCCATATCCATACAAAATACTTGTAGAACCTTGGCTATGCGCACCATCATTTCCAGATGAACTGTTCAAATACTTTACATCAAAAAGATTTCTTGCACCAATTGTTAAACTAAGTTTTTTGTTCCAAAAACTTTGTCTTATTGACGCATCTATCCAGTTAAAAGCTTCTTGTTTACCTTTTACTAAAATTTGTTCACTTGTATTTGACGGATTATTTTTCAAGACAAATTGCTCTTGAGCTCCATTGTATTTATAGAAAAGTGAGAAAATTGTATTGGTTTTTGGCAAAGTGTACGAAACATTTGCATTGATTTGCGTTGAATAGAAATATTTATTTTTAACTGAATTTACAGCAACTGCTTCATCAATATCTTGCTTGATGCCTGTCAACGTAAAACCAACTCCTCCCGAAAATTGATGGACTTTGAATTGATTCAAATACGTAATACCTTGTACATCGTAATTATCAATATTACGATATTGATATTTCAATGGAGATTCTTCGACAACAATCAAATCAATCTTATCTTTCAGATTAATTTTCCACAACGATACTTTTTGCTCTAATGAATTATTTTCTCCGATATACCAATTCTTTTTTAAGTGAACAAAAGCAGAAACTCCTTTTTCTGGATTCAGATTTTCGTTTCCTTGCACATTATGATTGACGTCTACGAAATACGAATACATTTCCTCATAATTTGGCAAACGTGGTGAAGTACCAACAATCGCGCGCAATTCCCATTGTTTTCCAAATAGATATTTCGCACTCAAACTCATCACATACTGCTTATCAAATTGCTCCGAAAACATCACGCGAGCGCCTGGACGAAACGAAAGTTTATCATTTAGATTAATTTCAGAAGAAGCAAAAAAATCATACGTTCCTAATTTTCTTTCTATAGGTTTTTGGAAAAATTCTCCTGCCGAAGTTGAAGCAAAACCTTTTGTTTGATCGATTTCATAACCAAATTGAAAATCGAAATAATCATTTTTATTGATAAAATTGCTGAACATCCCTTTCGAATAATACACTTTTCGACTTTCATATTCGAATTTGTTTACATCATGTTCAACACCTTCAAGAATTTCATAATTATACGATTTCAATTTTCTTTTTTGTTCTTGATACGAAAACGAAACATCATAATTAATTGCTTTTCTAAATCGTCCTGAAGCATTTAAGTGATTGTAAATACGATCTGTTGTGTACACTCTATCTTTTCCAAAATAATCTACCGTCGCAGTTGGCGCATTCGGTGCAAGAGTTGGATTGGGATCGTAATACTTAGTTTCTTCGTTGAAATATTCGAATTTATAAAACAAACGATAATTGTCTTTTTTATATTGAACAAATGCCTTTGCTGCATTTTGTTCTTTTGGCAACCATTCGTATCCTCTCAATCCGTCATTATTAGGATAATTCTTTCCTTTTTTATCATCAAAAAATCCTTGAAAATCATTACGTGAAAAACTTAAATTAGCGTAGATTTTGTCTGAAAATTTATGCCCGATTTTCAAGGATTGTATATGTCTTCCTTTATTTTTCCAATTGTATTCATCTCCAATTGTTTCCTCTTGCAAAGTCGCAGAAATATCAAATTTATTCTTCCCTCCTTTTTTAGTAATAATATTGATTACTCCCGCAATAGAATTTGCTCCATATTCCACTCCCATCGCACCTTCTACGATTTCTATTTGTTGAATATCATCTAAGTTAATCTGCGTTAAATCGGTATTATTCCCTAAACCTTCGTCGTTAACTAATGGAATATTGTCCACCAAAATTTTGAAATATTGTGCATCCAAACCAAACATTTGCACCGTCGATTTTCCTGTAGAAGAACTCGGAATAATATTCATATTCAATGTTTGATTTAAAACATCTGCCAATGTGTTTCCTGCTTGTCTCTCGATCATTTCTTGCGAAATCACTTTTACTTCGTAAATAGATTTCTTGACCGATTGCGCATTATATTGCCCAGAAATCACGGTTTGTTCCAAATTAATCGTCGAATCTTTTGGAAACGAATTAATTTCTTGAGCCTGTAGAATTAGTGTTGTAAGTAAGCTTAGTAGAAAAAAGCGCCTCTTCATTTGTCCTTAATTTTATTATTTAGAATTAGTCTAATAATTAATAAGACAAATGTAAACGAATTTTTTAATTTATTTTTATTTATTCTAAATTAATTTATTGAATAGTGATAAAAATCGAGCTTCGTCTTCTAATTCTGATAAAAGAATGAATTGAAAGCTATAACCCTACTTTGCAATTAGGAATAGGTATAAATGCAACAAAGTGGCTCAACGATAAACGTGAATTAGGTGTTCGTGTCGGATTAAACGTAGAAGGTCGTGGAATGAAAACACAAGCGAAAGTAAAGAACTATTACACACAAATACAAAACGATACTGGAGCACAAACCAAAGGCTTTTTTACAGGACATGTCATTACCGAAATGGATAATGCTTATGTCTCTATGCCGGTTCTATTGGTATGGAACGCGTCTACAAAATGGAATTTATATGGCGGATTTTACTTTTCTGCCTTGATTGATAAATCTTTTTCAGGATATATTTACGATGGTGTTTTTAGAGAAGGAAGTCCAATCGGTGAACCTACAACATTTGAAAACACAGCAAAAGGTTTGTACGATTTTTCTGATTATTTAAGTCCTTTTCAATTTGGAAGCCAACTAGGAACTGAATATAAATTAAAGAATCATTTCAGTTTATTTTTTGATGTAACAATGGCTCACAAACAGGTTTTCAAAAAGAATTTCGAAGCCATTTCATTCAAAATGTATAACATATATGGAAATGCAGGATTTGCATATAATTTTTAATTCCTCAAGCATAATATTAAAATAATTCGAACTTACAGGTAACATACATCAAACAAAAGCGTCTATAGAATAGAACACGCTATCAACGTGTTATTCGCTAAAATTGATTTTATTACGTGTACGTTTATGAAAACCGAAATTATACAACCTCATCATCCTGAATTAAAAAATATCGTTCAGTATTTCATCCTTTTCAAATCTAAAAAAGATGAAAAGATTGACTATTCAACTTTCCCTAACACCAATTTGTGTCTTGCCATTTACAAACAGAATAAAATCATTCTCGAACAGAATAAAACAAACAAACATCTTTTTACCTTAAAAGGAAATGCTACATACAAAAGTTATTTATCAGGATTTCACGAATCTAATCTTAATGTAAGCATTGATGCTTCTTTAGATGAAGTTTGCATCATTTTTCATCCAGCTGCGTTACGCTTATTTACAAATATTTCGTACGATGAATTAATTAAAAGTGATGAAGTTTTCGAAATGATTTTCCCAAAATTTGCAACAGATTTTACAGAACAATTATTTGAGGAAAAGAATTCGTTGAAAAGAATTTCAATGCTCGAACATATATTATTGAAAAGCTTAAATCAAGATTATTTAAATACTAAAACTAAAGAAATCTTATACCTTATTCAACAAACAGATGATTTAAAAGTTGGCTCTTTAGCCAAACAACTTTCGGTGAATGAATCGACCTTGTATCGCCTGTTTATGAATCAAATTGGGCAAAGTCCAAAAACTTTTTTGAAAACAGTTCGATTTAGAAAAGCGCTAGATTCTATTCTCCATTTCGAAAAAGAAAAACTTACGCATATCGCTTACCAAAATAATTACACCGATCAATCTCATTTTATCCGCGATTTTAAAGAAATTACGGGACAATCACCCAATCAATTAAGAAATAAAACAAGCATTCAACAAGAACAATTGGCTTGGATTTATGCGCAACATTAAGCTGCACGATTTTTACAATTTTTTCTTTCTTCTATACTTTTTCTTTGTTATAAATAAATACAACATATGAAAAATCTTATTTTGATTAGCTGCTATTTGATTGTCTTTAGCTTTTGTTCATCAGTTTTTGGACAACAATTTTCGATAAATGGAAAAGTGATCAATCAACATGATAAAGCACTTGAATTTGCTGATATTCTTCTTTTTAAAAACGATAGTTTACTTATCAATCAAACATATACAGATAGTCTGGGATTATTCTCTATGAAAATAGATGCTGGAAATTATTCGTTTAAAATAGAACAGTTTGGCGTAGAATTTTATTCGGAAGAAATAGAAATTAAGCAAGATAAAGACTTAGGACTTATCAAAATTCAAGATGCTACAACTTTAGAAGGTGCAACGGTTACAGCAAAAAAGAAACTAATTGAACAGAAAGTTGATCGTCTGGTTTACAATATCGAAAATTCTATTGCTTCGCAAGGAATGTCTGCTTTGGACGCTTTACGAAACACACCAATGGTGAATGTACTGAATGATAATATTTCTATTGTAGGAAAAGGTAATGTTTCGGTTATGGTGAATGACAGAATGCTTAATTTATCAGGAAGCGAACTTACTAATTATCTACAATCGCTTCGTTCTGATGATATTGCGAAAATTGAAATCATTACAACTCCTCCTTCAAAATATGAAGCACAAGGAAATAGTGGAATTATTAATATTATTCTAAAGAAAAATCCTAATATTGGCTGGAGCGGGAGTGTAAATTCTTCTTATCAAAAAAATTCTTACAGTGGCTTCAGAACGGGCGGAACGCTTAATTATCAATCGAAAAAATTAAGCACTTCGTTGAAATTAAGGCAATTTGATATGGCTTATAAAGCCGTTGGAGCTCGAGATCTTTTAAGCAAAACTAACAGTGTCTACAACTCGGAAACAAGAAAAGATACGCCCGATGGTTTTGGGTTAAACTACAGCCTTGATTATAAAATAAATGAGAAACAAAACATCGGTCTTATTTACGACTATTCCAATCAGCATTATAATATGAAGACGGATGGACTAAGCCATTATGAAACAAATTCTATTATAGATTCTACATTAGTAACCCTTCAAAAACAACGTTGGACAACACCAACACATACTTTGAATACTTATTATGACATAAAATTGGACAGCATTGGTAAAAAACTAAGTTTTACAGCGAATTACTTGAACGATAGTCCTAATAAAATCAACAATTTAAATACTTTTAACAACACGAATCAGCATAATGCTATTGTTCGAAATAATAGTAAAATGAAATATGCGATTTATTCGGTACAATCAGATCTTACGCTTCCTTACAAATGGCTGAACATAGAAACTGGAGCAAAATATACACTATTGGATAACAAATCGAATGTGGAATACTATGAATTTGATGAAGCAGATTTTGTTTTGAACCCATCGAATAGCAATATTTTTCATTACAAAGAACACAATTATGCGGCTTATGTTAGCTTTCAAAAAGATTTCAATCAAAAATGGTCAGCAAAAGCTGGTTTACGATACGAATACACTTCGCTAGAAGGTTTTACACCAAATGACGAAAACAGCAGTCTGAAAAAGAACTACGGAAAATTATTTCCTACAGCTTATATCAGTTACAAACCAACTACAAATCATTCGTTCAGTATCAATTATTCCAAAAGAATAAATCGTCCCAATTTTCAATCTTTAAATCCATTCCGTTGGTACACGAATCCGTATATGTATTACACAGGAAATCCTAAATTACAACCATCATTTAATGATAATATTGAACTAAATTATTCGTACAAAGGAAAATTTACATTTGGACTTTACAATCAATTTAGCCAAAATAACACATCGAATATTGCACGTTTTTCGGACGGAATTTACAGCAATGTAATAGAAAATAGTTATGACCAAAACAGAACGGGATTCAATATTGGATATTACAACACATTTTTCAAAATTTGGGAAACCTCAATCAATGCAAATGCATCTTATACAATCACAAAACCGACCATTTCTGAATTGGAAAAACTGAAAGTTTATTCGATGTCATATACCTTTTACAACACTATTACATTAAATGAGAATAAAACGTGGTTTTTGATGCTAAACTTCTGGCATTCGCTTCCGTTCACGTATGCCAACATAAAACTGCAAGATCAATTGGAATTTTCGCCAGGCATTAAAGCTTCGTTTTTCGATAAAAAATTACAAGCTAATTTTGTGGTAAATGATGTATTCAAAACGATTAAAAACAAAGGGTATTCGTATAATGGCGATTATCGTTCGGAGTTTAATCAATACAATGATTACCGAGGTTTCAAACTTAGTTTAACATACAATTTTGGAAATAACAAAGTGAAAGAAAACAACAAAAAAGTGAATTTCGAGGAACAAAACAGAGCAAATTAAACTTAATACAAATCTCAAAAATATCAACTTAATTGTTAACCTTTAAATTTCGCCACTATTTATCAAAAAATATAAAAATAGTTATGGTGCATTCCGATGAATATGAGATATTTGTTTGATTTAACACATCAATATAAATTAACAAGAACTAAATTTAATGAAGAAAGCATTAGAAAATTATTCAATTCAATTTATCAAAGAAATTATTCCTGTAACCGTAGGTATTTTGATTGCACTGTTTATTGACAATTGGAACACAAATAGAAAAGACCAAGTGTATATTAATCAAGTTTTTTCAACGATAAAAAGTGAATTGAATGAAACAACGGAAGAAATAAAATACAATATTCCATTGCAAAATTCTTATGTTGATTCGCTTGAATACTATGCTGATAACAAAAGTGTTAACATTTTGGGTGTCACAATGAAATGTAAAGGTGTGTTTATTCCTCAGATTAAAACAAGCGCTTGGAAATCAGTTTCAACTTCCAAAATAGACTTGATAAATTATGATAAAATCACTTCTTTGTCTAATATTGAAGAACAAAAAGACATATTAAAGAACAAAACAGAATTTTTCATGAATTTCTTATACTCCAACTTTTATGAAACAGAAAAGAACAAAAAAGAAACTATCAAAATTTTAATATTAGACATTATTCAAACCGAAAAAACAATTCAACGACAAATTGATTTTTATAATAAGAAGTAAGGTGAAAGATGGATACAACTCGGATACAGAAAAGACACTATCCACAATTTTGTGTAAATAGAAATAAGATGGGTTTGACTGTTTTTACAGTTGAATCCTTTTTTCAAATATAGTTAAAAATTGATTCAAAATAATTCCCCAATTGTGAATTGGTTGTGTC
>NZ_JAAGKM010000013.1 GCF_019308355.1 Empedobacter falsenii | reverse complement strand
TGAAAAAATCATCCGGAAATAGGTCTTTTGTTTCCATAAATATGTAAATATTAAATGTATAAAAAAAATTCTGCTCGATTTTAACCCAAGCAGAATTTTATACTTACACAGTTTTTGGTACAGTGTCCTATTTTTAAATGAATTATACCGCTGGTTTGCGAACAACTGGTAAAATTTCACCTTTTTCTAAACAATATTTTAGTACATCTTCCGAAGGAATTTGTTTGGTGTAATCTGCTTTTTCTACAATAAATCCTACATCTTCCAAACGTTTGTAATAATCTAAACCATAAACACGAACGTGATCATATTGTCCAAATTTTTCTTTACGTTCTTCTTTTGTTGTAACCGTTGGATCTTCGTACGTTACATCACGTTGATACGAAATTGGAACTTGCAGAATTCCCCAACCTCCTGGTTTCATGACACGAAATAATTCGCTCATCGCTTTGTGATCGTCAGGAATATGTTCCAAAACGTGATTACAAAAAATGATATCAAATGTATCATCACCAAAAGGTAAATCGCAGATATCTGCTTTTACATCTGCCAAAGGCGATTCTATATCACTTGTGATGTATTCTAAATTCTTCATCGCACGAAAACGTTTGATAAAAGATTGCTCTGGAGCAATGTGCAAAACTTTTGCTTTTTCAGTAAAGAAAGACGTTTCATTTTTTAGGTACAACCACATCAAGCGATGTCTTTCTAATGAAAAAGTTCCGGGTGAAAGTACATTATCACGCTGTTTTTCGTAACCATAAGGCAACAAACTATAATAACCTTGTCCATCAATTGGGTCTACGAAGCGATTTCCTTTCATAAACCAAACTAAAACAGGACGAATAATATAACTACCTTGTATTAATAAAGGACGAGGTAGAATATTCATAATTTTTTTTAAAAGCTTTTTCACAAAAGTTTTCTTAAGGTTTGAATAAAAATGGTTTTTCTTCGTCAGATACGATTCCTAAAGCATCGTAAATAAACTGATAAGTTGACAATAATTTTGGTTCGCCATCTACCACACAAACATCGTGTTCGAAGTGAGCCGAATATTTATCATCGCGCGTTGTAACCGTCCAGCCATCTGGATGAAAGAAGACTTTTTCAGTTCCCATATTTACCATTGGTTCAATAGCTAACACCATTCCTTCTTCAATTTTTTTACCAGATCCACGACGTCCATAATTAGGAACTTGCGGTTCTTCGTGCATTTTACGACCTAATCCGTGTCCAACTAATTCACGAACGATTCCGTAACCTTCTTTTTCACAATATTGTTGAATTGCAAAACCGATATCACCTACGCGATTACCTTTTTTCATTTGTTCTATTCCTTTGAACATAGATTCTTTTGTAATGCGTAATAATTTTTCAGTTTCAGCATCTACTTCACCAACTGCAAATGTATAAGCGTGATCTCCGTAAAAATCATTCATATAAACACCACAATCTACCGAAACAATATCACCTTCGTTAAGTGGTTTGTCGTTTGGAATTCCATGAACAACTTGTTGATTTGGAGAAATACAAAGGTTTTTAGGGAAATCGTACATTCCTAAAAATGCAGGATATCCACCATTGTCGCGAATAAATTCGCCTCCTAATTTATCTAAATGATTGGTTGTAACACCAGGCACTACTTCTTTGGCTAACATACCCAAGGTTTTTGAAACCAATTGAGCGCTTAGGTACATTAGTTCTAATTCTTCTTTACTTTTTAAATGTATCATAATCCGAAAAATCCTCTTTTCTTTTTCTTCTCAGGAGCTTTTTGTCCGTTTGCGTGAACACTTAATTCAATCTTTTTTGTAATGATTTGATAGACGTCACTCCAACCTGGGAAACCTCCTAAATTTCTATCGTCGATAAAGATATCGGCATTTATTTTTCGACTTTGCGTATTTTTATCAAAATCCTCTCCGTCAAAACTATTGTTGATGGCATAAAACTCAATACCGTTTTGTTTGCAAAACTCAACTGCTTCGTCCAAGGCTTTACCACTACGATAAGTCCATAAAGTAAGGCGATATCCATCGTTTTGTAATTGTTTCAATGTTTCGAAAGCGAAGATTTTAGCTTTTCCAATTTCTGGATATTTATCATCTACCACAGTTCCGTCAAAGTCAACAGCAATAATTTTATTAATCATGTTTGTAAGTATTTAAAGTTATTTAGGTTATTTTTTTGAACAATAATATTTCCAGTCATTTCGGCTGGAATTTCAATTCCCATCAAAGTTAAGATAGTTGGCGCAATATCTCCAAGTTTACCATGCTCAACATTCCATTCTATATCTTTCTGAGCTAAAATAAATGGAACAGGATTCGTTGTGTGTTGCGTATTTGGCGATCCGTCTTCGTTCATCATAAAATCTGAATTTCCGTGATCGGCCAAAATTACCACATTGTAACCGTGTTCTAAAGCTGCATTTACAATTTTTTCTGCACAAGAATCTACTACTTCGGCAGCTTTTATTGCTGCAGACATTACACCTGTATGACCAACCATATCCGTGTTTGCGAAATTTAAACAAATAAAATCAGCTGATTCTTTTTCAATTTCAGGAACAATTGCATTTGTAATATCGTAAGCCGCCATTTCTGGTTTCAAATCGTAAGTAGCCACATCTCTTGGCGAAGCGCATAAAATACGAGATTCACCAACGAAAGGTTCTTCGCGACCACCATTGAAGAAAAATGTTACGTGCGGATATTTTTCAGTTTCAGCAATACGAATTTGTTTACGACCAGCATTCGCAATAACTTCACCTAATGTATTAACAATGTTTTTCTCATCAAAAATTACCGCAACTCCAGTATATGTAGCATCATATTCTGTCAATGTGATATATTTTAGATTTAATTTATGCATTCCAAATTCTGGATAATCATGTTGCGTTAGAACTTCTGTGATTTCACGTCCACGATCAGTTCTAAAATTGAAACAAATCACGACATCATCATTCTCAATTTTAGCTTTTGGTTGACCATTTTCATCCGTTACAATAATTGGTTTGATGAATTCATCTGTCACGCCTTCATTATAAGATGCACGAATTGCTTCTAATGGATTTGTTGTTGTTTCACCAACTGCATTTACCATTGCATCGTACGCTAATTTCACACGTTCCCAACGTTTATCACGATCCATTGCATAATAACGACCAGTAATCGAAGCTATTTCTCCTGTTGATTTTGTCATGTGATTCATCAATTCTGTGATAAATCCTTCACCAGATTTTGGATCGGTATCACGACCATCTGTGAAAGCATGTACAAAAACATTTTGTTGTAAACCTGATTGATTTGCTGCATCCAACAAACCTTTCAAATGATTGATATGCGAGTGTACACCACCATCAGAAACTAAACCAATGAAATGTACTTTTTTGTTATTCTCTAAAGCATATTGAAAAGCATCTTTTAAGATTGGTTCGTTTTGCAACGTTCCGTTTTCAGTAGCCATATTGATACGAACTAAGTTTTGGAAAACCACGCGTCCAGCACCCAAATTCATATGTCCAACTTCCGAATTTCCCATTTGTCCTTCTGGTAAACCAACGGCTAAACCAAAGGTATCCAACGTAGAATGTGGAAATTTCTCGAAACAACTATCTATAAAAGGTGTATTTGCTTGCGCGATTGCAGAAACAGTAGGGTTTGGTCCAATTCCCCATCCGTCCAAAATCATTAATATTGCTTTATTGTTCATTTTTCTTGTAATAATTAAGCCCAAAGATAAGCATTCCTTGGGCTGAAAGTTTATTTTTTGTATGGTTTAATTTGCGACTTCACTGATGAATTTGATACGCATCAAACGTAATTCTTCTTCATCATAATCGTCACCAAATTCATCTAACAATGATGACATTGAGTCAGAATCTGCATCCATCAAGAATTCATAAATTTCCTCTTGTTGGTCTTCGTCCAAAACTTCGTCAATGTAATAATTGATATTTAATTTTGTTCCTTGATAAACGATACTTTCCATTTCTGAAAGCAAATCGCTCATCGTCATATTTTTTGCTTCCGCAACATCTTCAAGATTTAACTTTCTATCTGTCGATTGAATGATATAAACTTTGTGACTCGATTTGTCCGCAACTTGTTTAATCACCATATCTTCAGGGCGAATAATGTCGTTGTCTTTAACATATTGCGCAATAAAATCTACAAATTCTTTCCCGAATTTTTGAGCTTTTCCTTCTCCAACTCCAAATACATTTGTTAACTCCTTAACAGTTGTTGGATATTGCATTGTCATATCATCTAAACTCGAATCTTGGAAAACTGCAAAAGGTGGAATTTGATGTTTTTTAGAGATTTTTTTACGTAAATCTTTCAATTGTTTCAATAAAACATCATCAAAAGCAATAGGAGCAGAAGACGTTTCTTCTTTGTCGAAGCTACCTTCTGATAATAATTTTTTGAAATCAATATCTTCGGCAATTTCAAAAGAACTTGGTTTACTGATAAAATCTTTTCCTGCTTTGGTAATTTTTAAAACACCATACGATTCGATTTCTTTCTCTAATAAATTACGAACAATTAATTGGCGTAAAATAGATTTCCAATAATAATCTTCTTTCGCTTTTCCAATTCCAAAGAAATCTTCGGAGCTCAAATTATATGATTTTGTAATCGAAGTTTCTTTACCAACGATAACATTTACAAGATCATTTAATTTTAATTTTTGATTTGTTTTCTGAACAACATTTAAGGCAATTACGGCATCATCTTTTGCCTCAATCATTTTTTTAGGATTGCGCATATTGTCGTCCATATTTGCACCTTCGCCGTTTTTGTCGTCAAATTCTTCTCCAAAATAATGTAACAAAAATTTACGACGCGACATCGAAGTTTCGGCATACGCCACAACCTCAGAAAGTAATTGCATTCCAACTTCGCGTTCTGCAACAGGTTTACTTGCTAAGAATTTTTCTAACTTTTCGATATCTTTATAATCATAGAAAGCAATACAAACACCTTCTCCACCATCGCGACCTGCACGACCAGTTTCTTGGTAATAACTTTCTAACGATTTTGGCATATCGTAATGCATCACAAAACGTACGTCTGGCTTGTCAATTCCCATTCCGAAAGCAATTGTAGCGACAACAACACTTGCATCTTCCATCAAAAACATATCTTGATGTTTGCTACGTGTTTTGGCATCTAAACCTGCGTGATAAGGAATAGCATTGATTCCGTTTACTTGTAAAAGTTGGGTGATTTCTTCAACTTTTTTACGACTCAAGCAATAAATGACACCAGATTTACCATCGTTTTGTTTGATAAATTTGATGATTTGTTTGTCTTGATCAACCTTTGGACGGATTTCGTAAAATAAATTCGTACGATTAAAAGAATCTTTAAAAACTTTGGCGCTTTGCATTCCCAACGTTTTCTGAATATCTTCTTGTACTTTTGGTGTTGCTGTTGCTGTTAAAGCAATAATTGGCGCATCACCAATTTTGTTGATAATCGCTTTTAGATTACGATATTCTGGTCGAAAATCGTGTCCCCATTCAGAAATACAGTGCGCTTCATCAATCGCAAAAAAAGAAATTTTTACCGATTTAAAGAAATCGATGTATTCTTCTTTTGTCAAAGATTCGGGTGCAACGTACAACATTTTAGTTACTCCATCTTTAATATCTGTCATAACTGTTTTTGTTTCTGACTTATTTAAAGATGAGTTTAATACGTGGGCAATTCCATCATTTTCAGAAATTCCACGTATAGCGTCTACTTGATTCTTCATCAGCGCGATTAAAGGGGATACAATAATCGCAACTCCATCTGACATTAATGCCGGTAATTGATAACATAAAGACTTACCTCCTCCAGTTGGCATCAAAACAAATACATCTTCTTTATTGAGTAAGCTTGTAATGATTTCGTGCTGCTGTCCTTTAAATTGGTCGAAACCAAAATATTTTTTTAGGTAAGATGTTAAGTTTTTCGAAGTGGCTTCCATCTACACAAAAGACTAAAATTAATATTATAAATTAAATAGTTCCTATATTTGATAACTCTTAAATATACACATAAATTTTATATGATTTATATATAATTGAGTGTAAATAAAAAAGGAGAGTAAAAGTACGAAAAATTTTAAAAATAGACAATAGAAATTTTATTGTGGGAAATTCAGAATTAATACAAATAGCGCAAGATGTTTTTCGAGAAGAAATTCAAGCGCTGGAAGCAATAGCTTCTCGTATTAGCGAGTCTTTTGTTGATGCGGTAAATGCGATATATAACACGAAAGGAAAGTTGGTAGTTGTTGGAGTAGGAAAGAGTGCACATATTGCAAATAAAATTGTAGCAACGTTAAATTCTACCGGAACTCCAAGTCAATTTTTACATGCGACAGAAGCCATTCATGGCGATTTGGGTCTTGTAAGACCAGAAGATGTGGTGATTTGTATCTCGAAAAGTGGAAATACGCCAGAGATTACATATTTAGCTCCGATTCTTAAACAATATGCTTCGGTTTTGATTGGATTGACATCAAATTTGAAATCAGAATTAGCAAAAAATTCAGATATTGTTTTGGATGTTAATATTGATAAAGAAGCTTGTCCAGTAAATTTGGCACCAACAACTTCTACAACGGCTCAATTGGTAATGGGTGATGCTTTGGCAGTTGCTTTGATGAAATTGAGATCGTTTACACAAAACGATTTTGCAAAATATCATCCAGGTGGAGCATTAGGAAAACGATTGTTGTGGACAGTAGAAAATATTGTTGATCCAGAAAGAAAACCTTTTGTACATCCAGATTCTTCGATTACAGAAGTTATCAATTCATTAACATCAGGTCGTCATGGAATTACAGTTGTAATAGATAATGATAAAATTGTTGGTGTGATAACAGACGGAGATTTGCGCCGAATGTTATTAAATAATGAAACTTTTGCACATTTAACAGCGAAAGATATTGCTTCAATGAATCCGAAAACAATTCAAAAAACTGAAAAAGCAAGAGAAGCTTTAGCAATTTTGCGTCACAACAGTATTGGACAATTGGTAGTAGTTGATGAAGAAAATCATTATTATGGAATTTTGGATATTCACTCAATTTTAAACGAAGGAATCGAATAAGCGTATGGCAGATAATACAAAATCGAGTATGTCATTTTTGGCTCATATTGGTGAGTTGAGAGGACATTTGGTTCGTTCTATTTTATCAATTGTGATTACATCTATTGCAGTTGCGATCTATTGGGACGAATTGGTGGAACATGTAATTATGGCTCCATTAAAATCAACTTTTCCAACGTTTGATATTTTTAATCAATTTGGTGAATTAACAGGTTTCGGAAAAATTTATACTGAATCATTTGACATTTCGAAAGAATTGACCAATCTTAATCCATCAGGACAGATTACTTCACAGTTTTTTGCAGTAATTGTGTGTGGCGTAATTATCGCAATTCCTTATATTATTTTTGAAATTTGGCGATTTGTAAAACCAGCCTTAAAAGAAGCTGAACGAAAGTATGCAGGATTTACAATCTTTGCTGTTTCGTTTTTCTTTGTAACAGGAGTACTATTTAGCTACTATATGCTGCTACCATTATGTACGCAATTCTTATTTACGTATGATCCTTTTGGTGTAGGAAATACATGGACATTGCCGAGTTATATCGATTTATTTGTTCAATTATTATTATCGATGGGAGTTATGTTTTTGATGCCAGTTTTCGTTTACTTCTTAACGAGTATTGGAATCTTAACTCCAAAATTCTTGAAAGAATACCGTAAACACGCATTTATTGTTGTATTAGTGATTGCAGCTGCGATTACACCAAACGATGTGTACAGTATGATTTTAGTTACAATTCCTCTTTGGTTATTATATGAACTAAGTGTATTGGTTTCAAATTCAGTTTATAAAAAACAATTGAAAGCGAAAAGTAACGACTTAGTAAAGAATTAACAATGTTATGCTTGCATAATAAAATAAATTAGTTATTTTTACATAAAAGAAAAAGTAAACACAAAATTATGAAGATATTAGTTTGTATTAGTAGTGTACCAGATACTACAGCAAAAATCAACTTCACAGCTGACGGAAAATCATTTGACAAAAATGGTGTTCAGTTCGTTATTAACCCGCACGACGAATTTAGTTTAAACAAAGCAGTAGAGTTACAAGAAAAACAAGGCGCTACTGTTACAATTTTAACTGTTGGAGATGCAACTGTAGATCCAGTTATGCGTAAAGCTTTAGCAATTGGTGCGAATGATGGAATTCGTATTGATGCGGATGCTCGCGATGATTTCTTTGTTGCTACACAAATCGCAAAAGCTGCTAAAGATGGTGGTTTCGATTTAGTATTGACAGGAAAAGAATCAATTGATTACAACGGAGGTTCTGTACCAGGATTAGTTGCTGCAATGTTAGATTATGGTTTTGTAAACGGATGTATCGGTCTTGATGTAGAAGGTTCTTCTGCAAAAGCTGTTCGCGAAATTGATGGAGGAAAAGAAACTGTAGAAGTTGCTTTACCAGCTGTTATCGCAGGACAAAAAGGATTGGTTGACGAAGCTGCATTAAGAATTCCTAACATGCGTGGAATTATGCAAGCGCGTACAAAACAAATCACAGTTGTTGCACCAGAAGTAACAGAAACTAAAGTTGAAGTTGTTGGTTATGTAAAACCTGCTGAAAGAGGTAATGTAACATTAATCGACAAAGACAATGTAGCAGAATTGGTAAGATTATTACACGAAGAAGCTAAAGTAATCTAATTATTCACCTAAAAAGAAATTAAAAAATGGCAATTTTTGTATACGCAGAGTCACACGACGGAAAATATAAAAAAGCAGGATTAGAAGCAGTTTCTTACGCAAAAGCTACAGCTGATGTTGCTGGAGATACTGTTACAGCAATCGTTTTTGGAAATGCTACTGCTGACGAATTATATAAATATGGAGCATCTAAAGTAGTTAAAGTTGATAATGCAGCTTTAGCAAAATTTGATGCAAATTCTTACGCAAAAGCTTTGGCTGAAGTTGCTCAAGGAGATGTTGTGGTTTTACCATCAACAAACGAAGGAGCGACTATAGCACCAGTTTTAGCATACAAAACAGGAGCATCTTTAGTAACAAATGTAGAAAAATCTCCAACAGCAGTTTCTCCATTCACAGTTGCACGTAAAGCATTCTCTGGAAAAGGAGTAGAAACTGTTGCAGTTTCAGGAAAAGTTGTAGTTACAGTTCTACAAAACGCATTCGGAGCAAAAGAAAATGCAGTTTCAGGTTCAGAAGAATCAGCTTCAGTATCAGTTTCTGATGCAGATGCAAAAGTAAAAGTTGTTTCAACAGAAATGGCTTCTTCTGATAAAATCGATTTGAAAGAAGCGGATATTGTTGTTTCTGCAGGTCGTGGAATGAAAGGTCCAGAAAACTGGGGAATGATCGAAGATTTAGCGAAAGTTTTAGGAGCAGCTACGGCATCTTCTAAACCAGTTGCTGATATTGGTTGGAGACCTCATGCTGAGCACGTAGGACAAACAGGAAAAGCAATTGCACCAAATTTATATATCGCAGTTGGTATTTCAGGAGCTATTCAGCATTTAGCTGGAGTTAACGGATCTAAAACAATTGTTGTCATCAACAATGATCCAGAAGCGCCTTTCTTTAAAGCGGCTGATTACGGAATCGTAGGAGATGCTTTTGAGATTGTTCCTAAATTAACTGAAGAGTTAAAAAAATATAAAGGTCAAGCTTAATCATTTTAAGCTTATAAATTCAATCCGAATCATTTAGGTGGTTCGGATTTTTTTTATTCATTAAAAAAAGATTAAATATTCATCAGTTTTTCATAGATTTACGCCCAAATGGACAATTTAATTAGATTAAATATTAAAGGAATATCTTACAGTCAAACTCAGACTGGCGCATATGCGTTGATTCTAGAGGAAAATGTAGGAGGAAGAAAGTTGCCAATTATTATTGGGAGCTTTGAGGCACAATCAATCGCATTAGCTTTAGAGAAAGATATTAATCCACCTCGTCCATTAACACATGATTTGTTTATTTCATTAGGAAAAGAATTTCAATTGAATGTTGATTCTATTTATATTTATAAATTAGAAGATGGCGTTTTCTATTCGAATATTGTTTTTGTGAATAATGATGGACAACGTGCCGAAATTGATTCGAGAACTTCTGATGCAATTGCGTTGGCTGTTCGTTTCAATGCACCTATCTATGCCTATGATAATGTTGTAGAAAAAGCTGGAATTCATTTGGACGTTATTGAAGAAGAAGAAAATATACGTCGCGCAGCAAATAACTTTGAAGATGATTTGGATATCTTGGCTGGTTTGGAAAATGATTTGTCTGATATCAATGAATATGAAGGTTGGACAAAATCTGAACTTGAAACTGAGATGGAAAAAGCTGTGAAGAATGAAGATTACGAATTGGCAGCTCGCCTTCGTGATCAAATCGATAACATGGGAAACTAATAACTATTTCAAATAATTATGTCTGTAAAGCTTAGACTTACAATCATGAGTTTCCTTGAGTTTGCGGTATGGGGAGCATACCTAACCTCTATGGGAAATTACTTAGGATCAGTTGGCTTAGGTCCAAAAATTGGTCTTTTTTACGCGATGCAAGGTATTGTGTCGATTTTTATGCCCGCGATAATGGGTATTGTAGCGGATAGATGGATTCCTGTACAACGTTTGTTGGGATTGAATCATTTATTAGCTGCACTTTTTATGTTTGCAGCAGGTTATTATGGAATGACAGCTGGAAACAATGTAGATTTTACAATAATCTTCGCACTTTATTCGGTTAGTGTGGCGTTCTTTATGCCAACAATAGCCCTTTCTAACTCAACAGCCTACACAATTTTAAAACAAAATAATTTAGACACAATCAAAGCTTTTCCTCCAATCAGAACGTTTGGAACAGTTGGTTTTATTGTAGCGATGTTATTTGTTAATTTCTCTGGATTTAAAGATGGTGTTTTTGGATTTAACTTTTCAAGTGATCCAACATTCGTAAGTTTTCAATCCAATTATTATCAGTTCTTTGTATCTGGGTTTTTAGGAGTTATATTGTTTTTATACAGTTTCTTACTACCTAATTGTCCAGTTAATAAAAGTTCTGAAAAACAATCTATTTCTGATGCATTTGGTTTAAAAGCTTTTGCATTATTCAAAGATAGAAAAATGGCAATTTTCTTTATCTTTTCGATGCTTTTAGGCGTTTCTTTGCAAATTACGAATGGATATGCAAATCCATTTATCACAACGTTTAAAGATATTCCAGATTATGCCAATACGTGGGGAGCAAGTAATGCAAATGCTTTAATTTCGTTGTCTCAAGTTTCTGAAACATTGTGTATTTTATTAATTCCTTTCGTGCTAAAACGATTCGGAATCAAAATCGTGATGTTGATGGCAATGGTAGGTTGGGTCTTACGTTTCGGATTATTTGGATTAGGAGATCCAGGATCTGGTGTTTGGATGTTTATCTTATCAATGATTGTTTACGGAATCGCTTTCGATTTTTTCAATGTATCAGGTTCGTTGTATGTAGACAAAGAAACAAACGAAGAAATTCGTTCTTCTGCACAAGGAGTTTTTATGATGATGACCAATGGTTTTGGAGCAACAATCGGAATGTTAATTGCACAATACATCGTGAATCATTTAGTGTATAGTCAAACTGATTTGACATTGCAGCTAGAAGGATGGAGACATTCTTGGTTTATTTTCGCAGGCTACGCATTAGTTGTTACGGTATTGTTCGCAATTGTGTTCAAATACAAACACAATCCAGACGAAGTACAAGATGTAAAACATTAAGGTGTAAAAAATATAAAAGCAAGAATCAAAATTCTTGCTTTTTTTATGCACGAAAGTTTCTAATCTATTCTTTTATACGTCACAAACGAGTAAGCATATGGATGTTTTTCATCTTTTTTGAAATCTTCTCGTTCTACTTCTTCCCATTCGTCCAAGTCTATTTCTGGGAAATAAGTGTCTCCATCAAATTCGTGATGAACTTCTGTGATGTACAAAATATCAGTAAATTCCATCGCTTGTTTGTAAATATTTCCACCACCGATAATGTAAATATCATCGTCAATTTTTTTCGCAACTTCTATTGCTTTTGGTAAAGAAGACGCAATTTCGATACCTTCTGTATTCCAATTCTGATCTCTTGTCACAACAATATTGGTACGATTTGGTAAAGGTCTACCCAATGATTCGAACGTTTTTCGTCCCATAATAATAGGATGCCCAGAAGTTATACTTTTGAAATGTTTCAGATCATTTGGTAAATGCCAAATCAAATCATTTTTTGCACCAATTACGTTGTTGCTTGCTTTTGCTACTACAATGTTTATCATAAGTTATAAGGTAAAAAAAGCTATCCTCTTGCAAGGATAGCTTAACAAATATAATAATTTTAGTGAATTATTTCATTTTATTTATAGCATCTTGTAATTGCTCCACTTGTTTTGCAATAGTTGCTGATTTAATTGTTTTTGCAGCATTCGTTTTTACTTGCAATGCTTTTTCAGCCATCATTTTCACAGCTTGTCCTGCTTGTGGATTTTGTTCTTTCAAATATGGATAATAACGCGAATATGTTTTAGCAATTTCAGCCGTTGCATCTGGTGTGTCATTGTTCATAATCCAATTGAAAGCTTGTTCAGCAATTTTTCCTTTTTCTGGATCTTGGAATTTTACGAATTCATACATCGCAGCAGATTCCGAAATTAAAGCAGCTTTATCCAATTGATTATTTTTGATCCAAGTCGGAACTAATGCCATTGCTAAATCTGGTGAACCTTTAATCACTTCATTATCAAGATTAGTTGTTAAATCATTAATTTTTGAAGGATTATTTTTTAAGATTCCAGTTAACGAGGCTCCTTGAACACTAAATGAAGGGCTTTTTGAAGCTTTCTCGAAAATTGCTACATCATAAATATTGGCATCATTCAAAGCACTTAAAGCTGCCGCTTGAACCAATGTTTTAGGATCGTTAGAAGCTAATTGTTTTAATTTTGATGAAGCTTTATCTACAATCGTTTTTGATTTTGTATCTAATTTATGAATTGCATAAATTCTTAATCCATCAAATGAATCATCTAACGCATTAACCAATGCATCAGCCGCTTTTGGATTAGTTGCTTGCGCATTTGCCATTGCTTCAATCGCTAATAAACGTGTCGTGTAATTTCCTTTTCCAGCTTTGTATTGCGCAATAAAATCTTCAACAGGTTTTTTATCATCAATATCTGCTAATAAAACTTGATCCGCATTTGGAATAACGACATCAGGTTTTTGGTTTGAAGCAAATTCGAAAACAGTTTCGGCTTGTTTTGGAACCCAAACTTGTTGACGTGTTGTTTTTCCATTTTCGACAATATCAATTGCAAAAGGGAATTCAAATAATTTTGAAGCATCTTGACGAACAACAACTTTTACTTTTTTATTCGCTGAAGAATAATCTGAAACAACAGTTAATTTTGGATGACCATTTTCGTAATACCATTGGTTAAAAAACCAGTTCAAATCACGACCAGAAACTTCTTCCAAAGCTAAGCGTAATTGTGCAGATTCAGCTTTTCCGTATTCGTTATCTTTCAGATATTTGTTCAAACCTTTGAAGAAAGCATCATCTCCCAAGAAATTTCTCAACATATGTAAGATGATTCCACCCTTGTTATATGAAACACCATCAAACATATCTTCGCGAGAATTGTAATGAACTCGAACCAAATTTTTCGTTGGTCCATCACCTTGTTTGTAGCCAAACATTTCGTTGTAACGATGCTCGTCCGCTTTCTCTTTTCCGTATTTATGCTCAAACCATAAATATTCGGAATAGTTTGCAAAAGATTCATTCACTGTTAAATTTCCCCAACTTTCTGCCGTAACTAAATCTCCAAACCAATGGTGAAATAATTCGTGCGCAATAACATATTCAGCAGTGTTTTCATCGACTAATTGACCAGCTTTCTGCTGAACACCATCATGAAATAAAGAAGCTGTTGTATTTTCCATTGCTCCAGAAACATATTCACGAGCTGTCATTTGCGCGTATTTGTCCCAAGGATAAGGATAGTTTAATTTATCAGAAAAGAACTGAATCATTTCTGGTGTATTACCAAAAATTTGCTTTGCAACATCTTTATATTCTGGTTCTACGTAATAATCAACATTGATATTTTTCCATTTATCATTGATGACTGCGTAATCTCCAATCCCGAAAAAGAATAAATATGGTGCATGTTTTTTATCGAATTTCCAATAATCAGTTTTTGTTCCATCTGAATTTTTCTTCGAAGATTTCATCGTTCCATTTGATAATGAAACATATTTATCAGGATATGTTAACGTGATTTCTTGTGAAGTTTTTTGATTCGTTTTATCAATTGTCGGGAACCAACAAGAAGAAGATTCTGTTTCGCCTTGTGTCCAAATTTGAGTAGGATAATTTGGTCGTTCACCTTTTGCATTGATAAAATAAACACCTTTTGCATCGTTTATGGCCGCACTTCCTTCTTGTTTTACTTCGTTTGGACGCGCTGTATACTTGATGTAAAGTGTATATTCTTGATCTTTTTTGTATTCTTTATCTAAATCGATGACTAATTGTAAATCATCATATTTATAATTTAATTTCTTTTTTGTTGCACCATTTACCAAAGCAACTTCGCTAATCAACATTGCTTTTGCGTCTAATGTAACTTTGTTTGTAGCATAGAAATGTGGTTTCAATGTTACCCAAGCTTCACCTAAAACGTGCTCTTTTGCATAATCAAATTTAAGATCCAATTTGGTATGAACAAGATTATTAATTCGTTCTGCTTCTGCACGATAAATATCTAATTTGTTCGTTTGGTTTTCGTTATAACTCGGCGGTGGCGTCATTACTTGCGCATAAGTAAGACTTGATATAATAAAGGCTGATGAAAGCCAAAGGATTCGTTTTTTCATCGTAAAAATTTATTTCTATTGGTTGATAATTTTCTCGAAAAGTTACAAAAAAAGCCTCCAATTTGGAGACTTTAAGTGTTTTTTTATGATTAAACTGCTACAATTCCTTTGATGTGAGGATGAGCTTGATAATTTTCTAATTCGAAATCTTCGTATGTAAAATCAAAAATATCCTTTACATTCGGATTGATTTTCATTGTTGGAAGAGGAAAAGGTTCGCGTGTTAATTGTAGTTCAACTTGTTCAAAATGATTTTTGTAAATATGTGCATCTCCAAAAGTATGCACAAAATCGCCGACTTCTAAATCACAAACTTGTGCAACCATCATTTGTAATAACGCATATGACGCAATATTGAATGGAACACCTAAGAAAATATCTGCACTACGTTGATACAATTGCAACGATAATTTTCCATCATTCACATAAAACTGAAAAAATGCATGACATGGAGCTAAAGCCATTTGATCTAATTCTCCAACATTCCAAGCAGAAACTATAATTCTACGTGAATCAGGATTATTTTTTATTTGATCAATCGCAACTTTAATTTGGTCAACAACTTCTCCATTTGGTTTCCCCCATGAACGCCATTGATGACCATAAATAGGACCTAAATCACCATTTTCGTCAGCCCATTCGTTCCATATTCTTACACCATTATCTGTTAAATATTTGATATTCGTATCACCTTTCAAAAACCACAACAATTCGTAGATAATCGATTTTAAATGTAATTTTTTAGTCGTCACCAAAGGGAAACCTTTCGACAAATCGAAACGCATTTGGTAACCAAAAATACTTTTAGTTCCTGTTCCCGTTCTGTCTTCTTTAAAAGCGCCTTCTGCTAAAACCTTTTTACATAAATCGTGATATTGTTGCATTTTGAGTATATTTAACCTTTCAAATTTAGTGATTTTTTTTAGAATGAAAATTAGTTTAATTTTTACAATTTTAGTGCTTTTTATGTTTTTTGCTTCGTATAGCAAATCAGATTTTGGACGAAAAATTGCGCAACATTTTTATTTCCAAACTTTATTTAATGTTGTTTTGGTGGTTGTTTTTGTGTCAAAAATTGTTCATATCAAACTAAATTTAATCTCAATGATTTCGCTAATTGTTATTGGTTGCATGTTGTATATGAGCTTTCCAAATTATTTACAACAATTGAAGAGAAGGATAGGTAAATAGTTACGTATAATTTTTTATCTTTGCACTTATGAAAAACGAAGCGGGAATTTTTGGTTTAAGACCAGTAATAGAAGCGATTGAAGCAGGGAAAACAATCGACAAAATTTTTATTCAAAAAGGTTTACAAGGTGAAATTTTTTCTGAATTGAGAAAATTAATCACTGAATATGAAATTCCTGTAAGTTATGTACCTGTAGAAAAACTAAATCGTTTTACAGGAAAAAATCACCAAGGAGTCTATGCATTTATTTCGCCAATCGAATTTGATTCAATCGAAAATGTATTACCTCAAATTTGGGAACAAGGAAAAACGCCTTTTATTTTGATTTTAGATCGTGTTTCTGATGTTCGTAATTTTGGTGCAATCGCTCGTACTGCAGAATGTGTTGGTGTTGATGCAATTATTATTCCAGCAAAAGGTTCGGCTTCTGTAAATGCAGATGCAATCAAAACTTCTACAGGAGCGTTGTATAATATTCCGGTTTGTAAAGAAGGAAATTTAGTGAATGTTATTAAATATTTACAATCGGCTGGAATCTCAATTTTTAGTGCTTCTGAAAAATCAGCAGAATTTATTTATGATGCAGATTTCTCTGTTCCTGCAGCTATTGTGATGGGAAGTGAGGAAGATGGAGTTTCGGATTCTATTATTAAAATTTCGGATAAAATTATTAAATTGCCTATGGCTGGACAAACTGCTTCACTGAATGTTTCGGTTGCGGCTGGAGCGATTTTGTACGAAGCTGTTCGCCAAAGAATGTTACAAGATTTATTTTAAAAACATATAACGATGACCTATTCTACTTTTATTGGATTTTTGTTGATTGCGATTAGCGTTGCAATGTACTATTTTACAAATTTAGATATCTCAAGATTATTTGCGGACAAAGAATTTTTAGTCGGAATAACAGGAGGTGCTGGAGTTGGATTTATACTTGGTGGATTCTTAGGTTGGTTGTACAAATACAAAGCAGTGAACAAAGCGAATGCAGAAATTGCAAACGAAGAAAAACGTAAAGTTGCAGAACAAAAAGCACAAGAAGCAGCTGCAAAAGAGCAAGCAAAGTTAGATGCGCAACAAGAAAAAGAAGAATCGGGATTGTAATTATGAAAGCAAATAGTTTTTGTAAAAATTACATTTCTTTTTGTAATATTATTTTTTTCAAATTTTGTTAATGCTCAAAAAGTTTCTCATTATATCATTAATGAAGAATATTTTGAATTCCCTGGAAAATGGGAACATAAAGGACAACTTAAAAGTTCAAGTCAATATCATTTTGTTAATAAGAAAACCGATGTTAGCTTAATGATTGTCGTAGCGAAACCAGAAAAATATGAATTTTATGAAACAGGTTTGTCTGAAAGTGAACTTTTAGAGAAATATTATAAATGGGAGACTGATTATTGGAAAACCGGAGAAAAAGTATTAGTATCAGAATTAAAGAGAAACTCTAATTATATAATTTGGAGAATATTTAAGGAGAAAGTAAAAGGAAATATAGATTTAAATTCATATTTATTATTTTCGGTTCGTAATAATAAATTAACAGGGATTACTTTAAATGATAATGGAGAAAAACCGATGTCTGAAGAAGAAAAAATAAAATTTTTGGAAGATATTTTTCAAAGTCAAAATAAAAAATAAAAAACGGTCGAAAATTAATTTTCGACCGTTTTTTTATGTTGTATTTCTTGGTAATAAAAACAAGGAACTAAAATTAATAAAAACATGGGCTGAATGAGAAATCTTCTCACATAAAATAAAACCATTTCGCCTGATGAAAAATGTGTTGAAATCAAATAATTATAGATTGGTAAAAGAACGATTAATCCGATAATCATAATAATGATAGAGAATTTAACGTAACTTTTTTTCCAGAAAATAAACCAAACAATTAATACCGTTAATAATGTATTAATTAGATAGCGAACCATCAGACTTGCGTTTAATTTTGGTAAATCAATTTCAGGAAATTTTGAATGTCCAACAAAATGAAAGTATTCTAAGAAAGGATCATAAAATAAAATATCTTCAAATTTTCGGACTAATATTAATCCAAAAACAAGTAAAACTGCAATTGCATAACGTAAATATTTATTTAGCATTTTGCTTATTGTATTTTGTTACAAAAAATTTGATCCAAACAATCCAAAGAATCACGATTGAACCATAAATAATTGCAGGGAATAGATAATCGTGCGCCATTTTACCATATTCTGCGTGGTATCTAAAAATATAATTTAACAACATAATTCTCGAAATATTCATCACAAAAAGAATTGCTAAACCAGACAAAATAAACAAAAAAGTTTGTTTGAAATTCGTGTAAAAAGCAACGATAAACGAAACGAAAATGATCAGAATAGAAATCGCATTACAACCTTCATTTACAATAGATGCAACTTGTCCATCTACAACCAAACGCACCCAAGGGTGATTTTCGGCAATATTAGAAAATGAGAAAAAACCACATTTGTTCAAGCCAAAAGCTGTTATATCTGATGTTAATTTTGTAAACGGATCAGGGTTATTGTGCGGTAAATATTGATCCAAATATAATTTATAAGCTAAACTTAAAATAATGTAAGTTCCTAAAAAACGTGCAAGGAATAACAATAAAGGTTTAAATTCTTTCATTAGGTTAAAAAATCTTGAACAAATATAAATGAAAAACGTCAACTTTTGATTAAGTTATGATTAATCAATAAATTTGCTTTTTTAGAAGTAACAAAATGCAAGATTTACATAAACGCGTGGATGTCATAATTGATAGCGCAATTTCTACGGAAGATAGATTACAAAAGATTTGTCAATTGTTGAGTGATGAAGTTGAATACTATAATTGGGTGGGATTTTATTTCAAGAATGGAGATAAAAATGAACTAAAACTTGGACCTTATGTTGGTGCAGCTACCGATCATACAATAATTCCTTATGGTAAAGGAATTTGTGGGCAAGTGGCAGAATCTAACGAAACTTTTGTTGTGCCAGACGTTTATGCACAAGATAATTATTTGGCTTGTTCAATAGAAACGAAAGCTGAAATTGTTGTTCCAATTTTCAAAAATGGAGAAAATATTGGTCAAATTGATATCGATTCGCATAAAATTAATCCGTTTACAGAAGACGATACAAAGTTGTTAGATTACGTTTGTCAGCGAGTTTCAGAAATTATTTAAGCAATGATTGATTTAATTTTAAAATATTTTCCTGATTTAACGGAAAAACAAATCGAGCAATTTTCGAAAGTTGGTGATTTGTACAAAGAATGGAACGATCAAATCAATGTTGTTTCTCGAAAAGATATCGACGAAATTTATACGAATCATATTTTACATTCGTTAGCGATTGCAAAAGTAATGGAGTTTGCAGATGGTTCTTCTGTTCTGGATGTAGGAACTGGCGGAGGTTTACCAGGAATTCCGTTGGCAATTTTGTTTCCGAATGTTCAGTTTCATTTGGTAGATTCTATCGGGAAAAAAATCAAGGTTGTAAAAGGTGTGGCTGATGGTTTAGGTTTGACGAATGTAAAAGCTGAACAGAAGCGTGCCGAAGAGTTGACAGATAAATATGATTTTGTTGTTTCTCGTGCGGTAACAGCAATGCCAAGATTTGCGGAATGGATTCGCGGGAAATTCAAAAAAGAAGCGATTAATCCTTTTCCAAATGGTTTGTTATACCTAAAAGGAGGCGATTTGACAGAAGAATTAGCAGGTTTTCCAAATGCAGTTTTATTTGATATTCAAAACTTTTTTGACGAAGATTTTTTCGAAACGAAAAAAGTCGTTTACTTAGAAAAGAAAGATATTTAAATAATTGAAAAATAAATTGATAACATTTATTAAATCTTTTTATTAATGGAAAAATATTTTAAAATTATAATATCAATTTTCATTTTATTTATTTTAAATAGTTGTAGTTATGTGTCGTTTTTCTTCGTCCAGAACTATAAAAATGAGGATGTAAAAATTGATATTAAATTCGATCATAATTATTGATGAGAATATATCTAAAAATATGCCTATACTTTTTACGAGTAATGTTAAAAATTTTAATAATGATATCAATAAAATAAAGTTAGAATATACAAAAATTGACGAAAACACGATTTCTGTTATTCTTCCTAAAAATTCAATTACGAAAATTGATAACGCTGTTAATAAAAAAACGAATGTCAAAGAAATTATTATTTTTTCTAATAATCAATTGATTAAGTTAGATGAAAATGAAATTTTGAAGAATTCTAAATCTAATAAATGGGGTATTGTATATCATTTAAAATAAACATTGTACAATATAGTATTTTAGAAAAGAAAGATATTTAATTTATAGAAATTATAGATCAGAAAACCGAAATCAATTTGATTTCGGTTTTTTATTTTAACAATTATTGAATTAATCCAAAAAATGATGCTTAAAACGTTATTTTATCCAATACTTTAAGTTCTTTTTAAGAGGTTTTCTCGTCAAAATTCACTATATTTGTTTGTTTTAAAAAGTTAGAGACATATTATGAGTAATAACACATATACGGCGGATAATATCCAAGCGTTAGAAGGAATGGAGCACGTACGTCTTCGTCCATCGATGTACATTGGTGACGTCGGAGTTAGAGGATTACACCACTTAGTTTACGAGGTTGTTGATAACTCTATTGATGAAGCTTTAGCAGGATACTGTGATACAATCAAGGTAACAATTTTAGAAGGAAACTCGATTCGTGTCGAAGATAACGGACGTGGTATTCCTGTCGACTTACATAAAAAAGAAGGAAAATCTGCATTAGAAGTTGTAATGACGAAAATTGGTGCAGGTGGTAAGTTTGATAAAGATACGTACAAAGTTTCTGGAGGTTTGCACGGTGTTGGAGTTTCGTGTGTTAATGCACTTTCTAACCATTTATCGGCAGAAGTTTTCAAGAACGGAAAACAATATATTCAGGAATATTCGAAAGGGAAACCTTTGTATGATGTAAAAGAAGTTGGAACGACTGATAAAAGTGGTACAACAGTAACTTTTACGCCCGATGATACAATTTTCCAAGAAGTACAAACATATAATTATTCTACTTTAGCAAACCGTTTGCGTGAGTTAGCTTTCTTGAACAAAGGAATCAATATTGTATTGGTTGACGAGCGCGAAAAAGATGCTGATGGAAATCCTGTAACAGAAACTTTTCATTCTGAAGAAGGATTAAAAGAATTTGTTGAGTTTATTGACGGTAGCCGCGAATCTATCATGGACAAAGTAATCTTCATGGAAGGTGAACGTGATGGAATTCCGGTTGAGGTTGCAATGCGATACAATACGTCGTATAACGAAAATGTACATTCATACGTAAATAACATCAATACACACGAAGGTGGAACACATTTATCTGGTTTCCGTCGTGCGTTGACACGTACATTGAAAAAATATGCAGAAGAAAACTTTAATCTTGCAAAAGAAAAAGTTGAAATCGTTGGTGATGATTTCCGTGAAGGATTAACAGCGGTAATTTCGGTAAAAGTAATGGAGCCTCAATTTGAAGGACAAACGAAAACGAAATTAGGAAACTCTGAAGTTTCTCCTGCGGTTGATAAAATCGTAGCAGAAATGTTAACGAATTTCTTAGAAGAAAATCCAACAGAAGCAAAACAAATTGTTGATAAAGTAATTTTAGCAGCAAAAGCTCGTCAGGCAGCGAAGAAAGCTCGTGAAATGGTACAACGCAAAAACCCAATGGGAGGAAGTGGATTGCCAGGAAAATTAGCGGATTGTTCTTCTCGTAAACCAGAAGAGTCTGAGTTATTCTTAGTCGAGGGAGATTCTGCCGGAGGAACGGCAAAACAAGGTCGTGATCGTCATTTTCAAGCAATTTTACCATTACGTGGTAAAATCTTAAATGTTGAAAAAGCGATGGCGCACAAAGTTTTGGATAACGAAGAGATTAAAAATATATATACAGCTTTAGGTGTAACAATTGGAACTGAAGAAGATTCGAAAGCGCTTAATATTTCGAAATTGCGTTATCATAAAGTTGTGATTATGACCGATGCCGATGTCGACGGTTCTCACATCGCGACATTAATTTTGACATTCTTCTTCCGTTACATGAAAGAATTGATTGAGCAAGGACATATTTATATTGCAACGCCACCTTTATATTTAATCAAAAAAGGAGCGAAAGCAGAATATGCTTGGGATGAAAAAGATCGTGAACGTTTAACTGCAGAATTTTCTACAGATGGTTCTGGTAAAGGAGTTACAATTCAACGATACAAAGGTCTTGGGGAAATGAACGCAGAGCAATTATGGGATACAACTCTTAATCCAGAGCACAGAACGTTGCGTAAAGTAACGATTGACAATGCTACAGAAGCAGATCGCGTGTTCTCTATGTTGATGGGTGATGATGTACCGCCTCGTCGTGAATTTATCGAGAAGAATGCACATTATGCAAAAATTGATGTTTAATCGATTTGAATAATATAAAGTAATAAATCCAGCCTTTAAGGCTGGATTTATTTTTTGTAATTGAATATATAAATCTTGAATGAAGAAGATTTACTCCGAAATAATTAAAGTTGTTGGTACATTGGAAATCCAAATGCTTTTTGTTTCGATTAAGTTTTTCCAACTTTCCATACTAATCATCATTAAATCCATTTCATTTAAAAACTCTTTATCCAATTGTTGTTTATACGAAAGACTAATATGATTTGGTGCAATATTCTCGATACTACGAATAATTTCTTTTACTTCTGAATGACGTTTTGTGTAACCGCTTACATCTACAATAATAATTTGCGATTCGCTATTCGAGATTAATCGTTGAGCATATTTCAGTAAATCGGCATCTTTATTTCCGAAAAGAGGTAGAAAAACTTTTTCTGCTTTAGTAAAATTTTTGTCCAAAACAATTCCAACAGGAACTGTTGATTTGTTCAATAATTGTTTCGTTCTTTCGTTGAAAATTGAATGATCAAACATGTTTTCTTTTCCAGTAACTTGACCAATCAAAATATCTGGATCGATAATTTTTGTCGTAAATCCTAAAATATTTCCTAATAACGAACCCGAATAAATAGAATTTCTAACACCCATCAACATTAAATCGTAATCACCTTTTTGTGCAATATCAATTGTCTCAAAAACCATATCTGTAGAAACTTTGAACATTGTCGTTACATCTTGATGTAATTCTTTGGAAACCTCAATAATCGGTTCGAAAATTTCTGCTTCTCTATCTTCAAGATTGAAATGTTGCACTTCGCTACTTTTCATCACATGAATTGCCGAAACAAGTGAGTTTTCGTCTTGTTTTTTGATAAAGCTATTAGCTATTCGTAACAATTCAGCACCTTTTTCAGGTGTTTGAAAATCAATTAAAATTTTATATTTCTGACTTTGACTAATTTCAGAAAGTTCATTTTCTGTTTTTTGTTTGCGGAAAATCCAATTGATTAAATCCAAAGCTGGACCTGTCATAAAAGTTGTGACCAAAGCCATTATCACCATCATAGCGAAAACTTCTGGTGTTAAAACTCCTAAATCATATCCAATGTTTAGCACGACTAATTCCATCAAACCTCGTGTATTCATTAAGGCACCAATGGTCAAACTGTCTCTCCAGTTTTGTCCAACAAATTTAGCGGCTACTGCACTTCCAACAAATTTTCCTGTTACAGCTACCAAAATAATCATTCCCGCAGTTTGCCATAAATGTGGACTATCTAATAATCCAATTTGTGTTCTTAAACCTGTAAAAACAAAGAACAGCGGAAGTAATAAAACCAATGAAACATCTTCTATTTTTTCGATGAATAAATTTCTAAATTTCACATTTTCAGGCATAATTGTTCCAGCTAAAAAAGCTCCAAATAATGCATGAATTCCTATGATTTCACTTAAGTATGAAGAAATAATTAAGACCAAGAAAAAGATTCCAATGATAGGTTTTGTAAGCGTTGTTTTGCTCGAATGTACGTCTGCAATTCTCTTTAGGAAAGGACGAACGAAACGAACCATCGCGATAACGTAAACAATTGCGAGTAAAATAACATACAATGAACTGATGAATGAGCCAGCTTTTACAATGGCGATAACCGCGGCTAATAAACACCAAGCCGTGATATCGTCGGCTGCAGCGCAAGTAATTACAATAGAACCTAAACGAGTTTTGCTAATCCCGCGTTCTTGTACAATACGAGCCAGAACGGGAAAGGCTGTAATACTCATCGAAATTCCGATAAAAAGGGCAAATGATAGAAAGTTAATTCCTTCTGGAGCAAATTCCATATAAATTAATCCAGCTAGAGCTAAACCAAGTGTAAATGGAATAATGATACTCGCGTGACTAATAACTATGGCGTCTTGTGCATTTTTCTTTAGCACTTTAAGGTCTAACTCCATTCCGATGACATACATGAATAGAATCAAACCGATTTGACTGATAAATTCTAAGTTTCCTAATGATTCTTTTGGGAAAAGATCTCCGAAAAATTCTGGGAAATGCATTCCAATGAAAGAAGGACCAAGGAAAATACCTGCAATAATTTCTCCAATTACAGTTGGTTGTCCAATTTTATTAAATATCCATCCAAAAACTCTTGCGGTAAATATAATGGTCACAATTTGTGCTAATAAAATAGCAAGAGGGTGTCCAATATTGTGTGTAATACTGTTGATGAAATCATTGAAGTAATTGCTTCCATTTGCAGCATGAACAACATGTTTTCCAGCTTCCATTTCTTCTGCTTTAATCACAATAAAATACATCATGATTGAACAAAGTAGAATGGTTATTATATAAAAAATAGAATTTCTTGTCGATTTTTTCATGGCGTTAATTTTCAACAAAAGTCAGAAATTAATTTACAGAAAAATATCAATATTTTTTAAACTTGAGTAAAATGTAATGAAATGGATTTTTTTTGTAATCAAATTGAAATTTGAGCAATAAAATTAGCTTTGTAAACTTCACTTAACACCAAATTAATTTCTTTATTTTCTTTTGATAAAACATCTAAAGTAACATTGTCTGAGTGAAAATATTTAATATGATGTAAGCTAATTATTTCTCGTTTATTGATGCGAACAAAATCTTTTTCGGGTAACATTTCTGACAATGAATCAAGTGTAATGTTTTTCAAAATCAAGAACGATAAATCTTGATAATAAACCACTTTATCACGGCTGTCAACACTAGAAGTTGTAATGTACAAAATTTGATTAAACTGCAACAAAATTTTTCCTTTATCCGAATTTAATTGTACAAAATTATTTGGTGTCGAAAAATTATTTTGTAAACGTTTTTTTACTTTGTCAACGGCTTGTTGTAAACGCTCTTTTTTGATTGGTTTTTGAATATAATCTGTCGCATCTAAATCAAAAGCATCAACAGCATATTCCTTATAAGCAGTAGAAAAAATAAACGGTTTTTCTTTTAATAAATTAGCGATTTGTAAACCATTTATTTTAGGCATTTCGATGTCTAAAATACAAAAGTCAAAATCAAGATTTTCGATTTCGTTAATGAATAATTCAGGATCAACATAAGCTTTCACAACTTCTATGTCCTCCATTTGTTCGCACAACATTTTCAGGTATTTTAACCCAAGAATTTCATCGTCAATTAGTATGCATTTTAGTGTAAAACTCATGTAGATTTATTTTTAAGTTGGCTACAAAAATATCTTGTTCAATAGTTTTAGATAGTGAAAAATCGTCGTCGTAAACCATTTTCAAGCGATGTTCTAAGGATTGACTTCCATGTCCGCCAGTTTCTTTTTTTAAACTATTTTTTGGTGAAATTTTATTCATTACCTGAATTTGAAATGATTTATTATTCAGTTCAAGCAAAATTTTTATAAATGAATTGGCTTGTTGAAAGTCGGTATGTTTAAAAGCATTTTCAATAAAATCAATACTTAATAAAGGTAAAATAATTTTTTCTTGATAATAAGGTGAAGTTTCATCAATTTTCGTTTTAACTTGAAAATCAAACAAAGGCGAAACTTTTACTTTATTAATTTCAATAAAGTTTTTAGTGAAATCTATTTCATCTTTTATCGTCACAAAATTGTCTTTGCTTTCGTACAAAATATAATCCAACACATTTGCCAATTTATCAATCGTATAATAGGTTTGATAAGCATTTGACTGAATAGAATTAAGTATGTTTTTGAATAAATGAGGATTCAGTTTAGCTTCGTATGACTCCAATTTTAACTCATCAACTTTTGTAGATAAATTGTCTAAACGTTGCGTTTGCTCATGACTTATTTTTTTCTCAGATTTTAATGAATGGATTAAATATGTAATCATAATGATTAGAAAAATAATCAATGCAATAATGAGATAAAGTAATATGGTAGGAAGTTGAATCATGCGAAAAATTCTAACTCAAAGATAGAATAATTTATGAATAAAAAAATCCAGAAAGTAGAACCTTCTGGATTTTTAGAAATATGGTGAAAGAAATTATTAAGCGTAATATTTTGCTTTTAATTCTTTTACTTTTGGATCATCTAAGAATTCATCATACGTCATATAACGATCGATGATTCCGTTTGGAGTTAACTCGATAATACGGTTACAAGTTGTTTGAATCAATTCGTGGTCATGAGAACCCATTAAAATTGTTCCTTTGAAATTAACCAAAGAATTATTCAATGCTGTAATCGATTCTAAGTCTAAGTGACCTGTTGGCTCGTCTAACAATAATACGTTTGCACGTAATAACATCATGCGAGAGAACATACAACGCATTTTTTCACCTCCTGATAAAACAGAAGATTTTTTAAGAGCTTCGTCTCCAGAGAATAACATTTTCCCTAAGAAACCACGCATAAATTCTTCGTGACGTTCATCGTCTGATTCTGTATATTGACGTAACCAATCAACCAAGTTGATATCTTCTTTGAAGAAATCTGTATTATCTAAAGGTAAATACGCTTGTGTTGTTGTAATTCCCCAAGTAAAATCTCCAGAATCTGGCTGAGCTTTTCCTGAAAGAATTTCGAAAAATTGAGAAACTGCTTTAGAGTTACGAGAGAAAATACCAATTTTATCACCTTTTTTCAAGTTGATGTTCGCATCTTTAAATAAAACTTCTCCATCTACAGAAGCAGATAAATTGTTTACTTCTAAGATTTGATCACCAGCCTCACGAGATTGTTCCCAGATAAGTGCTGGATATCGACGAGAAGAAGGTTTGATATCTTCGATATTCAATTTCTCGATCATTTTTTTACGAGAAGTCGTTTGTTTTGCCTTAGCAACGTTAGAAGAGAAACGAGCAATGAAATCTTGTAATTCCTTTTTCTTTTCTTCTGCTTTTTTGTTTTGTTGCGCACGTTGTTTTGCAGCTAACTGAGAAGACTCGTACCAGAATGTATAGTTACCAGAATATAGGTTTAATTTAGAGAAATCTAAATCACAAATATGCGTACAAACTGCGTCTAAGAAGTGACGGTCGTGCGATACAACGATTACAGTATTCTCGAAATTACCTAAGAAATCCTCTAACCATTGAATTGTATTAACGTCCAATTCGTTGGTAGGCTCATCTAAGATTAACACATCAGGATTTCCAAATAAAGCTTGCGCAATCAAAATACGAACTTTCGCTTTATTATCTAAATCTCCCATTAATGTATAATGCATATCCGAATCAATTCCTACATTCGATAATAATGTAGCCGCATCAGATTCTGCATTCCATCCGTTCATTTCTTCATAAACAACACCTAATTCTCCTGCTTTGATACCATCTTCTTCAGAAAAATCTGGTTTAGCATATAAAGCATCCATACGTTCTTTAATATCGTATAATACTTTATTTCCACGTAAAACAGTATCCAATACTGTATATTCGTCATATTTGAAGTGATTCTGTTCTAAGACAGACATACGTTTTCCTTTTTCAAGACTAACTTGTCCTGAAGTTGGATCGATTTCACCTGATAATATTTTTAAGAAAGTAGATTTTCCTGCTCCGTTGGCACCAATTATCCCGTAACAGTTGCCATTTGTAAATTTTATATTAACTTCGTCGAAAAGTACACGCTTGCCGAATTGAAGCGATAAATTAGAAACATTTAACATAATTTTTGGTATGATGTTTGTTTGACCTTCCGGCAAAGTTACAAATTTTAATTGGAATAAAATAAAGTGCAGAAAGAAGTTACGATTAAGAATAAACGTGCAAGGTTTGAGTATGAATTATTAGATTCTTACGAAGCCGGCATCCAATTATTTGGGACTGAAATAAAATCTATCCGAATGGGAAAAGCTTCGATTACTGAAAGTTTTTGTCAAATGAAGGATGGAGAACTCTATATTGTTAATATGTTTATTGACGAATATGATTGGGGAACATACTTTAATCATAAAACGAGACGAGACAGAAAACTTTTATTACAAAAATCTGAGTTGCGAAAATTAGAACGCAAAACGAAAGAGACAGGATTGACAATTGTAGCAACCACGCTGTTTATAAACAATAAAGGGTTGGCAAAATTGAAGATATATTTGGCAAAAGGGAAGAAACTTTTTGACAAAAGAAACACAATAAAAGGAAAAGATTTGAAAAGAGATTTGGATAGAATGATAAAGAATTCTTAAATTTGTCTTATAATTGTATAAAAATTAAGTAAAATTTAATATATTTAAAACGCTAAATATTTGATAATGAAAAAGTTTAATCTATTATTATCTGCAGTAGTATTATTCCTAGCGGGTAATTCTTTTGTAGATGCTCAGAATTCTAAGAATCCTTGGGCAATGACAGTTGGTGCTCACGCAGTTGATCACAACTCGATCACTGGACCATTCAACCAGTATTTCAAAACAGATAATTGGGATATTGTTCCTCCTTTATCTAAATTATCTATCATCCGTAACTTAAACAGATCTTTTGATGTTGATTTAACTGCTTCTGTAGGTGAAGTTGACAATAACAGATTACGTGTTAAAGATGAATTATTCATCAATGCTGGTTTAGGTTTACGTTATAAGTTAGCTAATGGTTATATCTTAAAAGAAGATTCTTGGTTTGATCCATATATCCGTGGGGGTGCTAGCTACCACAGATATGATTACACTAGTTTAACTAATCCTTTAACTGCTTACGATAACAATGGTAATGCATACCAATTCCAAAAAGAAGAGGATTTAGAGAAAAATCACTTAGCTTTAAACTTAGGAGTAGGTATCAACTTTTGGTTGACTAAAAACTTCGGTTTAAACGTTGCTTCTGATTACAACTGGTTACCAACTTACGGTGGAAAAGATTACTTTAACTTCTTCCAACATACTGTAGGTGTTACTTTCCGTTTCGGAAGACCTGATAGAGATAAAGATGGTATTCCAGATGACGTAGATGCTTGTCCAGATGTACCAGGTTTAGCTGAATTCAATGGATGTCCAGATACAGACGGTGATGGTATTCCAGATCCAGATGATGCTTGTCCAACTGTACCAGGTTTAGCTGAATTCCAAGGTTGTCCAGATACAGACGGTGATGGTATTCCAGATAACTTAGACGAATGTCCAGAAGTTGCAGGACCAGCTGAAAACAACGGTTGTCCTTGGCCAGATACAGATGGTGATGGTGTTCCTGATAAAGACGATGCTTGTCCAGATGTACCAGGTTTACCTCAATTCCAAGGTTGTCCAGATACAGATGGTGATGGTATTCCAGATCCAGATGATGCTTGTCCAACTGTACCAGGACCAAAAGAAAATAACGGATGTCCATGGACTGAAGTTCACGTAGCAAAACGTTTATCTAATATTTTATTCGAATACAACTCTGATAAAATTGTTCCTTCTTCTTACGAAGATGTACGTGTAGCTGCTCAAATTTTAAATTCTGATGATTTAAAAGAAAAAAGCTTCTACATTGACGGACATGCTGACCAAAGAGGTAAAGACGCTTATAACAAAACATTATCTTTAAAACGTGCTCAAGCATTAGTTAATATTTTAGCTGAAAGAGGTGGAGTTGATAAGTCTCGTTTAACTGCTCGTGGATTAGGAAAATCTCAATTGTTATGTACTGAAAACACTGAAGAGTGTTACCAAAGAAACAGACGTGTTGAGGTATTACCTAGAACAGCTGTAGTAACTGAAACAAAAGTTATCAAAAAAACAGCTACAAAAAAGAAATAATAATTCTTTGAATAGCTTACAATAGAAATAGCCACCTCATTGAGGTGGCTATTTTATTTTTATTAATTTTAATTTTATTATTTCTTTCTAAAAACTAATATAATAATACATCCAGCTGTAAAGATAGATAATAAATAACCAATCCAAGAAAGTAGTGGCATGTCTAGAATCACAGGACGAACAGTTGTATTAGCTAACATACTTGCTCCAATTCCAAAAGCTAAAGTAAGTATCGCTAAAACCAGTTTATTAATGCTGTCTTTTATTAATTTCTGAATATTACCTATTTGATCAATCTTAAAGTTTAAAGCCAATTTATCATTGTTTACTTTTTCGATTAATTTCAAGGTATCTTCTGGTAAATCGTTGATTAAATCCTGAATATCTTTAAAATTATCAATTGCTTTTTTACTCAAATATTTAGGATGAAATTTTTGTCGAGCCAATTTTACGGCATAAGGACGCATCGAGCGTTGGACATTAAGATCAGCGTGTAATTGTTGTCCAATTCCTTCTATAAGCGCAATTCCGCGTAGTAAAATATAAACATATTCGGGTAATAAAACATGATTTCGCTGTAGAATATTGTTGAATTTCTTAATGATGATTTGAACTTCTATTGTATCAACGGTATTGTATTCTAAATAATCAAAAATATCTGCAATGTCACGTTCCAATTGTTTTTCGTTCTCGATATAATGTTTAATCGCCATTTTTTTGAGTGAACGAACAATTCGTTTCGGATTTTTTAATCCAAAATCAATTACAACATTTTCTAAAGCCTCTTTTTCGTTGATGGCTAAAATTCCCATCGAACCAAAATCTATAAAAGCAAGTCGTCCATCTTTTAAAATAAAAATATTTCCGGGATGTGGATCAGCATGAAAAAATCCATCATCAAGTAATTGTTTCAAATAAATATCAAAACCTTTCTGTACGATTTTTTTCGGGTCAACTCCTAAAGCTTCTAACTGTTCAACATCATTTACCTTGAAACCTACTATGAATTCCATGCAAAGAAAATTGTTGTTCGAATAATCTTCATATGTTTTCGGAACATAAACATCTTTACTATTCTCGAAATTTTTTCTGAAACGTTCGATGTTCTGAAATTCATTGGTTAATGAAAGTTCTTTCAGAATTGAATTTTCAAATGATTTTTCGATTTCAGAAATGAATAATTTTTGAAGTTTCTCATATTTTTTTTCCAAAAAATGAACAATGTCTCGAATCAGGGCTAAATCTGATTCAATTATTTTCTGAATATTAGATCGTTTTACTTTGAAAACAACTTTTTCTCCATTCAACAAAGTGGCACGATAAACTTGCGAAATACTTGCAGCAGCAAAAGGTTGTTCTTCTATAAAAAGAAAATGTTCGTCTGGTTCTATTCCAAATTCATCTCTAATTTTTTGTTTGATGTCAATTTCTTCTGGCGGAACATTATCTTGTAATTTTTTTAGTTCTTCAACCAAAGATTCAGGAACCAAATCTTTACGATTACTCAATAATTGTCCAAATTTTATATAGGTCGGACCAAGTTCTTCCAAAGCCATTCGGAAACGTTGATTGAATGATTGGTTGAAAAATTCGGTATTGTGATCAGAATGAAACAAATCATTTCCGCGAGAAAGAATTTCTTCAAAACCATATTTAGAAACGACTTTTACGATTTTAGAAAATCGTTTTATTTTCTTTAGACTATCCATAAAGTTGAGATTCGATTACAAGTTACGAATAAACAAGTGTGTAATTTCTTTATAAAATCTTAAATTTCTTTGAGTTGAATCTAAAATTATTCCAAATATTAAAATATAATTGTTTATCTTTGCACTCGCTAAAATGGTTTAGGAATCAAGCGATTAATTATTAAGTTAAACATCTCTCGGTCATTTATTTGCATTTGAAGATTCCGAAATAAAATAGATTGAGATACAAATTTTTAGAATTATGTCTAAAGAAACAAAACAAGAGGAAGTACAAGAAGTTGTATTAAACACTCCAGTATTAGATGCGTCTGCTAATGCAAACGTAGCTCCAGAATCATTTGATTGGGAATCTTTCGAATCAGGATTAAACGAAGAAGATCGTAAAGAAAAAGCTGAATTAGAGCAAATGTACGATACAACTTTAGAAGACTTACATGAGAATGAAGTATTCAAAGGACAAGTTGTACGTATTACAGATAAAGAAGCTATCGTTGACATCAACTTCAAATCAGAAGGTGTTATTTCATTAAACGAATTCCGTTACAACTCAGACTTGAAAGTTGGGGATATCGTTGAAGTAATGGTTGATCAACGTGAAGATAAAAATGGACAATTAATTTTATCTCACAAAAAAGCTCGTACATTAAATGCATGGGATGCTGTTAACAAAGCACACGATTCTCAAGAAATCGTTAACGGTTACATCAAAGCTCGTACTAAAGGTGGTATGATCGTTGACGTATTCGGAATTGAAGCTTTCTTACCAGGTTCTCAAATCGATGTTAAACCAATCCGTGATTACGAACAATTCGTAGGAAAAACTATGGAGTTCAAAGTTGTTAAAATCAACCCAGAATTCAAAAACGTAGTAGTTTCTCACAAAGCGTTAATCGAGGCTGATATCGAGGTTCAGAAAAAAGAAATCGTTGCTCAATTAGAGAAAGGACAAGTATTAGAAGGTGAAGTTAAAAACATCACATCTTACGGTGTATTCGTAGACTTAGGAGGTGTTGACGGTTTAATCCACATTACTGACTTATCTTGGTCTCGTATCAACCACCCATCTGAAATCTTAGAAGATGGACAAAAAATCAACGTTGTAATCTTAGATTTCGACGAAGATAAATCTCGTATCCAATTAGGTATTAAACAATTAGAAGCTCATCCATGGGATGCTTTAGATGCTGATATCAAAGTTGGTGATAAAGTTAAAGGAAAAGTAGTTGTTTTAGCTGACTACGGTGCATTCGTTGAGGTTGCTCCAGGTGTAGAAGGTTTAATCCACGTTTCTGAAATGTCATGGTCTACTCACTTACGTTCTGCTCAAGATTTCGTAAAAGTAGGTGATGAGGTTGAAGCAGTAGTTTTAACTTTAGATAGAGAAGAAAGAAAAATGTCTTTAGGTATCAAACAATTAACTCCAGATCCTTGGACAGATATTACAACTAAATACCCAGTAGGTTCTACTCACAAAGGTAAAGTTCGTAATTTCACTAACTTCGGTGTATTCGTAGAATTAGAAGAAGGTGTTGACGGATTAATCTACATTTCTGACTTATCTTGGACTAAGAAAATCAAACACCCATCAGAATTCTGTGCAGTTGATGATATCTTAGACGTAGTAGTTTTAGAATTAGACGTAGAAGCTCGTCGTTTATCTTTAGGTCACAAACAATTAACTGAAAACCCATGGGATCAGTACGAAGCTAAATATGCAGTAGGTACAGTTCACACAGGAGTTGCAGTTGATGTATTTGACAAAGGTGCTACAGTTCAATTCGAAGATGCTGACGTTGAAGCTTTCGCTCCAGCTCGTACATTAGAGAAAGAAGACGGATCTCGTATCAAAAAAGGTGAAGAAACATCTTTCAAAGTTATCGAGTTCAACAAAGAATTCCGTCGTGTAGTAGTTTCTCATACAGCAACTTTCCGTGAGGAAGAAGTTAAAGCTGAGAGATCATCTAACAACAATAACAACAACAATTCATCTAATACAATCGAAACTTCTACTTTAGGAGATATCGATGAATTAGCTGCATTGAAAAAGAAAATGGAAGAAGGAGGAAACTAATTCTCTAACCGAAATTTTTTAAAATAATAGAAAGGCTGCTCAATTTTGAGCAGCCTTTTCTTTTGAATAAAGATGTTTTTTCTGGAATTTAAAATGAATTTAATTTACAGTTTAAAATAATATCAAGAATAAGATACAATTTTTAATATATTTTTTGAATATTATTCAAAATAATCTTAATTTTGCAGTCGAAATGGAAAAGATAGAATTTAATTTAGATGCTACTGATTTGAAAATCATGCGATTAATGCAAGATAATGCACGCATTAACAATGCAGATATCGCAAGAGAATTGGGAATGGCACCTTCTGGAATATTAGAACGTGTGAAAAAGCTTGAAAATAAGCAAGTTATTTTGGCTTATCACGCAAAAATAAATCCAGTGGCAGTTGGACAAAAATTACTTTCGTATATGTTTATCAAGACCGTAGATATTATCGGCGATGAAACAGTAGGAAGACAACTTGCCGAAATTCCAGAAGTTTTAGAGGTTCATGATATTGCTGGAGAAGATGGTTATCTAATCAAAGTGAGAACTTCTGATAACGAAGGTTTGGTGGAATTGATGCGCAAACATTTGAGTAAAATTGGCGGAATCACTTCTACGCGTACAACTATAGTTTTACAAACAATAAAAGAAGAACAAAATATCGTTATACCAACGATTTAAAAAATAGAGATTGAATGAAAGGGAATCAACCAAGTAAGTGACTGATTATTGCAGCGTATTTCGTGGTTTATGTAGTTTGGGGATCAACTTATTTTTTTATAGATAAGGCTTTGCATGGTTTTAGTCCGTTTATTTTGGGTTCGTTTCGCTTTATTGCGGCGAGCACAATGTTGATGGGATATTGTAAATTGAAAGGTTACAAGCTGTGGGATAAACAAATAGTGAAACAATGTATGTTTACAGGTTTTATGTTGTTGTTTATTGATATGGCTGGGATTATTTGGTCCGAACAATTTTTACCAAGTGGAATTGTTGCAATTATGGCAGCATCGGCAGCAATTTGGTTTATTGTGTTAGATAAACCGAAATGGAAACAAAATTTTTCAAGTATTCCTACGATTTTAGGTGTTTTGTTAGGTTTTGTTGGAGTTTTGATGTTATTCTATGAACAAACAATCACTGTGCACGCAGATGCAGATCAGCAGTTCTTAAATATGATTGGGTTGATTGTTCTGATCTTTTGTTCGATTGCTTGGACGTTAGGTTCTTTGTATTCAAAATATGTAACAGAAAAGCAGAAAAAAGAAGTTACAAAGCCAAAAGAAGATTTGAACATCATGGTCAAAACGGCTTGGCAAATGATTACTGCTGGTGTTTTGTTTAATACAGTTGCAATCTTCAATGGAGAATATGCTAATTTCAATTTTGCGAATGTAGTGACAGAAGATTGGTTGGCAATGGTTTATTTAACAACTTTTGGCTCTATTCTTGCTTTTGGTTCTTACGTTTGGTTGTTACAATATCGTCCAGCTGTAGAAGTTTCTACATATGCGTATGTAAACCCTATTGTAGCCGTTGCATTGAGTTATTTTTTTACAGATGATGTCGTAACTCATTTGCAGATTTATGGTTTGGCAGTAATTTTGTTCAGTGTTTTATTAATGAATTGGAATTTATACAAAAACACGAAATTAGTTCAAAAAATTCTGCATTTTGTTTCTCGTAAACATTATGCGCATTAAATATTATGATGATTATTAATAAGAAAGCTTCTCGATTTCGAGAAGCTTTTTTTGTATTATTGAGTTTTAAAATTAATAATTAATTCATTGTTGTCTAATTTTAATGGGTAGCCATCTTCTGATTTGAAACCATTTGAAATTACAAATTCATATTCTTTAGTTGGAGTTAATTCCATAGTTATTACGAATGTAGTGTTATCATTAGAGAAATTGATTTTTGTAAACTTAGGACTATACTCTTTTCCTTTTTTTGAGAATCTTATTGAATATTCTTTTGGATTCATTGGTTTAGAAAATATAATTTTAAATTCTTTGATAGATGAATCTATATTTGTTGAACCATTTTCGAAAGGCTCAATTTTTATGATATAAGGTTGTTTTTTTTCGTATTCTTTTATTAATTGATCTTTATCAAAACCTTCTTCGTAAAAACCAGATTTTCTTAGAAAATTTTCAACTTCTTTTTCATCTTGATAATTCAGTTCAATAATATCTTTTATCGCTTGTTTTTTATTTTTAGCTTGATTGTAATATGATTTACATATTTCATATCCAATAAAATATCCCAGATCAGCAGCTTCACCCTTTTGTCCTCCATTGTATAACCAATTTGAAAAATCATCTATAAACATCTCTTCTTTAAATTGTTTTTTCAAATCATCGAAGTGCTGTTTTCCATAAAAAATATATTGTTTTTCAATTGGTTCTCCTAAAACAAGCTCTGTAATAAAATCGCACGAACCTTCTTTTAGGGTATGGTGTAATAATGAGTTGTTTTCATTTGGTTTTTGTTGTGTGTGTACATATTCATGAATATTTAGTGAAATAATATTATCAAGTGATTGCTTCGCAAAAACATTTTTTAGCCAATCATTTTCAAATTCTGAAACATCTGTTTTTGGAATTCCTGTAGCGATTTCAGAACCAACTAAAACCATATTTTCATATAAAGTTCCACCTGAACGCAAGCCACCAATTGTAAAATACATTTCTCCTTCTTTTAGCTCAGGATATAGTTTTTTTAGTTTTTTTACAGCTTTAGTTAATTCTTTTGTTTTATTTTTTATGGTAAGTGTATTAGGTCTAATAGAATTCCAAAACTTAGGATAATTATCAATAAGTTTAATATAAAGAGTATCATTATAATCTCTTACTTTCATAAAGGATTTTAAACCTTTTGTCCCTTTATCAATGTATAAAGTATTAATGAATTTTATTTTTTGTGAATAATTATTTGTAGTTTGAATACTATCAAAAGCTATCCAGAAATTATCTATATCAGAAGTGTAAATTTTATTAGCTATTGAATTTTGTCCAAATGAAATACTCGTAAGAATAAAAAATATTAAAGCTAAAGTTTTATTTTGCATATTGTGTTTTTATATGAGATGTCAATTTAATCAAAAAGTTACAAAATGATTCAAAAAAAAAAAGCAGCTCTTCTCAGAACTGCTTTTGTATATTGTGATGAATTATTTCTTACAATTTAGTGCATTTTACAATTTCCAAACCGTATTGCGTCGTATGTGGTTCTTCTAAAGTGCGTGTAATCAAATTCATTTTTTGGATGCCTAAATCTTTGATGATTTGAGAGCCAATTCCGTGATCTTTTTCATCGGCTGGTAAAACACCTGATTTAGATTTTCCTTCAGAAAAACTTTTGAAAATCTCTAATTTTTGTTCAATCAACTCAGAACTTTGAATGTTATTAATAAAAATTACAACACCTTTTTCTTCTTCATTGATGATGTTCATTGTTTTTTCTAACAATGGTGTTTCGCCGTTTTGTAAAGCGCTAAACAAATCATAGTAGCTATTTGTCGATTTTACACGAACTGGAACTACATCATCTTTTGTCCATTTTCCTTTTTTCAAAGCGAAGTGAACTTGATTATTTGTTGTTTGTTGATAAGCGATTAATTCATATTCTCCGAATCTTGTTTTTGCAGGAAATTGCTCGATACGTTTTACCAAGGATTCATTTTCTAATCGGTAAGCAATCAAATCTTCAATCGAAACAATTTTAAGATCAAATTTCTTCGCAATCTCTAACAATTCTGGCAAACGAGCCATTTCTCCATCTTCTTTCAAGATTTCGACAATACATCCAGCAGGATAATGTCCCGCCATGCGAGCTAAGTCAACAGCAGCTTCTGTATGTCCCATGCGAACCAAAACTCCACCATCTTTTGCTATAAGAGGGAAAATATGTCCTGGTTTTCCTAAATCATCTGGATTTGTATTTTCGTCAATTAAAGCTTGAATAGTTTTAGAACGATCCGAAGCCGAAATTCCTGTCGTACATCCGTGACCTTGTAAATCCACAGAAACCGTAAAATTAGTTTCGTAAATTGCAGTATTGTGTCCAACCATAAGATCTAAACCTAATGCTTTACATCTTTGTTGTGTAAGTGGTGTACAAACTAATCCGCGTCCGTGCGTAACCATAAAGTTGATGACTTCTGGCGTTGCAAATTCGGCGATACATAGGAAATCTCCTTCATTTTCACGATCTTCATCGTCAACTACAATGATAACTTTTCCTTGTTTTAAATCTTCTAAAGCTTCTTCAATTGTGTTTAATTGAGATGATCTATTTTCCATTGTTTTATGTTATTGATAACGAGAATGCTCCTCGTTTTTGTTTGTTTTCTTAAACTTATTAAAGTATCTTACAATTGGATCAACGTAAATACTGATGTCAAATAATCCAGAATCTTGATTGGCTTTGTAACTAAACAAAATAGAGAACGGAAGCGCAATAATATTAGCTGCCCAAGCGGCAAAAGTTGGATCTAATTTTCCGTTTTTCGCCATATTTTCCGCAGAGAAATTAAGGATGAAATAAATAACGAAAATGATAATTGAGATGACAACTGGCATTCCGATTCCTCCTTTTTTTACGATTGCACCTAATGATGATCCAATCAAAAAGAAAATAATACACGTTACTGCATACGAGAAATTTCGTTGGTAATGAATATTTACTTTTGAATATAATTTTTCTCTGTTTACAATTTCTTGTTCAGAAAACGTCATATTTTCTTGATCACGATTTACCATTTGTATAGCTTGATTAAGCACTTGATCTTGTTCTTGGCGATTTCGCTTTTTCAAGTCAAAAATCATATTTGTTTTTACCGTATCAATATCTTTTATTTTGATTGAATAGAAATAGTTTTGATTAAACATATTCGTTTTCAAATCTTTGTAATACTTCTTATAATCTGTATTTAATGAATCGATAAGATGTCTTAAACCTTTTCCGTCCAAATATTTATAAGAGTTTCCTGGGTCTTCGTCTTTACCAGAATTTAAAATATCCGAAATGTCAATATAATAGTTTAATGTATCAAATTTAGTATATTGATTTTCTTGACGTTTGCGTTGATCAAAGTTTTTATTTTTGATATTATCGGTATAAGCAATTCCATCAAAAAGTTCCATTTTTAGATAATGATTATCGTTTTTGTCTGGCGCAAGATTTCCTCTTTTAGAAATAATTGTCATCGTATTTTCACCAAACGGTGCATTTTGATGAACAAAAACATCTTCTAATTTTTCTGAATTTTCACCCGAAATTTTATTTATTTTCATCTGAAATCCTGGAACGGTTTCGATAAAAACGCCTTCTTTCATACTTACCGTTGGTTTGGTTTGTAAGATATTGAAGTACATTGTTCGCGCTTTTTGTTGGGAATAAGGCATTACTTTGTCCCCGAAAAAATACAATCCGACAGACATTAAAGCAACTAACGTAAACAATGGTGCAAGGATTCTGGTAAGTGAAATTCCAGACGCTTTCATTGCAGCTAATTCGTATCGTTCTCCAAAACCTCCCATGGTCATGATAGACCCCAAAAGGATTGTAAGCGGTAATACAAGCTGAATAACGTTAATTCCTAACCAAAAAAGTAATTCGGTAATAGTGTACCATTCTAAACCTTTTCCAACAAATTTTTCCATTTGTTGCCATGCAAATTGCACGATAAAGATGAAAAATAGAACACTAAATATGAAAAAAAATGGACCTAAAAAGGTCTTGATTATATACCAGTCAAGTTTTTTTAACATTGATTATAATTGAGTAATCATATAGCCTTGCGACTTATATTTCTTTTGGTCAAAGTTAAAGTAACTTTTGTGAATAAGTAAATTTTGAACGTAATCTTTTACAATGATTGATGTTGTATCACCATTTTTACCATATTCCTTGTAATCGTAGATTTCATTATTCGCTGTATTGACTCCTAAAACCGAATATTTGATTGTAGAAGTTTTAGTTGGCGTTAATTTTATATACTGAATTGTTTTTCCTCCAACCGTTTTTTTATCTGTTAAGGCGTAGCTGAAATCAGTACGATACGTGTTCAAAACTTTAGTTGGTGTTAAGAAATCATCTGTGTTAGATGCATCAGAAATAGTTACTTCTTTGTCATCTTTTGCAATTGTATATAATTTAGTTCCTGTGAAAATTTGGTTGATATCGCCTACATTCAAGTTAAATTTTTGTTTCATTGCAAAAACTTCTCCCGAACGACTTGTTGATTTTCCATTTGCATTATGGCTAAAATCAAATTTGATGTAATACGAGTTTGCGTTGGTATATTTAGCGTAAACTTTGTCTAAGATTTGTTTTGCTGATTGAGCGTTTAATGTTCCAACCCCTACTAATAAGAGTATGAAAGAATAGATAATCTTTTTCATACAATTTAATTTTCTATCTGTTTTTAATAAATTTTAGTTCAAATTATTCAACAACTGTTCCAAACTCATGTCATCTTGTATCAATACCTGTCTTGCTTTACTTCCTTCGAAAGGACCAACAATTCCAGCAGCTTCCAATTGATCAATTAATCGTCCGGCGCGATTATATCCTAATTTTAATTTTCGTTGTAATAAAGACGCGGAACCTTGTTGATTCATTACAATTAATCGTGCAGCATCTTCAAAAAGTACATCACGATCAGATAAATCAATATCTAAATTAGATCCACCTTCTTCACCAACATATTCTGGTAAATGCATTGCATCTGGATAACCACGTTGTTCACCAATAAATTCGGTGATTTTATCGACTTCTGGTGTATCAACAAACGCACATTGTAAGCGAATTAATTCGTTTCCAGTGGTGTACAACATATCACCTTTACCAATTAATTGATCGGCTCCTTGCGAATCTAAAATCGTTCTCGAATCGATTTTTGAAGTTACACGGAAAGCGACACGTCCTGGGAAATTGGCTTTAATTGTTCCTGTAATCACATTTACAGACGGACGTTGAGTTGCAACAATCAAGTGAATACCAACAGCACGAGCCAACTGAGCTAAACGAGCAATCGGTAATTCAACTTCTTTACCAGCTGTCATAATCAAATCTGCAAACTCATCCACGATTAATACAATATATGGTAAGAATCTGTGACCAGCTTCTGGATTTAATTTACGTTGTTTGAACTTCGCGTTATATTCTTTGATATTTCGAACGAAAGCATTTTTCAATAATTCGTAACGATCATCCATTTCAATACAAAGTGAATTTAACGTGTTAATTACTTTTGTATTATCTGTGATAATTGCTTCTTCCGAATCTGGTAATTTTGCTAAATAATGACGCTCGATTTTTGAATATAAAGTAAGCTCAACTTTTTTCGGATCGACCATCACAAATTTTAATTCAGATGGATGTTTTTTATAGATTAACGAAGCGATAATTGCATTCAAACCAACCGATTTACCTTGTCCAGTTGCACCAGCCATCAACAAGTGAGGCATTTTTGCTAAATCGGCAACAAAGGTTTCGTTCGTAATTGTTTTTCCGAAAGCAATTGGCAATTCCATATCAGCATTTTGAAACTTTTGTGAGGCAATAACCGAATGCATAGAAACCATCGAAGGATTAGAATTTGGAACCTCGATACCAATTGTTCCTTTTCCAGGAATCGGCGCAATAATACGGATACCAAGCGCAGCCAAACTTAAAGCAATATCGTCCTCAAGATTTTTGATTTTAGAAATACGAACACCAGCTTTTGGTACAATTTCATACAAAGTAACTGTAGGACCGATTGTTGCTGAAATTTCATCGATTCCGATTCCGTAATTTCCTAAGGTTTCGACAATTCTATTTTTGTTCGTTTCTAATTCTTTTTGATCAATTAACGTATTTCCGTTGTCATATTTTTTTAACAATGAAATAGGAGGAAATTGATAATTTGGTAAATCTAAACGTTGATTGTATTCACCTTGCTCTTGTACCAATCGAGCAGAAGTCGCTTCAAATTCTTCTTCTTCATCAACGTTTTGAACTTTTAATTCTAATCCATTTTCAGAAGAGTTTTGAGTTGGTTGAATTTCTGTTTCTAAATTTTCTTCATCATTAATTGATAAAAAATCTACTTGATTATTTTCTTCCTCATCATCTGCCAAATCTTCAACCACTAATTCTGTAATATTAAGTGGAGTTTCTTCGATTGTTTCTTCCTCTTTTGGTTGATTAATTTTAAATTCTTGATGAAATGCTTCGTTTGGATTTACTTTATGAGATTGAATTGCTTCTTTCTCTTGTTGTTCTATCAATTCTAATTCTTGCGATAAACTATCTTCTTGTTGCTTTTCAGCATCTTGATTGAATTTATTTATCTTTTCTTGTTCTTCTTTTTCCTTACGTTTTCTTAATTCAAGCTGTTCTCTCTTGATTTTTTCTTGCTCTTTTTCTATGCGCTCAATTTCTTTTTGTTTCGCACGTTCTTCCATTTTTTCTTGGATAGATTGATACGTCATTCGGAAATGAATGACACAATAAATCAATAAACTAACGAAAAGCAATAAAATTACACCCCATTTACCAATAAAGCTATTTAGGAAATCATTAATTTCAAATCCCATTACGCCAGAAAACATGTGTTGAGTTGGTAAAATACAACCAAAAAATATTGGCAACCAAATCATGAAGAAAATGCTTTGATAAAGCGTTGTGAAAGGCTTAATTTTTTTCCAATTTGTAGCAACTTTAACTCCTAAGAGAATAAAGAAGACTGGGACAAAAAATGAAACAATTCCGATTCCTTGCAAAATGAATGTTTCACCTAATAATGCGCCAAACTTCCCGAAAATATTTTCGGCGGTTTGACTTTTATCTAATAAATCAGAGATTTGGCTCTGATCCATAAAACCATTAAAAAAATAAGAAATAAACGAAGCTAATAGTAATAAACCGATTACTAAAAACAGTATACCTATAATTGTTTTGACGATTTGTTTTTTAGGAGTTTTTGGTGTTTCCTGTGTGTTTTTTATAGCCATTTTAAGGTTGAGTGTAATTGAAGCAAAAATAATAAATCTAAAAGTACGAATCTAACGAAAAGTATTTAATTTTATACCCGTTGTGCATTTTGATTACTAAATAATAAAGTTGTTCATTTCATTGAAAATCAGTAAATTGTTTTAACTACAAAACATTTACAATGAACAACTTACTTGCAAATTACGAAAGAATATTGGAAGTTCTACGAAAAATATCAACTGATACACTTTTAATTTATCAACGTAGAAGACCTAAACTTTTTGATTTAGAACTCATAAGTCTTGTCTTAACAGCTGAATTTATGGGTATTGATAGTGAAAATCATTTATTTCGAAATCTTCCTAATGCGTTAAGTTGTAAAATTGAGCGTAGTATTTACAATCGTAGAAAACGTAGATTATCAGAGCAAATTAATAGTATTCGCCTCAAATTAGCGAAAGAATTTAATGAATTTGAAAATTGTTTCATCGTTGATAGTATGCCGTTGGAAGTGTGTAAAATAGCAAGAATTAATCGCTCGAAAATTTGCAAAGAACATCAGTATAGTGCACCAAATAGAGGTTTTTGTGCTTCTCAGCAAATGTCTTTTTATGGCTATAAACTTCATGCTATTTGTTCTTTAAATGGTGTTTTCCAGAGTATTGATATCAGTCCCGCATCTGTTCATGACATTCATTTTTTGAAAGATGTTAAAACTCAAATGTATGATTGTTTGCTACTTGGGGACAAAGGTTATTTGTCGCAAACAATTCAAATTGACTTATTTAATGAAGCTAATATTCGATTAGAAACACCGAAAAGATCCAATCAAAAAGAGTATAAACCTCAGTTTTGTCCATTCAAAAAGTATCGAAAAAGAATTGAAACGTTATTTTCTCAACTATGTGATCAGTTTATGATTAGACGAAATTATGCAAAGACTTTCGAAGGGTTTAAAACCAGAATTTTAGCTAAAATTACTGCTCTTACTGTGGTTCAGTACATTAATAAAACATACTTTAATCGAAATATTAATAATCTAAAAACCCAAATTATTTAAAATGCACAACGGGTTAATTTTATATAAAATGATAAAGACTAAGATGATTTAATTTTTTTTTATGATGAATACAGAAAGCCCTTTTTTTATTTTATCCTTATTATTTGGTCTAATATTTATAATTATGGGAATTGTACAATTAATTTTTCCTGCAAAAAATATTAATCCATTATATGGTTATAGGTCAAACTTATCAATGAAAAATATTGAGAATTGGAATTTTGCACAAAAATATTCCAGAAAAATTATGTTTTATTTTGGAGTAATTTTTTTATTAATTGCCTTATCAGGACTTTTATTTGAAATAAATTACATCTTTGCTTCAATTATTTCACTAGGTTGTATGACTACCTTTTGTTTTTTAACATTCGTTTTGACAGAAAAAAAATTAAAAAAAATTAAAAAAAATGAATAGATTTAATTCTTAAAATTATAACCATTATATTTGCCAATAGTATGGAAAATTTTGTTGTTTCAGCCAGAAAATATCGCCCGCTAAATTTTGAAGATGTAGTTGGACAAGCGTCTATTACAAATACTTTGGAGCAAGCGATAAAGTCAAATCAATTGCCGCAAGCTCTTTTATTTTGTGGACCAAGAGGTGTTGGAAAAACAACATGTGCTCGAATTTTAGCACGTAAAATCAACGAAGAAAATGGAGTAGAAGGCGATCAAGATTTTGCTTTCAATATTTTTGAGTTGGATGCGGCATCTAATAATTCGGTTGACGATATCAGAAATTTAATCGATCAAGTGCGTATTGTTCCTCAAATAGGGAAATATCGTGTCTACATCATTGATGAGGTTCATATGTTGTCAACAGCTGCTTTTAATGCATTTCTGAAAACGTTAGAAGAGCCACCAGCGCATGCTATTTTTATTTTGGCAACTACAGAAAAACATAAAATTATTCCTACGATTCTTTCTCGTTGTCAGATTTATGATTTCAAACGAATTGGAGTTGAAGATATCAAAGGACATTTGAAAAATGTTGCTGAAAAAGAACAGGTAACTTTTGAAGATGATGCATTACATTTGATTGCTCAAAAAGCAGATGGTGCGTTACGCGATTCATTGTCAATCTTTGATAGAATGTCAACTTTTACCAATAAAAATTTGACCTATTCTTCAGTAGCAGAAAACTTGAATGTATTAGATTACGATTACTATTTCAAGATGACAGACGCGTGTTTGGAAAATGATATTCCGCAAGCGATGTTGCAATTGAATGATATTTTGAACAAAGGTTTTGATGCACATTTATTTATTTGTGGTTTGGGTGCTCATTTTCGTGATTTATTAATGGCGAAAACAGCTAATACAGTAAGTTTATTGGAAGTAGGAGAGCGTATAAAAGCAAAATATTTGGAGCATGCGCAAAAATGTTCAGCAACGTTTTTATTTGGAGCAATTGAAATTTGTAATGAGGCAGATTTAAACTACAAATCGAGTAAAAATCCACGTTTAACAGTTGAAATTGCATTGATGCAATTGGCTTCGTTAACGGCAGAAGAAAACGGGCTTAAAAAAAAAAGTATAGGATAGTTCCGCCAACGTTTTATTTTTCTGAACAACAAACTTCTAAAATTGAAGTTCCTCAAATTCAGCAAAATAATTCTATTCCTCAAAATGGGCAAACTTCACAACAGGTAAATACGCAACACGTTAAAACTTCGATTTCAGAAGAAGTCAAAGAATATACGCGTGCTTCAAAACCAATTAGAACAAATGGTAATTCGTCGTTTAGTCTTAAGATGGCTTTGCCTGGAGCAAAAGTAGAAGAACATCAAGAGGAGATTTTACGAAATGATTTGCCTCGAGAAAAGTTTACATTGGATCAAGTAAAAGAAGGCTGGAAAAGATTTTTGGATCGATTAAAAATCGAACATAATATTCCGTCCTATAATGCTTTGATGACAACTGAACTTGGCTTGGAAGGTGATGAAATTATTTTCGAATTTACTTCTCATTCATCGGAACAAGAATTTGAGGAATACCGTGATCGAATCAGAAATAGTTTGAGAGCATTCCTTAAGAATCACTATTTTAGTATTCAAATTAAGTTTTCTGAGAAGGAAGCAACGAATCATATCTTATCAAACAAAGAAAAATTTGAGAAATTATCAGATAAAAACCCGATTTTGTTAAAATTAAAAGAAGAATTTGGTTTAGATTTGTATGATTAATGAAAGTTTCTTATTAAACTTGCAATAAATTTTTATAAATAATGAAAAAAGTTCTTTTAGGGATTTTTGTTGTTGCGTCGTTAGTGTCTTGTAACAAAGGAAAATCTGTAGACAAATTAGAAAGCGAAGATCAAAAAGCTTCTTATGCTTTCGGAACTGGTCTTGGTGAGCAAATCAAAGGTCTTGGAGGACGTTTAGTTGAAACTGATAGTATCAACTACGATCAATTAGAAAAAGGGATCCGCGATTACTTAAAAGCAGGTAAAGAAGGTAGAGAATCTTACGCGATTGGTCAACAAGTTGGTCAGCAAATTGAGACGGTTATTAACCAACAACAATTAGATCAAATGGACAAGGATATTATTGTTCAAGGGATTATGGATGTTGTACGTCACAAAAAATTGTTGATTACACAAGAAGCGGGAATGGGAATTTTAGATACGTATGCAAAAAATCACCAACAAAACTTGGTTAAGAAAAATGCAGACGAGTCTAAAAAATTAGTAGACGAGAAGAAAAAAACTTCTGGTGCTAAAACAACTGCTTCTGGATTAGTTTATGTTGTAGAAAAAGAAGGAACAGGTGCTAAACCAAACATTAATAGTATTGTTAAAGTAAAATATACTGGTAAAATTTTAGCTACTGGTAAAACTTTTGACAGTACAGATAAAAACCCTGAAGCTAAAGGAGGTGTAGAATTTCCTTTGAACCAAGTTATTCCAGGATGGTCAGAAGGTTTACAATTAATGTCTAAAGGATCTAAATACAAATTCTATATTCCAGCTAACTTAGGTTACGGTGAAATGGGAGCTCCTGGAGGACAAATTGGACCAAACCAAGCATTAGAGTTCGAAGTAGAATTAGTAGACTTTAAAGAAGGTCAACCAGCGCCACAAGGTCAACCAGGTGCGCAAGGAGGACAAGGTTTATCTGAAGAGCAAATTAAAGAATTACAAAAACAATTCGAAGCTCAAGCACAACAAGGTAAATAATCATCGATTAGATATAACAAAAAAATCCACTCAATTGAGTGGATTTTTTTTATGGATTAATTTTTAAATTATTTCAAATATTTAAAAATTTGATTTGCTTCTACAGAACCTTTTTTGATTGTAACAAGATTTTTATCCTTGTCGAATAAATAAAATGTAGGAATAGAAGTTGGTTGAAAAATTGGACCAAATTCGTAATTAGAATCATATAATAATTCTACATTTTTATTGTTTACAAAATTAGATGCGTGCTCTTTTAGGAAAGGGATAGCGTCTTTTGCTTCGTATTCAGAAACCAAAATAATCTGAGTGTTTTTTAAATGTTCTTCGTAATTATTGCTAAAATGATTCAAGGCTAATTGGCAGTGAATACATGTTGGCGAATATAAAACGATTAACGTTTGTTTTCCTTTTTTGATATCTTTTGAACTGAAAATTCCTTCGGATTGCATTTTTACAAAAGAAAATTCTGGAATAGATTTTAGCGTATTTTCTGTTTGTGCAAATGTAAAAATCGAACAAAAGAATATCAATAAAGCAGTAATTTTTGTTTTCATGTTTTAAGAAAAATTTTGACGAAAGTTAGTCAATTCTATCCAAAATAAAAACGACAGTTTATAAAACTGTCGTTTTCCTATTAAATAAATGCTAAAAATATGTTTAACTCTGAGAAAATTAGAATTTGAAATTTACTTGTGCAGCCATATTAAATGGATCGATTTGGTTGATGTAACCTCCACGGAAGTAAGAATTGTATCCTAACTGATCTGTAATGTTATTAAAGAATAAACGGAAGTCAAATCTTTTCATAGAATATCCAACTTGCGCATTTAATGTATAATAATCTGGCAATAAGAAAGGTTTGCTTCCTCCGTAGAAATTACCATGAGCATCACGATCTAAACTTTGTTCGTTAGATGGTCTTGAACCTACGTAGTAAACACCAGCAGAAACAGTGAAACCATTCAAGAAATTATTTTCAATAAATTTATATTGAACCCAAGCATTTGCTGTATTGTAAGGCGCATTAGATGGTCTTGAATCTTCTACATATTGAGGAGAATCGTGGTAACCAGCATCTAAGTATGCATATCCTAACATAACTTGTAAGTTTGGTAATGGACGACCAGCAACTTCAAACTCGATACCTTTACGTCTCAAATTACCAGCTTTTTCGTATAAACCAGTTGCTGTTTGATTTTCGTATGTTTCGAATGTTAAGTTATCGTTGTTCATGTTGAAGTAAACTACGTTTGCACGTAAACGGTCGTTGAACCATTGTGTTTTAACACCAACTTCTACTTGATCTGTAACAGAAGGTCCAGCTTTGCTTCCATCAGTCATAATGTTTAAAGCAGAGCGTAAACTTGTGTTTGTTGCATAAGTAATGTAAGCATTTACATTTCTCCAAGGAGAAACAACTAAACCAACAACAGGATCTACAACACCATCGTGGTTATCGATTAAATAGCTATAACGTAAACCTCCAACAAATGTGATTAAATCTTTATAAGAGAAATGATGTTGTGTCATAAATCCGTAAGAATAACCTCTTGATAGATTTGTTTTGTCTTTGTTCCAAGCTAATTTAGCTTCTTGCTCAGGAGTTAAGTTGATCGAATGGTTAATATCTTTGAAAACATCAATTTGATCAATAGTTCCGATACCATCTGCAGTTCTTGTTTCTAAACGGTTGATTGTATAATCATATCCAGCTTGCCAATTCCATTTGAAATCACCAAATCTCATATCTTTACCAATCAAGTCAATTTGTAAAGTCGAGTTTCTATCATCTCTAAAAGAACGACCTAATCCACGATTACGAATGTTATATTCTGTACTTCCTTTTGGTGAAGCTAACGTTGCTCCTAATTGGTCACTGTTGTAGAAGTTACTAAAGTAAGCAACTCTAGCACTAATATTATTTGTTAACTGTCTTGTAATACGAGCAGCGTAAGAATAGTTTTTGATTTCGGTATTATCGATATCATATCCCATAAATTTATCACCGATATCGTATAAAGCTTCAGTAAAATTATCTCCTAAATTGATAGTTCCACGATCTGGCGTTTTATCTCCTTTGTAATAATCAAACTCAGCAACAAATTCAGTTTTATCATCAATTTTCCAAGCCATAGATGGATTTACATAGAAAGAATTACTGTTAATAACATCTCTATAACTATCTCCATTGTTATATGAACCTGTTAAACGGAAAGCTAAATTTTTATCTTCTGTAACTGTTCGTTGAATATCATATGTAGAACGGAAAGTATTCCAGCTTCCATATTGTGCAGAAATATGTCCTTGGTTAATATAACGTGGCGTTTTTGTTGTAACGTTAATTACACCACCAGCAGAACCTAATCCATTTCCAATTCCTTGTGTAACCGCAGCAGAACCACGAATAACTTGAATAGATTCTACACCAGCCATATCAATAACAGCAGATCCTGTACGGAAATCAGAGTCCATACGAACACCATTTTTTAAGACAGGAACTCCTCTATATCCACGAATAGACATCGATTCGCGAATACCCCCATAATTTCCAAATAACGTAACACCTGGTACATTACGAGTTGCATCCGTGATTGTTTGTGCACCTTGTTCTTCAATTAACTTTTCAGAAATAATTGAAATAGATTGAACTTGATCTTGAGGATTTGCAGGAAAACGTGTAATTGTTTCTAAACCTCTTTGATTCTTGTTACGATCTCCAAAAATTTCAACTTCTTGTAGATTGCTAATTGAATCTTTTTTTTCTTTCGTTGTTTCTTGTGCGAACGCAGTAGAAAAACTTAGTATAGTAAGTGTAGCTAGTAAAAGTTTATTCCTTTTCATATGTTATGTATATTTATTCTAAATAAAATTAATGCTGCAAATTTAATTAGACTTAGTATAAATAAAAAAAAGAAATCGACTGATAGATATCATCTATCAGTCGATTTTGTTAAATATTTTAAGAAAATGGATGTTTACTCGAAAAAAGAGAAGTGTACGTTTCCGTATTTTTTGTGCTGTACAAAGTTTGGATGCTCTTCAAAAGAAATGCTTGAAGGATGTTCTAAAACAAAATTTCCACCTTCTTCTAACCATTGATTATCGATAACCAAATTTGGGATTTTTTTGTAAGTTTCTACATCCAAATCGTAAGGAGGATCAGCAAAAATAATATCAAACTTTTTGATAGGTTGTTTGTCCAAATATTTAATGACATCACTTTTTACAGTCGAGATAACATCATCTAATTTTAATTGTTTCGCTGTTTCGTCCAAAAATTTTACACAACCATAGAAATTATCAACCGAAGTTACTTTTTTTGCTCCACGCGAAGCAAACTCTAATGAAATACTTCCTATTCCAGAGAATAAATCTAAAACGGTAATTTCGTCGAAATACCATTCGTTGTTTAAGATATTAAATAAAGCTTCTTTCGCGAAGTCTGTTGTTGGGCGCACCGGCAAGTTAGTTGGTGCTGTGATTCTTTTTCCTTTTAATGTTCCTGAAATGATTCGCATTCGAATAATTTATATAATGTAAAATATTGCCCAAGTTGTTTGTCTGCTTCGTTAAACGAAATATGACGCACATATTTTTGTAAAGTTTCGTAAAAATCTGGCGAATTTAAGATATCACCAAAAGCATATAACGAAACGGTATTTGGACTAATATTTAATTGATTTAATGTATACAAAATGTAAAACAAAAAGTCTTCTTTCGTTTTTGTTTCAAATAGATTATAAAAAATAAATTCTCCATTGCTCAACACGCAAACTTCTAATTTTTGATGCATTAAATTGATATAAATTTCATCGTTTTTAGAATTAATCATTCCATAATCTACCAAGAATTTGCCCGAATGATACAAACGTGCATTTTGCAAATTCGGTAACGAAAGCAAAATATCTTTTAGCGGATAATGAATATTGTAGATAATTGAAGCATCTACATTTTCCAAAGGACAATCGATTGCTAATTTTACAGGACTATAGTTAGAAAGTGATAACAATTCCTCGAAAGGTTTGTGCGCAAAGAGATTTGGAACAACATTTACAGTTGTCGACAAAAAACAAATATGCACATAATCATATTCTTGTAGCAAAGTCAAATTAGAACGCAATTCATGTTCAATCTCAATTTCCGTTTTGTTAAGATTTGTAAAATCTACCGAATAGTCATACACATCCGAGTACGAAGTCGTTTCTCCGTCGGTTGTTTTGGTAATATAACTAAGCATATCGTGAGATAGTAAAATCGCTAACGAATGTTGAGTTGTTTTTGACATAAATTTTTCTTTATCCTTGAATTTTTAACTCGTTGATTAAGATATATATTAATCCTAATGAAATCAAAAATAACAAAATTTTGAAAGCAATCTTCATACAGAAAATTTATTTTAGCAAAGATACTATAATTATTTTGTTGATTAAAGAAGCATTTCAGCCGAATCTATTTTAAATTTACAGAAATTTGAAATTAAAAATTGTGAAAAAAATAGCCGTAATTCCAGCTCGTTATGCAGCAACACGTTTTCCAGGTAAATTAATGCAACAATTGGGCGATAAAACTGTGATAAAAATGACGTACGAAAATGTTGTCGCAACCAATTTGTTTGACGATGTTTTTGTGGTGACAGATTCTGATTTAATTTTTGATGAAATTGTTTCGCACAATGGAAAAGCAATTATGAGTATCAAAGATCACGAAACAGGAAGTGATAGAATTGCAGAAGCTATACAAGATATAGAATGCGATATTATCCTAAATGTGCAAGGCGATGAACCATTTGTGAACGAAAAAGCTTTGGCAGATATTTTATCCTCTTTTGATAGTGAATTAGGAAAAACTGTAGATGTGGCGACTTTAAAAGAATCCATAACAAAAGAAGAAGATATTAACAATCCTAATTTTGTAAAAGTAGTCACTGATATCAATGATTTTGCGCTTTATTTTTCGCGTTCATCAATTCCATTTGCACGTGAAACTAATTTTACACCAAATTATTTTCGTCATTTAGGGATTTATGCATTTAGAAAAGAAGCCTTGTTGAAGTTTTCAACACTTGAAATGCGTCAAAATGAGCGTGCAGAAAAATTAGAACAATTACGTTATTTGGAATATGGAATGAAGATTAAAGTGATTGAAACCGAATCGATAGGAGTAGGAATTGATACACCAGAAGATTTAGAGCGTGCAAAAAAGTACTTATCCACTATTGTTAAAAAATAATCTTTAAACTTTTTATGATTTATATTTGCCCTAAAATCAGCTATACTTGACGTGGAAATGAAATAATTAAGTTAATTAATACTTAAAAAAATATTTCGGTATGAATGTTGTTGTAAAATGGAGTAAATAAGTAAAATAGTGATTATGAGTGATTCATGGAAAGAATACGAAGCAGAAGGATTAATTGAAAAAAGATCCTTTTTAGTTTCAAAAGATGGTCTTGTAAAAAAATTATACACAGGACAAGATAAATACAAAATCTTAGAAGGAGCGATTAACAATGGTTATCGTGCGATTTGGGTAACAAAAGCAGACGGAAAACGTACAGCTAAATATGTACATAAAATGGTTGCCGAAACTTTTTTACCAAATAAAGACAATAAAGAATATGTAGTGCATTTGGATCATAACAAATTAAACAACGCAATGGATAATTTGAAATGGGCAACATTGGACGAATGGAAAGAGCACAACAAGGATTTATTTAGAATGATGAAAGGACGTTCTCGTTTAGACAGTATTCCAAATAGTAAGTTGACAGAAGCACAAGTTATTCGTCTGAAAAAGAAATTAATTGATCCAAATAGAAAAACAAAAATTTCTACACTAGCAAAACAATTTAATATTTCTCAAGGTCAGGTTTACCGTATTTTAAGAGGTGAAAATTGGGCTCATATAGAAGTTAAAAAAGACTAAAAGACAATATTTCTTTACAGAACTTTAAATTAGTTTTTATATCTTGTTCGACAGATTGTTAAAAATTAAAAAAGTTCTTATGTCGAAATTGACGTTTAGCGCGCTTATGATTTCATTATTTTCTGTGACTACATTTGCACAAAATGCAGAGAAAATAATCGAAACTCATATTCAAAAAACAGGAGGTGAAGCAGCTTGGAATAATTTGAACAGTATTATCCTAAAAGGAGAAGCCATTATAAATGTTGGAGATTCTTATCCAATGATTGTTTATCATCAACGCCCTTACAACAAAAAAGTAGTGTTTGTGATGAATGGAAAAGAAATCTTGAACGAAGGATATGATGGTAGAATGGGATGGACATACAGTGAAGTTGCTAAGAAAAATGTAGCTGTAAAAGATTATAAACCAGACTCTTTTGATTCGGATATTTTGAAATATAAACAAAAAGGATTTAAAGTAAAATACTTAGGTGTAGATAAATACGATCAAAATAATAGCTGTTACAAAATAGAATTAACAAAAAATACAAATTCTACAATATATTGTTTTGATAAAAATTCGTACGAAATTGTAATGGAAAAAAATAAAGACGAAACACTTTATTACTCTAATTTCAAGACGTATAACGGATTATCTTTTGCCACAAAAGTGGTAGGAAAACCAGTTGATGGAGGAGAATATGTGATAAAATTTAATGACATAAAAATCAACCCAGCAATAGATAAGAAAAATTTTAAATTCTAAATATATAAAAAGTGGTTCATCAAGAATCACTTTTTTATTTCTGTTGATTTATACTGCTTAGGTAGTATAAGTTTTTTACTTTTGTACTCTGAATGAAGAAATTAAAATATGGCTTTAGACTCTATATTTGATCAAAATAAAAAATACGAGAAGAGCTTTTTTCTAAGATTATTAGAGAAAGCAAGAAAAGATTATCCAGATTCAATTTCTTTTATAGATGATCTAATTTCTAAACTTCAAAATAACCCTACATATCGATTAATTTTTCGCGAAGAACTTCAAAATACATTCGGGAAAATCAATTTCGTTAGCTATTTAGTAGATAGTGGAATTCATCTGGAAGATAATTTATTATCCATTTTTCGAAAGAAAATAATGGATTCTCTTTTACCAGATATCGAAGATAATAATGAATTAACTTCTGTGGTAAATGAGATTTTTTATAATTCGAAAAACTTATCAGCAATCCGAATTATTCCAAGAGATCGTTGGCGAAAATTTTTCGAAGTATTGTATCAAGATATCGAACCAGATAATTTTAAAGGAAACGTTAACAATATTCAGAATCAGCTTTTACAAGCAATTTCTATTTTGACGGTTCGTATTACTGGAGGATTTTCGGATAAAGAAATGATGCGTTACAGTAACGAGGTTAATTATCTTGATAATCCATTCTCTAAACTTTCGATGCAGATTAGTAACATTATCGAAAATCCACAAGCTGGCTTTGATATGTTAGAAATCAAAGAAAGTATTTCGAAATGTAAACATTTGTTAAATGATATTTTAACACAAAAAGATTACAAAGGAATTTCATTGAAAGTTGCATCAAAAATCAATCGTTTGCAACAACAATTAGTTCGTTTGCAAACAATTTTAAATAGTTATAATGAACTAAGATTACACGGAATAATTTCTTTCTATAGTCTTGCAACAAAGAAATGGGTTGAATTTTATGCACCAAAGAATTTTATGAGTAATCAGTTAGGTTCTACGGTTTATTTAATCACTTTCTTAGTTACTTATCATAATGGTAAGACAGGAGAAAAATATATTACGCAGACAGCCAAAGAGTATAACAAGATGTTTTGGACAGCTTGTGGAGGTGGTTTTATTGTTTCTTTTTTGTGTTTTATCAAAACCGGAATTGGAAATATACATGATACATCGCCATTGTTTAAAGCATTTTTCTTTAGTATTAATTACGCTGTTGGTTTCTGTACGATTTATTTGACACATATGACGCTTGCTACAAAACAGCCTTCTATGACAGCAGCTCGTTTAGCTCGTTCGCTTGTGCTGACTTCTGGTTCTGAACTGAATGTGAAAGATTTTACAACTTTATTTGCGCAATTAGTAAGAAGCCAAATGATTGCTTTTTTAGGAAATGTTGTTGCAGGTTTTGTGGTTTCATTAGGAATATTTTATTTACTCAACGAAATCTTAGGATTAGAAGTTTTAAAATATTCTAAAGCGTATCATTATTGGGAAGAAGTAGTGATAATGGATTGGCATATTTTTTACTTCGGAGCAATTGCTGGAGTCTTCTTATTCCTTTCAGGATTAATTTCTGGAATTACAATTAATAATCAACGTTTTCATAATATTCCAGAACGTATTTATAATCATCCAATTCTGAAGAAATCATTTTCAGAACGTAGAAGAAGAAGAATTTCGAATTGGTTTGAGAAAAATATGGGAGGAGTTGTCGGTAATGTTGCATTCGGTTTTATGATGGGATGTGCCTTTTTGATTGGCGATTTTACAGGTCAACCTTTCGATATTCGACACATTACTTTCGTTTCAGGAAACTTCGCGATTGGTATTGGAGGAATGGGCTATCATTTTGATATTGGACCAATGATTATAGGTTTTATTGCAATTTTCATGGTTGGTTGGAGCAACTTCTTAGTTAGTTTTATCTTATCATTATTAATGGCAATGCGATCTAATAATATTCCTTTTTATAAGATTTTTACGATGATTTCACATACATTAAAAGCATTTTTCCGAAACCCATTACCATTTTTTATTCCGCCTTTATGGACAAAAAACAAAGAAGAAGCTTAGTTAGAAATGGAAACAAACTTTGAAAAACAATTACGTTACGATAAAGCTTATCTTAAAATGGCTTTTGAATGGGCGAATCTATCCTATTGTGAACGCAAAAAAGTTGGTGCAATTATTGTTAAAAATCGAATGATTATTTCTGATGGTTACAATGGTACGCCAAGTGGTTTTGAGAACAAATGCGAGGACGAAGCAGGGAATACAAAATGGCATGTTTTGCACGCCGAAGCAAATGCAATTCTAAAATGTGCAACGTCTACACAATCTGCAGAAGGAGCGACATTGTATATTACACTTTCGCCTTGTACAGATTGTAGCAAACTTATTTTGCAAGCAGGTATAAAGCGCATCGTTTACATTCAACAATACAAAGATCTTTCTGGGTTAGAGTTTTTAGAAAAATCAGGAATTACAATTCGACAAATTACGGAAGAAGAATTATACAGTTAACATTTCAATGAGAAGTTTTTTCAAGGTTATTAATATCGTATTAGTTGTGATGATTATTTTCTTAATCGGTTTTATGGTTGGGAAAAAATACGACTTTGCGTTCGATGAAAACAAGGATATTGTAGGTTTGCAATATTCGGATAACGAACAAAAAATTCGTCGATTAGTTTCTTTGATTGACAATGAATATGTGAACGATGTTAATTCGGATAGTTTGGTTGATGATGCGATTCATTATATGGTTGCCAAGCTAGATCCACATAGTACATATATCGACAAAGCTTCTGTACAAAAGGCAGAAGAACAATTGAAAGGTGAATTTGTTGGAATTGGTATTCAATTTCGTACAATGAATGACACCATTGTTGTTGAACGTACATTACCTGGAACGAAAAATTATGGTAAACTAGAGTTTGGAGATCAATTAGTTGCTGCAGATGATCAATCTTTGGTTGCAAAAGATAATAAAACGATTGAAGGTTTATTGAAAGGAAAAAAGGGTTCGGAAGTTAAATTATCTGTTATTCGCGATCAAAAACCAATTTCTGTTACGCTAAATCGTACGATTGTACCAATTCCTACGGTTACTGGAAAACATATGTTAACGAAAGATATTGGTTATCTTAAATTGACTCGTTTTTCCGAAAATTCTGCAAATGAAGTTCACGAAGGTTTACAAAATTTATTGGATCAAGGAATGAAAACTTTGGTGTTTGATTTACGTGGAAATCCAGGTGGAATCATGCATATTGCCGAAGAGATTGCCGATGAATTTTTAACGAAAAACGAATTGATTGTTTACACACAAGACAAACAAAAACGTAAAAAATATATTTACGCTACAAATAAAGGTCTTTTCGAACAAGGAAAAATTTACGTCTTAATGGACGAAAATTCTGCTTCTTCGAGTGAGATTGTTGCGGGAGCGTTACAAGATTATGGACGCGGAATTATCGTTGGTCGTCGTTCGTTTGGTAAAGGTTTGGTGCAACGCGAGATTAATTTAGGCGATGATACCAAAGTTCGTTTGACTGTTGCTAATTATTACACGCCTTCTGGTCGATCTATTCAAAAACCATTTGATAAAAAAACAGCGAAATATAGTGACGATTTATACAAACGATTAAAGTCGGGTGAATTATACAGTAAAGATTCAATCAAAATCAATAAAGATTTAGAGTTTACAGCACCTTCAGGTAAAAAAGTCTACGGCGGTGGTGGAATTATTCCTGATGAGTTTGTTGCATTAGATACAAATTCGGTTTCGAATTGGTTGTATTATAATCAAGATACAAATTATTTTAATGATTTTTTATTCAAGAAAATTTATTCAATTCACGATTTTTTCATGTTTCATAACGAAGCAATTTATTTGAAATATTTCAGTGCTGGAATGTATAGAAATGAGTTTTTAGGTGTTTTAGGAATTCCTTCAAATGAGTTTAACCCTGTCTTTTCAACAACTGTTGATAACTACATGAAAGCCACAATTGCTGGAACTTTATATGGTTCGCGTGCATTTTATCAAGTTTGGATGCCCGAAGATGAAATGATAAAGCGTATTTTTGAACTTGAAAAAATAACGAAGTAAATGCTGTGGAAAGATGCTTTGTATGACTATCAAATGTATCTGAAATTAGAAAAAAGAGTTTCTGCCAATACAATTGAAGGTTATCTACGCGATATTCAAAAATTAATTAATTATTCTGATAAACAACCTTTAGATTATTCACAAGATGATTTGAGGGATTTTGTACACGATTTTGCATCGAGTGAATATAGCGTGCGTTCGCAAGCGCGTGTGATTTCTGGCTTGAAAAGCTTTTTTGGGTACTTACAACTCGAAGATTTTAGAGAAGATAATCCAACTTCTTTGCTCGAAACTCCAAAAATAGGAATGAAACTTCCTGATGTGCTTTCTGAAAAAGAAATTGATAAAATGATTGAAGTAATTGATTTATCAAAACCAGAAGGACAGCGCAATCGTGCGATTATAGAAGTGCTTTATGGATGCGGTTTGCGTGTTTCGGAATTGATAAATCTCAAAATTTCTGATCTTTTTTTTGATGATGGTTTTATTCGTGTCATTGGGAAAGGAAACAAACAAAGACTGGTTCCGATTAGCGATTATACGATAAAATATATTAACTTGTACAAAGAAAGTATTCGTATTCATCTTCCTATACAAGCTGGTTTCGAAGATTTTTTGTTCTTAAATAGACGAGGTAAAAACCTTACACGTGTGATGATTTTTACAATCGTGAAAGAATTATCGATAATTGCTGGAGTTAAAAAAACAATTAGTCCGCATACATTTCGCCATTCTTTTGCGACTCATTTATTGAAAAATGGAGCAGATCTTCGTGCAATTCAGTTAATGTTGGGACACGAAAGTATTACGACGACTGAAATTTATACGCATGTTGATCAAGAATTTATTCGAGATGCGATTATCAAATTTCATCCAAGAAATAAATAATAATCATTAACCTAAAAAGATGATAAAATCGTTTAAATTTTGTCCAAATTGTGGACATTCTATCGATCATTTTGATTTTAGAAAAATGTCGTGCAACAATTGTGATTTGGTTTATTATCAAAATGTGGCAGCTGCTGTGGCGGTTATTCTAAAAAAAGAAGATAAAATCCTTTTTACAGTTCGAAATAGAGATCCAAAGAAAGGAATGTTAGATTTAGCTGGAGGTTTTACAGATCCAAATGAATCGGCAGAAAGAACGTGTCAACGAGAGATTGAGGAAGAATTAGGAATTAAAATTCCATTAGAGAATTTCAACTATTTTTTATCTCAACCTAATACATACGAGTACAAAGAAGTTCCATATAAAACGTGTGATTTAGCGTTTATTGCTGATTTTCCTGACGAAGAAATTACGCTTGAAAAAGATGAAATAGCAGAAGTAAAGTGGGTTTCTATCAACGAAATTAATTTAGATGAAATAGGTTTTGATTCGTTGAGAAAAGTAGTGGAAATTTATATTAATTCTTTGAAATAACTAATGTGATGCGATGTTGAAACGAGTTCAATATGACCTGTATGTCAACCTGAACTTGTTTCAGGTTCTCATCTTAAAAATTAAAACAATGAAAAAAATACTTTTACTAAGCGCGTTATTTTTAACAATTGTTTCATGTAGCACGCAAAATATAGCGGTAGATTATGACCGAGATTTTGATTTTGAAACAAATAGAACGTATTCTTTTACGCAAACAGGAAACTTAGGTTTGAATGATTTAGATTCTGTCAGATTATATTCGTCGATCGAAAAAGGAATGTTGTACAGAGGTTTTCAGAAATCGAATGAAGGGAGTTTAACATTAGAGGTTAAACCAGAAGAGTTTGTTTCGAAACAACAAAATTCAAATGTAGGAATTGGAATGGGAACGGGTGGTTATGGTTTTGGAGGTGGAGTTTCGGTTGGAATTCCGATTATGTCTCAAAAACTAAATCAAAATTATACGATTTCTATGAAGGATGAAGGAAGATTAGTTTGGGAAGGAACCTTGAAAATTCAAATGCCCTTGAAAGCTTCGCCAGAAGTTCGTGCAGCAAATATTCAGAAAGGTGTAACGAAATTGCTACAAAAATTTCCACCTAAAAAGAAATAATAAAAAAGCCTTGAGAAATAAATATCTCAAGGCTTTTTTGTTTTTTATAATTTAAAAATTAATTCGTTTTCTTCTGATTGTTGAAGTTTAGATTTTTGTAAAAGTTTCAACGTTTCGGGTTGATTTGCATTTGCTTTTGCAGCAATTTTATCTAATTTCAATTCATTTTTTGCATAATCTACAATCGTATTCAAAACTTCTGTTCCGTAACCTTTATTCTGAAATTTACGTTTCAGACGAATGTTGATAACTGCGCCGTATTTTGTTTGACGCAAACCTCCCCAGCCAACAAATCGTCCGCTTTTTTTCTCGTGAACACCCCAAAGACCAAAACCATGTTCTTGGTAATGTTTCTCCATATTTTCGATAAAAAACTTCGCTTCGTCTTCAGATTTATATGGTTTTTCGTTGACAATTTTCATCAATTCTTTGTCAGAATTTAATTGAAATAATTCGAATGCATCAATTTCGAAAAACTCTCGTAATACCAAACTTTTTGTTTCGCAAATAACTTTCATTAAAACTTTTTAGTTCTTGCAAAGTTACTTCGATTTAGAGAATAAAAAAAGTCTTACCAATTATGATAAGACTTTTATATTTACTTTTTTGTTGTTGTTTTTGGTTTTGCTGGAGTTGTTGTTTTAGGAGGCGTAGCTGTTGCTTCCGAAACCTTTTGGTTAATCTCTTGTGTTAAGATTTGTCTTTTTAGATTGAAGATTTCTGTATCTTTTTGATCAATCTTAGCATCTAAATCTTTTACTTTTTGCGTTAATTCTGCAACTTGCTTTTCTTTTTCGTTTAATTGAGTATAGAAAAGTTTTGATTTTTCTCCAGAACTATTCAATGCAGAATACAATTCTTGCAAATTAGTATCATGTTCTTTTTGAGCCATTCTAATCATAGCTTGTGCATTTGTCAAAGCTGTATCTTTAATGTATAATTCGCTTTTAGCTTTTGCTAAATCTTTTTCAAGAGTTTCGATTTTCAAATTAGCTAATGTCAAATCTTTAGATGTATTTGATTGATCGTCTAAAGCTCTGTAATAATTAGCTTCCAATTCTTGGTGTTGTTTCTGAGGAACGCAACTTGCAATTGCAAAAAGTGTTAAACAACAAAGTACAATTTTTTTCATTTATATAATCTTAAACGTCTAATTCTAATAAAACAGGACAATGATCTGAGTGCTTTGCTTCTGGTAAAATCGTGGCACGCGTCATATTTTTTTCTAATGTATTACTCACCATATTGTAATCGATTCTCCAACCTTTGTTATTATTGCGCGCATTTGCACGGTAAGACCACCACGAATAATGATGAGGTTCTTTTACAAAATAACGAAAAGAATCAATCATATTACATTCATCAAGAAAAGCAGTCATCCATTCTCTTTCGACAGGTAAAAAACCAGAAACTTTTGCATTACGAACAGGATCGTGAATATCAATTGCTTCGTGACAAATGTTATAATCGCCACAAATCACAATGTTTGGATGAGAGATTTTAAGTTCTTTGATGTAATCTTTAAAATCTTCGCAAAATTGTAATTTAAAGTCTAATCGATCAATATTTGTTCCACTTGGCAAATACAAACTAATTACCGAAACATTGTCAAAATCAAGTCGCAAAACGCGACCTTCTCTGTCAATATAATCTATTCCAGTTCCTATTTGTACATGATTTGGTTTTATTTTCGAGAAAATAGCCACTCCGCTGTATCCTTTTTTCTCTGCTGCATGCCAATAAATGTGATAACCCAATTCCTCAAACGGTTTTGTGTCCACTTGTTCTTGCATTGCTTTTGTTTCTTGAATACATAAAACATCTGGTTGTGCAGCCTCTAACCATTCAACCAAACCTTTCGTCATCGCAGCGCGAATTCCATTTACATTGTAACTGATGATTTTCATAGTTAGCGAAATTACTAAATATTTATGACGGATTGATTTAGAATGATAAATAAAGTGAATATTTTTTGTAACTTTTTAGAAGTTAATGCGTCTATATAATAAAAGACATCTATATGAAATACATTTTTCTTCCAATTTTAATATTCAGTTCGTTAGGATTTGCGAGTTGTTCGGTCGATTTAAATTCTAAATCACCAGCTTCTAATTATTTAGATCGAGTAGAAGCGAGTAGTAATACAGTAACGGAAACGCGTAAAGTTGCTTCTTTTGAAGGAATTGACGTAAGTAGCGCAATAAGTGTTACAGTCGAGGATGGTAATTATAATGGTCAAATTTCGGTTGAAGCGCCAGATAATATTATGAATAGAATCACGACTGAAGTGAAAAATGGTGTTTTGGTGATGAAAATTAATGGAACCATAAACTTGAAAAATTCTTCTATTAAAATTAAATTCCCTCATCAAAAATTACGTTCATTTAATCTTTCTGGTGCAACGAATGTAACCGTTTTACCAACACAAAAAGTAGAAAAAATGGCGGTTGATTTATCAGGAGCAAGTAATTTGAAATTAGATGTAGTTTCTAATTCTATTTCGGTTGATAATTCTGGTGCATCAAGTATGAAAATTTCTGGAAATGTACAGGATTTAAACATTTCAGTTTCGGGAGCTTCTTCATTTGTTGGAAAAGAATTGAAAGCTGCGAATGTAGTTGTTGATTGTTCAGGAGCAAGTTCTACAACAGTTTGGGCTGTGAATAATTTGACTGCTGATAGTTCTGGAGCGAGTTCTGTTCGTTATGTAGACGAAAATAGTTTGAAAACGAAAGTGAGCACTTCTGGAATGTCTTCTATCAAAAGAATAAACTAATAGTTTTTGTTTAAAACTATGATAAGTTAATATTTAGTACTACAAAAAAATCGGATGAATTTCATCCGATTTTTTATATCTATTTTCTTTATTAGAATTGCCAACCTAATGTCAATAAGAATAAATTGTTGTTTAATTTAACTTTTGGAGCATAAGTGTTAGGTAAAGAAACAAATTCATTATTAGTATTAATATAATCTGTTCCACCAATCAATTGTTGATATTTTTGAGTTTGATATTGATAAGCCGCATCTATATAGAATCCACCAAAATCATATCCTAAACCAAAACTTGCACGATTAATATCTCCTTGAAATGCTTTCGATAAAACAGCTGCATTTGTTACAACATTGTTTTCGTTTGCAATATCCATTGTAAAATCTTTGTAAGGAGAAGTTACATAATTATAACCCGCTCTTACTTTGAAACGATCTACACGGTATTCTGCACCAACTCTAACTTCACTTGAATTTTTTACAAAATCATTGATAAAATTATTAGAAGAATTAAAATATTGTGATGGTTTTAATTTTGTATCATTGTTCATGTGGTACGTATAATCAGCACCAAGTGATAAATTTTTACCAACAACAAAACCTAAACTTCCTACAAGGCGACCACCACGTGTCATATCGTAATCAGAAGAATACATATAATAAGAAACTACAGCAGTTCCGTTATTGATGAAGTTTGCTGCATAATAATCTTCCGAAACATTGTACCAAACAGGAGAATGATAAGCCGCTCCTAAACGTACATTGTGATTCACTTTGTAAATAGCACCTAAAGAGAAAGAAAATCCTTGCCCAATTTCACTATATGGAGCTCCATCTGCATTGTATACATAAGTTTTTCCATTGTCGTCATCACGCTCTGCATATTGTTCGTATCCCGAATAGTTAGTTTCGTGGAAGTTTAATCCAAATCCTAAGTAGACTTTGTCGTCATAGCTAGTTCCTAAATTAACAGAGAATTTAGATTTGTATCCATCTATATCTTTAATGTAACCATTGAAAGTTCCATTTGGATTATCAAATTTAATTCCTTCATTTGTTCCAATTGATGAATAATTGTCTAAACGCTGATTAAGATAAGCGACACCAACTGTGAAACGATTCCATTTTGAAGCTTCATTTGCAAAAACAAATGTTCCTCCAAATTGTTGGAAATCAAAATTGCTTTCAGATTCTTTGATATTTGTTCCGAAATTAGTTTTGTTGCTAAAAGTAGAAACACCAGCTGTTACTTGGACATCAGAGTTAATTGCTACTCCTAATCCAGCAGGGTTTTGCTCGACAGAAGTAATGTCACTTCCTAATGCACCAACAGCTCCACCAACACCAATATATTTAGCATTTCCGCTGTTAATATCTTGCGAATATAAATTTATAGCATTTGTAGAATACTGAGTTTCGTATCCTTTGTTCTGTTGTGCAAAAGCCAATGTACCAGCTAAGGTACAAAGGCTTAATAATATTTTTTTCATTTTTATATGATCTAAATCTAGTTATCTTCTTCCTCCACGAGAGCCTCCTCCTGTGCTACTTCCTCGAGAACCACCTCCCATGCTTCCGCTACTCATACTACTACCTCTACTTGGAGAAGGTGTAGAATATGATGGGCGAGAATTGTTCATGCTATTTGTTCTGTCATAGCTTCTCGTTGGTTGTTGATATTGTTGCGCTTCTCGAGTCGGTCTTGTGTTGTAAGTAGGCTGTTGTGTTTGTGCCGGTCTTACTTCGCGAGTTGGACGTGTTGTATTGTTAATTGTATTATCACGAGTTGGTCTTAAACCTGTAGAGATTTGGTTGTTTCTACCATTTAAACTTCCAACAGGACGAGTAGAATTAATCGTGTTATTTAAACGACCACCATTTCTGTAACCTGGTTGAGAATAAATTCCTCTTGGACGATTGTATCCATATCCATATCCATAATAACCAGGATATCCGTACCAATTGTACCATCCGTAGTAACCTCCGTAATATCCTCCGTAGTAAGGTCTATACCAACCCCAACCATAATATCCATAATAACCAGGATATCCGTACCAATTGTTCCATCCGTAGTAACCTCCGTAATATCCTCCGTAGTAAGGTCTATACCAACCCCAACCATAATATCCATAATAACCAGGATATCCGTACCAATTGTTCCATCCGTAGTAACCTCCGTAATATCCACCATACCAAGGATTGTAATATCCCCAACGATATGGATTATAGAAACCTCCCCATCCGTAGCTGTACCAAGGATAGTTGTTCCAGATATTAATTTCTACACCATCATTACGTCCCCAGTCATAATTACTCGATCCGTTATAAGTTAATGTATAGTCGTTGTTTCCAAAATAATTGTAACCACCTAAACCATATCCGTTAATTTTAACTTTGGTTGCTGATTTAGATTGAGTATTATCATTTGTGCTATCAACATCATCTTGGTAATAAAATTGTTCAGCACCATTTCCTTCTGCATCGAAGTATGGACTACCAATTTTTATTTCCCCTTTATTTTCTTGTTCTCCTTGCTCGTTACCATGTTGTAGTTGAGCTTGTTGATAGGTTTTATCTGTTTTCGGATTATAGTAAACTCCGTCGCTTTCGTAACCACTTGGTTGATAAGTCGAACAAGATGAAATTCCTAATGCAGCCACAAGAATTAATGTAGTTGCAGAAATTTTATTAGAAATTTTATAAACTTTGTTCATAATTATAAATTTACATCGTTTGTAATAATTAAATTTGCATAAATTTAAATGCAATTTTTATGCCAAGTAAAGATACGAAACTTATCAACAAATATAAAAGATTATGGCAAAATTAACAACTCGTGCTGAGGATTATTCTAAGTGGTACAATGAGCTTGTTGTAAAAGCAAATTTAGCTGAGAATTCGAAGGTTAGAGGGTGTATGGTGATCAAACCATATGGCTATGCTATTTGGGAAAAACTACAAGCAGAATTAGACAAAAGATTTAAAGAAACAGGTCATCAAAATGCTTATTTCCCCTTATTTGTTCCTAAAAGTTTATTCGAAGCCGAAGAAAAAAACGCAGAAGGTTTTGCAAAAGAGTGTGCGGTTGTAACGCATTATCGATTGAAAAATGATCCTGATAACAAAGGAAAGTTGATTGTAGATCCAGAAGCAAAATTAGAAGAAGAATTAATTGTTCGTCCAACTTCAGAAGCAATTATTTGGAGTACATACAAAGGTTGGATTCAGTCGTACCGCGATTTACCAATTTTGATTAATCAATGGGCAAATGTTGTGCGTTGGGAAATGCGTACGCGTTTGTTTTTGAGAACTGCCGAGTTTTTATGGCAAGAAGGGCATACAGCTCACGAAACAAAAGAAGAAGCAATTGCGGAAGCGCAACAAATGCAAGAAGTATATGCGGATGTTGTAGAGAATTTTATGGCAATTCCAGTTGTAAAAGGAAGAAAGTCAGATTCTGAGCGTTTTGCGGGTGCTGATGATACATATACAATCGAAGCGTTGATGCAAGATGGTAAAGCTTTACAAGCGGGAACTTCTCACTTTTTAGGGCAAAACTTTGCAAAAGCTTTTGATGTTAAATTCGCAAGCAAAGAAGGAAAACAAGAATATGTTTGGGCAACTTCTTGGGGAGTTTCTACTCGTTTGATGGGTGCATTAATTATGACGCATTCTGACGATTTAGGATTAGTTTTACCTCCAAAGTTAGCGCCAATTCAGGTTGTTGTTGTTCCAATTTATAAAACAGAAGAACAATTAGAAGAAATTCGTCAAGTGGTGGATAAATTTTCGTCTGAATTGAAAGCGAAAGGAATTTCGATCAAATTTGATGATGATGATAAAACGAAACCAGGTTGGAAATTTGCTGAATACGAATTGAAAGGTGTTCCTGTACGAATTGCAATTGGACCAAAAGATTTAGAAAAAGGTCATGTTGAGGTTGCTCGTCGTGATACATTAGAAAAACAATTTATTGCGTTGGATAATGTGTCAACTGAGGTAGAGAAATTATTAGAAGATATTCAAACAAATTTATTCCAAAAAGCGTCAGATTTTAGAGATACTCATACAACAGAAGCAACAACTTTTGAAGAATTCAAAGATATTATCGAAAATAAAGGTGGTTTTGTTTCAGCTTTATGGGATGGAACTGAAGAAACAGAAGAAGCTATAAAAAATGCGACGAAAGCAACAATTCGTTGTATTCCTCAAGCTTTTGAAATGCCTACTGAAGGAGTAGATGTTTTCTCTGGAAAACCAGCAAAATACAGAGTTTTATATGCAAAAGCATATTAATTTGCTAAATAATAATTAGTGAAAAAAACTTTCCAAAATAAAAGAATCCGTCTCACAACAAAATTTGAGGCGGATTTTTTATTTCGGTAAAATGTATATTATTTTGGAAAATAGAAAAAGTTGTCCTCTTTAGGCAACTTTCTTTCTTAGATTGTGTGCTAAAGCGT
>NZ_JAAGKM010000012.1 GCF_019308355.1 Empedobacter falsenii | reverse complement strand
CCAGTAAGAAACTGGGGAGTTATTATTGATCAATTTTTAATCCTATATCAAGAAAGGGTTAGACTCTAAAAAGTAGAACCTAACCCAAGCTTAATTTTTGAACTTACACACTTTAAGAGACAGTCCTTTTTTGAATAAGTAAAATCCTTGTCAAGATTCAAAACTTTGACAAGGATTTTATTTTTTTAACCATTAACCGCTCTAAAAAAAGCGTCTAATTTCTTTTCATCTAATTTTCCGTCAGTTCTTACACCACTGCAAATATCTACGCCAAAAGGCTGAACAACATCAATCGCTTCACGAATATTATCAGGATGAAGACCGCCAGCCAAAAATAGAGGAATGTTAATTTCTTCTCTAATTTTTTTACTAATCGCCCAATTGTGCGTGCGCCCTGTCCCTCCCAGTTCTTTTACTTGTAAGTTAGGATTTCCGCTATCTAATAAAATAGCGTCTACAAACTGAGATTTCTCTATCGCTTCAGTTACCGAATTTTCATCAATTACATGAATCACTTGTACCAATTTTACCCAAGGTAATTCGTTTCTAAAAATTTGATATTCTTCGTTTTTCAGCTCATCAACTAACTGAATTGTATTCGTATAAACTTTTTTATAATGCTGAATAATTGTTTCTGCAGTTGTTTCACTTGTTAATAAAAACGAAGCTAATGTTGGTGGGATAATTTGTGTAATATCTTTGATTAAATCATCACCAATAATACCTGGTCCGCTTGGCATATTACCAACTAAACCTAATCCACTCGCTCCATATTTTATCGCTTGTTGTGCTTCTTCTTTGCTACTAATACAACAAATTTTAACTCTTGTTTTCATCATTTGTTTTATTCTTAATACTATAAATATATAAAAAAACACCTCAATTTCTTGAAGTGTTTTGTATGATCTAAGATTTAGAATTGATGTTAGAAATCTTCTTCCGAACCTTTTAATTTTTCTGCATTTTCTGCCATTTTCAATGCATCAATCATTTCTTGAATATCTCCATTCATAAAGTTATCCAAATTATAAATTGATTTGTTGATACGGTGATCTGTTACACGTCCTTGCGGATAGTTGTATGTACGAATTTTAGCAGAACGGTCACCAGTCGAAACTAATGATTTACGTTGAGCAGAACGTTCTGAATGTTTTTTCTCGAACTCGATTTCATACAATTTTGTACGTAATAATTGTAAGGCTTTTTCACGGTTCTTATGTTGAGAACGCGCTTCTTGACAAACAATTACAATTCCAGAAGGTTTGTGCGTTAATTGAACTTTCGTTTCAACTTTATTTACATTTTGTCCTCCCGCACCAGACGAACGCGCTGTTTGATACTCCAAATCTGCTGGATTAATCACTACATCAACTTCCTCTGCTTCTGGTAAAACCGCAACCGTAATCGCCGATGTATGCACACGCCCTTGCGATTCTGTTTCAGGAACACGTTGTACACGGTGAACACCCGATTCGTATTTCATCGTTCCATACACTGCATTTCCTTCTACTTGCATCACCAACTCTTTGTATCCTTTTCCAGATGCTTCAGAAGTATTTAATACTTCGTGTTTCCATCCTTTTTCTTTGAAATACATCGAATACATGCGGTAAATATCTTCTACGAAAATCGCTGCTTCATCTCCTCCTGTACCAGAACGTAACTCGACAATGATGTTTTTCTCATCTTCTGGATCTTTTGGAATCAACATCATTTTGATTTCTTCCTCTAAAGGTGGAATCGCATTGATTGCTTCGTCTTTTTCTATTTTAGCTAACTCAACCATTTCAGCATCAGAACCATCTTGAATAATTTCGTCTGCTTCCTCAATTACATTGATTAAGTTTTCGTATTGTTTTTGCATTTCAACAAAGTCTTTCAAATCAGAATATTCTTTGTTTAATTTCGCATAACGAGCTTGATCTGTTACGATATCTGGTTGGATGATTAAATCTGCTACCTCATCGAAACGTTGTTTGATTGCTCTTAATTTATCTAATAGACCTAAATCTGCCATATACTTTTATTGGATTGCAAAGATACAATAACTCAAGGGATTCAGAAAATTTGAATAAAAAAAAACCGATGATTTCTCATCGGTTTTGTAATTTATTGTTGAAAATATTATCTCGTAAATAATAATTCTCTGTATTTTGTTAAGACCCAGTATTCGTTGTCTACCATTAATTCTAACTTATCCGCATGGTAACGAATTTCATCATAATATGGTTTTACTTTATCACAATAAGCATATGCTTTCTCTTCTAAAGATTCAACCACATTTGCTTCTTTACGCGCATCCATCATTAAGTGCAATTTTGCGTTTAATTCGTTTACATGCATCGAAATTTTCTTTAAAATGATTAATTGCTCGCCTGCATATTCTTCATAATCATCTCCAAAAATATCTTTGAATCCTTTAATGTTTTTGATCAATATATTTTGATATTTGAAAGCTGTCGGAATAATATGATTCCTAACAATATCACCTAAAACACGACCTTCAATCTGAATTTTCTTGATGTAATCTTCTAATTCGATTTCATAACGCGCTTCAACTTCTGTGTTGTTCATTACATTAAGCTCCGAGAATAAATCCAACGATTTTTGAGAAACTTTTGCTTTTAAAGCTGATGGAGTTGTTTTGTGATTTGACAATCCTCTACGAGCTGCTTCTTCTTCCCATTCTTTGCTGTATCCGTCTCCTTCGAATAATATATTTTTTGTTTCTTTGATATACTCACGTAAAACATTGAAAATTGCTTCATCTTTTTTCAAACCTGTTTCAATCAACGCATCAACTTCTTTTTTGAAATCGATCAATTGTTTTGCTACAATTGCATTCAACGTTGTCATTGCATTTGCACAGTTTGCAGTCGATCCTACAGCACGGAACTCGAATTTATTTCCTGTAAAAGCAAAAGGAGAAGTTCTATTTCTGTCAGTATTGTCTAATAAAACATCTGGAATTTTTCCAACAACGTTTAATTTTAAATCAGTTTTTTCTTCAGGAGATAATTTCCCTGTCGAAACACCTTCTAATTCTTCCAATACTTTTGTCAATTGTTGACCAATAAAGATCGAAATAATTGCTGGTGGCGCTTCATTCGCTCCTAAACGGTGGTCATTAGAAGCAGAAGCGATAGAAGCACGTAACAATTCCTCATAAATTGAAACTGCTTTGATGGTATTAATAAAGAACGTTAAAAACTGTAAATTGCTGTTTGGTGTTTTTCCTGGCGCTAATAAATTAACTCCAGTATCTGTTGCTAACGACCAGTTATTGTGTTTTCCAGATCCGTTAACTCCTTTGAATGGTTTTTCGTGGAATAATACTTTAAAATGATGACGCTCACCAACTTTTTGCATCACATCCATTAACAATGAGTTGTGGTCAACTGCTAAATTCGTTTCCTCGAAAATTGGCGCTAACTCAAATTGATTCGGCGCTACTTCGTTGTGACGAGTTTTTACAGGAATTCCCAACAACATACATTCGTTTTCTAAATCGCGCATATAATTTAAAACACGCGTAGGAATCGAACCAAAATAATGATCTTCTAATTGTTGACCTTTTGCAGAAACATGTCCTAACAACGTTCTACCAGTTTGTAAAATATCTGGACGAGAAGCCGCTAAAGCATCATCAATTAAAAAATATTCTTGTTCCCAACCTAAAGTCGGAGTTACTTTCTTCACATTTTTATCGAAGAACTTCGCTACTTCTGTAGCTGCTTCATCAATTGATAAAAGCGCTCTTAACAAAGGTGTTTTATTATCTAGAGCTTCTCCTGTGTACGAAACAAATACTGTCGGAATGCATAAAGTTGTTCCAAAAATAAATGCTGGTGAGGTTGGATCCCAAGCTGTATATCCACGTGCTTCGAATGTATTACGAATTCCTCCATTTGGAAAAGAAGATGCATCTGGCTCTTGTTGAACTAATAATGATCCACTAAATTTTTCTACAGGATCTGCTCCATCAAATGAAGTTTCGAAAAAAGCATCATGTTTTTCTGCTGTTGTTCCTGTTAATGGCTGAAACCAGTGTGTATAATGTGTTACACCTTTGCTCATCGCCCATTCTTTCATTCCTAAAGCAACAAAATCTGCCATTTTACGGTCGATTTTAGTACCATAATCCATTGCAGAACGAACGGCTTTATAAGCTTCTGAAGTTAAATGTTGACGCATTGCTTTGTCATTGAAAACATTGCTTCCAAAAATTTCTGATTTTTTCCCTAATTCAGGAACAGCTACCGGTTTGCGATTGCTTGCGGCTTTTAATGCTTCAAAACGAAATGATGTCATAAGAAAATTACTTTGTGTTGTTTTATGATGCAAAAATAAATAAAAATTAAACACAAAATAAAAACACCCCTATTTTTTTAGGGGTTAAATTATAATTTCATTACAAATAAATTCAACACCCCTTTATTTTAGTTTAGATTTTCAAAACATCAGTGTAAAATTAATTTTTATTTAACATTCGAATAAACTTCTTTAAACGAAAAAAGCAGTTTCAATTGCTTGAAACTGCTTTTAGACACTCATAATATAAAAAGTTTTTGGTCTATCTGAAACGGTCTACTGATTTTACAAGATCATCATCCTTCTTAATCAAACGATTGGCAATTGACAGAAGCACAATCGAAGCTAAAGGAACTAATGCCCAAATACCTTTCTCAGAATTTCCTTCTCCAGGTAATGTTAATAGACAATATACAAAAGAACCAATTAATAAAACATTCAAAATAATGTTTAACCATCCTAAGCTAATCTGTAACTTACGTTTTTTGAAAAACATAATGGTTAAAAATGAAATTAAAGCTGATGAGAAAAAGGCTAACGAAAAAATGTAATCTCCTTTCTCCGGATTTTGTAACCAATTTAATGGAATATCAAACAGCTTATCAAAATTCATGGCGAATATACTCGAAATTATTCCACTTAAGAATAAATATATACTTTGCTTTCTTTGAATCATTTCTTAAATTTCGAATACAAATGTAAAAAAACTTTTTGAGTTTTTATAATTATTCGTACTATTGCATTAATAAATCTCAAATTTATACGCTTTATAACAATTCTATTGTTATGATTCCCAATTACTTTATTGAATAAAAAAAATATAAACACATTAATACCTTCATTATAGGATTATGTTTGATATCGAAGAATTAAAATCATTCAAATTACCAGATTTACAACAAGTTGCAGAGCAACTGAAAATCGATGGGTATAAGAAATTAAAAAAAGGCGAATTGTTAGACGCAGTTTTAGGTTTTATCAACAGCCAACCAAAGGTTGAAGAAAAAGCTGAAACAAAACCTGCTAAAAAAGATAAAGCTGAAAATCTACCTACAGAAGATAAGAAACCGAAACGCAAACGAGTTCAAAATTCGGAAGGAGAAGTTCAACAAAAAGAGGCTGTTGCAGAAGAAGTAAAAACTGAAAAAGTTGAAAATACTTCTACCGAAACAGAAAAAAAGGAAGAAAATAATCCTCGCGTTAATAAATTTCAGGAACGAGCGAACAAAAGCCAAGATCTGAAAAAGAATAATCAAAATAATCAGAAGAAAAATAATCAATCTGATAATCGTAATCAAAACGATCAATCTCAACAAAATAATCACCACAATAATCAAAATCAAAAAAATAAATATCGCGCTGCGAATTATGAATTTGACGGAATTATTGAAACTGAAGGTGTTTTAGAGATTTTACCAGATAATAATTATGGTTTTTTACGTTCTTCTGATTTTAATTATTTGTCTTCGCCTGATGATGTGTATGTTTCTCAATCTCAAATTAGATTATTTGGATTAAAAACGGGAGATACAATTACAGGAGAGGTTCGTCCTCCAAAAGAAGGTGAAAAATATTTTCCTTTAATCAAAATTAAAGAAATCAACGGTCGTACGCCAGATTATGTACGTGATCGTATCGCTTTTGAGCATTTAACTCCACTTTTCCCTAACGAGAAATTCAATTTAAGTAATTCTAAATCTTTATCAAATCGCGTAATTGACTTATTTACACCAATAGGTAAAGGTCAACGTGGGATGATTGTGGCGCCACCAAAAACGGGTAAAACAACGTTATTGAAAGATATTGCGAATGGAATTGCGCAAAATCATCCAGAAGTTTATTTGATTGTTTTATTAATCGATGAGCGTCCGGAAGAGGTAACAGATATGAAACGTTCGGTAAACGGAGAGGTTATTGCATCTACGTTTGATGAGGAAGCAAATCGCCATGTAAAAGTTGCAAATATCGTTTTAGAGAAGGCAAAACGTATGGTAGAATGTGGACACGATGTTGTGATTCTTTTAGATTCTATTACGCGTTTGGCTCGTGCTTACAATACAGTTTCGCCAGCTTCTGGTAAAGTGTTATCGGGTGGTGTTGATGCAAATGCATTACACAAACCAAAACGTTTCTTTGGAGCTGCTCGTAACATCGAAAATGGAGGTTCTTTAACAATTATTGCAACTGCATTGATTGATACAGGTTCTAAAATGGATGAAGTTATTTTCGAAGAATTTAAAGGAACAGGAAACATGGAATTACAATTGGATCGTAAGATTTCGAACAAACGTATTTTCCCTGCAATTGACTTAGTAAGTTCTTCTACGCGTAAAGACGATTTGTTATTAGACGACAAAACACAACAATTAATGTGGGTTCTTCGCAACCATTTATCGGATATGAATCCTGTAGAAGCGATGGAATTCTTACACGATCGTATCAAACATACACGCTCTAACGAAGAGTTTTTAATCTCAATGAATAAGTAATTTATTACAACTTATAATTAAAAAAAACCATCTAAAGCTATTTAGGTGGTTTTTTTTTTATAAATCTATTTTATGAAAAAAATATATAACAAAAAAAGCCCAAGAAAATAAATTCTTGAGCTTTGTTGTACCTCAGGCGGGACTTGAACCCGCACGTCCTAATGGACACAGGATTTTAAGTCCTGCGTGTCTACCAATTCCACCACCAAGGCATCCACTTCTAAGAAAGAAGTTAGAGCGGGAAACGGGACTCGAACCCGCAACATTCAGCTTGGAAGGCTGACGCTCTACCAATTGAGCTATTCCCGCGATTGTGAGTGCAAATATAGAACAGCTTTTTTAATTACAAAACTTTTAGGAAACATTTTTTTCATAATTATTTTACATTAAAAGCTAAGTTTCTCATCATAATATTTTTAAGCACTAAAATAATTTTACTTTTCTTTGATTAAATTATTTTGAACATTAAAAATTCATCTTAAATAATTGCATTTTTCCAGATTTCAATCAATCGTTCGTAAGAAAATTGAGCATTTGCAGGACTTGTGCTTGGCAAAGAAATATACTCAATAGATGTTTTTTCATCAAAATATTTCCAAAATAATTGTTCTGATTTCTTTCCATTGAAAATTATTTTATCAATTGTAGGATATTCATTCAACAATTCATCAATCTGATTTGGCAAAACATTTTTCATATCCACATCCATGCTTCCCTTTCTGTCAGCAGAATGTGCAACATCCCAAAGCGCAAACTTATTCTGTAAAATAAGTTGTTTTCTTATTTCATAATCTTCTGAAAATTCTGTCTCAAAAATCTCAAACATCATTTTCCAAAATCGATTACGCGGATGTCCATAATATTGATTGACTTCTAACGATAAATCACCAGGTAAAGAGCCAAGAATTAATGTTTTTGGTAGTTCTGATATAATTGCAGCAAATGATTGTTTATGCATTTTGTTTTATTCTAAAAATATAATGTACAAAAAAAGTGCTACAGTTTGTAGCACTTTTTTTTCTATTTCTATCATTAGATAATTTGTTCAGAAACCTCCTCCCACTCTAACATTTTTTTGTCTAAATCATTTTTCAGATTCGAGTATTTATCTAATTCTTGTTGCGTTTGCGAACCTGCATGCAACTTATTTTCTAAATCGGCAATCTTCGTCTCTAAATCAGAAATCTCCGTTTCTATTCTTGACAATCTATTTTTAAGACGTTTTTGCTCTTTCTCTTCCTCAAAAGATAAAACTCTTTTCGCTTGTTCTATTTTAACCTCAATCGGTTTCTCTTCTTTTCGTGCAGCCAAACTATTTCCTTTCTCCACTTCACGGAAACTTCCCGCTTTTATTTGCGCCAAATAATCATCAATTCCAGAAAGATATTCTTTCACTTGACCATTACGGAAATCGAACACTTTATCTACTAAACCTTCTAAAAATTCACGGTCATGAGATACTAAAATCAAAGTTCCAGAATATTTTTGTAAAGCTTTTTTCAACAATTCTTTTGATACAATATCCAAGTGGTTCGTTGGCTCATCCATGATTAATACATTGAATGGACGTAACAATAATTTACACAACGCCAAACGATTTCGCTCACCTCCCGAAAGAACCGAAACTTTTTTCTCAACAGCATCACCACCAAACATAAATGCACCTAAATAATCGCGAACATGTTTACGTGTTTCTTCTGTTGCAGAATTTTCTGCTTCTTCTAAAACCGTTAATTTATCATTCAAAACATGTGCTTGATTTTGGGCAAAATATCCGATTTCTACATTATGTCCATGTTTTATTTTGCCTGAATGCTCTTGTTCGTTGATAATCGCACGCGATAAAGTCGTTTTTCCTTGACCATTTTGACCAACAAAAGCTACTTTTTCTCCTCGATTAACATAAAAAGAAACATGATCAAAAACTTGATGATCACCAAAAGCAACACCTACATCATCTAACTCGAAAATAATTTTACCTGGCTGAACAGCATCCACAAAACGGATATTCATTTTCGTTACATCATCATTTTCAATTTCGATGCGTTCTATTTTATCTAATTTTTTGATTAATGATTGCGCCATCGAAGCTTTATTAGCTTTTGCACGGAATTTTGAAATTAAATCTTCCGTGTGCTTAATCATTTGCTCTTGATTCTTCTGTGCTTGCTCTAATTTTTCGCGACGATCTTCACGCAATTCTAAATAACGCGTATAATTCGCTTTAAAATCAGAAATGTGGCGATTTGCAATTTCGATTGTACGATTAGTTACGTTATCCAAAAATTGACGGTCGTGCGAAACCAACACAACAGCTCCAGGATAATCTTTCAAGAAATCTTCTAACCAAACAATCGAATCGATATCCAAATGGTTGGTAGGCTCATCTAAAAGCATTACATCATGTTTTTGCAACAATAGTTTTGCCAATTCAATTCGCATTCTCCAACCTCCAGAAAATTCTTCTGTTGGGCGATGAAAATCTGAATTTTTGAATCCTAAACCAATTAAAATTTGTTCGATTTCAGCATCTTTTGTGTAACCACCTAAAAGTCCGAAACGTTCTGTTAAATGAGAAATATCTTCAATTAATTTTCCATATTCGTCCGATTCGTAATCTGTTCTTTCAGCTAATTCTTTGTTTACAAAATCAATACGTTCTTGAATTTCAACCAATTGCTCAAAAGCAGAATCCGCTTCTTGCCAAACCGTTCTTCCTTGTACAAAATCAATATCTTGCGATAAATATCCGATTGTAACGTCGCCTTCGTAAACAACTTCACCTTCTGAAGATTGCTGACTTTTGGCTAAAATTTTAAGCAAAGTAGATTTTCCTGCTCCATTTTTCCCTACCAAACCAACACGGTTTCCTTTGTTGATGCGGAACGAAACGTTTTCGAATAAATATCTACCCGCAAAATAAACTCCTAAATTTTGTACTAATAACATTTTGCAAAAATACAATGTTTTTTGTTAGATGAAAACTTATCTCAAAACTATAAGTAGTATATTGTGAAAGTGTTTTAAAAATAACAATCACCTTTCAATTAATGATTATGAGTAAAATTATTATTGTTCCTATTAATAAAGAAGCTGAATTAAAATTAGATTATGATACAGCTTCTCCAAACGAATTAATCGAAATTAGGTTAAATGAATCAGAATTTAATATTTTATGGAAGAAAGGTGTTTTTGATTTAATTAATCAAACTTGTAATTCAATAATTGACGATTATGAAGACGAAAAAATTAATAATTTAGTTTTAATTGAAAACACTTATAATCAATTGAAGAAAACATATCCTGAATGTGAAAATATTATTAATATATTTCATAAAGCATTAGAACTTAAAACAAGTATTCATTTCTATTTTTAACAATATTTAAAATCACTTATGAAGATAATATTTGATGGCTGGAATGAAGGATTTCAAAAAGTCACTTTAACACATCTACAAATTGACTTACTAAAAATATCATTAAAAGTTGCTAAAAGTAATGTTGACAAATTATTAGATGGACATTCAATAACAATTGATGTTAACGATGAACAATTAGCTTTAACTTTTATAAAAGAAGCTAAAAATATTAATGCTAATTGTAGAATTTTGCATTGATTTTTTTTAAGGTTTTAAACGATAACTCAAAAAATACAATACAAAACTGATTAAAATCGAAAAAGTTGCTGGCACAAAATAAGCCAATGCGAGATTTTTGGTTGCAATAAAATTAATTGGAAGGTTCATTAATCTGAATTGAAAAACTAAAAAACACAATACTACTATAATTACAGACATTTTCCAATCGTAATTGCGTTTATGATTAATTACTGAACATAAAATATACGCCAAAACAATACCTACAAAACTCAAAATTGTTTTCATTGTAGCTAAATGTTTCAGTTTTTCGCTGATTCCGAATTCGTCACTTTTTCTAACCAAAAAGGCAAAATTATCTTTTCCCATTGAATGAATTAATTCAATCAAATCTAATTCAGCCAAGACGTAAAATTGTTGAATTCCTAAAAATAACAAAACGCTTGCTACAAGTTGAATTGCAAATATTTTTATGTCAAATTTTTTCATTCAAAATAGGTTTAAAATCGATCATAGAAACGTGCAATGTTCGCTTCTTTGTCAATTAGTTGATTATTTTCTAAAAAATCGTACAAATCATCCACCATCACAGGCGCTAACATTGTCCCACGCGTTCCCATTCCATTTAGACAAATCAATTGTTGATGCGTTGGATGCGCTCCTATAATTGGACGACGATCCACAACCGTTGGACGAATTGACGCATGTTGTTCCACAACTTCAAAATCATCTTTAAAAAAATTCTGAACACCTTCAACCAAATATTGTTTTGCATCCTCAGTATTTTCATAATTCACATGATCACGATCGTAAGTTGCGCCTACAAAATATTGATTATTTTCTAAAGGCATCAAAAATTCTTTTCCTTTCACAACTGCTTCAGGTAAATTAGCTTCTGTTTTAATTCTCAACACTTCGCCTTTTACACCAATTATAGGTAAATTTTTGAAATAAGGATTGTTCAAAATATTATAACCTTCGGCAAAAATTATTTTAGTTGCTTCGATTTTTTTATAGCTCGTTTGATTATCCTCTAATTTTAATTCATTAAAATCAAAAGTTTCATCAAGAAACAAATCATTTTTGACTAAATAATTTTTAAAATCAGCCAAAAGATTTGTCAAATCAACACGGCCTGTATGCAAAACTTCGCCAGAACCTATCGGAGAATTTATTGAAGAAAAATCATTCAATTGTTCTGTATCAGTTGCTAAATAATCAATCAAATCTGGATGAGTTGTCGCTTTTTTCAACCACGTTTTTTTCTCTTGTTCGTCATTAAAAATTCTATAAACTGGAAAATTGTAGATATATTTTTTGTTTAATAATTGTTCGAAATCACCAAAAACTTCGCGCAATCTTTCAATTTGTTTTGTCGCATTCCAAACAATTGAAAAACGTTTTAGCACAACAGGATTAAAAATTCCAGCAGCAATCGCCGATGCTTTGTGAAAATGATTATCAATCACCACAAAAGATTTCTTTTCCTGCAACAATTTCATCGCCATACAACTCCCTGCAACACCTTGACCAACGATGATATATTCTACTTTTTTCAATTTCTAAAATTTGCTTACAAAGGTATCTATTTTAGATTTTAAGGATTAACTAAATTCTGAAAAAAAACATTGTAGAAAAATTAAACTATTTTTTCTCCTTCAAAAGTATTTAGAGCATTAATATAGATATTCTCTACAAAGTCTCTTAAGGTGATTCTTTTTTCGCTTTCGTCTAATTTAGTTGTTGATTTTTTAATAGAATTAGAAAGAGTTTTTGCTTGTCCAAAACTATTAATTGAAACAAATAGTGTTGTAGTAAAATAATACTTTTCATCATTATGTTTTTAATCGACCTAATTTAAATAAAAAAAACTCCAATCAAATGATTGGAGTTTTTTTATTGTATTCTGATTAGTAATTCCACATATCAGCTTCTGACTGAATAATAGAATTTCTAATTTTATGATGTTCTTCTAATTGACCTTTCGCATCATTTGGAATGTAATCATCAATCATTTTCGTTCCATACATTGTTTGAGCTTTATAAATAACAGAACTAAATCTGCGTGCATTTAACATCTCATCGTATGTAATTGCCGAATTTGAATTACTTGGATTAAATACTGTTGCATTCACCAAAACATTACGAGCATCAGGATACCAAATCCAAAATAAATCTACGTAAGCTCCGTCAGCAAATTCTGTTCCTAACGATTGCGCATCAGGCCCCATAATTGCTAAACCTAACAAACGATATTTTAATTCTCCTAAACGACGGTCGATATACCAAAGACCTTTCGTTTTTACCATTTTGATATCGTCAGATTTAATTTTATAATTAAAAATAGCAGCTTCGTCAGGAGTTTCTCCAGCAGCTTTCATATCGTAGTAATACTGTTGTGTATCTTTCTTCTCATTACGAGCCATAATTTGCTCATAACTCATTTTAGTTTGAAAGTACTCATCATCGTAAACTTCTCTAATCTTTTTGCTACGAACTCCGTCAACCAATACATCGTATAATGATTTAGAATTTTGCACTAACTCATCACCAGATCTATAATAAGGTTGATTTAGACGCTCATTCAAATCAATTACTTCCCATACAACTTTCGACCATAAAACATCTTTATCTTCGATAAAACCATATTTCATAGGATCTTGAGCCGTACTTACTGTATCTCCAGCTTCATCAACTCTTGTTTTATTTTCGCGGTCTTTTCTTAACTGTTCTGGCGAAACAGCGTTAAGAACATTTTGCGCCATTGTAAGAGTTGAGAAAAAACTCATTAAACCAAACAAAAGATACTTCATATTTTAAATTTTTACTTTTTAAATTATTGTACTTGAATTGCGATAGATGATGCTTCTCCAGTTGCTCCTGAATTTGTACGATATTTAATATCGAAAACACCAATAATATCACCTTTTTTCGCTTTCGAAATAACTCCAGCTGCTCCTGACATTTTATTTCCAGAAACACGAGCCGTTGCCTGACCAGGAACTTTAACATTGAAAGATGTTACTTCACCTGAAATTGGGAATAAGAAATCTGGCCAATCTACACGAATTGTTTGCGCTGCAATTCCATTATCTGGAATAGCTGGACTTGTATTTCCTAAAATAACACCACGTGCTGGTGGAACTGGTTTGATACGGAATGTTTCACGAACTGATAATGTTTTACCAGAACTTGCTCTTGCAGATGCCGTAAACACCACTTCGTTTCCTCCTCCAGGCGTATAATTCCATTTGTTAGCTCCCGCTCCAGAAGGACTTCCAGAAGAAGCACTTAAACTAACAGGTCCGTTTGCACCGTTAATTGTTGCTGAAATTGGATTAGATACTCCACGATAAACTACACGTAAATTATCTGCAACAATAGAACCTCCTGTTGGATCTTTTTCAATAATCTCAGCAGCTTTTTTATCTAATGTTTGTGCAACAACTTGATAAGTTGAAGGTGCTATGGCTACCGTTTTCGTTTTTCCATTCGATACGTATGTAATGTTACCTGTTAATTGATGCATACCAACTGCAGATGTATTCAGCTTAATAGATGCTTTACCATCAACAACAGTAGCAGAACCAACACTTGTAGAAACAGAACCTTTGATTGAATTATCGTAAGCTCCTAAAACTACATTAAGAACAGCTTCATCTCCGACTTTAACAACACCTGGAGATAAGAATAAACCTTGGAAAGCATCCAATTCGATTTTTTCTTCTAATTTACCAGATAATAATGCTCTCACTAAGTTACCTTCTTCTGTACGAGCATCCATTTGCATTTTCGATAAATTCGTTAAAGAAGCAACCATTGGTTGATCATAGAATTTTTCTTGCATCCAACTTTGTTTCTTCGATTTTGGAGTTGTTCCAAAAAATTCGTTGATACGAGCTTCCGCATTTTTAGCATCAGGACTTTGTTTTGCAAAAGTCATTAAGAAATTTCTGAAACCATCAATTTTGTTTGTAAACTCTTGTGCTTTCTCATTTCCTTTGTCACCTCCTTTTCCTTTAAAGAATAAAGATACAACAGGCTCTGTATTAGACAATGCATTGTAATCTGTATCTTCTGATCCAGAAATAAAATCAGCACCAGCTAATTCTTTTTTCAATCCATCGATATAAGCAACAAAATCATTTGTTTGCTTTTTAACTTCTGCAGCCTCAGCTTGAGTTTTTGCATAAGTTGGATCATCCTTCGCTTTTAGATCAATTTGACCATAGAAGGTATCGTTATTTGTTTTCGTTAAAGTCGTTGTTGACTCTAAAGAAGTATTTATCGTTTCGAAAGATCTCAACACCTCACGATCCACGTTCAAAGCCATCATTGCAATGAACACGAGATACATCAGGTTAATCATCTTCTGACGTCCGGTTAGTCTACCACCTCCTGCCATAATAATTTATAGAATTAATGAATAATTAGTTTAATTTATCGGAGCAATGTATTAGTTGTTTTTCATTGCAGAAAGCATACCTCCGTATACTTTGTTTAATGCATTAATGTTAGCAGAAAGCTCTTGCATTTCTTTCAAGAATTGCTCTGAACTACCTGAAGATTTTTGCATTTCTTCGATAAATTGTTTATTTAATTCTACTTGTTTTTGGCTATTTACAATTTGCTCAGCATATACAGCATTTAATTGGCTGATGTTAGTTGATGCTTTTGCAATTTCGTTGCTATATTGTTCTGTTGAAGCGACAGCTGATGTTGTTGTGTTTAATTCGTTAACAGCTGAACCAAATTTATCTAAAGAACCACGTAATCTTTCGAAAACTTCTTTATCTAATTTTGCATCTGCTAATACTTTGTCTAACTCAGCAGTTAAATTATTTCCTGCAGTTGCAACAGCAGCAGTTTTTCTTTGTACTGGTTCTCCATTTAATAATTCTGGATAAGCTTTTTCCCATTCATAGCTTCCTTGAGGTTTATCGAAAAATGCTGAATAAAAGAAGACGAATGCTTCAGCTACTAATCCGATTGTTAAGATTAAATTGGCTGATATTGGTCCTAAATTCGTGTGCGTAATTTTACATAATGCCCCGATAATTACTACTGCGGCAAAGAAATTATACAAAAAATTTGTAAGACGTTCTTGTTTTGAAGCTTGTACTGCCATAAGAGTGCTTTTTATTAAATTGTTTTATTAATTAGGTTATTTGGTTTTTCTAAAATTTACTTTTGATCCTTCTGGGAAAGATTGAACTGTACGGAATCCGATGAAACTTCTTGCAGAATCTTTGTGTTCCCAATCTCTTGCTGAAGTCATTAATAAATATCCAACATCTTTCCAAGATCCTCCTCTTACACTTCTATTTACTTCTCCAGACATTGTAATTGACGGATTAAGTGATGAAGACATTGTATAAGATGATCTGTTATACGGAGAACTTGTCCATTCAGCTACGTTACCAGCCATGTCATAAAGACCATATCCATTCGCACGGAATGTTTTTATAGGAGCCGTATACATGTAACCAGTTTTCTTGCCATCGTTGATTTCTAAATAATCTCCACGTTTTGGTTTGAAGTTCGCTAGATAACAACCTCTATCATCTGTTAAATAAGGACCTCCCCAAGGATAAGGTGCATTTTCTAAACCACCTTTCGCTGCGTATTCCCACTCAATTTCTGTTGGTAAACGGTAACTAATAACTTTTACTTGACTTCCTCTTTTCTTTTTATTATTCAATGCTGTGTTATGATATCTTGTGCGGAAATCACAAAAAGCTGTTGCTTGATTCCAGTTAACACCTACAACAGGATAATTTGCATAAGCTTTATGCCAAAAATAGTCTTGGTGCATTGGATCATTGTACGAATAGTTGAAATCTCTTACCCAAACTGTTGTATCAGGATAAATGTTTAAACTAAATTCTTTACGAAAATCTACACGGAAAGTACCACGTTTTTTTGCTGCAGCAGTTTGATCAACTGTCACATAAGAATAGTTTAATTTACGCGTATCAATACGTCTTTCTCCATTCATACGCTCTTCTGGAGGATAATATAATCCTTCCATAACCTCAGCATAATCTACATCTGGATATTTGTATTTATCCCACTCCAAACGCTGTTTCCAATTTAATTTCTTACCATCTAAAGATTGACCATCACGACCTGTATTACTGTTTTTAATATATTCATCATATGGCGTCCCTTGTCCATCTTGTGAACCAGAAATATATGCATAATCACCAATACCTCCTGCTCCATTATTTGGATTCATAGGGTCAAAACCTAAAGTTTCTGCCTTGTTTGCCAAAGCAGTACGAGCGATAGAATCTTTTACATAATTTACAAAATACTGATACTCAGAGTTTGTAATCTCTGTATCATCCATAAAGAAACCTGTAACAGTAACCGTTTTTACTGGAGCATCATTTGTTTTTGTAAAATCGTAATCGGTTTGTCCTAAAACAAACGATCCACTCGGAATCGGAACCATTCCTTTTGGACGAACTGGCGTCCAAGCCGAAGATGTTTTCGAAACTATTTGTCCATCATTTCTATCACTACTCCCTCTGTTCTTCAACATTTTACATGATGATAAAGAAAGAGATAGCAACAATGCACTTACCAAAATTCTATTCATTCTGTTATAGATTTATTTTTATACAGGTTTTATACTTTTAGTTCTCAATTAATAAGGCTACAAATTAAGGCAATTTATTAATTGATTTTTAAAATTGTTCTTTATTTTTTAATAAAATTTTTTGAAATATTTCCACCACCTATTCGGTATTTCTCCATTCAAGGCTTGCTCATAATCTTTTTCTGAACACGGAATAATTTCAAATTTTCGCTCTCCATCAACAGTGTTATCAACTTCTATCCACAATTGATTGGTTAATATATTTCGGTAAAAAATATAATTGTATCCTTCTGTAGGAACAAAAATTTTCTCAAAATATTGTGTATCCTCAAAACTTTTTATCTCTGGACGGTGATTTTTTCCATCAATAAAATACCAAATCATCTGCGAAATTAATAGATGATCTAATTTTTTATAATTTTCGATATAATCACAAACGTAAAGTGAAGTCAATTTATTGCTGAAACCTAAATATCTTGTTAACGCACAAATTTCTCGTGAAGTAAATCCATTTGGCGTCATATTTTTTGAAGAAGAGAAATCCGAACCTTGTAAACTCGATAAATTAAGCAAAGCCGCATTTGCATCTCTCGAATAAGGTTCTATTTCTTTTACATTTTCAGAAATCACACCCAAACGAACAGCATCAAAATTTAACTGATCTAACAAATCTAATTTTTCTTGAGCAACAAAATACGTTTGAAAACCGATATTCGTATAATCCAATAAATTGAAAGGCTCATTCGAAATAATTTTTGTTAAATAATTATTCTCTGTTGTTTGTGCTTCATCTTTTCCTAATCGTAATTTATGATCGATTGTTAAGTAATAAACTTTATCAACAATTTCGTCATAAGCACGATATTGTTGATAACCTAAACTTGGGTTTCCACCCAAAATAACAACAACATATCCATCACGAATTAATCCGTTGGTAACTTCTCTAAAAACTTTTTCGGTTTCGGCTTTATCATCATAATAAACAACATCGCCAAAATCGTACAAATCTATCGACCAATTTCCCATTTGCAATTCGTACAATTGTGTACGAACAAGGCTAAAATCTACATCTTCGATCAAATCTTTTTGTTTCGAACGAGATTCTGTCACACCAATAATCGCAATTTTATCGTTCGATTTTTCATCGCTTTCGATAACATCTTCGCGAAATTTTATAGCTTGTCCTAACGCAAAAGAATTACAAGATTTAGCAAAATCTTGTAATTCTTCAGAAACGGGTTTTAAAAAGTCGTTGTACATTATTACTTTTTAGTCGTTGTTTTTTTAGTTGTCGTTTTCTTCGCAGTTGTCTTTTTTGCAGGCGCTTTTTTAGTCACTGCTTTCTTTTTAGGTTTCGCAGCTTCTATTAATTTTTCAACCTCAGCCAAAGTCAACGCTTCTGGATTCGTCTCTTTCGATAACTCAACTTTTATTTTTCCTTGAATCAAATTATAACGTCCCCAACGTGCTTTCTCCAAACGAATTTCCTGTTCTGCCCATTCGCGTACCACACGTTCAGATTCTTTACGTTTTTTATCTTCAATCAATTCGATAATATCAGCTTGAGATAAATGATCGAAATCGTATTTTTTTGGAACATTAATAAACCATTCATTCCATTTGATAAATGGTCCAAAACGTCCTTTTCCTTTTGTTACATCATACCCTTCGTATTGTGCAATCGGTGCATCAGCTTTTAATTTTTCTTCAATTAATTCTACTGCACGATCAAATGATAAATCCATTGGATCTTCCTCTTTCGGAATCGAAATATATTTATCATCAAATTTCACATAAGGCCCAAAACGTCCAATATTCACTTCTACTTCGTGCGCTTTATACTCACCCAAAGTTTTTGGTAATTCGAACAATTTCATTGCCTCTTCTAAGGTAATATTATGAATAGATTGATGCTTTTGAAGACTTGCAAAACGAGGTTTTTCTTCATCTTCTGCTTCACCAATCTGAATCATTGGTCCAAAACGTCCAATACGTGCATGCACTTTTTTACCCGAAACAGGGTCAATTCCCAATTCGCGTTCTCCAGTTGCACGATCTGCATTTTCTTGAACATCTTCTACAACATGATGAAATTTCGTATAAAATTCATCAATCATTTTTGTCCAATTCAATTTACCTTCTGCAATATCATCAAAACTATTTTCAACACGTGCCGTAAAATCGTAATCCATCACATTCGTAAAATAATCAACCAAGAAATCATTTACCACGATTCCGATATCAGTTGGCATTAATTTGCGACGATCAGCTCCAAAAATTTCTTTTTGTTGAACTTTTTTGATTTGATTATCGATTAACGTTAAGGTATTATATTTTCGTTCTTGACCATCCAATTCACCAACTTCCACATAACCTCTATTTTGGATTGTAGAAATCGTTGGTGCATAAGTTGACGGACGACCAATTCCTAATTCTTCTAATTTTTTCACCAAAGATGCCTCTGTATAACGAGCCGCAGGACGAGAAAAACGTTCAGTACCGTTTATTTCATCTGCTTTCAATTGCTCATTAACTTTTACATTTGGCAATAATACTTTATCGTCATCTGCATCTTCTTCGTCAAACGATTCTTGATATACTTTTAAGAAACCATCAAACACAATTACTTCTCCTTTCGCTTGGAAAATAAAGTTGTTTTTGTTGTTATCAATATCAATAATAGTTCGTTCCAATTCTGCATTTGCCATTTGAGAAGCAACTGTACGTTTCCAAATTAATTCGTACAATTTTCGCATTGAATCGTCTGCATTAATCGAATGATTTTCGAAATGTGTTGGACGAATCGCCTCGTGCGCTTCTTGTGCAGATGAATTTTTATTTTTGTATTTTCTTATCTCAACATATTTGTTTCCGTAAGCAGATTCTATCTCAGCTTTTACCGCTGTTAAAGCGTCATCAGACAAATTTACACTATCTGTTCTCATATATGTGATATGTCCAGATTCGTATAATTGTTGTGCGACACGCATCGTTCTTGAAACTGAAAAACCTAATTTACGAGATGCCTCTTGTTGCAAAGTTGATGTTGTAAATGGTGCTGAAGGTGTACGTTTTGCTGGTTTCTTTTGTAAATCATTTACTTTAAAATCTGCTCCAACACATGTTTCTAAGAAATCTTCGGCTTCTTTTAACGTAGAAAATTCTTTTGTTAAAACTGCTTTTAATGTTCTTCCCTCATTTGTTTCGAAAATTGCAATGAATTTATATGACGAAACTGGAACAAAATTTTGAATTTCTTTTTCACGTTCAACAATTAATCGAACAGAAACTGATTGAACACGACCTGCAGATAAGCCTGGTTTGATTTTTTTCCATAAAATTGGCGACATTTCGAAACCAACTAATCTGTCCAAAACACGACGAGCTTGTTGTGCATCAACCAAATTCTCATCAATTTGACGTGGATTTTCTACCGCACGTTGAATCGCTTTTTTTGTAATTTCATTAAAAACAATACGTTTTGTATCTTTCTTTTCTAATCCAAGAACGTGATACAAATGCCAAGAAATTGCTTCTCCTTCGCGGTCCTCATCGGATGCTAACCAAATTGTTTGGGCTTTCGAAGACAATTTTTTCAGTTTACTTACAACCTCCTTTTTATCAGGTGTTACTTCGTATATTGGCTTATAATGATTCTCGATTTCGATTCCCATTCCTTTCTTTGGTAAATCGACCACGTGACCAAAACTTGATTCCACGATAAAATCATCACCTAAAAAACCTTGAATGGTTTTAGCTTTTGCTGGGGACTCAACAATAACGAGATTTTTAGACATATTGTTTTCTTAAAAAATTTCTGCAAAATTAATAACAAAAAAATGAAGCAGCCAAAAATGATTTTCAACTGCTTCATAATTTTGTCTATTTCATGTAAGGATTATCCTTGTAAATATCTGTTCCTATTTGGTCTATTTCTGATTGTTCATTGTCTTCTGTTCCTATAACTGTTTCATATAAAACATATGTAGCAATATAAATTAGAGGCATTGCTACTAATAATCCAACTCCACAAGCAAGTACGCCTAAAATTGCAACTCCAAAACAAGCCAAACAAAAAACAAATGCTGATCCGAAGTTTTTAAATAAAATACTTACACTTGATTTTATAGCTTCCGTTGTAGTAAAACTTGTAAACAATACAAAAGGAATTGCTAGTATTGATGTAACATAGAAAATAAATCCAGGTACAATACATAATAAAATACCTATGAATCCTAAAAATTGAACAGCTAAATATGTTGTAAAAATCACACCAAATTTTCCATCTTTATAATGAACAAACAAATCTGAAAAATCAGGATTTTGATGTTTATTAAATTTTTTAGCCATTGTCAAAATACTTACTGTAATCGGTGCTAAAGCTGCTGCAACTACAATACTAACAATATTACTCACCCACGCTAAAGGAGATGATGCTTCTGCAAACACTTCATTTAAATCAGATGGATCATTAATAACCATAGTTGGTGCTGAAATGATTAATCCTAAGAAGAAATTAATCATGAAACTAATTGCGAATGTTATTACAATTGCAAGAATTGCATATAATGCGATTCCCGAAAAAATTTCCCATGATTTTGAAAAAATATCTCCAACGTTTATATTAACTCCCCGTTGCTTAATTTCTTCTATTCTTTGTCTAATTCTATCATCCATAGTTTTATATTTTTTTAGATTTCCTCAAATCTACAAAATGTTAATAAAATGCAAAAGAAAATTTTACTGCCAATATGTCACATAGATTTATTATTTTTGCACGATAAAATATCCATTTTAGAATGCATACAGAAGAAAAACATATAGATGAAGCAAGACAAGGAGAGGCTTTGATGACTGCTCCTACTCGTAATGCAACAAAGAAATTATTCTTAGAAAGTTACGGATGTCAAATGAATTTCTCGGATAGTGAAATTGTTGCATCTATTCTAAATAACGAAGGTTATCAAACCACTCAAAAAGTTGACGAAGCAGATTTAATTCTTTTAAACACTTGTTCTATTCGTGAAAAAGCGGAACAAACAGTTCGTAAACGTTTAGGAACATTAAACGCGATCAAAAAACAAAATCCAAGTCTTAAAATTGGTGTTTTGGGTTGTATGGCGGAACGTTTGAAACATAAATTTCTTGAAGAAGAACATTTAGTTGATATCGTTGTTGGACCTGATGCTTACCGCGATTTACCAAACTTAATCAACGATGTAGAAGATGGTCGTGATGCGGTAAATGTACAATTATCAAAAGAAGAAACTTACGCAGAAATTTCTCCTGTTCGTTTAGGAGGAAATGGCGTTACAGCTTTCGTTACGATTACTCGTGGTTGTGATAACATGTGTACGTTCTGTGTTGTACCTTTTACACGTGGTCGTGAGCGTTCTCGTGATCCGCACTCAATTTTGAATGAGTGTAAAGAATTAGCAGAATCTGGTTATAAAGAAATTACACTTTTAGGTCAAAATGTCGATTCATATTTATGGTATGGTGGAGGACCAAAAAAAGATTTCAAAAATGCAACTGATATTCAGAAAGCGACTGCTGTAGATTTTGCTCAATTATTAGACATGGTTGCTACGCAGTTTCCTAACATTCGTTTACGTTTTTCAACTTCTAATCCACAAGATATGGAAGAAGGCGTATTGCAAATGATGGCGAAACACAAAAATATTTGTAAATACATTCACTTACCTGTTCAATCGGGTTCTACTACTGTCTTAGCACGTATGAATCGTCAACATACTCGTGAAGAATATTTCGAATTGATTGATAAAATTCGACGTATCGTTCCAGATTGTGCTTTATCTCACGATATGATTGCAGGTTTCTGTGGCGAAACAGAAGAAGAACATCAAGATACATTATCGTTAATGGAATATGTGAAATATGATTTCGGTTATATGTTCGCTTATTCTGAGCGTCCAGGAACGCCAGCGCACAAAAAAATGCCTGATGATGTTTTACCAGAAGATAAAAAACGTCGTTTACAAGAAATCATCGAAATGCAACAAAAACACTCTGCAGAGCGTATGAATAGTTATGTTGGAAAAACTCATGAAGTTTTGATTGAAGGAAACTCTAAACGTGACGAAAATTTCTGGTACGGACGTAATACACAAAACGCGGTTTTAGTTTTCCCTAAAGTAGAAGGAACTAAAATAGGAGATTTTGTAAACGTAAAAGCAAATAGCTGTACAACGGCTACTTTGATTGGTGAAATGATAGAAGGATAAACAATCAATCCGTCAATTGTATACTAAAAATAAAATTCGTCAATTCGAGTGATTTTTATAAATGAAATGATTAAAAATTGTATCGAGAATAGAATTTTAATAGTTTAAAACCTTTTTCTCGATACAAAATTCTAAAGAATTTTACTCGAAATGACGGTTTTAATAAGACAATAATTGAAATTTGATAGATCATTTTTCAAAAACCTAAAAAATAAAAAAATGGATTCTTTACAAACTATCAAACAACGTTTTGGAATCATTGGAAATAATATAGCCTTGAATCGTGCTTTAGAAAAGGCGATTCAGGTTGCACCTACAGACATTTCTGTTCTTGTTATCGGAGAAAGTGGTGTAGGTAAAGAATTTATTCCGAAAATTATTCACAATCAATCTGCACGCAAACACAACAATTATATTGCAGTGAACTGTGGTGCGATTCCAGAAGGAACAATCGATTCTGAATTATTTGGACACGAAAAAGGTGCTTTTACAGGCGCTACACAAACACGTAAAGGTTATTTTGAAGTAGCAGATGGTGGAACTATTTTCTTAGATGAAGTTGGTGAATTGCCTTTAGCTACACAAGTGCGTTTATTGCGTATTTTAGAGTCGGGTGAATTTATGAAAGTTGGTTCTTCGGAACTTCAAAAAACAAATGTTCGTGTTGTTGCTGCAACGAATGTAAAATTGAAAGAAGCTGTTGAAAAAGGTAAATTTCGTGAAGATTTATATTATCGATTAAATACAGTTCAAATTGATATTCCTGCTTTGCGCGAGCGTAAGGAAGATATTAATTTATTGTTCCGAAAATTTGCTTCAGATTTTGCAAATAAATACAGAATGCCGCATATTGAGCTTTCTCCAGAAGCCCAAAATTATATTGCGAATTATCCTTGGCCGGGAAATGTGCGTCAATTAAGAAATTTTGCTGAACAAGTTTCTGTTGTGGAAAAAGACCGTGTGATTTCGTTAGAAAAAATCATGGAATTATTACCCAATAATTCAACAATGTTGACGGTAACAAATAAATCGAAAGATGGAAGTTCTTCTGATTTTATGGAACGTGAATTATTGTTCAAAGTTTTATTGGACATGAAAAAAGATTTGAACGATTTACGTGCTTTAACATTAGATTTAATCAAACACAAAGATGTTGAAGATTTTAATGGCAATACACAAGAATTGATTCAGCGCGTTTATCAAGATCAAAACGAACCAGAAGAAGATTTTGTGCCAAGTCAATATAATTTGGTTCCAACGAAATCTGCTCCAATTACACCAAATTATCAACAATCGCAATACGATTATTCGAACGATGTATATGATGTAAGTCCAATCGAAGAACCAGAATCTCTTTCGTTGCAAGATAATGAAAAGGAAATGATAAAATTGGCGTTGGAAAAACACAAAGGAAAACGTAAAATGGCGGCTGACGAATTGGGAATTTCTGAGCGAACATTGTACCGAAAAATCAAACAATATCATTTGTAATATGAACAAAATAAAACTATTCGTCCTTAGTATTTTTGCTATTTTTAGTTTAACAGGATGTATAAAATATTCACTTTCGGGAGCAGCAATTCAACCAGATTGGAACACAATTTATGTGGCAACTTTTCCGAATTACGCACCTCAACAAAATCCTACTTTGAGTCAAGATTTAACGATTGCGATTCAAGATATTTTTAGAAGTAGAACGAAGTTAAAGTTAAATTCGAATGAAAATTCTGACTTAATTATCGAAGGTGAAATTACGGGATACGATGTTGTTCCAGAAGCAATTCAATCAAATGATATTGCGGCAAAAAACCGTTTGACGATTTATGTAAAAGTTCGATACATCAACAATAAAGACGAATCAAAAAGTTATGACAGAACATTTTCTGCTTTCCAATTATATGACGGAAATGCAATGTTAAGCGCTGTAGAATCGTCAATTGTTCCTTTAATTATTGATGATATTCGCGACCAAGTTTTTGCGTCTATTGCGATGGATTGGTAAAAAAATAACCTTATATTTGAGCAATGACCAGAATTGAATATTTAGTAGCACATCCGTACGAAGTTGAGAAATCGGACATTCCACTTCTTAAAAAAGAGGTAGAAAAATATCCGTATTTCTACACATTGCGCGCTTTATTACTTTATGGTTTAAAAAAGGAAAATCATCCTTCTTTTGAGGATTATTTGAACAAAACTTCAATTCACAGTAGCAATCGTGTCGATTTGTATCATTACATCAATTCAGAACCAATTCAAAAAGAAATTCAAACAAAAACTGAAACTATTTCTCCTGAAATGGAAGAAGAAATAATGGAAGAATTAGTTGAAAACGAAATTATTTCTGAACCAATTTTAGAAAATTCTACTTCTGAAATCATCGAAAACAATAACGAAACAGTTGAAGTTATTGATGAAATCATTGAAGAAAAAGAAGAAGAATTAAACCAAGAAATTGAAGTTGTTTCTGAAACTAATTCAGAAGAAATCAATGAAGATATTGTAGACGAAATGATCGAAAATGATACAGAAGAATCTGAATTGAGAACAGATCATGTTGTTGATATTATTTCGGATGAAGAATTGAACGAAGTTGCTGAAATCACGAATAAAGTTGTGGTAGAAAATAATTCGAAAGAAGAAAATTTAACTTCTGAGAATGATATCGAAAATGCTGTTCAACAAACTTCTGGAATTGAAATTATTGAATCTGAACCTCAGCAGGTAATTGAAACAATTGAAGATAATCAGGAAGAAGAAATTATAGAAGGATTGTCTGAAAATGCGGAGGTAATTGAAGAATCTGAACCTGAAACGATTGAAGAAAAAGTAGAAATCATTGAAAATAATTCGGATGATTCGACGTTCTCTTTTTCGGATTGGTTGAAGAAAGTTCCTTCTCAATCAAAAACTCAACAAGAGATTGAGGAAGAGCAAGAAATTGCAGAAAGAGAAATAAAATATAAGTTGATTGATGACTTTTTGGAAAAAAATCCGAAAATCGTTCCGATGAAAAAAACGGATATTACACCAGTTAACACACCATCAAATTTCGTTCAGAATACGGAAGAATATTCGGATTTGATGACCGAAACTTTGGCTCAAATTTATATTGAGCAAAAAAAATATGATAAGGCAATTAAAGCTTATAAGATATTAATTTTGAAATATCCAGAAAAAAATAGTTTATTTGCAAATCGAATTAAAGAAATTGAAAATTTAAAAAACTCTAAATAATAAAATGGGACTATTTCAGTTTTTCATGATTATTATCATGATTTTATGTGTATTATTAGTACTAATCGTATTATCTCAAAACCCTAAAGGAGGAGGATTATCTTCTACTTTCGGAGGTGGCGGAGGAAGCCAAATGTTTGGAGTTCAAAGAACGAATAAATTCTTAGACAACACAACTTGGGGATTATTTATCGCTGTAATCGTATTGATTATTGGAGCAAGTGCTTCGCATGAAAATCCAAATGCGATAAAACCAATTAAGCCAAATGTTACGGCACCAGCTAATAATTTACCAACGCAACCTGCTGCAAACGGAGCAAGTCAAAATCAATTACCAGCTCAACCAGCGAAGTAATTTTGATAAGAAAATATACAAGCCTCACAAATTGTGAGGCTTTTTTTGTTGATTGATTAATATTATCTTTAAATTTATCAAAACCTAAATTATGAAAACATTCGTTTCATTTATAACCATCTTACTTACTTTTATAAGCTGTGTTGGTCAAAAAGTATATCAGAAAATTCCAAAAGAAAATTATCAATTACTCACAACTTTTTCTGCGCAATATGAATTATCAGGAACACATTTCTTCAAAAATGAAACTGAATTAAACAACATGTATGCCACATTACCAAAAGATTACAATAAATCATTACCTCGTTTCGTTATTGATTATGAACAAAATCAAATAATTTTGATTCCTCAAAAACATATTAATTCATATAATATTGATTCTATTACTGGTAATGAAAAGATTTATAATTTACATTTAACACCTATAAAAGGAATTAATCAAACACAAGATTCTTCAAATTTATTGATGATGATTGTACCTAAATCTGTAGAGAAGATTTTAGTAAAAACTAAATAAAAATGGAAAAATATACATCTAAATATTTACTTATTTGTCTTGCATTTAGCACAAACTTATTTGCTCAACAAAACTTTTGGAAAACTACCAATGCGAAAGGAAATATTTCTAAAGAGCAATTAAATCCAAGAGCACATATACCAACTAAATCGGTTAAATTAGACTTAGCTTATGATAATTTGGTGAACTATTTAAACAATACGAATCAACAAAATTTTTTATTAAAATTTCCAACTGAGAACGGAAAGTTTAATACATATCGTATTGTAGAAACCTCAAATTTATCTCCTGAATTACAAACTAAATACCCAGATATAAAATCTTTTTCTGGATACAATACAAATGATTTGACAGAGAAAATCAATTTTAGTTTATCTCCTCAATTTGGTTTGTATGGTTTAGTTTCAAACGGCAATAAAACAGTGTTAATAGACGCTTACACCAAAAATAAAGCGTCATATATTGTGTATGATAAAAAAGATTTAGTTAATACAAATTCTTTCAAATGTGCTACAGAACCTTCTGAAAGTGCTCTTGGGATAGATAATTTGAATTTTGAAACTATTAAACAATCTTCTCGAACAGCAACTCAAAATGGAAGTTTAAGAAAATTTAGATTAGCCATTACAACAACGACTGAGTATTCAGATTTTGTAATCAAACAAGCTAATTTATCATCTGGTACAGAAGCTCAAAAGAAAGCGTCAATATTAGCTGCAGTCAATTTATCACTCACACGAATTAATGGCGTTTTAAAAAATGATGTTGGTGTTTTTTTAGAATTAATTCCAAATACTGATCAATTATTTTTTATTGATTCTGATTCTTTCCAAGACCCTAATATTAATTCTAATTCTGCAGCAAATTACAATCTTGAGGAAAATATTACTGTTACAAATAATGTTATTGGAGTTGCTAACTACGATATTGGTCATTTATTTTTTCAAGTGAATGATGATAATAATTCAAATGGATTAGCCAATACGCCAGCAGTTTGTAATGATAGAGCAAAAGCAGGAGGAGTGACTGGTACAATAGTTCCTATTGGGGATGCTTTTGATATTGATTATACTGCCCACGAAATTGGTCATCAATTAGGTGCCTACCATACACAAAACAACAATTGTAATCGTACACTTAACAGTTCTGTTGAACCTGGAAGTGGTTCTACAATTATGGCTTACACTGGTATCTGTTCACCAAACGTACAAAATCAAAGTGATGCATATTTCCATACAAAAAGTTTAGAAGAAATGGCAAAAGTGCTAAATTATGTGAATTGTGGACAATTCGTTACAACAACTAATGCTGCACCTATTATAGCTTCTAACTTGAAAACAAAATATAACATTCCAATTTCAACTGCATTTGCTTTAGAAACATTAGCCACTGACTCAAATAATGATCAATTAACATATTCTTGGGAGCAGATGAATCCTGAAGTTTCTGAAACTTCTATTAAATCACTTCCTCCTATTTCCTCTAATTCTCAAGGCCCAAATTTCAGATCATTCTCTCCACAAAAAGTTGGAATTCGCTATTTTCCTCGTTTAGAAAAAATTATTTCAAATGAATTAGTATTTCAAACAAATCTATATCTGTCAAACGTTTCAAATTACGATAAAAACAATTGGGAAGTCATTCCTTCAGTTCCTCGTACAATGAATTTCTCTGTAACAGTTCGTGACAATAATTCTGAAGTTGGATTAACCGCTCGACAAAATGTTCAGTTAAACTTTCTAAATTTTGGTCCATTCAAAGTGACTTCGCAATCAATTGCAGAAAATTGGAAACAAGATAACACTGCTACAATTACTTGGAATGTTGCAGGAACTGATGCAAACGGTATTGACACACAAAATGTAAAAATTTTATTATCGGTTGATGGAGGAAAAACATTTGATTATGTTTTAGCTGAATCAGTTCCGAACAACGGTTCTTATACATTCACAGTTCCTGCAGGATTAGGAATTACTAATAAAGCGAGAATTATGATTAAAGCTATTGATAACGTTTTCTTAGCTGTTAACTCTACTGATTTTTCTATAGAAAGTTCTTTAACTACAAATGATATAAAAGGAAAAGATTTAGGTACGATTTCTCCAAATCCTTCAAATGGAATAATCAATTTAGATTTTACAAACTCATTTACAACAGGTAAAATTACGGTGACAGATTTAGCAGGAAGAACAGTTTACTCAAACAAATTGAATTCTTCGAAATCTCAACAAGTTAATTTATCTAGTTTATCAAATGGTGTTTACATTGTTTCGATTGAAGCAGGTAACGAACAATTCACGAAAAAAGTGATTATCAAAAAATAATTATTCATAAAAATCACTTTAAATGCCAAGTTGTCATACAACTTGGCATTTTTGTTTTAAGGAGTGAAATTAACTTATCCATAATGGCAGAAATTGTGTGTTGGCACGTTTTTCGTTTATTTAAAACCATCAATTATTAAAATAAAAATACAAATATGTCACAATTAAACATTAAACCATTAGCAGATCGAGTGGTTATTGAGCCTGCTCCTGCAGAAACTAAAACAGCATCAGGAATTATTATCCCAGATTCAGCAAAAGAGAAACCTCAAGAAGGAATCGTTGTAGCAGTTGGTAATGGTAAAAAAGATGAACCAATAACTGTTGCAATTGGAGACAAAGTTCTTTACGGAAAATATTCAGGAACTGAATTAAAATTAGAAGGAAAGGACTATTTAATCATGCGTGAAGCTGATATTTTGGCAATCATCTAAATTTAGTTGTAATTAGTAAAATGTATTAAGTACAAAGTAACTTATTTTTTTATTTTTAATTATATTCGACTTAAGACTTAAGACAACAAAACTTATAAAAAAAATGGCAAAAGATATTAAATTCGACATTGAATCAAGAGACGCTTTAAAAAGAGGTGTTGATGCATTAGCAAATGCAGTTAAAGTAACATTAGGACCAAAAGGTCGTAACGTAGTTTTAGAAAAATCTTTCGGTGCTCCACATGTAACAAAAGACGGAGTTTCTGTAGCAAAAGAAATCGAATTGGAAGATCCAATCGAAAACTTAGGTGCTCAAATGGTAAAAGAAGTTGCTTCTAAAACAAACGACGTTGCAGGTGATGGTACTACAACTGCTACAGTTTTAGCTCAAGCTATCGTTCGCGAAGGTTTGAAAAACGTTGCTGCAGGTGCGAACCCAATGGACTTAAAACGTGGTATTGATAAAGCTGTTTCTGGAATCGTTGCTAACTTAAGAGAGCAATCTCAAGAAGTTGGTGATTCATCAGAAAAAATTAAACAAGTTGCTTCTATCTCTGCAAATAACGATGATACTATTGGATCATTAATCGCAGAAGCTTTTTCTAAAGTTGGAAAAGAAGGAGTAATTACTGTTGAAGAAGCAAAAGGAACAGAAACTTACGTTGACGTTGTAGAGGGAATGCAATTCGATCGTGGATATCAATCTCCATACTTCGTAACAAATGCAGATAAAATGATTGCTGAATTAGAGAATCCTTACATCTTATTATGTGAGAAAAAAATCTCTAACTTACAAGAAATATTACCTTTATTAGAGCCAGTTGCTCAATCAGGTCGTCCATTCTTAATCATTTCTGAAGAAGTTGAAGGTCAAGCTTTAGCTACTTTAGTAGTGAACCGTTTAAGAGGATCTTTAAAAATTGCTGCTGTTAAAGCACCAGGATTCGGAGATCGTAGAAAAGCAATGTTACAAGATATCGCTATCTTAACAGGAGGTACTGTTATCTCAGAAGAGCAAGGAATTACGTTAGAAACTGCTACTTTAGAAATGTTAGGTACTGCTGAAAGAGTAGTTATCGACAAAGACAATACAACTATTGTTAACGGAGCTGGTGATGCAGAACAAATCAAATCTCGTGTTAACCAAATTAAAGCGCAAGTAGAAACAACTACTTCTGACTATGACCGCGAAAAATTACAAGAGCGTTTAGCTAAATTAGCTGGAGGTGTTGCTGTATTATACGTTGGTGCTGCTTCTGAAGTTGAGATGAAAGAAATCAAAGACCGTGTTGATGATGCTTTACACGCAACTCGCGCAGCTGTAGAAGAAGGTATCGTTGCTGGTGGTGGTGTTGCTTTTGTTAGAGCTTTATCTAACTTAACAATCGATACTACAAATGCTGACGAAGCGACAGGTGTTAAAATAGTAACGCGTGCAGTTGAAGAACCATTACGCCAAATCGTTCACAACGCTGGTGGTGAAGGTTCTGTAGTTGTTGCAAAAGTAAAAGAAGGAAATGGAGATTTCGGATACAATGCAAAAACTGACGAATATGTAAACATGATCGAGGCTGGAGTTATTGATCCAACTAAAGTCGCTCGTGTTGCATTAGAAAACGCTGCTTCTGTTGCAGGTATGTTAATTACTACTGAGGCGGTTGTTACAGAAATTAAAAAAGATGAGCCAGCTATGCCACCAATGGGAGGTGGAATGCCAGGAATGATGTAATCATCAACTCATAAAAATATACAATAGAAAAAGCCATTCAGAACTCTGAATGGCTTTTTCATTAAGTCATAAATAATAAAAACTATATAATCGTCGATTTCCCCATCAATACATTTTCAAAATTAAAATATGAATGATGATCATGATCGCTCAATAATATCTTCGCAATATAATTTGCCACAACAGATGTCGAATAATCACTCGTTTCATCTAAATCTGAAGTTACAATCAAATTATTAATCGCATTTTCCACCGCATTCTCAATTGCTTTTGCACCTTCTTCTAATCCCAAATAACGCAACATCATTGCAGCACTCAAAATAGAAGCCATAGGATTTGCAATTCCTTTTCCTTTTGCTTGTGGATACGAACCATGAATTGGTTCGAACAATGCATTTTCTGTCCCAATAGAAGCCGAAGGCAACAACCCTATACTTCCTCCAATTACACTTCCTTCATCCGAAATAATATCACCAAACATGTTCTCCGTTAATATCACATCAAATTGTTTTGGATTGATGATTAATTGCATCGCCGCATTATCAACAAACAAGAAATCTAACTCAACTTCTGGATATTCTTGGCTAATATCCATTGCAACTTTTCGCCATAAACGAGACGTGTCCAACACATTTGCCTTGTCTACCAACGTTACTTTTTTGCGGCGTTTCATTGCTTCCTGAAAAGCTAAATGTGTAATTTGCTCAATGTCTTTTCTGTTGTACGAACACGTATCATACGCATGCGAACCATCTTGCGCCGTAAATTTTTCTCCGAAATAAATTCCGTTAATCAACTCGCGAAAAATAACCATATCCGTTCCTTCGATGTGCGAACGTTTCAATGGACTTTTCCCCAACAAAGATTCGTAAGCCTTGATTGGACGGATATTTGCAAATAAACCAAGTTCCTTTCTTAGCTTTAACAAACCTTGTTCGGGACGAACTTTAGCGTTCGGATTATTGTCATATTTTGGATCACCAATAGAACCAAACAAAACCGCATCTGCATCTTTACATAATTGCAATGTCGCATCAGGCAAAGGATTTCCCGTTTCGTCAATCGCAATTGCACCAATCAAAGCTTCCTCAAATTCGAAATTATATTTAAAAATTTGTTCAACGACTTTCAGAACTTTTATTGTTTCCGAAACGACTTCTGGTCCTATTCCATCGCCAGAAAGTACTGCAATTTTATGCGTTTTCATGTTGTAAAGATTTATGGTTTTGTTCGTAAGTTTCTATTTTATCTTTTTGACTGATTAAAAAATCAATGTCATCATATCCATTTAATAAACAGATTTTTTTATAAGAATCAACATCAAAGTTGATGGTTTGATCTTGAATTTTTAAGGTTTGATTTTCTAAATTAACTTCAAATTCTGTTGAAGGATTTTGATCGATGATCTCAAAGATTTGATTTAAAATTTCATCTGAAACAACGATTGGTAAAATTCCGTTATTCAATGCATTTCCTTTGAAAATATCTGCAAAATAACTACTAATTACCACATCAAATCCGTAATCTTTGATTGCCCAAGCAGCGTGTTCTCGGCTACTTCCACAACCAAAATTTTTACCTGCAACTAATATTTTTCCAGCATATTTTGAATCATTCAGCGGGAAATTATCAATTGATTGATTATCTTGATTAAATCGCCAATCTCTGAATAAATTATCTCCAAAACCTTCTCTACTAATCGCTTTCAAAAAACGAGCTGGAATAATTTGATCGGTATCTATATTTTCTATTTTAATCGGAACAGCCGATGATTTTAATTGATTGATTGAATCCATTTTGAGTAAATTTTAATTGATATCAACAATTTTTCCGTGAATTGCAGCAGCAGCAGCAATCAAAGGACTTGCTAATAATGTACGAGAATTTGGACCTTGACGTCCTTCAAAATTTCTATTCGAAGTCGAAACACAATATTTTCCTTCTGGAACTTTATCGTCGTTCATCGCCAAACAAGCCGAACAACCTGGTTCGCGCAATCTGAATCCAGAGGCTTCAAAAATTTTGTCCAAACCTTCTTCTATCGCTTGCTTTTCTACTTGTTTCGATCCCGGAACAATCCACGCAGTTACATTTTCATTGCGCTGTTTTCCTTTCACATAATTTGCTACTTCACGCAAATCTTCGATTCTTGCATTTGTACAACTTCCGATAAACACATAATCAATTGGATGATTGATGATTGATTGATTATCTTGGAATCCCATATATTTCAACGCTTTTTCAAACGATTCTTTTTCATTATCGCTTAACGAATCTTTAGAAGGAATACTGTCTTTCACCGAAATTCCCATTCCTGGATTCGTACCAAACGTAATCATTGGATAAATATCCGCAGCGTCAAATTCTATTTCTTCATCAAAAATTGCATCAGCATCACTTGGTAAAGTTTTCCAATATGCTACTTTTTGCTCCCAATCTTCTCCTTTCGGTGCAAATGGTTTATCTTTTAAATAAGCAAAAGTTGTTTCATCTGGTGCAATCATTCCACCACGAGCGCCCATTTCTATCGACATATTACAAACTGTCATTCGACCTTCCATCGACATATTCTCGAAAACATCTCCAGCGTATTCACAGAAATAACCAGTTCCTGCATTTGTTCCCACTTTAGAAATGATATATAAAATCACATCTTTTGGTTGAACATTTGGATTCAGTTTTCCATTAACTGTAATTCGCATCGATTTTGGTTTATTCATCAACAAACATTGACTAGCAAAAACCTGTGCAACTTGACTTGTTCCAATTCCGAAAGCAATTGCTCCAAAAGCTCCATGCGTAGATGTGTGACTATCACCACAAACCATGCTCATTCCTGGTTGCGTAACACCCAATTCTGGCGCAATAATGTGAACAATTCCTTGATACGGATGACCTAAACCATAAAAAGTAATATTATTTTTTTCGCAATTAATCGCTAATTGCTCTAATTGTTGTTTTGATAATGGATCTCGAACTGGCTGATCTTGATTAATCGTTGGTACATTGTGATCCGCAGTTGCAACAATTTGATTTGGTCGAAAAATTGGAATATTTCTCGCTTCTAATTCTGCAAAAGCTTGTGGACTTGTTACTTCGTGAATTAAATGTTTATCAATATAAATCACTTGTGGTCCATTTTCTACTTGGCTGACAACATGGGCATCCCACACTTTATCGAATAATGTTCTCATGCGAATTTTCTCTGTGATGTTTGATTAAACTGATGTATTAATCCAAGTAAATCTTCACGAACGACTTCTTTTTTTAGATCCGCAATTTCTAAAAATTGTTCATATAAAATATCTAATTCATTTTTAGATGTATCGAAACCGATATCTTTTAGACGATAAGCTAATGCTGAACGCCCGCTACGAGCTGTCAAAATAATAGAGGACTCATTAACTCCAACATCTGCCGGATTGATAATTTCGTATGTTTCACGATTTTTAATCACACCATCTTGATGAATTCCAGAACTGTGCGCAAAAGCATTCGATCCTACAATTGCTTTGTTTGGTTGAACCATCATTCCCATTGTATCAGAAGTTAATTGACTTAATTCTGTTAACATTTGAGCATTGATATCTGTATAAAAATTCAATTCTTTGTGTTGTCTAAAAATCATCACGATTTCTTCCAAGGCCGTATTACCAGCACGCTCACCAATTCCATTAATTGTACATTCTATTTGGCGTGCTCCATTTATAGCTCCTGCAACTGCATTCGCTGTCGCTAAACCTAAATCGTTATGATTGTGGCAAGAAATAATCACATTATCAATTCCTTGAACATGATCTTTTAAATATTTAATTTTATTTCCATACTCAAAAGGCAAACAATAACCCGTTGTGTCTGGAATATTAAGAACCGTCGCACCAGCTTTTATCACTTCTTCACAAACTTGAGCAAGAAAAGCATTATCCGTTCTTCCTGCATCTTCAGCATAAAACTCAACATCATCTACAAATGTTTTTGCATATGCAACCGCTTCAACTGCACGTTCGATAATCGCTTCACGATTCGAATTAAATTTGTGAATAATATGAGAATCCGAAGTTCCAATTCCGGTATGAATTCTTGGTTTTACGGCATATTGTAAAGCTTTAGCTGCAGATTCTATATCTTTTTTGTTTGCACGAGTTAAACCACAAACTGTGGCATTTTTCACTAATTTTGAAATTGCATTTACGGCTTCGAAATCTCCAGGACTTGAAATTGGAAAACCAGCCTCGATAATATCAACGCCTAATTCGTCCAATCGAGCCGCAATTTCTAACTTCTGTTTTTTGTTTAACTTACACCCCGGCACTTGCTCTCCATCTCTCAGTGTCGTATCAAAAATTTGAATCTTCTCAGCACTCATTGCAATTAGTTTTGTTTGTTATTGTGATGTAAAATTAAAATTGTACTAACTTTAAATTTTCAAATTGAAAAGTGTTTTACAATTCTTAAAGCTAAAATATTTATCATAATCATTTTATTTTCAATACATTATATATAATTTAATTACAATGTCAAATCATAACAAAGACGCACTATTTAGTTTAATAAAGTCACTTAATCGTTCCGAAAAACGTCAATTCAAACTTTATGTAAATCGTCTGCAAATTAATGCAGATGCAAAATTTTTGTTATTATTTGAAGCATTGGATAAGTTGGAAGAATATGATGAAACGGCTATTTTGAAGAAAAAAATTACCACGAAACAACAATTATCTAATCTAAAAGCGCATTTGTACAAACAAATTTTGTTTAGCTTGAGAATGAATCCTTCGCAACAAAATTCGCGTATGCAAATACGTGAACAGTTTGATTTTGCTACGATTTTGTATCAAAAAGGCTTACACAAACAAAGTCTAAAAATGTTGGACAAAGCCAAAACTCAAGCCTTAGATTTTGACGAAAAAGCCATTGCTTATGATATTTTAGAACTCGAAAAAATTATCGAATCACAATTCATTACACGAAGTATTTCTGGTCGTGCAGATCAGTTGATTGAACAATCGGAGGAATTGAGTTTACAGAATTTACAAGCAAGTAAATTGTCTAATTTATCGCTAAAATTGTATAGTATTTTGCTCGAGAATGGATACGCAAAAGATGATGATGAAATTCAAAAAATTCAGAATTTCTTTGATTCGGAAACAAAAAATATCGATTTTAAGAAATTAAAATTCAAAGAGAAACTGTGGTTTTACAAAGCAAATGTTTGGTTGTCGATGTTAACGCAAAACCTACACTCTGCCTATGAATTTTCGAAAAAATGGGTTGAATTATTTTACGAGAAAAAAGAACGAATTCTTAGTCATCCAGTTTGGTTTATTAAAGGAAATAGCTATTTATTAAAGATCTTATACCTGAAAAAAAATTCTGAAGAATTTAAATTTTGGTTTGATAAATTAGAATCTGTTTACGAGATTTTGCCTCAAAATGATAATGTGGAAGCGCTTTGGTTTATCAATAAATTTAATAGCAAACTGAATTATTTTTTCATTAATCCGAAAGAAAATATTAGTCCATTTTTGATTAAAGATATTTTACGCGAAATTAAATCGCATCATCATAAAATCGATAATCATCATATTTTGGTGCTTTATCTAAAAATTGCTGCCTATTATTTCTTAAACAAAGATTGGGATAATTCGTTCGAGTATTGTCAAAAAATAATCAATAGTGAAGCGTCAATTCAAGAAGATTTACATTTTTATACTCTGGTTTTGATTATGATGAATTTGTATGATTCTGGGAATGATCAAGAATTAGACACATATTCCTACAAAACGCATCAATTCTGCAAAAAGATGAAAAATAGTAATATTATTACGCGAAAAATTAGTTTATTTTTTATTGAATTGAATGATTTGTATCCACATGAAAAAGTAAAAGCTTTCAGAGAATTAGATGATTTTTTGAAAGATTCAGACAATCAAAATTTGTTACGAAGAAATACCAATTACATCAATCTTAGACGTTGGATGGAAGATAAAATTTAGTGTTTATCATATATTTACATCTAAATTAACACATAAACACTATGTACCAAGATTACAAAGTTGGCGAACATAAAGCGAACAAAGGATTGCGCTTTTTAAATTTTATTATAGATTATGTATCAATCATTTTATTGACGATGCTATTTTTCGGTTTTATAGCAATTGTTATTGTGATCATTAATCCAGAAAGCGACATTATTTATCAATTAGAAAATATAAATCCTTTGATTGATAGAGTTATCACAGCCTTTTTTTATGTTTTACTAATTTTTTTATCAGAGTTTTTAACCAAAGGACGTTCATTAGGTAAATTTATTACAGGAACAAAAGTTGTGATGATTGACGGTTCTACACCTACAACGAAAGATTATTTTACAAGAAGTATTTGTAGAATAATTCCATTTGATGTTCTTACTTTTTTAGGAGAAAATGGTTGGCACGATAAAATTTCAAAAACTACAGTTGTGAACAAAAAAGCTTTTGAAGCAGATTTATCACAAGCAGACAACATCGAAAGTATTGGAAAAACTGAGTTTGAATAATTTTCTATAAAATAAAATCTATTCAAATTATCTCAAAACAATAATTTATGTAAAAAATCATTGTTTTTTCTGCGTATTATTTCGCAAAAAAGGCTATTTATTAATACCTTTGCAACGTAAATATATTTTTGAGAAATGGAAAAACAACCTCAAGAGGTAGTGTTAGTTGGTGCTGGTATCATGAGTGCTACTTTAAGCATACTTCTTAAAAAAATAAATCCGGCAATTAAGATTTCTGTTTTCGAAAAATTAGATAAGATTGGATTTGAAAGCTCTGATGCTTTCAATAATGCAGGTACTGGTCACTCTGCTTTTTGTGAATTGAATTATACACCAATGGACAAAAATGGAGTGGTTAATATTGATAAAGCAATTAATATTGCAAAACAATTTGAAACTTCGAAAGAGTTTTGGTCTTACTTAGTCGAAAATAATTACGTTTCTTCTCCAGAAAAATTCTTACGTCCTACTCCGCATATGTCTTTTGTTTGGGGCGATGACGATGTAAATTTCTTGAAAAAACGTTACGAAAAATTATCTCAGCATCCTTTATTTAAGGATATGGAATATTCGGATGATGTTTCTAAAATCAGAGAATGGGCTCCATTAATTGTTGACGGTAGAAAAGGTAATGAAAAAGTTGCGGCAACGCATATGAACTTGGGAACTGATGTGAATTTTGGTGAATTAACGCGTCAAATTTTCAAAGGTTTACAAGACAAAAAAGAAATCACGTTAGAAACTGAACACGAAGTAAAAGACTTAACTCGTCTTAGCAACGGAAAATGGGCAGTTAAAGTAAAAGATTTAAAATCTGGAAATAACAAAGCACTTAATGCTGATTTCGTATTTATTGGTGCAGGTGGAGGAGCAATTTTATTGTTACAAAAATCTGGAATTCCAGAATCGAAAAAATTTGGTGGCTTCCCAGTTGGTGGACAATGGTTAATTTGTCAAAACGAAGAAGTAATCAAAAAACATCATGCAAAAGTATATGGAAAAGCAAAAATTGGTGCACCACCAATGTCTGTTCCTCACTTAGATACACGTGTTATTGATGGAAAACAATCTCTATTATTTGGTCCATTTGCAACATTCTCAACAAAATTCTTAAAATACGGATCTAATTGCGATTTATTCAAATCTGTAAACTTAGGAAACGTAGGATTTTTGATGAATTGTGGATTAAACAATATCGATTTAACAAAATACTTGGTAGAACAAGTGATGTTGTCTAAAGCGAAAAAAGTAGAAGAATTACAAGAATATTTTCCTGAAGCTAAATTAGAAGATTGGTTCGAACAAACTGCAGGACAACGTGTTCAAGTAATCGAAAAACAAGATGGAAAAGGAGTTTTAAAATTTGGTACAGAAATCGTAACATCTCAAGATGGAACAATGTCTGCCTTATTAGGAGCTTCTCCAGGAGCATCTACATCTGTTAGTGCAATGTTGAACTTGATGAAACAATGTTTCCCAGACTTGATGAAAAACAACTGGAACGAAGCAATCAAAGAAATGATCCCTTCTTACGGTGAAGATTTAGCACAAGCTGAATTAGTTGAAGCATCAAGAGCCCGTACAACTAAAGTGCTTAAAATTTTAGATTAAGATTTTCTTACATCATATAATTATAAATCCTGATATTCATTTGTCAGGATTTTTTTTGCACGAAACTTAAGAGCATAAAAAAAGGTTTGAGAATAAATTCTCAAACCTTTTAATTTTTTCTGAACATCTTAGTCTTTCTTGTCTTCGCTTTTGATAATTTCGTATTCAACTTGCATCACTCCTGTATTGGTGTGACCAATTTCGCTGAATGCAGCTTGACTTAAGTCTAAAACTCTAGATTTAGCGTATGGACCTCTGTCGTTGATTTCTACAACTACAGATTTACCATTTCTGATATTCGTAACTTTTACTTTCGTACCAAATGGTAAAGACTTATGGGCAGCTGTTAGTTCGTGTTTGTCATACGTTTCACCACTAGCTGTCTTGCGTCCGTGGAATTTGTCTCCATACCAAGAAACAACTCCTGTCGAGATTTTTCGAGCACTATTCTCGATAAGTTCTCCAACCAACTTTTCATCTTCAACTGATAATGTATCTTTTTTGATGGTATCATTATCAATATCGTTACTAAATCTTTTCTCAGAAGCTGGCATAATAATTGTGTCATTATTACCAGAATCCTTAAAAATTTTACCATCAGCATTTGCTATTGGAAAAATCATTAACATTGCTATAAACGCTGTAATGCTTTTCGTCATCCTTTAGATTTTTCTGATTTACTTTGCAAATTTAAGGGTATAAACAGCTTCTTATTTAGAATTATTCTAATCAATTGATTTTTAATTCTAAAATCTCTTGTGCTTTGCGAATTTAGATGCTTACAGCGATTTGTTAATTTAATGTTAAAATAAAGCTATAATCCTAATTTTTTTGGGAATTATTTATTTAAATCGGATATACTATTGATTATCAATAAATAATAGTTTTGTATAATTTGAAGAAATTTATCTAATAAAGAAATAAAAAAGGTAAAGTTTATAATACTTTACCTTTTCTTAATTTTTAAATCTTTAAAAATCAATTATAAACTAGCTAAAATGTCTTTTACTTTAGCTGAAATTAATTTCCCTTCCGCTTTACCAGCTAATTTAGATGAAGCAGCTCCCATTACTTTTCCCATATCTTTTGGAGAAGTAGCGCCAACCTCTGCAACAATTTCTGTAATTGCAGCTGTTAATTCTTCGTCTGATAATTGAGCAGGTAAAAATTGTTGAATAACTTCTGCTTGTGCCAATTCTTTTTCAGCTAATTCAGCACGTCCATTTGCTTCGAATTGTTCAGCAGCTTCTTTACGTTGTTTTACTAATTTTTGTAATAAAGCAATTTCTTGATCTTCTGATAATTCTCCGTTAGCACCTGATGTTTTTGCTAATAATAATTCAGATTTTACAGCTCTTAAAGCTTCTAAAGCAACAGTATTTTTAGCTTTCATCGCTTCTTTTAACTGTGCCATTATTTGAGTTTCTAAATTCATTTGTTTTGCTTTTAGACTACAAATTTAAGACAAAAAAAGGCTCATCGCAAAAGCAATGAACCTTTTCTATAATAAGAATATTTTTTACGAGTGATCGTTTATTAATCTACGTTATCGTGTAGAAAATTGTTTGGACGAATTTGCGTTTCGTTGTTACGATTAGTTCCTACAGAAAAATCAGAAGATTGATTATCATTACGATCAGACAAATTCAATCCTTGACGTTTGTAAGCAGGAATTGCTTCGTATTCGTCTACTTGAGAATTTGTCATCGTGTTGTTGAATTTAAAATTAAATTGTTTCAAACGATTTCTTCTTTCTTCAATCATACTATTCAATTCAGGATCATTTGATTGCTCAATTGGTTGACTAAATGGATCTATAGCAACTTGTAATTCTTCAGCTTGTGGAGCAACAGAATGAGCTACATTAGATTGAACTGGCTCTACATTTCCATATCCTTCGTTCTTTGGAGCTTGATATCCAGCATAATTATTTTGAGGATAGTTTGACTGCTCTGAAGCTACAGGATTAGAATATGAATTATATGTTTGATTATTATTTACATTATTCGTTGGTTCTTGCGGACGATTAAAATCTGATTTCAAACGTGGTTCGAAATCATCATAAGAACGTCTCTCTTGCACTGGCTCATCATCAATATCATCTAAAACATAACGCTTTGGAGAATTATTTTCTTCGAAAGATTCTTCTGGCGTATTGTGATAAGTTTGTTGTTGAAAACTTTGGTTAATATCTGCTTGACGATAATTATTTTGAGGAGCCTCTGGCGTTTGATTTTGTTGAGGCGTTTGTGGTGCTTGCTGAGAAGCATTAGAACGACCAAAATCTAACGTCATTGGTTTTACACGATTCACAAAAGGTTGCTCAACTGATAACGTTTTATTAATTGGTTGTTCTTCCTCTAATGTATGTACAATTTTTTGTTCCTCTTTTCCTGTATACGCCTGATCTTCTGTAGGAAAACCAGTTGCTACAACAGTTACAGAGATAGAATCTCCTAAATCTAAGTCTTCACCAATACCCATGATAATATTTGCACTATTACCAGCTTCTTGTTGAATGTAATCATTGATGATACCGATTTCATCCATTGTAATTTCGTTATTACCAGATAAAATCAATAACAATACGTTACGTGCACCTGTAATTTTGTTGTTGTTTAACAATGGAGAATCTAAAGCAGAAGAAATTGCGTCTTTCGCTTTGTTTTCACCAGAACCTTGCGCAGATCCCATGATTGCTGTACCAGAATTTTTAAGTACTGTACGCGCATCACGTAAATCGATGTTCATTGCATAGTGTTGAGTAATAACTTCTGCAATTCCTTTAGCTGCTGTTGTTAAAACCTCATCAGCTTTCGAGAAACCATTTTTGAAACCTAAGTTTCCGTATAATTCACGTAATTTATCATTGTTGATAACAATTAATGAATCGACGTTTTGTCTTAATTTTTCGATACCTTTTTCGGCTTGTTCCAACCTCATTCTTCCTTCGAAAAAGAATGGCGCTGTAACAATCCCAACTGTTAAGATATCCATTTCTTTTGCAATACCAGCAATTACTGGTGCTGCTCCGGTTCCTGTACCACCACCCATTCCGGCAGTAATAAATACCATTTTAGTACCCTCGTCTAAAACAGCTTTTACATCATCCATACTTTCGATAGCAGATTGCTCTCCTACCTCAGGATTTGCTCCAGCTCCTAAACCTTCTGTTATTGCTTGTCCTAATTGAATTCTTGTTGGTACTGGACTATTTGCTAATGCTTGAGAGTCCGTATTACAAATTACAAATTCTACACCTGCAATTCCTTGTTCAAACATGTAGTTTACGGCATTACTACCTCCACCACCTACTCCGATTACTTTGATAGCTTGAGATCTGCTCTTTGGTAAGTTGAACACAATATCTCCTGTTAACATATCACTCATATTCTTCTTATTAAATTGGTTCGTAATTTATTCTAGTTTATTCTTATTATTCAGTTTCGTTGATCATTTGGATAAATTTATCCGTCCATTTCGAAAAGAAATTTTTCTTTTCTGGTTTAGATTTAGCTTCTTTCTTTTCACCAATTTCTTGATCCAAAAATTCGTCAACTATTTCTTCTCTTTTTGGTTTTTGGATTACCGATTCCTCCTCTACTATAACTTCTGCTTTTGCAGTTTTTTTGTGCTGAGTTGGTTGAATTCCAATTTCTAATTCTTCTTGGTTATTTAAGTTATTAATTACTGGTTTTTCATAAATTTCGTGCTGATAATTCGCCGCTAATTCTTCTAAACCTTTCATCAATAAACCTACAGATGTTGCATATTCTGGTCCGCTAATTTCCTCAGCTTTTGCACCAACAATATGTTCGTTAGAGTATCCAATTCTTACATCCATTCCTGTTACATATTCTGTAAGTTGACGAATGTGTTTCAATTTAGATCCACCACCTGTTAAAACGATTCCTGCAATCAATTTTTTGTTTTGATCTTCGCAACCGTAGTTTTTCAATTCCAAATATACTTGTTCCAAAATTTCCTGCACACGTGCATGAATAATTTGTGACAATCTTTTTAATGATATTTCTTTTGCTTCGCGTCCTTTTAAACCAGGAATCGATACAATTTCAGTTTCTTTATTTTCTCCTGGCCAAGCAGAACCAAATTTTTCTTTTAAAGCTTCGGCTTGCTTTCCAATAATAGAACATCCAACTTTAATGTCTTCTGTAATCACATTTCCTCCAAACGGAATAACAGATGTGTGACGAATAATATTATCCTTAAAAATTGCAATATCCGTTGTTCCACCACCTATATCAATCAATGCAACACCAGCTTCTTTCTCTTCTTCGCTAAGCGCAGCACTAGATGATGCAATTGGTTCTAAAGTAATACTTGCCAAACGTAAACCAGCAGCTTTTACACAACGTGCAATATTTCGGATGGATGAAACTTGTCCTACAACCACATGGAAATTAGCCTCTAAACGGCTTCCGTACATACCGATTGGTTCGCGGATTTCACCTTCGTTATCAACCTTAAATTCTTGAGGAAGAACATGGATAATTTCTTCTCCAGGTAACATGACCAATTTGTAAACTTGATTTGTTAATAACTTTAAATCATTATCATCAATCACGTCTTCTGAATTGGTACGAGTAATGTAATCGCTATGTTGTAAACTACGAATATGTTGTCCGGCAATACCAACAGTAACATCAGTAATTTTGACACCAGATGATCTTTCAGCCTTATCAATTGCCTCTTTTATCGAGTTAATGGTTTGTGTAATATTATTTACAACACCTCTGTGTACACCTAAGCTTTTTGCTTGTCCGTGTCCAAGAATTTCGATTTTTCCGTTCTCATTTTTTCGTCCGACAAGCGCTACAATCTTTGTAGTCCCTATGTCTAAGCCAACTGCAATCTTACTATTGTTCTCCATTTTTTATTCGTTTGGTTGCTACAACTTGGTTTACAAATTTCAAGCTCAATTTTTCATAATCTTCAGTTCCTATAAAATCAATGTATTGATTATAGAATAATTTTAGATTATGTAACTTCTGTTCAAAGTTGTTTAAAGTTCCTAATTCTATATAATAGTTTCCTGTGTTTACAATTAAATTAAAAGAACGTTGTCCCACTTTTTGAATGGCTATGATGTGATTTTTTAATAAATCGTCAGCTTTCAAAGCTTGAACAAATTTACTCAAATCTTCATATTCATTCGGTTTTACATCACCAGAAACTAAAATTACATCCGCTGAATTTAATTTAGATAAAGGCATTTTTCCGCCTTTTGTTGTCAAATAAAATTCATTTTTCAGCGTCTTTATTCTTGCTACTGCTGAGTTTGCTTTTATGTCAAGTCGTAAATGTCCGTTGATATCTTTACTGACTTGTACAGAATCCACAAAAGGACTCTCACTTACTTTTTGTTCGATTTCTTTTACATTCACCTCTCGTAGAGATTGTTTCAGAATGTCTTTTCCATCTTTGTTGATAATTTCTCTTATCGATTCATCATTAATAAAATAATTATCAACTGGCTGAACAAACGCCACGTCAATTTTTTTCACAGTACGCGAAGCATTCTTAATTACCGTAAAACTAATCAAACCGATTAGCAAGGCAACTCCAAAAATCACTTTTATGATTTTCAATTTACGCTTCACTTAACCACTCTTTTATTGGTTTAACAATTGTATCAATATTTCCTGCTCCAACAGTCAATAATACATCAAAATCTTGTTTTTTGATGTTTGCTAAACTATCTTCTAATGAAGATACTATTTTTTCATTTAAATTCACCTTTTCTAGCAACCAATTTGAAGTAATTCCTTCGATTGGTAACTCTCTGGCAGGATAAATGTCTAATAAAATCAAACTATCTAACTGCGATAAACTTTGTCCAAACTCTTCTGCGAAATCTCTTGTACGTGTAAATAAGTGAGGCTGAAATACTCCCAACACTTTTTTACCCGGATAAAGTTCACGAACTGAACGAATTGCTGCATTCAATTCTGTTGGATGATGTGCATAATCGTCGATGTAAATTTTTCCATTTGCTTCGAAACGATTAAAACGTCTTTTAACTCCAACAAAAGTTGATAAAGCTTCTTTAATTTTATCATGTGGAACACCCATGTAATCTGCAACAGCTAAAGCCGCAACCGCATTTTCCATATTGTGATGTCCTGGTAATAAAATTCCAACATCTGTCAATGAACCGTTTGGTGTTTTTACATCAAATACATAATGTCCATCAATAATTCTTACATTGTGCCCATCATAATCTGCGTCCAAATCTACTCCATACGTAAAAGCTCCGTCGAAAGGCAAACCTTTGTGAACAAATAATTTTTCTTCCACAATTGCCGCAAATTCTTGAAACGATTTTTTCACTTCATCACGCTCACCATAAATATCCAAATGATCTGCATCATCACTTGTGATAATCGCTAATTTTGGAGAAAGACGTAAGAAAGAACGGTCAAACTCATCGGCTTCTGCAACTGTATATTTAGATCCATTTAAGATGATATTCGAATCGTAATTTTCTGCAATACCACCTAAAAAAGCTGTACATTCTACATTCGCAACTTTTAGGATATGTCCTAAAATAGATGAAGTCGTTGTTTTTCCATGTGTTCCCGCAACACCAATATTGTATGTATGTTTGGTAATTTCACCTAACACTTCTGAACGCTTCATGACTTTAAAATCATTCACTAAAAAATAATTTAGTTCTGAATGATCTTTTGGTACTGCTGGCGTATAAATTACCAACGTATTTTTTGGATTAATTCCTGCTGGAATTAACTCGATGTTATCTTCAAAATGAATATCAATTCCTTCAGCAATCAATTCAGTTGTTAACTCGGTTTGTGTTTTGTCATAACCTACAACTTCTTTTCCGATTGACTTGAAGAAACGTTCCAAAGCACTCATTCCGATTCCTCCTGCACCGATGAAATAATAATATGTTTTATCTAAAATATTCATTATAATAAATTCAATAATATATCTACAATCTCTTTTGTCGCATTCGGTTTCCCTAATTGCTTAATGTTTTGAGATAATTTATTTTTTAATTCTTCATTGTTCGCCAAAGCAATTACTTCTTTGACTAAAATTTGTTTTGCATCTACATCTTTTACCATAATCGCTGCATCTTTCTCAACCAATGCTTGTGCATTTTTGGTTTGATGATCTTCTGCCGCTGTTGGCAATGGAAGCAAAATAGTTGCTTTACCAACAATACACAATTCAGAAATCGCCATTGCTCCTGCGCGAGAAACAATCATATCCGAAGCTGCATACGCATCTTTCATGTTGTAAATAAATTCGGTTACATGAATCGTTGGATATTTATCGCCAACCAAATTTTTGATTTTTTGATAATCTAACTTTCCTGTTTGCCAAATCAACTGAACACCACTTGCAACAAATTCGTCAAGGTTTTCTAACCAAGCATTGTTCATTGCTCTTGATCCTTGTGAACCACCAACTGATAAAATAGTTGGTTTTTCTGGATCTAATCCAAAAGCTGAAATTGCTTCTGCTTTTGAAGGTAAATTTTGAAAAATTTCGGCACGAATAGGATTTCCTGTATAATGCACTTTTTCTTGTGGAAACTGTGAAATTCCTTCGTAAGCTGTACAAATTGCACTCGCTTTATTTTTCAAAATTTTGTTGGTAACTCCCGGAAACGAATTTTGTTCTTGTAATAAAATCGGAACATTTTTGCTTCCTGCTACCCACAACATTGGTCCACTTGCATAACCTCCTGTACCAACAGCTAAATCTGGCTGAAAATCTTTGTAGATTTTTTTTGCAAGACTTAAGCTTTTTATCAATTTAAAAGGGAACTTTAAATTCGCTTTCATGTTACTTCTATCAAATCCAGAAATTGGCAAACCTTTTATGTCATATCCAACTTTTGGCACTTTTTCCATTTCCATTCTTCCTTCTGCTCCAACGAACAAAATTTGTGCATCTGGCAAACGTCTTTTAATTTCGTCTGCAATTGCAATGGCTGGATAAATATGTCCACCTGTTCCTCCGCCGCTTATTAAAACTTTAGGCGATGTCTTCGATGTATTCTTCACTTAATACTTTTCTATCTTGTTCTAATTCTTCTTGCGATTTAATCTGAGTACTTACACTCAAAATTATTCCGAACGAAATACATGTCATCCAAATGGATGTTCCTCCGTAACTAATCATTGGTAATGGTTGCCCCGTTACTGGAATTAAATTAACCGCTACCGCCATGTTTACCATTGCTTGTATAATAATTGGTAAGCCCACTGCAAACACAAGTAGCGTACCAAAAACGGTATGAATCTTTGATGCGATGATACAAATCCGTATTAAAATCAGAAGGAAAATTCCAATTAATAGAATTGCACCAATTGCACCATATTCTTCTACAATAATCGCGAAGATAAAATCGGATGATGACTGAGGTAAAGTTTGTTTGAAAACACTTTTTCCTGGTCCAGCCATTTCATTCAATCCTCTTGCAATTGCAGCTTTTGCGTGTAAAACTTGATAACTTTCTAATCCAGAATCATCATTAAATTTCTCGATACGTGACATCCATGTGTGCACACGAGAATTTGTTACTAAATCTGGTCGAGATAAAGCCATCCACACAAATCCGCCACCAAGAATAAAACCTACCGCAGCAATTGTAAATAAATATTTGAATGGAAATCCACCAATAATCAACAATATTCCACACATTCCAGCTAACATCAACGCTGTTGAACCATTAGAAGGAAAGATTAATCCTACAATTACAATAATTGGTAAGAATAATGGAACTGCTGTGTTTTTCCACGTATATTCTTTGTCTCTATTTTTTGTCAAATAACGAGCTATATAAATCAACAACGCTTGCGAAGCAATCATCGAGGGTTGAATACCAATTCCAGTTCCCGGAATCGTTAACCAACGTGCAGCATTTGCACCTCCAATGGTTAGTCCTTGTACGAGTGTTATTGCCAAAACTCCAGAAAGTATAACAACAGCTGTTAAAGCAAACAAACCAAACCAACGATAATCAATACGTTGTAATCCATAAATGATAAATAAACCAATTAATAAAATCACTGCGTGTTTACCTAAATGCCCAAAAATAGTTCCCGATCCTACCGTATACACCAAGTTAGAACTTGCTGAATAAACAGGTAAAAACGAAAATAGTGCTAACAATAAAATGAAAGCCCAAAGCGGTTTATCGCCTTTAAAATATTTTTGTACGATGTTAGACATTGGTTGGTTGTGTTATTATAATTTGCGTACGTTTTCTTTAAATTGATCTCCACGATCTTCATAACCATTGAACAAATCGAAACTTGCACAAGCTGGTGACAGAAGAACCGTTTCTCCTTTTGTTGCTAATTTATATGATTGCTCTACACAATCTTTCATTGTATTTGTCTCAACAATTGTATCGATATATGGACTGAAAAAATCAACAATTTTTGCGTTATCAACACCCAAACAAACAATTGCTTTCACTTTCTTTTTCACGAAAGGTAAAACTTCGTTGTAATCGTTTCCTTTATCAGTTCCTCCAACAATCCAAACAACTGGCTTTGTCATACTTTCCAAAGCAAAATATGTTGCATTCACATTTGTTGCTTTAGAATCGTTGATAAAATCAATTCCTCCAATTGTCAAAACAGGCTCTAAACGATGTTCAACAGATTTGAAATCTGATAAACTCTTTTTTAAATCCTCATTATTGATATCAATAATTTTTGCAGCTACAGCCGCAGCCAATGAATTAGAAACATTGTGTTTACCAATTAATCCTAAATCATTCACTAACATTGTAAAATCACCATTCGAATCGTTCACACGGAACAATTCATTGTTTGCGTATGCTTCATTTGTTGCATCCATCATTGTGAACGGTTTGCGATGAGCTCGAATATCAATCTTATCAATCATCTCCATTGTTTTTGGATCATCCAAATTGTAGATAAAATAATCGTTTTCATCTTGGTTTTCAGTAATTCTGAATTTAGCCTTTGCATACAAATCAAACTGATAATTGTATTGGTCTAAATGATCTGGTGTAATGTTCAGTAAAATTGCAACATACGGTTTGAAATCTATTTTGATATCATCTAACTGAAAACTACTTACTTCTAGTACATAATAATCGAAGTTATCTTCAGCTACAGATTTTGCAAAACTTTTTCCGATGTTGCCACCTAATCCTACATTTAATCCAGCTTGCTTTAGGATATGGAACATCAAACTTGTTGTTGTTGTTTTTCCATTAGATCCTGTAATCGCAATAATTTTTGCATCTGTATAACGAGACGCAAATTCAATTTCAGAAATAATTGAAATTCCTTTCGCTTCTAATTTCTGAATTAGCGCTGATTTTTTTGGAATACCTGGACTTTTCATTACTTCATCGGCATTCAGAATTAATTCTTCTGTGTGCTGACCTTCTTCATAAGCAATTCCGTGCTCCTCCAAAAGTTGTTTATACTTGTCTTTTATTTGTCCCATGTCCGAAAGAAAAACATCAAAGTTTTCTTTCTTCGCAAGAATAGCTGTTCCTACACCACTTTCTCCTCCTCCTAAAACGACTAATCTTTTCATTTTTATCTAATCTTTAAGGTAATAATACTAATTACCGCTAAAATGATTCCGATGATAATTGCACGTACCACTATTTTACTTTCGTGATAACCTAGCTTCTGAAAATGATGATGTAGAGGAGACATCAAAAAGATTCTGCGACCTTCACCAAATTTCTTTTTCGTGTACTTGAAATAAGACACTTGTAACATTACTGACAAACTTTCTGCGAAAAATATTCCGCACAAAATTGGTAGTAATAATTCTTTACGAACGATAATTGCTAAAACAGCAATAATTCCTCCGATTGTTAAACTTCCAGTATCTCCCATGAATACTTGAGCTGGATAGGTATTGTACCAAATAAATCCAATCAAACCTCCAAGAAAAGCTCCACAAAAAATCAAGACTTCTTCCGAACGCGGAATAAACATAATGTTTAAATAGTCAGCGAACATTAAATTTCCAGAAACGAAAACAAACATCGAGATGGCTGCCATAATCACAGCCGAACTACCTGCTGCTAAACCGTCGATTCCATCTGTTAAATTTGCTCCATTCGAAACTGCTGTAATGATAAAAATTACCGCAAAAATAAAAATCGCTGCAACCGCCCATGTAGGTCGATCTTGCGCATCCATCCAAAACAAAATATCAGAATAGTTGAATTCATTTCCTTTTACAAAAGGCATTGTCGTTTCTAATGTTTTTTCTTCTGAACCAAATTTTATTTGTCGGCTGTATTCTGTTTGTTCTGTTCCTACAACTGTTTTTACTCTATTTTCTTGATGTTTTACAGTAACTGTTGGACTGAAATAAAGCATTAATCCAACTACAACTCCAAGACCAACTTGTCCTAAAACTTTGAATTTTCCTTTTAAACCATCTTTATTTTTCTTGAAAACCTTGATGTAATCATCTAAAAATCCAATTACACCTAACCAAATTGTTGAAACCAATAAAATGATAATATATATATTATCTAATCTCGCAAAAAGTAAAGTAGGAATTAATGTTGCCAAAATGATGATTAAACCTCCCATTGTTGGCGTCCCAGCTTTTTCGACTTGCCCTTTTAAACCTAAATCACGAACAATTTCGCCCATTTGTTCTTTACGTAAATAACTGATGATTCGTTTTCCGTAAAACAAACTGATGAACATTGCCAATAAAATTGCCATTCCCGCGCGGAAAGACGTGTATTGAAACATACGCGCTCCTGGAAAATGGATACCTTCTAAATAATCAAATAAATAGTATAACATTCTTTATTTGTTCAATATTTTACTCAATTCTGATGCAACTTCTACATCAGAAAAATGTGTTCTTACTCCGTTAATTTCTTGATACGTCTCGTGACCTTTTCCCGCAATCAAAATAATATCTTTTGGTTCGGACATTTTAAGTGCTGTTTTTATAGCTTCTTTTCGATCTGTAATCTTCAAGGTGCGATTATAAAATTGCGCTTTTACACCAACTTCCATCTCACGAAGAATTTCTTCTGCATCTTCAGTTCTCGGATTATCTGATGTAAAAATAGCAAGATTAGATTTTTCGCTCGCTATATCCGCCATTTCTGGACGTTTTGTTTTATCACGATCTCCACCACAACCTACAACTGTTATTAGTTTTTCATTTTTGGTACGAATTCCTTCTATTGTATCCAAAACATTTTCTAATGCATCAGGCGTATGTGCATAATCTACGATTACGATAATTCCTGATTCTGTTTTGAATGTTTGAAAACGACCATCAACATTTCCAAGTGTGCTCAACGCTTTTAGAACTTCTAATTCATCTTGTCCTAAAATTGACGCTACACCAAAAACTAATAATAAATTATATGCATTGAATTGACCAATTAATGATGTCCAGAATTCTTTTCCATTGAATTCTAATTGCATTCCATCAAATTGGTGTTCAATAATTTTTCCTTTAAAATCTGCATCAGTTTTTAGCGCATACAATTTTTTCGTAGCAACTGTATTCTGAAGCATTACTTTTCCGTTTTTATCATCTGCATTCGAAATTGCCGTAGACGTTTTTGGCAAATCGTCGAAGAATTTCTTTTTTGCTGCAAGATAATTTGCAAACGTTTTGTGATAATCTAAATGATCGTGTGTGATATTCGTAAATCCAGCCACTTCAAAATGCAAACCAGCAATTCTATTTTGATGAATTCCGTGCGAAGAAACTTCCATAAAAGCAAATTCGCATCCTCTATCTACCGCTTCGCGAAACATTTTGTTCAATGTCAAAATATCTGGCGTTGTATGGGTAGACGGAATCACTTCACCATCAATCACAATTTTAATCGTCGAAATTAATGCACAAGCATAACCTAATTTTGTAAACAATTCGTACAACAAAGTTGTCGTTGTTGTTTTTCCATTCGTACCTGTAACTCCAACAAGTTTTAAATCTTTTGTTGGATTTCCATAAAAGTTAGAAGCTAAAATTCCTAATGCAATCGTTGAATTTTCAACTTTCACATACGTTATTCCATCAACTAAATTTTCTGGCAAAACTTCGCAAACAATTGCTTTAGCACCTAAACCAATCGCTTTTTCTATATACTGATGACCGTCAACTGTAACTCCATTTACAGCAACAAAAACATCATCGTTTGATACTTTTCTTGAATCAAATTGAATATTATTGACTTCAACTTTTGTTGAACCAATCGTTTCTGAGATGGAAACTTTATATAATACATCAACTAAATTTCTCATCCTTCCAACATTAAATAAATTGTCTCACCCTTCTTAAATCTTGTTCCCGCAGGAATGGATTGATTTGTTACTTTTCCAAACCCTGAATATTGTACATCTAACCCTAAATTTTCTAATACCGGAATTGCTTTAGATCCTGTATGACCAGTCACATTTGGCACTATATTTTTAGAATTACTAACATTAATATCATCTCCTTTTTTAAACTCTTTCACCGCGTTCTTTTTTACTAAATCGCGTGGCAAAGGTATGGGAGTTTTTGAATATACCCAATCGGCAATTTTCTTAAAAACCGGAGCAGTTACACTACCTCCATAAAACCCTTTGGCTGTATTTGGCTTGTGCACAACAACAATACAAGAATACTTTGGTTTTTCTGCTGGAAAATATCCTGCGAATGATGCACGATATTGCATTCCTTTACCGTCTCGCTTCCAATAATCAACACGAGCAGTACCTGTTTTACCAGCAATATCGTAATTACTATTACTAATAATACGTCCCGTTCCTTGTTCTACTGCTCCTCGAAGCATTTCTTGCATTTGTTTTACATTTTCCAAAGAAGTTAATTGATCAACCAAAACAACTGGTTCGAAAATTTTATCAGGTTCACCTTTACGTGTGATTTTATCCATAAATAATGGTTTCAACATTTTACCATTATTTGCCACTGCGTTGTAGAAAGTCACAATTTGAATTGGAGTTAACTGTAAACCATATCCATAACCCATTACAGGTAACGTAATATTACTCCAAGATTTACTATCTGGACGGTGCATAATTGGACTTCCTTCTCCAAGAATATCAACTCCAAGAGGCGAAGTCATATGCCATTTATCCATTTTTTTGAAGAAAGCTTTTGGATTTTCTCCGTAATATTTATTTATAATTTTAGCTGTACCAATGTTAGACGATTTTTTCATCACGCCATCTACAGTCAATGTTCCGTATCCGTGTGTATCTGTAATCGTACGACCATAGAATTTATAACTTCCACCTCCCGTTTCTACTGTCGAGTTTTTATTAATAAAACCATCATCCATTGCTGCAAGCAACGAAACTGTTTTGAAAGTAGATCCTGGTTCTGCAGCTTCACCAACCGCATAATTATAATCGTCTATATATGTTCCATCTTTTTTACGAGATAAATTCACAATTGCACGAACTTTCCCTGTCTGAACTTCCATCACAACCACACTTCCGTGTTGCGCTTCAAATTCAGAAAGTTGTTTGTACAAAGCATCATAAGCAACCATTTGCAAATCGGCATCTATTGTTGTGTAAACAGATGATCCGGCTTGAGGCTCTTGTTCCCAACTTTTCATTGGTTTCCATTTTCCACGTCCCATAAATTGCTCCCAACGACGACCTTCAATACCGCTTAATAAGTCAGAATAAGCTCCTTCTAATCCAACTTTTCCGCGTTGATCATCGTAACCAATTGTACGAATACCAATATCTTGAACGATTAATTCTCGTTTTGATTCAGTTTCATGAATAAATCCACCTTTGTTTTGACCTTTGTTGAAGATTGGAAATTTTTTGATGCGTTGATATTGCTCATAATCCAAATCTTTCACCAACATCATGTAACGATTTTTCTTTTTACGTTCTGTAGAAAATTTGTCGTAAAAATAAGAGGGAGATTTTGTAAACATCTTACCTAAAGAATCGGCAAGATTGTGCATTTCTGTTTTAAATAATTCATCTTTGATCACCGTCAAATCCACATAAACGTTGTGTTTTGTAACAGTTGTAGCCATTAATGCACCATTAGAAGCATATAAATTACCACGCTCCGCCGTAACGGTATCTAATCTAAAATTATTCTTTTCAGCAAAACGCTCTAATTCAACCCCTTCTACAATATTAATTCGAAACATAAAAACAATAATAAAGATGGCCCAAATCGCTAGCGCGCCGGCAAATACCCATCCTTTGATGACAATATTGTTTTTATTTTTCGCTGACTTCGTCATAAACTTTGTCTACTATATAATAAGGTTGTTTATCTGGAATTTTCAAACCATACACTGCTGTACGCTCCAAAATTTCCGTTTCTAATTGCATACGCATCAAATCGCGATGCTTATCTGTATATTGAGATTTTAAATCTTCTACTTTATCTTGTAATTCAGCGATTCGAACCACTTTACGATCAACTAAATGCGAACTCGAAATACTCAAAAAAGCCAAACCTACCAGATACAACATGAACTTCCAGTTTTGTTCTGAGCCAGTTTTGATTAAAAACTCACCTCTCAACAAACCTGTAAAAGTTTTTTTCTCTGGTAATATTTTTTTCTTTTTTGCCATTCCTATTTCTTAATCCTCATTACGAACCGCAATACGCATTTTCGCACTACGCGCTCTTGGATTTTCATTAATTTCTTCTTGCGTTGGCACAATCACCTTTGATTGTAAAGGTTTGAAAGGTGCCGACCAATTTCCAAAAACATCACGTTCAGGTTCACCTTCAAACATTCCGTTTTTCATGTAGCGTTTTGTTAAACGATCTTCTAACGAATGATACGAAATAATCACCAAACGACCACCTGGTTTTATCACTTCTCCACATTGCGTTAACATCTCTTTCAATGCAGCCATTTCATCATTTGCTTCGATTCGTAATGCCTGAAACATTTGAGCGAAAAATTTATTTTCTTTCATTTTTGGAATGAATGAAAAAATTTGCTTCAACTCATCAATTGTATTAATTTGTTTATCTGCTCTTGCTTTCACAACTTCTCTCGCCAAACGATACGAACCTTGCAATTCTCCAAAATCATAAAAAACACGAGCAAGATCTTCTTCTTCGTATTCATTAATAATTGTTTTGGCAGAAAGTTTTGCATTCTGATTCATTCGCATATCCAATTCTCCATCAAAGCGAGTTGAAAAACCACGTTCTGGCGTATCAAACTGATGAGAAGAAACTCCCAAATCACCCAAAACACCATCCACTTGTTTTATTCCACGAAATCTTAAATTATTTTTCAAGAATCTAAAATTTTGCTCAACTAACTCAAATCGATTATCATCAATTTTATTGCGAACCGCATCCACATCTTGATCAAATGAAAATAATTTTCCATTTTGATCCAAACGACTTAATATTTCACGTGAGTGACCTCCACCCCCGAACGTACAATCTACATATATACCTGATTCGTTAATAATTAACGCATCAACACTATCTTTTAATAATACTGGATTATGATATTCACTCATCTTCTCCTAAATTTCCCATTACATCTTCTGCCAAAGAAGCAAAATCTAAATCATCTACATTAATCGACTCTTCATATTTGTCTTTATCCCAAATCTCGATCATGTTTACAGAAGAATTCAGAACAACTTCTTTATTAATTTCTGCAAATTTCACTAAATCTTTTGAAATCTGTAGCCTTCCATTTGCATCAACTTCGACAATTTTTAATCCAGCCGTAAAAATTCTAATAAAATCATTGTTTTTCTTCACAAATCGATTCAATTTATTCAAATCATTCATCACTTTTTCCCATTCTTTCATAGGGTGCAGTTCTAAACAATTTTGAAACACAGATCTTTTCAACACAAAGCCATCTTCCAAACATTCAGCAAGTTGTTTCTTCAAACCCGCTGGTATTGGGAGCCTACCCTTTGTATCTACCTTACACTCATATGTTCCAATTAATGAATTCATGATAGAATTTTTCCAAAAATAAATAAAATATTACCACAAATTACCATTTTTTACCACTTTTATTGAAATAGTTATCAACAATTTAAAATTTAGTATCAGATAGTTATGTTTTTTCTAACGCTAACCCCATGTATAAAATGAGAAATAATGTTTATATAGACCTTGTTTTGATAAGTGATTAATATGGATTGTTAAAGTTTTTCATATAAACCACGAAATAAAAAATATAATTAATTAAATTTGTCGACTTAATATCGAGTAAATGTTTTTTAGCTTAAAGAAAAAAGATAAGTTCTCTTACATAGAAGAAGGAGAAGGACAACCAATTGTTTTGCTTCATGGATTAATGGGTGAACTTAGCAATTTCAGCTCACTTACAAATTATTATGCACAAAGAGGATATAAGGTTTTCGCACCAGAATTGCCATTATATTCTTTATCTGTCATCAATACTAATATCAAAAATATTGCAAAACATGTTGCAAATTTTATTGAAGAAGTCGTTAAAGAACCAGCTATTTTAGTTGGAAATTCTTTAGGAGGACATATTGGTTTGATGGTTTGTCACAGACATCCAGAATATGTAAAAGCACTTTGTTTAACAGGAAGTTCTGGTTTGTACGAAAAATCTTTTGGAGAAACTTATCCAAAACGTGGTAATTACGAATATGTAGAACGTAAAACGCGCGAAGTTTTTTACGATCCTGCTATCGCTACAAAAGAAATTGTAGATGATGTTTTTGACACTGTAAATGACAGAAATAAAGCTATCAAAACTTTATATATCGCAAGAGACGCGATCAAATCTAACATGAAAGATGATTTAAAAGACATCAAAATGCCTGTTTGTTTGATTTGGGGAAAACAAGATAATGTAACTCCACCAGAAGTTGCAATAGAATTTGAAGAAGAATTACCAGACGCTTCTTTATTTTGGATTGATAAATGTGGGCACGCTCCAATGATGGAACACCCTGAATTATTCAACGAAATTTTATACAAATGGCTAATCGAAAAACAATTAGATCCAGCCACTAAAGCATAATTATGATTAAAAAAGCTGAATTCGTAAAAAGTTCGCAAAAATATACAGATTGTCCAGATCCTTTCAAACCAGAATACGCATTTATTGGGCGTTCTAATGTTGGAAAATCGTCATTAATCAATATGTTAGCAGATAAAAAAGCATTAGCTAAAACTTCTGCAACTCCAGGTAAAACTCAATTGATTAATACATTCGAAATGGACGATACTTGGTATTTAGCCGATTTACCAGGTTATGGTTTTGCTAAAGCACCAAAAGGTGTTCGTGGTGGTTTCAATAAAATGATTTATGATTACATTGAGTTTCGTAAAAACTTGGTCAATGTTTTTTTATTGATTGATTCTCGACACACGCCTCAAAAAATAGATTTACAGTTTATGGAATGGTTAGGAAACAAACAAATTCCGTTTGCGATTGTGTTTACAAAATTAGACAAACTAACGAGTACACAAATGCAAAAAAACTTGAATCACTACAAAAACGAGTTATTAAAAACTTGGGAAGAATTACCAAAAATATTTACAAGTTCGGCTTCGAGTAAAATTGGTAAATTAGAAATCTTAGGCTACATTGATAGTTTGAACGAACATCTTGTAGACGAGTTTAAGAAAGAACAATACAAAAAAGAATATTAAAAAAGTCGGAACATAGTTCCGACTTTTTTGTTTATTACTCTCCTAATTCAGCAGATTTTGTTTTCAAATCATTGATACAAGGTTCTATTAATTTCATTAATCGTTCTTGTAATTCAGGTGTTGGATTATTCATTTGCATCATTTCTGTATATGTAAATTCATCCATCATTTTATCTGTCGAACAGTCACAATATTTTGTAATCAGCTCTTTTTTAGCCGCAGATATCCCTGGTGTTATTGCCGCTTGTTCACAAGCCGTCATTGCCTGAGCTTTTTGCTCTGTATTGTTTTTATCAGCTTTCGATTTACAGCTAATAATGGTTAATCCAAAGATTAATCCTAAAATAATTTTATCCATAGGTAATAGATTTTAATCTTGTTAAGATAATGATTATTAATTATTTCACAAAATTATTCACAGCTTCAACATAACCTGGTAAACCTTTTCCTGAAATAATTTTTAGACAACTTTCACCTGTTACACTATTTTTTCTGAAATCTTCGCGCGCATAAATATCCGAAATATGAACTTCTATCACTTTAGTCGTAATCGCTTTTATCGCATCTGCAATCGCATACGAATAATGCGTATACGCTCCAGCATTCAAGATAATTCCGTCATATTTAAAACCAATTTCGTGCAATTTATCAATAATATCTCCTTCGTGATTTGATTGAAAATAATGCAACGAAACTTCTGGAAATTGCTTTCTCAATTCGTGTTCAAAAAAATCTTCGAAAGTTTGTGTTCCATAAATCTCTGGTTCGCGAACGCCAAGTAAATTTAAATTAGGTCCGTTTATAATTTGTATTTGTTTCATTTTCTTTATTTTATAAATATAAATCTCTTTTTTAGATCGAAAAAGTTTAATTTTTTCTTTTTTTTAATCAATTTTTTACTTTTTATTAAGTTTTGGCATAAACCTTGTGTATATACAATTACCAACCTATTATCATATAAACCAATCTAAACCAAAAAAATCAACCAAACCTTAAAATCTCAGTTAATCAAGATTAACTGAGATTTTTAATTTTAGTACCCATACTTTCCTTTCCACTTTTGATTAAGTGATTGTTTATCTACTTGCTCACGTTTATTATTTCCTGGTTCATAAAATGTAATTCCAGAAATTTCATCAGGTAAAAATTCTTGCTCAGCAAAATTTCCTGGAAAATCGTGCGAATATTTATATTCTTTTCCATAATCCAAATCTTTCATTAACTTAGTTGGTGCATTTCGTAAATGCAACGGAACAGGCAAATCACCCGTTTGCTTCACAACTTGTTGCGCTTTACCAATCGCTAAATAGGTTGCATTACTTTTTGGAGAATTCGCTAAATAAACCGCACATTGACTCAATAAAATACGAGATTCTGGATAACCAATCACCGAAACAGCCTGAAATGTATTATTCGCCAAAATCATTGCAGTTGGATTTGCATTTCCCACATCTTCGGAAGCTGAAATCAACATTCTTCTCGCAATAAATTTCAAATCTTCACCACCTTCAATCATTCGAGCTAACCAATAAACCGCTCCATTTGGATCTGAACCACGAATCGATTTGATAAAAGCCGAAATAATATCGTAATGCTGTTCTCCCGTTTTATCGTAACGTGCTAAATTTTGCTGAATACGTTCATGCACAATTTCATCATTGATGATGATTTTATCTGTTGGAGAAAAACTATTAATCACCAACTCCAAACCGTTCAACAGTTTTCTTGCATCACCACCCGAATATCTTAATAATGCATTTGTTTCAACTAATTCAATATTTAATTTAGATAAAACCGTATCTTTTTTTATAGCTCGTTCGATTAAATCAACTAAATCTTCTTTTTCGAGATGTTTCAATACATAAACTTGCGCACGCGAAAGCAAAGCTGGTACAACTTCGAAACTTGGATTTTCGGTTGTTGCTCCAATCAACGTCACCAAACCAGTTTCTACCGCTCCCAACAAACTATCTTGTTGTGATTTATTGAAACGATGAATTTCATCTATAAATAAAATAGGATTTTTTGTTCCTGAAAACAAATTTTGATTCTTTGCTTTTTCAATTACTTCACGTACTTCTTTCACACCAGAATTTATGGCGCTCAACGTATAAAAAGGTCGATCAGTTAATTCGGAAATCAATTGTGCAAGTGTCGTTTTTCCTGTTCCTGGCGGTCCCCAAAAAATCATCGAAGCAATCATATCATGTTGCAACATCATTTTTATTGGTCCGTTTTCGCCCACCAAATGCTTTTGATTAATGTATTCTTCAAGCGTTTTTGGACGCATTCTTTCAGCTAAAGGAGCATTCATAAAATCTTGTTTAGATTTCAAAGTTAGGGAATGTTTTGTCAAAATGAATGATTTTTTAGACGACATGTTTTGGCATTTAGATTTATTTTCTTTGTGTTAGAATAAAAATTAAAATGATGAAGAAAGCGTTAGAATGTGCTTTAATTTTAACAAGAAAGCACCAACTTTTGGGTGATAAAATTGCTTTATCAACTGATTATTTGAAAAAGATTGAACTAAAAGATAAACAATCAGAAATCAATAAACAAATGATTGAGTTTTTGGTCGAATTGCAAGAATTTGTCGAATTTATCAGAGTTAATCAAGAACTTAGATTGATGTATGTTGAATTGGTAAATTATTATTTCACGCAAATTCATCATCAAATTAATTTTTATGAAATTGAATTGGATCGTTTAGAATTTGAATCAAAATTCTCTATCAATATGATTAATCAATTTAATCAAAACGAAAAAAATAATGAAATAAATTCGGTTCAAGAAAAACTAAATTTATATTACACGATTATTAATTCGTAGAAAAACGTTTTCGGCATAATTTTTTATTGTAAATTCGACTTAATATTTAGAATTTGAAATGAAAAAATTAACTATGTTTTTTAGCTTAATGATTTTATCGTTAAGTTTTGCATTTGGTCAACAAACTGAAAAACCAAAAATTTATAGTGAAGAAGCAAATCCGAAAGTAGATATCGCGAATGCGGTACAAAAAGCTTCTGCTGAAAAGAAACACGTTTTATTGCAAATTGGTGGTAATTGGTGCGCTTGGTGTGTGATGTTTGATAAATTGACAAAAGAAAATCAAGAAGTAAAAGATTATATTGCGAATAATTATGAAGTGGTTCATGTAAATTATTCTCCAAAAAATAAAAACGAAGAAACGTTAGCTGCATTGAAACACCCAGAGCGTTTTGGATTTCCTGTTTTTGTAATTTTAGATGAGAAAGGAAATTTAATTCACACACAAAACTCAGCTTATCTTGAAAGCAAAGAAGTGAAAGGACATGATCCGAAAGTTGTGTTAGAGTTTTTACAAAACTGGTCTTACAAAGCATTAGATCCAGCGAGTTATACTAAAAAATAATATGCGTTAAGCACGTATCGTATAGAGAATCAATCTGCAAAAGCATAAACTTTTTAGATTGATTCTTTTTTATTTCGGTTATTGATTAACTTTGCGAGATGAACAAAATTTTGGTTACACCATTTATTCTGTTGGTAAGATTTTATCAATTAGCAATTTCTCCTTGGATGGGAAGCAATTGTAGATATCAACCAACTTGCTCTTCTTATATGATAGAGGCGCTAAAAGAACATGGTTTGCTGAAAGGTTTGTGGCTCGGAACAAAAAGAATTAGTCGCTGTCATCCTTGGGGAGGACATGGATACGACCCTGTACCTAAAAAGAAAAATTAATGATTAACTTAATTTCGTTTATCGATTGGAATCCAAAACCTTATTTATTTGAAATAGCAGGATTCAAAGTACATATTTACAGTTTATGTTGGATAGTTGCCTTTGTCGTAGGCTGGTATTTGATGTCAAATATTTTCAAGAAAGAAAATCAGAAAAAAGAATTACTTGACCCTTTATTCCTTTACACATTTATTGGAGCAATTGTAGGTGCAAGACTCGGAGAATATATTTTTTATGATCCTGCTGCGTTTATTGAACGACCAATCGAAGTTTTCTTACCTGTACAACACTCACCAGGACAAAGTGCTTTCTTTGGATTATTACAAGATTACGAATTTGTAGGATTTAGTGGACTTGCAAGTCACGGAGCTGCATTAGGTGTAATTTTAACTTCCTATTTATTTAGTAGAAAATATTTGCATCGTAATGTATTGTGGTTGTTAGACCGTATTGCTGTTGTTGTTCCTTTTGGTGGAGCTGCGGTTCGAATTGGAAATTTTTACAACTCAGAAATTGTAGGAAAAGCATCAGAATTACCTTGGGCAGTAAAATTTCATCAACAAAGTTTGGGATATGGAGAAGTAATTCCTCGTCATCCAGCTCAAATTTATGAAGCGATTGGATATGTTATCTTAGGAATTATTATGCTTTATATGTACAACAAAACAGATAAGACAAAATATTTGGGAGCTTTGTTAGGCATATTCTTATTTTTATTATTTTTAATACGATTTGTTGTTGAGTTCTATAAAGAAAATCAAGGAGAAGAAGCAGTTGCTCAAATGTTGAATATAGGATTAAACAATGGTCAAATCTTAAGTATTCCTTTTATGTTAATCGGTTTATACTTATTTATCTCTTCTAAAAATAGATTAGATATCAATCAACCTTAGAATTATTATAAACTTAGAAATAAATTATAGACTTATGGGATTTTTTAAAGAATTTAAAGAGTTTGCAGTAAAAGGTAACGTAGTAGATTTAGCTGTCGGTGTAGTTATCGGTGGTGCCTTTGGTAAAATTGTTACTTCTTTAGTTGAAGATATCATTACGCCAGCCATTTTAAATCCAGCCTTGAAAGCTATTGACGCTGAAAATTTAGCTGCATTAGTAATACCAGGGACTGCAATTAAATATGGTAGCTTTTTAGCTGCTGCTATTTCTTTTATAGTTGTTGCATTTGCTTTATTCGTAATGATTAAAGGAATTAACAAATTGAAAAAAGAAGCCCCTGCTGAAGAACCAGCTCCTGCAGGACCAACACAAGAAGAATTATTGGCTGAAATTCGTGATTTGTTAAAAAACAAATAATTCGTTTTCATTCAAAATGATAAAAAAATGGATCGCAATTGCGATCCATTTTTTTATCGATTATTTTCAAACTCTTAAGAAGCTGCTTGCATTTGCATTTCTTCTCCACCTCCCATTTCTTCTCCATCTGGGCGTTGTTGTTTATTCTTTTCTCTTTCGTTTGTTTTCTTAAAACGATATGTAAACGATAAGTTAATTGAACGTTTCATCCAACGCATACTTTCGTAATTAGTGTAATCTGCTCCATAAGTAGTAGATTCTCTTTTTCTTGAGTTGAACACGTCACGAATATTTAAAGATAATGTAGCTTGTTTGTTGAATAAATCTTTTGATAAAGAAAAATCCATTGACAAATTATCTTCAATTTTTTGTTGAGCCGTTTTCATGCTTCCCATGTAATTTCCAGCAACCTGAATTTTGAAATCTGCAGGTAATATAAAGTTAGAAGACAAACGTCCACGAGAACTAAATCCGTCTCCAGAGAAATCTTGCGTATCTACTTTTGTACTTTCTACTCCTGTTACAGGATCTTTTACAACGTTTGTTTCTTCGTAGAAACCTGTTCTATTGTATCCAAATAAATTTACATTGAACATCAAACTCCACCATTTAGCTGGTTTGTAAGTCGCTGTTAAATCTAAACCATAACGATCTTCATCACCAATGTTGATTGGTTTTGTAATAAATACTTCATCTCCGTTATCGTTATAATTTTTACGTTGAAACTGATTAATCATATCAGTTGTTCTTTGGTAAAATAAACTTGGCGTTACCATCAACTTTCCTACAGTTGTGATATAAGCTAACTCGTATGAATTTGTATAAGTAGGATTAAGATCTGGATTACCATTTCTTACATTTCTATCATCTGTTGCAGAAAAGAAAGGCATTAACATGAATCCCATTGGACGACGAACACGACGAGAATAACTTAATTGTAATTCGTTTTTCTCAGTAAACTTATAATTCAACGTTAATGTTGGGAATAAATCTGTATATTTTTTTGAAATATTTTCTCCGCTTGTGTAGTTTTTGATTTTCATATCAGAACTCTCTAAACGTAAACCTGCGAAGTATTGAAATTTTTCTCCAATCGCATTTCCATATTGTGCATAAGCCGCAAATACATTTTGTTGATTATCTACATTTGCAAAGAATCTACTATCTTCTTCATAATCTCCAGCGTCAGTTAAAAAGAATGTTTTGTTATTAGTTTTCGTATCACTAAAATCTGCACGAGCACCCAATTCAAATTTTCCTTTTTCTCCAATTGGACGAACGTAATCTGCCGTTAAAACAATATTTTTCTGATCTTCTAAATTATCAGTAATACGATTTGTAATTTTATCTTTATAAATTCCAGTTGTTTTATCAAGTTCTTTTGTCAATCCATCAACAAGACCATCTTCGTCTTCTTTTTGAGATGAAAAACGACCTGTAAAAACAAATTCATGACCTTTTTTATCAAACTCGTGTTTATAATTAAAATCTAAATCAAAGTTATTTTCAATTTCTTTCTCATTCTGAAGATTATATTCATTCTTCAAGAAAGTCATTGCATTATCAAAATAATTATAATCAACTAAAGCATTGTTATTTCCATTATTGTAACGATAACCTGCAGATAAACCTATTGTATTTTTATCATCTAAATAATATTCTCCACCCAAACGAATGTTGTAATTTCTACGAATTCTATTATTATCTCGGTTTGTAGATCTATATTGTTTTACAACATCTGTTCCTTCATTATAACTTGTCATAAAAGCAGAACCTTCACCTTCTCTATCCATATAACGAGAACCTAAAGTTGTAAAAATGTTATATTTTTTTGTTTTATAATTCAAGTTTACATTTCCTCCAACCATTTTAGGAATTCCTCCATTCAAGGTTACAGAACCATTAAAACCTGTATTAGAACCTTTTTTCAATACAATATTGATGATCCCCGCAGAACCTGAAGCTTCGTAACGAGCAGAAGGGTTTGTTACCAATTCAATACGTTCTACATTTTCGGCTGGAATATTTTTTAAAGCTTCCGCTACATCCGAAACACCTAACATTCCCGAAGGTTTTCCATCAATCAAGAATTTTACATTATCATTTCCTCTCAACGAAACATTTCCTTCTGCATCAACAGAAACCGATGGTACATTTGCTAAAGCATCAGACAATGTTTGACCTTGCGACATTGGATCATTCGCCATATCATACACTTTTTTGTCCAATTCTACCTTATAAATTGGTTTTTCCGCTGTTACAACCGCTGCTCCTAACGAAACTGTTTGCGTCGTTTTTACAGTAAAAGTTCCTAAATCTAATGCAGATTCTAAATTAATCTGTTTTTCTATTACATCGTATCCCAATGGCTCAATCACAAGAACATATTGCCCAGCCTTTGCTTCTACTGTAAATTCTCCTTTTGCATCCGTTGCCGCTTCTGCCACAACTCCATCTTCCGAGCTTTCAAGCGATATTGTAGTGTATTCTACAGGTTTGTTTTCACTTGATAAGACTTTCCCTTTAATTTTTAAAAGCTCTTGCGCATTCAATCCTGCACAAACACAAATAAAAATCAAAGCAAATAAACTTCTTAACCTCATTTGTTTAATTTTTCGTTTTGTAGTTTTATAATTTTACAACTTGTTTGACAATCCTTTTTGAAAAAGGTTTAATCGATTTCAAAAATAATTTAAAAAAATATTGGTCGATTATTCATCTCAAATGTTACATCTTTTAAAAGATTTCATCATAACCGAAAAATTTTAACATTTATTGTTTTAAACCTTTTTAATTTTTTGAAGTCTTAAGAATAAATAAACAAAAAAAGTTGATAATTATGAGAACAGCATTTTATAAATATGTAGGATTAGGATTAATTGCTTTCACTTTAACAACTGCTTCAGCGCAAGACAGAAATGAAGGATCGAGAGAGCAGAAATTACAACAATTAAAAAAAGATTTGAACTTGACAGATGCGCAAGTCATCAAAATCAAACAAATTGAGGACAGCTACAAAGACGAAAAAATTGAATTGAAAAAGAAAATGAAAGAAGTTCGTCAAAAGGAGTTTAATGAAATCAATGCTGTTTTTACGCCAGAACAAAAAGCAACATTGAAGGAATTGCACGCCAAAAAACATCAAAATAAAAAAGGAGCTAATTAATAGCTCCTTTTTTATTTAATACAATTATTACAACTTAATACGTTTATCTTTTTTACAAAGCAACTAGGCAATCGTCACAACACCTGAGTTACAAAAACCTTTTACATACATTCTACTGCCACTATGTTGCCTTCATCTTGCCTTGATGTTGGGAGTATCCTGCTACTGTCCCGTCCTAATGACCCGTCCTAAAATAACTATACATGTTTTTAAATAAATCCTGTTATAGTTATACACCAATTGATCTTAATCCTAAATTGGATATCCTAACGAAAGTTCCAGAGTAAGAAAAGGTATATAATACTTATCTTACAATTATGAAAGGAATAAAAAATCATTACGATGCTTCATTTAAATTACGAGCGGTAGAATTGAGTTATGAAAGAAGTAATATATCGGAATTAGCAAGGGAACTTGGAATAAAAGCCTCCTTATTATACAAATGGCGCAAAGATTATCAAGAATACGGATCCAATAGTTTTCCAGGAAAAGGTAATTTAAAACTAACGCCAGAACAGGAGCGAATAGTTGAATTAGAAAGAAAGCTTAAAGATGCAGAATTAGAACGTGATATCTTAAAAAAAGCAATCAGCATTTTCTCCAAGAACGGTCGATGAAATATAGATTTATAAAGAATCACGAGTGCCAATTTCCGATTGAGAAAATGTGTATTATCTTAAAAATCCACTCCAGCAGCTATTATAAATGGAAAAATAAAGGTTGCTCCAATCGACTTTTGAGAAAAAATTTGATGCTAGATAAAATAAAGTATCTATATTTTAAATTCAAGCAGAGATATGGAAGTCCTCGAATTCATTCAGAATTAAATGCTTTAGGTTACAGAATATCAGTTAAAACAGTTGCTAAATATATGCAAGAGCTTGGTTTAAGAAGTAAATTAAGTAAAAAGTTTAGAGTTACAACAAATTCTAAACATAATTATTTAACTGTAAATAATCTTCTTAA
>NZ_JAAGKM010000011.1 GCF_019308355.1 Empedobacter falsenii | reverse complement strand
TTATTGAAATATGGTAAGGTCAAAAATCCTAATGATTTTCCTACATTTCAAATTAATCAAAATAATAATACAATAATATTAAATAAAAACTCTACTTTTAAGTGTTCTTAACAAGGGGAAGATTACACTTTCAAGTTTGATAACAAACAAACTGCACCACAAATTGATTTTTCGAAATTACAATAATCAATATTGTATAAACTAAATAAAAAATCGGTTGGATAATTCCACCCGATTTTTTATTTACCCCAACTTCATATCACCATCTTTTATCCAATTTTTCTTTTTCATGAAAATGTAAATTAAATATGAAATAATTGCTGGAGCAATGATTTGCAAAATTAATATTGAAGTTAAAATATATGAAGTATCATATTTAGATTTCATAGCATTGAAAGTTCCTATTTGTCCAACCAAACCACAAGAACCCATTCCCGATTCTAGAGCTGTATTTTCCATATTGAAATAAATAATTCCAATTGGACCTATAATCACTGAAGCTAAAGTTGGTGGAATCCAAATTTTCCAATTTTTATAAATGTTCGGAACCTGTAACATACTTGTCCCTAATCCTTGTGCTAAAACACCTTTCAAACCATTATCCTTAAAACTGATTGTAGCAAATCCAATCATTTGTGCACAACAACCTATTGTTGCAGCTCCAGCTGCTGAACCGTCTAATTCTAACATTAGACACAAAGCAGCTGATGAAATTGGTAAAGTCAAAACCATACCGACAATTACAGCAATTACAACTCCCATTATCAAAGGATTAGAATCGGTTGAAAATATAATTATTTCACCAATCCATTTCATCATTTGTTGAACAGAAGGACCAATGATTTGTGCTAAGATTACTCCAACCAAAACAGTAATAATCGGTGTAATTACAATATCTATACGTGTTTCGCCTGCTACCATTTTTCCCACTTCAACCGCTACAATTGTCGCTATAAAAACACCTAAAGGTCCACCTAATTGATATGCTGCAATTCCTATAACTGCTGACGAAAATAACACCAATTGAGGTGCTCGTAAACTATAAGCAATAGCCAATGCTATCGCAGGTCCTGTCGCTTGATTCGCAACTGGCCAAACAATATCAGTTAAAAAAGAAATATCTAACTCTTCACCAATAGTTTTCAAAATTGTACCAACCAATAAAGTCGCAAATAAACCATAAGCCATTGCGCCCATTGCATCGATAAAATATCGTTTTGCAGAAATTTGTATATCTTTTTTGAGTAGGAAATTTTTCATGTTTGAAATTTACAAATTAATTAAAATAAATAAGCCTTGTCTTTCGACAAGGCTTAAAACAATATTAAAAATTACATTTTTTACATATTTCTACGGTACTGTCCGCCTACTTCGAATAAGGCAGAAGTGATTTGTCCTAATGAACAAACTTTGGTTGCTTCCATCAACACTTCAAAAATATTTTGATTGTTAATAGCCGCTTGTTGTGCAGTTTCTAATGCACTTTCAGCTTGTTGTTCATTAATTTTATTCAAGTTTTCTTTAGTTTTAATTTGAAATTGTTTTTCCTCTTCTGTTGCACGAATAACCTCCGCAGGAACCACTGTTGGCGAACCTTTTGAACTTAAGAACGTATTTACACCAATAATTGGGAACGTTCCGTTGTGTTTCAATGTTTCGTAATACAATGATTCTTCCTGAATTTTAGAACGTTGATACATCGTTTCCATCGCTCCTAAAACGCCACCACGTTCTGTAATACGATCAAATTCTTGTAAAACTGCTTCTTCTACTAAATCCGTTAATTCTTCAATTATAAATGAACCTTGAATTGGATTTTCGTTCTTCGCTAAACCTAATTCTTTATTGATAATCAACTGAATAGCCATTGCACGGCGAACCGATTCTTCTGTTGGCGTTGTAATTGCTTCATCGTACGCATTAGTGTGTAACGAGTTACAGTTGTCGTAAATCGCATATAAAGCTTGCAACGTCGTACGAATATCGTTGAAATCAATTTCTTGCGCGTGTAACGATCGACCCGAAGTTTGAATATGGTATTTCAACATTTGTGCACGTTCGTTAGCTCCGTATTTATTTTTCAAGGCTTTTGCCCAAATTTTACGCGCCACACGACCAATTACTGAATATTCTGGATCGATACCATTGGAGAAGAAAAACGATAAGTTTGGCCCAAACGCATTGATATCCATTCCGCGAGATAAATAATACTCAACATACGTAAATCCGTTAGCTAACGTAAACGCTAACTGCGTAATAGGATTCGCTCCTGCTTCAGCAATATGGTAACCCGAAATAGAAACCGAATAGAAATTACGTACATTTTGATTGATGAAATATTCTTGCACATCGCCCATTAAACGCAACGCAAATTCTGTTGAGAAAATACACGTATTTTGTGCTTGGTCTTCTTTTAAAATATCTGCCTGAACAGTTCCACGAACCTGAGCTAACGTATTTTTCTTAATTTCAGCATAAACTTCTGCAGGTAAAACCTGATCACCAGTTACACCCAAAAGCATTAACCCCAAACCATCATTTCCTTCTGGTAAATCGCCATTGTAACGAGGTCTTTCCAAACCTTTATCTTCGTAAATAGCTTTGATTTTTGCTTCAATTTCAGCTTCTAAACCATTTTCTTTGATGTATTTTTCACAATTTTGATCAATTGCGGCATTCATAAAGAAACCTAACAACATAGGCGCAGGACCGTTAATCGTCATAGAAACCGAAGTAGCTGGATGTGATAAATCGAAACCAGAATATAATTTCTTCGCATCATCTAAACAACAAATCGAAACTCCAGCATTACCAATTTTTCCGTAAATATCAGGACGATGACCTGGATCATTTCCATACAAAGTTACCGAATCAAACGCTGTAGACAAACGCTTTGCTGGCATTCCTTTCGATACATAATGGAAACGACGATTGGTACGCTCTGGTCCACCTTCACCCGCAAACATACGCGTTGGATCCTCACCTTCACGTTTAAATGGATATAATCCCGAAGTAAAAGGAAACTCACCCGGTACGTTTTCTTGTAAAACCCAACGTAAAATATCGCCCCAAGCTTCGTACTTTGGCAATGCAATTTTAGGGATTTGTAAATGCGATAAAGACTCAGAATGTGTCTGAATTTTAATTTCTTTATCACGCACTTTAAATGTATAAACTGGATTTTTATATTTGTTTACCTTTTCGTCCCAAGTCGTGATTACTTCCCAGTTGAAAGGATCTAAATTCATTTTTAATTTATCAAATTCAGCTAAAAGAATTTTAACTAAATCTGCATTTTCAGTTCCAGAAATATCAATTCCGTGTTGAGAAATTGTTGGCTTTTTTCCAGAAAGTGTTTCAATTGTTTTAAAGAAACCATATAGTTTTTGAGCTACATCTCTCTGTGCATTTGCACGAACATCATATCCACGATTATTTTCAGCAATCTCTGATAAATAACGCGTTCTTGATGGTGGAATAACAAAGATTTTCTCTGACATTTCTTTTGTAATTTGAAAAGAAGATTTCAAATCTGCATTTGTTTTTTCAACCACTTTATCAATGATTGATTGGTATAATTGATTGGTTCCTGGATCGTTAAATTGTGAAGCAATTGTTCCAAAAACAGGCATTTCATCAGGATTTATATCCCAAAGATTATGATTACGTTGGTATTGTTTTTTTACATCGCGTAAGGCATCTAACGCACCACGTTTATCGAATTTATTAATCGCCACAATGTCAGCAAAATCTAACATATCAATCTTCTCTAATTGCGTTGCAGCACCAAATTCTGGCGTCATGATATACAATGAAGCATCAGAATGATCTAAAATTTCGGTATCTGACTGACCAATTCCAGAAGTTTCTAAAATAATCAAATCATATTTCGCAGCTTTCAACACCTGAATCGCTTCCTCCACATATTTCGATAACGCTAAATTTGATTGACGAGTAGCCAGCGAACGCATATAAACACGAGGATTGTTGATAGAATTCATTCGAATACGATCTCCTAACAAAGCACCACCCGTTTTCTTTTTTGATGGATCGACAGAAACCAAAGCAATTGATTTTTCTGGAAAATCAATCAAAAAACGACGCACTAATTCATCTACCATAGACGATTTTCCTGCTCCTCCTGTTCCCGTAATTCCTAAAACCGGTGCAGATTTATCAGCTACTTTATCGAAATCAAATGCCTTCAAAAAATCTTCTTCACGATTTTCTGCCAACGAAATTAGTCGCGCAATCGTCGTGATATCTTTATCTTCTAATGATTGATAAACATCTTTTCCTTCTGGCAATTCTAATGGCCCTGTCGGAAAATCTGCTTTCTCCACCATATCATTAATCATTCCTTGCAAACCTAATTCGCGACCATCATCAGGAGAGTATAAACGTGTAATTCCGTAATCCATCAACTCTTTAATTTCTGACGGTAAAATTACTCCACCTCCACCTCCAACGATGCGGATATGACCCGCTCCTTTTTCTTGAAGCAAATCGTACATATATTTGAAATATTCGTTGTGACCTCCTTGATAAGATGTCATTGCAATTGCATTTGCATCTTCTTGTATCGCAGTATTTACAACATCTTCAACCGATTTATCGTGACCTAAATGGATTACCTCGCAACCCGTTGCTTGAATAATGCGACGCATAATATTAATCGACGCATCATGCCCATCAAACAAAGCAGCAGCAGTTACAATACGTACTTTGTTTTTAGGAGTGTATACTTCTTGTATTGGATGTACAAACTTTTCTTTCTTTTCTTCTTGAGTAATTTGTGACATTTATTTGTGATTTTGATTTTTTATGACTCTTGCTAAGATAACATAAATTTCAATGTTTTTCGTGCAGATAAAATTATCATATTCAATAAAATATTAATGTTTTATTAATAAATCACTATAATTTATATTGATTTATTTACAATATATTATTAACTTTAAAGAGAACTATTTTAGAATTCTACTTATGAATACTTATTCTCTAAAAGATCTATCAGATCTGTCAAGACTAGATGAACAAATGATTGTTTTATGGGATAAAAAGTTCAAATTGTTTAACGAGGATAAGATTGATAAAAATTCATTATTTAACCACGATCACTTAAAAAAAGTTATTATTATTTCTTTTTTAATTGAATCAAACAAAAAATATACAGTAGAAAATTTAAGTGTAAAATCACTTTCAGAAATACAACTTTTATCCGAATTTGAAATTCAAAATTATATCCAGAAAAACAAAAGTTACGAACCTATTATTGAGTTATTAATCTGTTCTTGTTTTTCATATGACACACGTTTCTTTGACGCTATTCTTACACTTTGTTTCAATAAAATTGGAATCGAAAAATGTTGTATAGATATTGTTTTTCCTTTTTTAAGCAAAATGTCTATCATTATGGAAAAGTATACTATTCAAGAATCGGTTATTTCGTTTTCTAAAAACCTAATTAGAAAACATCTTTTTTATTTGATTAAATCAATTCCATATTCAGATCAAAATTCTCGTAAATGGCTTTTATTTTTACCTGAAAAAGAAAATGAAGATTTAGAATTAATTTATACTCATCTTCTTTTAAAAATTAATAACGAAAAAGGAATTTATTTAGGGGAAAATCAGAGTTTAAATTCTATTTTAGAATGTATTGAAAATACTCAAATAACACATATTTTTATTTATATCTCTAAAAATTATGATTCCACTTCTCTTGAAATTTATCTCGAATCAATCACGAAAAATCTTCCAAATGTTACCATTTTTGTAGCTACTTATACTATTCTAAAAGAAAAAATAACCGAAAAAGTTCCGTATATAAACGTAAACACCCCAACAGCTTTTAATTCTTATTTACAAAAAATTATGGCGATGTAAATTATTTACTTTTGATTTCCCAATTTATAGGTTGTAGATTCTTACTTTTCAAAAAATTATTAGTTTTCGAAAAAGGTTTACTTCCCCAAAAACCTCTGTAAGCTCCTAATGGAGAAGGATGAGCAGATTCTATAACAACATGCTTATTTCGGTCAATTTTTGCTCCTTTTTTTTGAGCATAAGCTCCCCAAAGTATAAAAACTAAATTTTCTTTTTGATCAGAAAGCTTCTGTATTACAGCATCTGTAAATATTTCCCAACCTTTTTTCTGGTGCGAACCTGCCTTAGAAGCTTCAACCGTCAATGTTGCATTTAATAATAATACACCTTGTTTAGCCCATGTTTCCAAATTTCCAGAAGTAGAAATTCTTATTCCTAAATCATCATTCAACTCTTTATAAATATTTTGCAAACTTGGAGGTAATTTAATTCCATCGACAACCGAAAAAGACAAACCATTTGCTTGTCCAATCCCATGATAAGGATCTTGACCAATCAAAACCACTTTAACATCATCAAAAGGCGTATAATCTAATGCAGAAAATATTTTGGATGCGGGAGGATATATTGTTTTTGTTTCATACTCATTTCGTACAAAATCTGTCAATATTTTAAAGTAATCTTTTTCAAATTCATTCTTTAAAACTTCTTTCCAAGAAGCATCTAATTTCACATCCATTTTCATATATTTATACAGAAACAAAATTAACCAATTTTAACCTCTATGAAAAAGTTTCTTTACCTAATTCCCTTTTTTATACTAAATTCTTGTATAGATTTTGCTGATGATGATCCTTATGATTTAGGCCGGAAAATTGAAAATAATATAAAAGTTTTGAATACAGATATGATATATAATGCAGACCGAACATACAACATAAGCACTGAAGTGAAGAATAAAAACAAGGATTTTTCAGTAAAAGTTAAATTAACTTTTGAATTTAAAAATCCAAATCCGACAATCAATTCCGAAACTTTAACTATTGATTTAAAACCAAATGAAACTAAAAAATCAGTTTTCAGAAGTAGCAAAGCAAATACTAACACAGATCAAATGACATATATTAATAAGGTCAAAATTAATGTCATTCACTTTGATTGGTCATAAAAAATCACGGATTTCAAAGTATTTCATGATTTTGAATTTGTCGAAATTTTATCCGTAATTTTGCGTTAATGCAAATATCAGAACAAACTTTAAAAGATTTAGAATTTAATGCGGTTCAAAAAGAAATCGCAGAATTTGCTTATACAGAAAAGGTTGAGGCACTTATTTTTAACTTAAAACCTTATCAGGATCACCAACTTTTGGTACAAGATCTACAAACGACAAACGAATATTTAACAAGTTTCGAGACGGGAAATCGTTTTCCGTTTTCAGAATATTATATTTTAGATGAAAATCTAAACCGATTAGAAATTGAGAATTATTATTTGCCTGCAGAAGAATTCTTCAAAATCAAGGCAAATACGCTTCAAGTGAAAGAAATCTTGAAATATTTGACAGCTTTCAACGAATATGCACCTGTTTTGTTTGAGAAAGCTTCAACGATTACTTACGAAAAAAATATCATAAAATTAATCGATCAAGTATTCAATAAATTTAGAGAAATCAAGGACGACGCAAGTCCTGAACTGAAAATTGTACGCGATCGTTTGCGTCATTTGAATGGACGAATTACCGAATTATTCAATAAATCGATGTCTTATCATTCGGATTATTTGGATGACATTCGTGAATCTGTTGTTGGAAATCGTCGCGTTTTGGCCGTTAAATCTGCTTTGAGAAAACGTGTGAAAGGGCAATTTTTAGGTACTTCTAAAACTGGATCGATTACGTTTATTGAGCCAGAAAGTGTACAAAATCCTCGTCGTGAATGGGAAGAATTAAAAGAAGAAGAAAAACATTTGGTTATTCAGATTTTATTAGATTTAACTGCTCAAATTGCAGAATACAAACCAAATCTTGAAGAATATCAAACGTTTTTAGAATACATCGATTTTACACAAGCGAAAGCAAATTATGCTTTTTTGATTAATGGAATTTTACCTCAACTTTCTGAGAATCGAATTATCAAATTAGTCGATGCTTATCATCCTGTTTTATTTTTAAACAATAAAAGAAAAGCTCAAAAAACGATTCCGCAGAGTTTAGAAATTAACGAAGATTGTCGAATTATCATTATTTCTGGTCCAAATGCTGGAGGAAAATCAATTACGTTAAAAACAATTGGTTTACTTCAAATTATGATTCAGAGTGGTGTTTTAGTTCCTGTAAAAGATCAAAGTCAATTTGGATTTTTTAATCAAATTTTCACAGATATTGGAGATAATCAATCCATTGAAAATCATTTATCAACATACAGTTATCGTCTAAAACAAATGTCCTATTTCTTGAAGAATGCAGACGATAAAACATTATTGTTAGTTGATGAATTTGGGACAGGTTCTGATCCAGAATTGGGTGGAGCTTTGGCCGAAGTTTTCTTTGAAGAATTTTATGAACGTAATTCTTTCGGTGTTTTTACGACGCATTATACAAATATCAAATTGAGCGCAGAAAGTTTGCCAGAAGCGATAAATGCTTGTATGTTGTTTGATAAAAAAACATTGGAACCACTTTATCGTTTGGAAATTGGACAAGCCGGAAGTTCATTTACATTTGAGGTTGCTGAGAAAAATAAAATTCCGTTTCGTTTGATTAATCGTGCGAAGAAAAAAGTTGAACGTGAAAAAGTGAGTTTGGATAAAACTATTTTAAAACTTCAACAAGAAAAATTTGAAATTCAGAAAACAAAAGATCATGTTGAAGAGTTGCGCGAAACAAATCTTGAGCACAACGAAAAATTAGAGCAAACGAATGAAAAAATTCAGCAAAAACTATATGATTTTCAGCAATTATATGATCGCGAGCAAAAACGTTTGAAACTTGGAGAACGTATTTCAGACATGGCGGATTCTTACTTGAAAACGAAAAATAAAAAGCAAATGATTTCGAATTTCTTGAAATTAATTGAAATGGAAAACTCGAAAAAAACGAAAGAAGTTCAACGATTAAAGAAAATTGAAAAGATTGTAGAGAAAGAAGTTAAACGCGAGTTAAAAGAAAATTCAGAAACAATTTCTCAACAAAAAGAAGTCATCGAAAAGAAAGAAAAAGCAGCTACTCAGAAAAAAATTGATGCGTTGAAAGTTGGTGATCGTGTCAAAATTCATGGTTCGTCTAGTGTTGGAACAATTGATAAGATAAAAAAAGAAATTGTTTTTGTAAATTACGGTTTATTTACAACTCAAATCAATGTTAATGAGGTATATAAAATTTAGTTTTTTCGTTTAATTAAAAAGTTTTCAATCTTGTTTGTGGCAAGATGATGACATTAAACACTATTCTTGTTCTTTTATAATAGATGTAACAAATTGAAATAACACATTGAGTGATTGTAAATATATAGTTACTATCAACAATCGAGGAATGATGAATGAAAAAGGTATTTTTTAATTTAAGTTTAAGAATTCTTCAAAAATTTACACAAAAAATTCAGCTATATAAACTGTTAAATCTGGTGTTAATAATATTCCGGTTGAAATTAGCAACTGTAATTATGAAGATGAAATAATCGAAGTTTGTTTTATGCAATACAAATAACACACGATATATAAATTATTTATAAAAGATTAATTACCCAAACTTTATTTCTAAATATTACTAATTGTGCATTCGCACAAACGAATAATAACTGGGGTTGGTTAATTGGAAATTGGGGAGGAATTGGTATTGGAAAACCTGGCGAAGGAAAAGGAACTTTTTCTTTTGGTCATCAATTAAATAACAATATTATTGTCCGAAAAAGTCATTCTGAATATCCTTCACGAGATTCTAAAAAAATGACAGTATATGATGATTTACTGGTTGTTTATTTAGATGAAAATAAAAATTTATCGAAAGCTATTTATTTTGATAACGAAGGTCATGTTATCAATTATTCGATTACTTATCCCGAAAAAAAGATTACATTTCTGAGTGAAACAAAACCCAATCAACCCATATTTAGATTGATTTACTCGCTACTCGAAAATAATGAAGTTAACACAGCTTTTGAAATTTCAATGGATGGAAAAAATTTTAATACCTATATCGAAAGAAAAATTAAAAAAATATAAAACGAAAAAGGTTAGTGAATTCACTAACCTTTTTCGTTTTAATATCTTAATCTTTCTCTATGCCTTGTGAACTTATCATTAAATCATAATTATCACAGTCGTTTTTAAATAAAATTTAATTCATTTTAAATAATCATCAACATAATGAATATCATTCTTTAGGGTAAATAATCTTCGTAAATTAGCGTATAAATAAGATAAAAAGGCTGTTGTATTGAATTTCAATAGAATATTAACTCAATAATTATTATTAATCATATATCATAAATATAATTTATAGTATAATCTATATTTGAAATTGAAAATATATGGACAGTTTAAAATATCAGTCTAAATTTGTATCAGTAAAAGAGATAAAAACTATTACAAGTTTTATCACATCGAGAAGTAAAAAACAAAATATAAAAAATTAAAATTATGTCATTAGTAGGAAAAAAAGCGCCTTTATTCACAGCGCCAGCAGTAATTGATGGAGACGAAATCGTAGAAAACTTTTCAATGCCAATCGGAGAGAAAAACATCGTTTTATTCTTCTACCCAAAAGATTTTACATTTGTTTGTCCAACAGAATTACACGCATTCCAAGCTAAATTAGCTGAATTCGAAAAAAGAGATGCTGTTGTAATCGCTGCTTCTTGTGATTCAGAAGAAACTCACTTAGCGTGGTTAAACACTGCAAAAGATAACGGAGGTATCGAAGGTGTTACTTACCCAATCGTTGCTGACTTAGCAAAAACTATCGCTATGGATTACGGAGTTTTAGCTGGTGAGTATGTTTACAATGAAGAAAATGATTCTTTAAAATTTGAAGGAGCTCCAGTTGCTTACCGTGGTACTTTCATCATCGACAAAAATGGTGTTGTTCGTCACGAAACAATCAACGATTTACCATTAGGACGTAACATCGATGAGTATGTACGTTTATTAGATGCAATTTTACACGTTGAGAAATATGGTGAAGTTTGTCCAGCAAACTGGGAAGAAGGAAAAGATGCTATGAACGCTACTAAAGATGGTGTAGCTTCTTACTTAGCTTCTCACTAAAAATAACTTGAAAATCTTTTGATTTTCAAAATTCACGAAGAGGCTGTCTAAAAAATTTGACAGGAGATTTTAACGAATTCATTTTCAATAAAAATCACTAAGCTCAACACTTAGACAGCCTTTTTTATACCCAATTTTTAACTTATAAAAATTAATAAAATGTTTGCAGAATTAGAACAAGATAACTTAGCACAAGTAGTTGCTGATAACAATATAGTAATTGTACAATATGGTGCTGGATGGTGTGGAAACTGCCGTTTAGTAAAACCAAAATTCAAAAAATTAGCGGCTGAATATGAAGGTCAAGCTGAGTTTTTATATGTTGATGCTGAGAAATTAGTAGAATCAAGAAAATTAGCTGATGTTCCTAACTTACCAACTTTCGCGGTATTTAAAGGAGGACAAAATGTAGGACAAGTAACTGCGTCTAAAATTGATGCTGTAAAAGAATTGATCAATGAAGCTGCCGGTATTTAAAAATTTAGCAAAAAGTGTTTCTATTGAAGCAATGGAAACAGCTTTAGAAGTTTTGGAAGTTTATGCTGATTCTCCAGCTGTAAAAGAGCCAGAACAAGAAGTGATTGGTGAAATGATTTCTAACATTTGTGGAGCTATGGAAATGAAACAAATGATGGAAGAAGAAGGTTTGGATGAGCGTACTGCTGCCAATACTTTTATGCAACGTGTAATGGGTTCGATTGATAAATAATTTTATCAATTAATTCATATAAAAGAAAAGGATTTCAATTGAAATCCTTTTTTGGTTTTATATAATTAATGTTGAATCCTATAAATAATCTTCAATATCACCCTTACCTTCACGTAAAACCTCTACTCCATCCGTCATATCAACAACAGTAGACGCAATATTATCTCCATAACCACTATCAATGACAGCATCTACAAGCTTCTCCCATTTTTCAAAAATCAATTCAGGATCTGTTGTATATTCTACAATTTCATCTTCATCATAAATAGAAGTTGAAGCAATAGGATTTCCTAATTTTTCGACAATCATTTGCGGAACAGCATGATCTGGAACACGAATACCAACCGTTTTTTTACCTTTGTAAGCAACAGGTAAATTGCGCGATGCATTCATGACAAATGTAAAAGGACCTGGTAAAGCGCGTTTCAAAATTTTGAACGTACTGTTATCAATTGGTAAAGTATATTGTGACAAATGGCTTAAATCATTACAAACAATAGAGAAATGAGATTTTTCAAGTTTAACACCTTTCAATCGAGCAAGTTTCTCCATTGCTTTAATATTCGTAATATCACATCCTAATCCATACACAGTATCGGAAGGATAAATAATTAAACCTCCATTTTGTAGAATCTTAACCACTTGATCAATCGCTTTTTCTTGTGGATTTTCTGGATGAATTCTGATATAATCTGCCATTTGTAAATCTTTATTCAAAGATACGAAATAGTTAACAATTCTTTTCGAAATCTATTCTATCTCCTAACCTTTAGCTAAACCTATTATTTTCTTAACTATTGTGACAAGTACCACAACCAATAATCCTGCAATCAAAGCAATCAAAGCTTCACTAATCATCATTGGAATTGCTGTAGGTAAATGGTGATGAATATAATCGATGTTATGAACAAATATCCCACCTGAAACCAATAAAAGTGCAACAGTCCCTACAAATCCTAAAATTTTGATCACATAAGGTAATGCGTCAACCAAAAAATGTCCTAATTTAGAAACAGCTCCTTTGTCGTGTGATGCTTTTATCAGTTTAAAACCTGCATCATCCATACGAACAATTAAGGTTACAATCCCGTAAACACCAATGGTTGCTAAAATTGCAATAAACGAAACTGTAAAAACTTGTGTCAACATTGGTTGTTCCAAAACTGTACTCAATGCAATAATCACAATTTCTATCGAAAGAATAAAGTCCGTAATAATTGCAGATTTCACTTTTGATTTTTCCGAGACTTGCTTCTTATCTTCTACTTTATCTTCATGAATAACTTCTGAACCTTTTTTTGGACGGTGAAAAATAAACTCGATTATCTTCTCTACACCTTCAAAAGCTAAATAAAAACCTCCCAAAATCAAAACATATTTTATGACCTCTGGCATGTAATGATTTAGTGTCAAAACAATTGGAACAATGATCAATTTATTGATAAAAGAGCCTTTTGTTATTGCCCATAAAACTGGTATTTCGCGCGAAGATAAAAATCCCGTTGCTTTCTCAGCATTTACAGCCAAATCATCTCCTAAAATCCCTGCTGTTTTACTCGCTGCTACTTTACTTGTAACCGCTACATCATCCATCAATGCTGCAATATCATCTAAAATTGCAAATATTCCTGAAGCCATATTATTGTTATTTTTTGGTTCGTAAAAGTAAAAAATAATGTCAAATCTTTATAGATTATTTTTATGTTCTTTCGACGATTCATTTCAAGTAAATTGCACTCCAAATTCTGACTATAAACCTGATTAATTTTAAACTAAATTAAGTCCTTTCGGAAACTAATCATTAATTTTAAAGAGAAATATATTAAGCTTATAAAATGGAAAATTCTTTCGGTCAGTTAAAGAAACATATTCAAATTTTCACTTCAATTTCTGAAGAAGAATTTCACGATTCAGTCCAATATTTTGAGAAATTTTCGGTGAAGAAAAAAGAAATGATTCATAAAGCTGGAACAGTTTGTACGTACAATTATTTTATTATTTCTGGATGTATTCGATTATTTTTCATCAATGAAAAAGGTGTAGAACAAACCATTGATTTTGCTATCGAAAATTGGTGGTTGACAGATTTGTTTTCTTACATTAATCAACAAAGTTCTGAGTTTTATATTCAAGCTGTAGAAAATGCAATTATTATGAAAATGAGTAAAACGAACGAAGAAATTTTATGCGAAAAAAATCCTATTTTCAATTCGTATTTCAAACAAATTTATCAAAAAGCAAATGCTGCTGCTCAAATGCGTTCCAAATATTTGAAAGAGTTTTCGAAAGAGGAGTTTTATCTTCATTTCAAGAAAAATTTTCCTGAGTTTTTACAACGTGTTCCGCAATATTTATTGGCTTCTTATTTAGGTTTCACACCCGAATATTTAAGCGAAATCCGAAAGAAAGAGTTTTCTTAAACCAGTTTAATTTTATTGAATAAATAATCGACGAACTTTGTTAAAAATTAAGAAATGAAATCACGATTAAACATTCAAAAATTAGAACCAAAAGCTTACGAAGCGATGTATGGTTTAGAGAATTTTTTAGCAAATTCTGAATTAGACAAATTGCATTTAGAGCTTATCAAAATCAGAGCTTCACAAATCAATGGTTGCGCTTTTTGTATCAATATGCACACCAAAGACGCGATGAAATTAGGCGAAACAAATCAACGTATTTTTTTGTTGAATGCGTGGCGAGAAACGACACTTTTTACAGAAGAAGAACGTGTAATATTAGCGATGACCGAAGAAATTACAAATATTAGTCAACATGGTTTATCAGAAGAAACGTATCAAAAAGCATTGACACTTTTTTCTGAAAATTATATTGCGATCATCATTATTGCAATTACCACGATTAATGCTTGGAATAGAATTGCGATCAGTTCTCATATAATGGTTTAAAATTTTAGCTTCAGAAATCTGAAGCTTTTTTTGTGCTAAAAATCGGCTTTCGGACTAAAATAGTTTAATTTTGAGTCTTGAAGTAAAATTGATATGAATATTTACGATTTAATTGTTGACGATAAGGAAGAAATTTCTTTGAATGATGTTTTTTTAGATGAGCAAAATCTTGAGCAAGTAAAACAACTTATCAAAGAACATAGATATATAGAGGAATTGAATAAATATAATTTACCTGTCAATAATAAAATTTTGTTGCATGGTTTTTCAGGTTGTGGAAAAACAACAACTGCAAAAGCAATTGCAAATGAAATCGGAAAACCTATATTGATTCTGAATTTAAGTAATATTGTTTCGTCAAGAATCGGTGAAACTTCACAAAATATTCGAATGCTTTTTGATAAAGCTGCTCGTGAAAAAGCAATTTTATTTTTGGATGAGTTTGACCAAATCGGAAAAGCGCGTGGAAATGATGACAAAGATGTTGGCGAAATGCGTCGTTTGGTGAACACTGTAATTCAATTAATTGACTATTTACCGCAAAACTCATTGTTGATTGCTGCTACAAATCATCCACATATTATTGATGTCGCATTGTTGAGAAGATTTCAGTTAAAAATTGATTTCAAAATGCCAACTTCCGAAATGTTAGATGTTTATTACGATAAACTTTTAAACGATTTACCAAAAGATATTCAATCACTTAAACGACAATATAATGTTTCTTTTGCCGAAGCTAAAGATTATGCTCTTACAAACGCAAAAGCATTATTGATTGAAAAATTAGAACGTCAAGCAAATTCTTAAAACCAAAATATGGAAGACGAATTAATTTATTTCAGAGAACTTTTGGACACTGATGTAGCACACGGCTTTTCGAAATTTATTCGAATGCAAAAGCCATGAAATACCGCGAAACCGCATCAATGAAAACGATCAAAGATTCGTACAAAATGCTAGAAAGAGATAAAGAAAAAAAGAATTCTGGATATGAATTTCGCTTTGCTGTTATCGAAAAATCTTCTGAAACCTTGATTGGTACTGTAATGTTTCAACCTGTTCATGACAAAGCGATTATTGGCTATTCCATTGATGAACAATTTTGGAACAGAGGTTACGCAACACGAATCATCAATCTGATTTCGAAAGAGTTGAAATTGAGAAAATATATGCTGATTGAAGCTTGGGTGAAAAAAGAAAATATCGCCTCGTCTAAAGCCTTATTAAAAAATAATTTTCAACAGATTTCGCAAACAATTTATCCGAAAAATCATCTTTTTCAATTAAGATTTACTTATTCTTAAGTTTTACTTAAGATAAGTCTTTAGACATTTATTTCTAAAATCATCGTCCTAATTTTGTAACAGAATAAAATTTCTGGTCATGATTTTTACTATTTTTCTCCTATTTATTGGAGCTATTTTAGCATTTTGGATAAGTGCAATTTGTGGCGGTGGCGCAAGTTTAATCTTAATTCCAATCCTCAATCTTATTATTCCAACTTCGTTAGTTCCTTTTTCGTTAACAATCGGAACATTTACAAGTTCTGCCTCTCGAATAGCGGCTTTCAGAAAATATGTACATTGGAAAATCTTCTTTTGGTTTGTGCCATTTTCGATTCCAGCAGTTTTAATGGGCGCTTATTTAATCAAATTTATCAACCCAATTTATTTACAAATTATTGTAGCTGTATTATTGATTTCAAATGTTCCACAATTATTTCTAAACAAAAAACAACAAGATAATGAAGAAAAACCTTCACCAAAATATATTTTAGCCATTGTTGGTTTTTTAGCTGGATTCGTTTCTGGAATAACAGGAGCAATAGGTTTATTATTCAATAGATTTTATTTAAAATATGGATTAACAAAAGAAGAAATTATTGCAACGCGAGCTGCCAACGAAATTATACTTCATATCATAAAATTAATCATTTATATTGTTCTTGGTTTATATTCAAAAAACGCGTTATTACTTGGATTGACGATTGCAGTTGCTTCAATTATTTCTTCTTATACGGTCAAATATATTTTACCTTATTTTAGCGATTTTATTTTCAGAAAAGTTGGTTATGCGGCGATGGTTATTTCTGGAATTACACTTTTTTATACAAGTTCCCAAAAAATCATTCAAGAAGATAAAGTTCAACTTACAACAACAAGTAAAGGTGACGAAAATAAAACAACTTTAAAATGGCGAAACAGCGATTTTGTGATGAAATATTCGTTAGATGGTGAATTTGAGATTGAACGTCCAATTCAACCGAATGAATTACCTGAAAATTTATTAAAGAAATACAATGAGATTTTACCTAATTACGATAAAATCCATCTCGAAAAAGTATTCAGAATTGGAGAAGATAGTTATGAGTTTTATTGTTACAAAGACAATAAACTGACCAAATTTGAACTGAAAGAATAGAAGATTGAACAATTAATTTTTACGAAACATTATTTTTGATAAATTATTCTTAAGTTTAACCAACATTACTATAAAAAATTTATGAATACAAAAGATAATCCCAAACTAATACGAGCTTGGATTTCTTACGACTGGGCAAATTCTGTTCATTCTTTAGTTATTGCCTCTGCTATTTTTCCGGTTTATTATACTCTAATGACCTATGATGCGAATCATGAACCGATCAAATTCTTAGGATTATTACCAGAATCCGCATTCAATTTTTCATTAGCAATTGCTTTCTTTTTTGTGATTGTTTTGTCTCCTGTTTTATCTTCAATTGCAGATTTAATCGGAAATAAAATAAAATTTCTTCGTTTTTTTTGTTACTTAGGATCGTTCTCATGTATCGGAATGTTTTTCTTCACATCGAGCGATTTAGTTTGGTTAGCTTTATTACTCAATATCACCGCAAGCATAGGCTTTTGGGGAAGTTTAGTTTTTTACAACGCCTATTTACCAGAAATTGTCTCAGACGAAAAAATGGACAAAGTTTCAGCGCAAGGTTATATGTTTGGTTACATTGGTTCTGTCATTTTATTGACAATTTGTTTGGCGATGATACAATTCGCTCCAGAAGAACAACAAGCAATGTTTACTCGAATAAGTTTCTTATTAACAGGAATTTGGTGGTTAGGATTTGGACAAATTGCATTAAGTAAATTACCAAATCACAAATATGATCGCGAAATTCCGAAAGATATTATCAAATCGAGTTTTAGAAATTTAAAACATACCTTCAAAGATCTGAATCAATACAAAAATATTCGTGTTTTTTTGGCTGGATTTTTCTTTTACAGTTTAGCAATGCAAACTATCTTTTTGATGGCTGCAATGTTTGGAAGTTCAGAAATTGGAATGGAATCTTCAGAATTGATTATGACCATTTTATTGATCCAAATTGAAGCTGTTTTAGGTGCATGGTTATTCTCTTTTCTATCAGGAAAAATAGGAAATAAGAAAACTTTATTAATCGGTATTTTTATCTGGATTATTACATGTATTATTGGTTATTTAATTAATAAAAATGATCCTAATGTAAAAACTCAATTTTACGTAATGGCTGCAATGGTTGGTCTTGTAATGGGAGGTTTGCAAGCTTTATCACGTTCTACATACGCCAAATTATTACCAGAAACAGAAGACACAACAACCTATTTTAGCTTCTACGATGTTTTCGAAAAATTTGCCTTATTCTTAGGTTTAGTTATTTATGGATTATTGATTGAATATTCTGGCGGAATGAAAGCTTCGGCTCTTGCAATGGGCGTTTCATTTGCGATTAGTTTTGTGATTTTATTGTTCTATAAAATGGAGAAGAGGTAAAGTCATAATTACATTTTTTAAATAATCAGATAATTATTCTAACTTAGCAATATTATACAATACTGGTAATGAAAAATAAATATGTAAACTTTATTTCAGATGAGCATTTATTAAATTGCATTAAAAATTTATATAAATCTTATCAAAAAGCTAAAAGTAAGATTTCTAAAAAAAGTTTTTATACAAATAAAGTTGACACTATTAAATTAACTTTTGATTCAAAATTTAATAATATTGATGAAGAAGATTTGATACAATCTGAGATTCTTAGACAAATTGATAAATCTATAAACAATTCTATCGGAACTTTTCATGAACAAATTTTAGGTGGAATAAAAGGTTATGAAATTGGAAATTTAAGTGGATTTGATATAAAAGCAAATGATGACACGTTATTTGCAGATATCAAAAACAAACATAATACAATGAATAGCAGTTCTTCGGAAGCTCTTTTTCAAAAATTGGCTCGATATGCAGATGATTACAAGAAAGCTAAATGTTATTGGGTTCAGATTTTAGCGAAAAATAGTTTTAACGAAAATTGGAAAGGCGAAATTAATAGCAAAGAATATAGTCATTCAAGAGTTTTTAAAATCTCTGGAGATCAATTTTATGCTTTACTAACTGGAGAAGAAGATGCTTTCTATCAACTTTATAAAGCGCTTCCTATTGCAATAAATGATTTTTTAGAAACCACAAAAAAAGAACAAAACGAAAATGAAAATTCGGCTTTAGAAGAAATTACTTCAGAAACCGAAAATTCAAAACGTTCTATTCTTGATCAAATTTCCTTTGATAATTATTCTTATTATTCAGGTTTTGACAAACTATAATATTGATTCAAAAAATTAATTATTGAATAACCAACCTCTTTTCCTAAATTAACGGGAACTGCATTACCAATTTGCTTATATTGTTGTGCCATAGGCCCTGAAAATTCCCATTCATCAGGAAAAGTCTGAATACGAGCATATTCTCTTACTGTAAAAGGACGAGTTTCATCTGGATGACAACGCTCTGTTTGTTTTTGAGCAGGGCTGCATGTTAAAGTTAAACAAGGTTCGTCCCAGCCTATTCTTCTTGCCATTCCTGTTTTTCCTCCACCTAAATAAAAACTTGCTCCCATAAATTCTTTCTGAATATCAAGAGGTAAATCTCTCCAATAGCCTTTTGGAGGAACTAAATCTAATACATTTTTCTTGCTTTCAGGATATTTAGCTCCAGTAGATTTCGGAACATTACAATCGAACAATTCTCCTTTTTTCAATGCATCAGAAAGATTATATATTTTTTTATACGGCGTTGGATAATGATAATCTATTGGAATATCTTTACGAATTCCTACTAAAATTAATCGTTCTCTTTTTTGTGGAACATTATAATTAATTGCTTTCAAAACCTCTACTGGAACTACTTTATACCCAATTTCATCTAAAATTGAAATCATTCCACGTAAAGTATTACCATTATCATGATTCAATAAACCTTTTACATTTTCTCCAATACAAATAGGTGGATTAACTTCTTTTACAGCTCTTGCAAATTCATAAAATAAAGTTCCTCTTGCATCTTCTAAACCAAGTCTTTTTCCTGCGTAACTAAAAGCTTGACAAGGAAATCCTCCTGTTACAACATCAACTTTATTATAATATTCAAAAAAATTAAAATTCTTAATATCACCTTCTAAGACATTCCAATTTGGTCTATTTTTTCTTAAAGTTTCACAAGCGTGTTTATCAATTTCATTTAATGCAACACATTTCAACCCTGCTTTTTCCATACCAATTGCCAAACCTCCAGCTCCAGCAAATAATTCTAAGACATGAAAATCTTGCGTTGGCTTTACAAAATTTGAAACAGTTTCTTCAATATCTGTCTGCAAAAATTCAGCAAACAACGTCTCTACATCTCTTCTCCTATAAACTCTATAATAACTTATAGGTTCTCGAACAGCCGATAACTTCCCTTCTTCATCCCAACGACGAAGTGTTTTTGTACTTTTATTAAGTAATTTCGCTGTTTCTGAAATAGTTAAATATTCACTCATAACCAAATTATACAACATTAGACATTGGTTACAAAATAAAAGAAAAAAAATAGAATTTCAAAGAAAAAATTATAAAAAAACAAACCCCAATATTCGATGATATTGGGGTTTGTTTTTTAAAATTATAATCTTCCTTTTTCCGAACTACTTTTTGATTGTTCTATCGTAAATGATTTTCCGAAATTGTATCGAATTCCAACACGATAATAGCGAGCGGATTGTCCTGTATAAACAAATTTTGTATCGTTACTAAAGCTTTGATCTTGCCAAGCTCTATCTTTAAATACATTGTTTACATTAAACGAAACTTCGATTTTTTTATCCAAAAATAACGCTCTCAAACCAAAAGCTGTACTCCAATTAGCGCGACTTCTTGACATGGCATCAATCGTTTTTGTTGTATAATTTGTGGTATGATTAAATAATAATGTTTTTGATTTATTCAGTTCCAAATTATTTGTCAAACGAAATTCTCCATTAAATCCATCCAATACATAATTGTATTCAGGAATAATTCCTTTTGTTTTCTTGTAATACAAATCAATCGTTCCATTGACTTTCCACCATTTTACAAGCTTGAAATTTAGATTTTCACTAATTCCAAAACTCTCCGAATCAGCATAATTATATGGAATCCAATTTTGTGTATTTTCTGTTGGATTTACAACCACAATTTGATTGATTTCATCCGTAGAATTTCTGTAATATAATGTTGTAACTGCCAAATCTTTGTATGCATATTCCAACTCATAATTATACGAATAAGAAGGTTTTAATTTCGGATTTCCTTCGGCAAAAGAATAAGGAGAATAAATGGTACGAAACGGATTCAATTGTCCCATAAAAGGTCGATCAATACGACGCCCAACATTAATACTTAACGAATGATTTTCAGCAGGTTTATACATCAAATAAGCGGTTGGAAATAATCCATCATATTTATAGGTATCATGTTGATTTTCTTGCGGAGAAAAACCTTTTGCATCTGTATTTTCGTATCTCAAACCAACTTTTGCAGACCATTTTTCTGAAATATCTTTTTCAATACTCGCATAAAAAGCCAAAATATTTTCGTCATAATAAAAACCATTACTCAACTTTTCATCATAAACAGGCGACCCAGAAGATGTGTTGTAAAATAAATTATCGCTATTATTTTTCGTCCAACTATAACGTCCACCATAATTTAGTTTCCAAGTATTAACGGGATGTTCCATATCAATATTCAAACTATAATTATTTGCTTTTTGGTCGGACAAACTTTTATTTCCTTGATATTCTGTTTTATTTTCAACATCTTCTGAATTAAAAAATCGGTTTGAAGTTACACTTGTATTGTTATTATTAAAATTTACCCAATCAAAATCAAATGTCAGTTTTTTTCCGATCGTATCCATTTTATAAATCACATGATAATTCAGCGTATTGTATTTCGTGTTTCCTTTGCTTCCATTTCGATCATTCAGAATATAACTCAACAATTCATTTTTATCCAAACTATTTATCGTTGTTTTCGTGCCACCAGTTCCTTTTCGATTTCCAGCATATAAATCAACCGTAAAACCAGTCGTCAATTTATCTGAAACTTTATAATCCAATCCTAATTTTCCGCCAATATTTCTATTTTTTCCACTATTTTTTTCTCTTTCAGTCCAAACTTCATTAGTCTTTCTAAAATAAATATCAGATTGTCCAATTCCATCATATTCACCAAAACCACCAAAAATATTCGAAACTAAAGTCCATTTATTTTTTCGGTAATTAAACGATGCACTATTGTTCCAATATGGTTTGTTATAATGTTGCAATGAAGATGACAAACTCCCATTCCACGAGTCTTTTTTGCCTGATTTCAGTACAATATTGAGAATTCCACTATTTCCTATTGCTTGATATTTTGCGGGTGGATTTGTAATTACTTCAATTTTCTCAATATCATCTGCACGAAGCGTTTTTAAATAATTTGTCAATTGATCACCAGACATTTCCAATAAACGATCGTCCACCATCACACGCAAATTACTTTTACCAATTATCGAAACTACATCATTATCAACCTTTACACGAGGCGCCAATTTTAGCAAATCTAATGCATCTCCACCTTTTGCTCCTTCCGCTAAATCAGCATTAAAAACAAGTCGATCAACTTTCTTTTCTATTAATTTTTTCTGACTCTTTACAACTGTTTCATTTAATGTAATATTTTCAGTTTTAGGAAGAATAATAACGCCTAAATCCTGATTTTTTCCACATAAAATCGTTTGAGTATGAAGCAAAACACCAGCTTCTTCTATTCGAAACATATAACTTCCTTCGGCTAAATCAACTGTAAAACTTCCTTTATCATCAGTTGAAATTTCATCGATAATTTGATCATCTTTCAGAATAATCACATCTGCTAGACTAACAGGTGTTTGATTCGTATATTGTAAACTTCCTTTATATTGTTGTTGCGCAAAAATAGAGGTCGACGCAAATAATAGAATTGGAATATATAATTTAGACATATTAGGTTTGTTTACTATATGACGTACGAATTACAGAAAAGTTACATGGAAAATGAAGAATAACAGAATTTGTCTTAAAAAAATAAATTAACAATGATTTAATATTTAAAGAATTTTACTACATTTCAAAAAATAATTATAACTGATTAAAAAAATATAAATGAATGGATTTTAATGTATTAAAAAACAAATTAGTGCAATCAACCAAACAAGCCTTTTTGAAAATTTATAACGAAAATCCTTCCCAAGACCTTTACGCTTTTGCCTTGTGCAATAACGACACGAAAATAGCTATTCATCCTTCGGCAAATTCTATCGAACATTTGGAAAAAGTATCGGATGAAGACGATTTTTGTTACTACAAATACGAGCCTTCTGAATGGAAATATGATTATTTAGGAGCTGAAAATTCTTTTCAAGAAATCAATCAAATGTGCAAACAAATAGTTGATGAACACGACGATGACGAAGATTGGTTTTATCAATTTCAGAATAAAATTAACGAAAAATGCATCGAAGTGTTGGAAGAATTAAAGAATGAAAATTTCTTTTCTAAATTAATCGGTAAAGATATTTTCTTAAACTTTTCTGTAATTGATGATGATTTGAACAAAGAAAAACAACAAAAAATTATTACTCAATTGAATGATAATTCATACAAAGAAGATTATTTTGAATGGATGACAACTTGGGGTAAAAATAAAAAAAGAGCTTTATAAAAAGCTCTTTTTTTGTTTGATTATATTTCTAAAAATTTTAGATTTCTTTTCTCAATCTTGCAACCGGAATATTTAATTGTTCACGGTATTTTGCAATTGTACGACGAGCAATTGGATAACCTTTTTCTTTTAAAATTTCAGTTAATTTTTCGTCTGTCAAAGGTTTACGTTTGTCTTCATCTGCAATTACATCTTGCAAAATTCGTTTGATTTCACGTGTCGAAACTTCCTCACCTTCCTCATTTGTTAACGATTCTGAGAACAAATCTTTTATCAAAAATGTTCCATAAGGCGTTGTCACATATTTTGAATTCGCAACACGAGAAACTGTCGAAATATCCATTCCAATTCTGTCTGAAATATCTTTCAAAATCATCGGTTTGATTTTCGTTTCATCTCCTGTTAAGAAATATTCTTTTTGAAATTTCATAATCGCTTCCATCGTGTACAAAAGCGTATTACGACGTTGCTGAACCGCGTCAATAAACCATTTCGCAGAATCTAGCTTTTGTTTGACAAACATTACAGCTTCTTTCTGTTGATTCGATTTATTTTCGGTTTTTTTGTATGTATCTAACATTTCTGCAAACGCACTCGAAATTTTCAATTCTGGTACATTACGTCCATTTAACGACAATTCTAAATCGCCATCGTTGATATGAATTGTAAAATCTGGCGTTATTTGCTCTACAATTTTACTACTGCTAGAAAATGATTTTCCTGGTTTTGGATTCAAACGTTCAATCTCCGAAATTGCATCACGCAACTCATCATCATCCACATCATATTTTGCCATCAATTTAGAATAATGCTTTTTCGTAAATGCATCAAACGATTCTGAAATTAATTTTTTGGCTAACTCTACTGCTTCTGTTTGATTTTTATTTTCTAATTGAATCAATAAACATTCTTGTAAATCACGGGCACCTACTCCAACTGGGTCCATTCGTTGAATATAATTAATCAACAAATTTTCAACCTCTTCTGGCGAAGTGTAAATATTTTGCGAGAATGCTAAATCGTCAACCAACGATTTTATATCACGACGCATATAACCATCATCGTCAATATTTCCTAAAATAAATTCAGCAATTTGAAATTGTTCCGAAGTTAATCGATTCGTATATAATTGTGATGTCAAAAACTCGATAAAGCTCTCTCCTTGCGCGTAAGGAACAGATTTATCTTCATCATCATCACTATAATTATTCGTATACGTTTTATAATTTGGGATATCATCATCACTCAAATAATCATCAATATTGATATCACTTGTATCAATAACTTTTTCGTCTCCAAAATCATCACTCTGATTGTCCCATTCATCCTGCTCTCCTCCGTAATCTTCATCATATTCAGAAGATTGATCATCCAAAGCAGGGTTTTCTTCCAACTCTTCCTTTACGCGTTGTTCAAAAGCAACCGTAGGAAGCTGAACCAACTTCATTAATTGGATTTGTTGTGGCGATAGTTTTTGTTGTAATTTTAAATTTAATTCCTGCTTTAACATATTTTTGGGTTTGGCTTATATAAAAAACGGATTTAGCTTAAAGTTACAATTTTTAAGCATAAATCCGTAAAAATATTTTGATTAAAATTCAGCGTTATTCGGTGTTCTAGGGAAAGGAATCACGTCACGAATGTTACCCATTCCAGTAACGAATAATACCAAACGCTCTAAACCTAAACCGAAACCAGAATGTGGCACAGAACCGAAACGTCTTGTGTCGCGGTACCACCATAATTCTTCTTTATCGATTCCGAATTTTTCCATTTTTTCGTCTAAAACTTCTAAACGTTCTTCACGCTCAGAGCCTCCGATAATTTCTCCGATTCCAGGGAATAAAACGTCCATTGCGCGAACTGTTTTTCCATCGTCATTCATACGCATGTAGAATGCTTTGATTTCTGCTGGATAATCAAATAAAATAACTGGTGTTTTGAAGTGTTTTTCAACTAAATAACGTTCATGTTCAGATTGTAAATCTGCTCCCCAACCTTCAATTGGATATTTGAATTTACCTTTTTTATTTGGTTTAGATTCTTTTAAAATATCAATTGCTTCTGTATAAGTTAAACGAATGAATTTGTTATTTAAAACATATTCTAAACGCTCTATTAATCCTAATTCAGAACGTTCAGCTTCTGGTTTTTGTTTTTGTTCTTTGTCAAAACGTTCAGCTAAGAATTTCAAATCATCTTTACAAGTTTCCATTGCATAAGTGATAACAGATTTCATGAAATCTTCAGCCAAATCCATATTTTGATCTAAACGGAAAAACGCAACTTCTGGCTCAATCATCCAGAATTCAGCTAAGTGACGAGAAGTATTCGAGTTTTCTGCGCGGAAAGTAGGTCCAAATGTATAAATTTTTCCTAATCCCATTGCTGCAGTTTCTCCTTCTAACTGTCCAGAAACCGTTAAGTTAGTCGATTTACCAAAGAAATCTTGTGTATAATCTACTTTACCTTCTTCATTTTTAGGTAAGTTTTCCATATCCAAGTTTGTGATATGAAACATCTCTCCTGCTCCTTCAGCATCAGATCCTGTAATAATTGGCGTGTTGATGTAAACGAATCCATTTTCGTTGAAATACTTGTGAATCCCGAACATTAACGCGTTACGAACACGCATAGTTGCAGCAAAAACATTTGTTCTGAAACGTAAATGTGCTTGCTCACGCAAAATCTCTAAACTGTGTTGTTTTGGTTGTAAAATTGTTCCTTTTAAATCATCAGATGGCGCAGTTCCTAAAATTTTGATTTCTTTCGCAACAATTTCAATCTCTTGACCAGCTCCTTCACTTTCTACCACTTCTCCTTTTACTTGTAAAGAAGCTGCTGTAGAAATTTGTTTTATAATTGATTCGTCAAAATTTTCGAAATCTACTACTACTTGAATATTATTAATTGTAGAACCGTCATTCAACGCGATGAAACGATTACTTCTGAACGATCTTACCCATCCATTTACAACTACTTCCTGTAGCAACAAATCCTTGCCTTTTTCTAATAAGGCTTTAATTCCGTACGATTGCATAATTTTTTAATTTATCCTTACAAATTTAGTTATTATTTAAAGTTATAAAAATTATAGGCATAATTTTTGCGAATATTTTTCAACCAACCTAAAAATCCTTTACAATTTCAATGAAAATGTAAAGGATTTTTGATTTTAGTTTATTTTTTGAAGTAAAATTATTCTATTTTTCTAGATTCAAAACGCAAAAGAATTTCATTTATTCTTTGAATAAGATCTTTATCAGAATTATTATCTTGAACTAAATAATCTACATAATTTTTTAATTCATGGAATTGACTCTCTGTTTTGATAAAACCTTTTTCAACTAATTTTTTAATTCTTTTGAAATATGATTCAAAAATATCAATTTCATAATGTGTTGTTTGCTTTAAATATTTATTAAAACCAAAATCTCTATCTTCTATAAAATCAGACGTTAAATCTTTAAACCAGTTTTTTAAAATAGTTAATTTTCTTTTTGAATAATACTCCTCTGTTTGAATTTTTAAACGAATAAATTCATCTTTCATTTCATTATTAAACGCAAGATGAACAATATAATAATCTAAAGTCGCAAGTACTAAATCTCTATATTTTTTAAGTTCAAACTCTTTATTCATAAATTTAAATCAATATATACGATTCTGAAACGAGTCCAGAATGACAAAATCTAAATACCTACAAAAAATTCAAATTTACAGTTAATTTTAAATAGAAATTATCTTGGAATTTTTCTTCTGAATAAGCACCTAAACGGTAAAATGCTCCCAATCCAAATGTTTTGAAAATTAAATTATTTACTTCAACTCCTGTTTCGTGGTAATAATGATTCAATGTTTTGAAATCTAAATTTTGATGATCTGTTTTATCTTTCATATCACCTAAAACTCCACGGTAAACGAATTGTGGGAAAATAATTTTGTTTCCGACTTTAACGCCAGCAAAAATATGTTTCAATTGAAAGGATACAAATCGATCCGAATAAAATTCTCCAGGACGCATTGTTTCGAAATTTGTTAAACCTCCTACTCCAAAGTTTGCAAAATCATTGCGTTTTGCGTTTCCTTGTCCTTCGAACAAGTTCATCAACGGCATTTTTCCTTCAACCCAACCCGCATTTACATTGAAATTTGTTTTACCAACTCGCGTATCGAACACATCAAAATAAGAAATATTGAAACGAAGTGGATCATAATCAGAATTGAAAATATCCCAATATTTCGTCAACATTGCATAGAAAACAGATTTCCCGCTATTCACCGTCACTTTTCCGTAAGGCGTGCGGATAAACTTGTCTTTTGGCGCAAAACGGATCGCTAATTGCGTATTATACAAATCGTACCAACCTATATTATTCAGGAAAGAATAATCAAATTCTGCTTGTTGTTTTTCATAATTTGCCGAAATATTGAAGGTTACATTCTTAAAAATATCTTGCTCATATCCAAAAGAATAATGTTTATACGAAAAATATTCGTGATTATAAATATTACTAAAAGCTCCAGAAATTAGACGTGTATAATTCGATTGTAATAAAATTGGCGTTTTCCCAGAAGCCGAAACATCTTGCGAGTATTTTGCAAAAATTCGACCCGAATAAGGCTTATTTACATAATAATCTCCACCAAATCCAAACTTGAATGTTTCATCTTTGAAACCATAAGCTGAATACGCATTCAACGAATATTTATCGCTCCAATTTTCGTTTGTATTAAACGCGGCACCAAGTCTAAAACCCTCGTAATCATTAAACGCTAAGATTTTTGTTAAATCTAAATCAACTTTTCCTAATGATAATTTCCCACCAGAATTGATGATTCTCATCAATTTCATTTGACGTTCTAACTTATATTTATCGCCAATACTATCAATTGTCGTATAAGTATTTCGTTCTTTGTTCGATAATGATGAATCGCGGTAATCTTCCATCACATTGTCCCATTTCTTTTCGTTCATATTTTGAAAAGAAATTTCGTCTTCGTAACCTAAAAATTCGTTGCGTTTGAAATGTGCTGGATTTTGAATATCCTTGAAAGTTGTTTCAAGATTAATCCAAATTTTTTCTTTTTTATCAATAAAATCATCATCGGATAATTTCTCTGTAATCTTAAAATTACCAGCTTCCATGCGATATTTTTGTTGATTTGGAATCCAAGAACCATTATTCAATTTCCAATCTGCTTCTAATTCTGCAACATAATTTGAAATCGTATTTTCTGCTTCAATTTTGATTAAAGCATACGTTCTATCATCAATCCAAAGTGTTCCTTTAATTTGTCTTTTATCCGTTTTGATTGAAGGGAAAAAGCTAATAACAGCCGTTTTTCGCCCATCAATAAAAATATCCTCTTTGAAACCATAACGGTAATGCGAAAGACCTTCTCGACTTACTGGATTAATAATTCCTTTGAAGAAAAAATTGATTTTATCTTGATCAAAATTGAACGCAATTGGTTGCATCGCCAAATATTCGTACAAAGGCGAACGCATTCCAGAAATACGAGAAGATTGCACGATATTTTTTAGTCCAAAACGCTTCGAAACTTTATGATCCATTGCACGTTCTCCCAAAAATAAATGACTGTTGTCTAACAATTTTTTCCATTGATTATTGACAGAATCTTTGTGATTTTGAGGTTGAATGATAAACGGAATCGAATCGTTATTTACTGTACTCCAAAATTTAGTGTATGATTTTAGGAAAATATTTCCTCCGTTTCTGATTGTATTTTTGGATTGATTGCGAATTGCTTTGATAATCAAATTACGACCAACAGAATCATTTGTCGTAAAACTAACCTCATCCAAACTAATGAAAGAAGGTTTCATCATAATTTCCACCAACTTTTTACCATCAGTCTGAATACTTTCTGAGAAATATCCGTTTTTGATTATATCAATAAAATGAACAGAATCATTGATATCCAATTCTCCTAATTCGTCTGTTTGACCAAGAAATTGTTTGGTATCGCTGTAAACATTAGCACCAGTTAAACGAAATTCGTCTTGAGCATCGAATACTCTCACTTTAATTTGAGCAAATGTGGCAATTGAAATACAGAAATTTAGCAGGAATATATAGTTCTTCATCTTTTGAAATTGATTATGCAAATAAATAAAAAAAGCAGCGAAACGCTGCCTTAAAATATTTTTTTTTCAAGAAAGATTAAACTTTCATGATTTCAGCTTCTTTTTTCGTTAAAGCTTCTTCTAATTTCTTAGAAAACTTGTCTGTTAATCCTTGAACACGTGTTTCGTAATCTTTCACCATGTCTTCAGAAGCTTCTTTTACAGCTTTTAACGCTTTGTTCGCATCTTGACGTGCATTACGAAGAGAAATTTTAGCAGTTTCCATATCCGATTTGGCCATTTTCACCAACTCTTTACGACGTTCTTCTGTTACTGGAGGAATACTGATAATAATTGTATCTCCATTGTTAGAAGGTGCAAAACCTAAATTAGCATTGATGATTGCTTTTTCAATTTCATGAATTAAATTTCTCTCGTATGGTTGAATGCTCAATGTCATTGCATCTGGTGTATTTACATTTGCAATTTGAGTTAACGGAGATAAACTTCCGTAGTAATCAACACGAACTGAACTTAACATTGCAGGAGTAGCTTTACCTGCTCTTAATTTGTCGAATGCAACCTCTAAGTGACTTACAGTTCCCTGCATTTGCTCCTTAGCCGTTTCTAAAATAATATCTAATTCTTCCATTTCGGGATTTATTTATTTGTTACTAGAGTACCTACGTTATCTCCTAAAATTAATTTTTTCAAGTTACCATCTGTATTCATATCAAATACAATAATAGGTAAATTATTTTCTTCACTCAAAGTAAAAGCTGTCATATCCATTACTTTTAAGTTTTTATCGTAAACTTCTTGATAAGAAATTGTTTCGAATTTCTCTGCTGTTGGATCTTTTTCTGGATCTGCAGTATAAATTCCATCAACACGAGTTCCTTTCAAAATAACATCAGCTTGCGTTTCAATTGCTCTCAAAACGGCTGCTGTATCTGTTGTAAAATATGGATTTCCTGTTCCTGCACCAAAAATTACGACACGACCTTTTTCTAGATGACGCGTAGCTCTTCTTTTGATAAATGGTTCTGCGATTTGCTCCATACGAATAGCCGTTTGTAAACGTGTATTAACACCAGCATCTTCCAAAGCTCCTTGCAATGCCATACTGTTAATCACAGTTGCCAACATTCCCATATAATCTCCTTGTACACGATCCATACCAGAAGCAACACCTTGTACACCTCTAAAAATATTACCACCTCCGATTACGATTGCCACTTCGCAACCAAGTTCAGCAACTTCTCTAATTTGTTGCGCATATTGTTTCAGCATATTTGGATCAATACCATATTGTAAATCTCCCATTAATGCTTCACCACTCAATTTAAGTAATATTCTTTTGTATTTCATCTTGTCAAAGGTTTTCTTTTGCAAATATAATTTTTCTATTCTGATTTATCCTAACGTTCGAAAATGTCAAACGCATTTTTTGTTGTAATTGCTGCAATTTCAGCTGGTGTTTGATGGTAAATATCAACCAACTTATCGCAAACATGTGTCAAATAACTACTTTCATTTCGTTTTCCACGAAACGGAACTGGCGCTAAATAAGGTGAATCTGTTTCGAGAACGATATGTTTGATATCAAAATCACCTAAAAATTGATTTATTATACCATTTTTAAAGGTTACAACTCCACCAATTCCTAATTTCAAATTGAAATCAATTGCGCGTTGTGCATCTTCTTTTGTTCCTGAAAAACAATGAAAAATTCCGAATAATTTTTCATCTTTCACTTCTTCTAACACTTCAAAAACTTCGTTGAATGCATCTCGACAATGAATGACAATTGGTAAATTCTTTTCTTTTGCCCATTCAATTTGCATTTTAAATGCATCTTGTTGCGTTTGTAAAAATTCTTTTTCCCAATACAAATCAATTCCGATTTCGCCAATTGCTTTAAATGGTCGTTTATCAATCCATTCGCGCACATGAGCCAATTCGTCTTCTATTGTATCTGGATGAACCGAACACGGATGCAAACCCATCATCGCAAACATCGAATCTTGGTGAGCAGCTTCTAACGCCAACATTCTATCCGTGTAACTTTTATCAATTGCTGGCAAATAAAATCGCTCTACTCCATTTTGCTTTGCTCGCGCAATTACTTCATCTATATCATTCTCAAATTGCTCCGAATATAGATGTGTATGTGTATCAATTAACATGTTTTATTTTTGATTTCAAAAGTTAATTTTTCAACTGAAAAATCAAGTTGATTTCCTTTTTCTAATTCATTCATCAATGTAATCGTTTTTACTAAAAATTGTTGATAATTGTCTGATTCTTCATTAAAAGGGCGATGATTAATTGCTGAAATAACTTTATTTATTTTTTGAATAATTGTTTGCGTTGATTGCTCGAAATAAGTTTCTGAAAACTTTTCCCAAATATAATCAACGGCTTGTTTCGATGGATGAATCAAATCTTCTTTGAAAAAACGATAATCTCTCAAATCATCTAAAACTAATTCATATGACGGGAAATATTCAACTTGATTATTTTGAAGACTTAATTGATATAAAGCATCCAACAGTCTAGCTTTACTTACATTATTTTCGATCATTCCATCTTTTGTATGACGAACAGGACTAACTGTTGTAATGATGCGAATAGTTGGATTAATTTTCTTCAAATCTGAAACAATCAATTTCAACGATTTTAGATTATCTTCTGTTGTTAATAATCTTTTTTCAAATTGTTTTGCCTCAACTTTATGACAATTCGCGACAACTTGATTTGAAGTTTTCCATTCATAAATCCACGATGTTCCCAATGTAATCATCAACACATCACAAGAATGAATGTAATCATGAACCTGATTGATTGTTGAATTTAATTCCTCTAAAACAGCTTCTTTCGTCAACGCATTAAACGACGAATGTACATCGAAACAGAAAAATTCTTCTCCGTTTTGATGTACATCAGTTATTGTAAAATATTTTTTATGAATGCTTCTTTCTATTAAATTTTGAATGGAATATGAATTAAAAATCACTCCAAAAGGATTAATTAATCCATCAAACTTTAAATCGGTCAAACGCTTTCCAATTTCATCTGAAAAACAAGAACCTATCGTCAATATTTTGTGTTGATGATTGAGTTTAAAATCAGAAGATTGAATTTGAAAAGACGTTCGAAATTGCATTTTTTATCTTTGTCGATCAATTAAAACTTCGCTTAATTCTCTCAAATAAGATTTACGTTCTTCTGGAACATCAATTTGATCCAAATAGCTATGCGCTTTATTCGTATATTCTCTAATTAACGTTGAAAGTTTACGGTTAACATTCAGTTTTCTGAATAATTTTTCTACCGCATATACCTTATCGATATTATCTGTATTTGAACTATACCAATATAATAATTCCTCTTTTTCTTCTTCGTTTGCCGCTTCTAAAGCAGAAATGTAAAGAATCGTTTTCTTATTCTCGAAAATATCTCCAGCGTGTTTTTTACCTAAATGTTCAAGGCTACCAAAAACATCCAAATAATCATCTTTCAATTGATACGCGATTCCTAAATTCAAACCATATTGGTACAATTTATCTGAATCCTCCTCCGAAGCATTTCCAATCATTGCGCCTAATTTCAAAGCACAACCAAGTAAAACACTCGTTTTTAGAGAAATCATTTTGATGTAATCTTCGTATGAAACATTCAATTTTGTTTCATAATTCACATCCAATTGCTGTCCTTCACAAACTTCTAAAGCAGTTTTAGAAAATAATCTTGTCGAACGTTTAAATAATTCTGGTTCTAAATCTTCTAAATATTGATATGCTTTTACCAACATCGCATCACCAGAAAGAATCGCTGTATTTAATCCAAATTTTTCGTGAACTGTTGGTTTACTTCTTCTTAATGAAGCATTGTCCATAATATCGTCGTGCATCAACGAAAAATTATGAAAAAACTCAATCGCTAACGAAGGTTTCAACGCTTTTTCAACTTCACCATCAAACAAATCAGTTCCCAATAAAGTCAAAATTGGACGAATTCTTTTACCACCAATATTCAAAATATAATCCATCGGTTCGTATAATTCTTCTGGATTTTTAGAAAATGGATTTTTATCGATTGTTTCGGCAATTAATTCGTGAAATTTATCAAATGAGTACATAGTTTGATTTTTGTAAAAATTAAGTTTTGGCAAATATAACTAAGAATGATTGATTTTGGGTTGTTTTCTTTTATTTTTGATTGAACCTAAAAATTCGTTTCCGACAATCAAATACAAAAGAATTTGACCAATAATCGCCGCAATAAAATAAGGATGACCTTTTTGTAAAACAATCTCAGCACTTTGCAGCAAAGGAATTGTCCAAAAATAAGTGGAAACAATTACTAAAAGCAACGCATTAAGCCTAAAAATCCAGATTTTATTCATTTTATATGTTCCGAAATGGATAAATAAAGCGCCCAAAAAAGTATAAGCCAATACCTCAAAAAATTCATTCAGCACAAATTGTTCTCTAAATAAGCCAAAAATATCTTTGTGACTTACAAACAAAAATTCTTCAGGAACAAGATAACTCCAATGGTTTGCAATAAAAAATAAAACAAGATTTAGCATCAAAACAATCGTCAATTGATCTTTGAATTGATCAACAAACATTGAATAATACTTGAACTTTGAGATTGATTTCTTTGATTTCATTTAACGAAATAATTCACTTACAATTTGATACGATTTTCGTTTTGCTTTTTGATCAAAAACATTCGTCGAAACCATAATTTCATCAATTTTAGATTCAAAAATAAATTCATCTAAACTCTGCGCCAGAGCACCTTTACTTCCAATAAAAGACAAAGCTGTCATTCCTTTTAGCATATATTTTTGCTCAGGCGAAGCCAATTCTAACTGTGTTTTTTCGGGTGGAACAATTGGTTGGCGTTTATCGGTAATAATATTCAAGAATCCTTGGTACATCGACATCGATAAATAATGCGCTTCTTCGTCTGTATTCGCCGCAATTGCATTGACGCAAGCAATCGTATAAGGTTCTTGCAAAAATTCTGAAGGTTGAAATTGAGAACGATAAATCTCTACCGCATTATAAAATTGTTGTGGCGCAAAATGCCCCGCAAATGCATAAGGTAAACCTAATTTAGCCGCCAAAAAAGCAGAATCTGTACTTGATCCCAAAATATAAATCGGCACATTTGCTCCTTCTCCAGGAATCGCACGCACTTTACTTTCTTTATTATCTAAACTAAAATAGTTTTGTAGATTTTTGATTTCAGCTTCGAAATCGTAATTCATAAAATTATCTCCTCTACGCAAAATAGAAGCTGTTAATTGATCAGTTCCTGGCGCACGACCTAAACCTAAATCGATACGATTTGGATAAAGCGCATCCAAAGTCCCAAATTGTTCTGCAACTGATAAAGCAGTATGATTAGGTAGCATTATTCCTCCCGAACCAACTTTAATTCTTGAAGTTCCATTTGCTACATAGCCTATTAATAAAGAAGTTGCCGCGCTCGCTACATTCTGCATATTATGATGTTCAGATAACCAATAACGGCTATACCCTATTTCGTCTACAAATTTTGCGTTATCTAACGTGTTTTTGAACGTTTGATTTAATGTATCTCCTTCTCTTACATAAGCCAAATCCAACACTGAGTAGTTTATTTTTCTCATCCGTTCTTTTCTAATTAAAATATTAAACTAAATTACAAAGAAAAAAATTCAAAAAAAATTCCCCCATAACATACATTATGGAGGAGATAATTTTGTAATTGGATTTATAAATAGGTTTAAGTAGTTGAAGAGTCTAAAATTTTTAATTAATAGTTTGATGATAGATTAGTAATCTTTCGAGATACTTAATTCAAAAATAGATAATTAAAAAAATAAATACTCAATTTAGAGGGGGACAACTGGGGGGACATTTCATATTTATCTAAATATCAATATTTTGAAAATAAAGTGAAACATAAAAATAATTCAATTTTTTGTTAAGATTTACAATTTTTTCGGTCTATATTTGAAAAAATAATATATTGAAAGTTTCTATTTTTTTTACGCTCCTACTCTTTCCTTTTTTATTTTTATCATCATTTAGTTCTATTAGTAAAAATGATGAACATATTCTTATTGAAAAAATCATCGAACAGAATAAAAATGTGACAGATTCTATTCAATTGCAAAATAATTTCAAGAAATTAGATATCTCATCAACTTCTTTTTTATCAAAAAGTCTAAAATCAATTTATCAAGTTTATTTAGCTAATCTTTATGCACAAACCAACGATAAATTAAACAAAAAAAGTAATTCGTTATTTGAGTCTGCATTAAAAGTTTCAAAAAATGTTAACTCACCAGAATTACAAATTTGGGTGAACACACAATACGGGTATTACTATTATAATTTTAGCCAATATCAAAATGCTTATCCATATTTTATGGAAGCATCAAAACTTCTCGACTTAACAAAAGATGAGGATATTTTTTCTAAAAGTGATGTTTACAAAAAGAATGCATTTTACTTTATGAATGTAAAAGAATTTGATAAAAGTGAAAAATATCTTTTGTTAGCTTTAAAATATACCAACAAAAAGGACCACGAATATGGAACAATTCTGAATGCGATTGGTCATGTTTTTATGAATAAAAATAATATTAATAAAGCAAATAATTACTTCGAATTAACAAAAGAATATGCAATTCAAAATAAGGACGAAATTCGATATGCAAAAGCTTTAGGTGATATTGCCTCTATAAATATTCTCAACAAACAGTACAATTTAGCGATTGATAATTTGAAAAAAGATATTGAAATTTCTAAAAAATTAAAAAACGCTCGAAATTTAATGTACGCTAATATTCAATTGGGAAAATTGTACTTGCAATTAAATCGAATTGATGATGCTAAAATAATTTTGAATGAAGCAAAAGAATATGCTTCTCAGAAAATTTATTTGAACAGTTTTGAATATGACATTTATAAAATCTTATTAGAAATTGCTGTAAAAAACAATAACACCAATGAGGAGTTAATTAGTCGAAGAAAATTGGATGAATTGGAAATAGAGTTGCAAAAAACAGATGGTCAAAATGTGATTAATGAAATTAATTGGAAAATTCAACAAGATAATTTCAACTTTAAATATGAAGCAGAAAAAGCAGAACAAGAGAAAACAACCATCCTAAAAAATGCATTATTTCTTATTTCTTTTCTATTAATCATCATCATTTTATTTGTAATTATTTCTTATCGTCGAAAAATAAAAATACAAAATTCTACTTACGACAATAAAATATTATCTATTCAAAATGAAAAACTTAAATCTGAAAATAAATTAAATAAGACCGCTCAAACTTTAGAATCTTATAAAACTTATTTGTCTGAAAAGAATAAACAAATAATTACATTAAAAAATGAAATCAATTCTATTTCTAATTCAAGTACCATAAACAAAGAAAAACAATATAACGAATTAGTTAATCTCTTAGATTCGCATTTAATGACAGACGAAAGTTGGGGGAATTTCAAAAATATTTTTGCTCATGAGCAAAACGATTTTGTAAAATATCTTTCTCAAAATTTTCCATCTTTAACCGAATCTAATTTGAGAACTATTTATTTGTTAAAATTAGGCTTGAACAATTTAGAAATTTCGCAAATCTTAGGAATTTCGGCTGATTCAGTCAAAAAAGCGAAACAACGCTTAAAAAAGAAATATAAAAATTTTGATCAAATTTTTCAAGATTAAGAAAATAGGAGATAAAAAAGATGATTTACTAAATAGTAAATCATCTTTTCACTATTACTTCAACTCGAAGAAATCTCGTTTTCCTATTTTAATTTTAGTTTCGGTTTTTAATTCAAAATCATCAAAAGCATCCATTTTTTTCTCTCCATTAATTTGTACTGCACCGCTTTCTATCAAACGTCTGATTGCATTTCTCGATAAATCTTTCTTTAATTGATGACAAACATCTAACAATGTAATATTATCATTCTCAAAGTTTAAAGAACTAATTTTAACAACTTCGAAAACTCTATTTTCATCATTTCTTTTCTGAAATTGATTGTTAAAAAATTCTTCTGCTTGTTCAGCTTCATTTACAGAATGGTATTGAATAATAATATTTTTTGCAACTAATTTCTTAATTAACATTGGATTATCTGTTTTTAATCGCTCATTCAAATTCATTTTTTCTTCAATAGAAAAATCCGTTGCTAACGCAATATATTCTTCTAATAAATCATCTGGAATAGACATTGTTTTCCCAAACATTTCATTTGGTTCATCCGTCAAACCAATAATATTATTCAACGATTTACTCATCTTTTCTTTTCCATCGGTTCCTCTCAAAAGTGGCATACACATTACAATCTGAGCAGCTTCTCCATTGGTTTCTTGCAATTGTCGTCCCATTGTACAATTAAATAATTGATCCGTTCCTCCCATTTCGATATCAGCACTTATCTGAACAGAATCGTATGCTTGTAAAATCGGGTAAACCAACTCATGCATTGCAATCGGCGTATTTTCGGTGAAGCGTTTATTAAAATCATTTCGATGCATCAGTTGTGCAACCGTAACTTTTGACAACAACTGAATAATATCCGAAAAAGGTAAATGATCTAACCAGTCTGAATTAAACACAATTTCAGCCTTATTCACATCAATAATTTTTGACAATTGATTAATGTAGGTTTCCGCATTGTTCTGAACTTGTTCTGCATTCAGCGGTTGACGACTTTTATTTTTTCCTGTTGGATCTCCAATCTGAGCTGTAAAACTCCCAACCAAAATAACTATTTGATGTCCCAAATCTTGAAATTCTTTCAATTTCTTCAATACAACGGCGTGACCAAGATGTAAATCTGGTGCGGTAGGATCAAAACCTAATTTGATTCGTAATGGTCGATTTTCTTTTTCAGCTAATTTTAATTTTTCTTCCAATCCATTTTCTGGTAAAAAAATAGCTACATTTTCCTTTAAACTTTTTAAATTTTCCATGATTTTTTTTTTAAATAAAAAAAGCCCGAGCAAAACTGCTCGGGCTTGTAGATTATGATTAAATTTTTGACGTACAAAATTAATACGAAGTATACACATAGTCTACCCGAGCAAATATTGTACGATAATAAGTGCTAAAAAACGGTAAACGTAATATGTGTTGCAAAAACTTCATTTATAATGCAAAGGTAAGAATAGTTTTGAGAATAGAAATTTTCGTTCAAAAAATTATCTTAGACAATAATTCTATAGAAAAACCTTTATAAAAGTTTTTCGTAATAACTTTGTGTAAATTATTATAGAATGAGCAATAAAACTGCTAAAACAAATGTAGTACGAATTTTAGACACACACAATATTTCGTACGAATTGCGCGAATATGAAGTTGATGAAGAACATATTGATGCTTTGCATGTTGCAAATTCATTGAACGTAAATCCGGAAGGAATTTATAAAACTTTGGTTTTGAAAGGAAATATAGAACCATTTTTAGTTGCCGTAATTCCTGCAAACACACATCTTGATATGAAAAAATTTGCGAAAATTTCTGGTAATAAAAACTGCGAAATGCTTCCTTTGAAAGATTTGCTGAATGTTACAGGTTATATTCGTGGTGGTTGCTCACCTATCGGAATGAAAAAGCAATTTCCTACTTACATAGAAGAACTGGCTGTTTTGCAAGATCAGATTTGTATTAGTGCAGGAAAAAGAGGTTTACAAATTATTCTAAACCCCGAAGATTTAAGAAATTTGATTGAGGCTAAATTTGAAGATATTACACAATTTGATTCATAATTTATTTACTATTCAGAATGATTTTTTCTAAAATAGTTGGAAATTTTGCTTCATCTTCAAACGTCAAATCTGGATTTGCATACACAATAATTCCATTTTTATCAATCACATAAGTTGCTCTATTATTGTAACCTAAACGATTATAAGAATTATACATCAACGAAATTGCATAGTTTTCGTCATTCAGATACGTAATATTATTTGTTCGCAAAGCTGATTTCCATAATTCTAACAACGGATTTGTAGAACTAGAAACTGCGTAACTTTTTACATTTTGTAACAATGGATTATGATCGATTAATTGAATTTGAGCAGCACAAGTCATTGCTGCTTTCGTATCAATTGACGTAAAATCAGGCAAAATTTGTCCACTAAACGCCGCAGGATAAAACGTTAAAACTTTAAAAGTCGATTTATCATCCAAAAATTTATCTGTCGAATTAGTCTTATAATTCGGTCCATTCAAAATAAAATCTGGTGCTTTATCACCAACCTTCAAGGTTTTATTTTCTGTGATATTTACTTCTATGTTATCGATTTTAGACGTTCTTTTAATCAATCTTTCCAAAGGTTTCAGATGTTCGCCTTGCGCACGATAATCATTATCTCGCATCAAAATTTTATTGTTTTGATCCACTAGAAAAAGAATCGAACTTTCTACTAAAACATTGTTAGAATTTGACGTTGGAATTATACTCGAAATTGAATTTTGCTTAAAAGGTTTCAACCCTATTGCATTGTAAATTTTTCCAACTTCATCATAAATTACCTTCGTTCCATCCAACTTATTTTGATTAGTCGTTTCATTAAAAGCAAACGTTTGCTGCGGTTCTTTACTCCATTTATTATCTTCATTTACAATATAAATCACATCAATTTTTGGTGGATTTTGAGACGAAAATGCCAAATTCTTCACAAAATAATAATTCAGCGAAGTTGTCATCATGCTCGCATACGGATTCGTTTTGTATAAACTTGGCGTAAATACAATAATTTTAAAGTTTGAAGATTGATTGATATTTTCAATTTTATTAATCGGAAACTGAGCGCCAACATTCAAATTTTGAGCTTTTGTAAAACAAAAACCACATATAATTAGTACTATCGAATAGATTCGTAACATAAAACGTTTATTTTAAATAAACTAATAAAAACTACCACAAGATAACTAAAATTCTACTTTCTCAAAAAAACTATTCATTAAATTCTCATTAGAATTGACGATTAACTTTTGAAATTATCAAGTTTTTTTTGCAGTAAATCAGTTACCTTTGTGTTGATTTTTAATTTAAAATTTACACAAATGGAATTCAATGTTAGCAATGCTTTGAAACAATTAAATAATGATTATTCAGAAGATAAGGCGTCAGAAATTATCGAAAATCTATTGTATAATTCAACTGATTTTTCTGATGAAGACCATGAAATAATCGATCAATTGGGTGATAAATTTCTACGAATTGCTGCACAAATTTTTGTGGAAGATTTGGCGTATGATTTCAATACTTTGGTGAATTATTGGGAAGCTTTTATTGGACAATTAACAGAAGAACAATCTCAAAACTTATTGAATTTCGCTATTGAACAAACAGATACAGAATTTGTAGAAGATTTTATTATTGGATACCGAAAATTTTATTCAAATCCCAAAGAAAGTATTACATTTTTCAATAAACTGAATGAAGACGAATTTTACGAAATTAAATTCTTCAAAGCACGTTGTTATGAGGTTTTAGGTGAAAATGAAAAAGCTGTGGAAGCTTATAATAGTTACTTAAATTTTGCACATTTCAAAAAAGAAGAAAATGCTGAACAAGCTGCTGTAAACGAGTTTTATATTAGTCATAGCATTGCGCCTTTGTTAGTGAGCATGAAAAAATATGATGAAGCCAAAACTTACTTTGATCGTGTTTTAGGAAATATCGATTTCGAAGATTATTTAGCTAATTTTGAAGGTTCTAATCAACAAGAAATCAAAAGTTTCTTAGAGGATTATGTAACAACTTTGGAAGAAACTGAAGATAAAACAACTGCTGAAAAAATTTCAAAAAAAATAATGCAATATTTTTCTTAGAATTACAACATTCGGAAATGTAGTATTGATTTTTTAGCAAATATTCATAAATAGGTAAATTTAATATTTTCTTAACATTAATATAAATTCTATCTATTTGAGTATAAAAAAATAAATATAAATTTATTTATCAAATTAAGAAATCTACCTACCTTTGTACCATAAATAATTTATTCATAGTTGTTAAGGATAATGAAGTTGATTTTCTGAAGAAGAATATCCTTAATCAAATAGAGTTTTTTATAGTATTTTTAGGTTGGTTAGTGGTTCAATGTAAGTTGAACCATTTTTTATTTCTTATAACCATAAGCACAATGTCTGCAACCATTTTGGCAACATTTTCCTTTCTGATAATGGAAAAATTCTGTAAAAACCCAATACCCATTTTCGATATAATAATGTATATGAGGAACAAACTCCGAAGGCATTGTTGGATGTGGATATTCTTGATCTAATTCTACAAAATAATTCAGTTTTTCTATACAAGAATTACACAAACATTTGTAATGCGTTTTCTTCAAAAACTCTTTTATTTCATCTTTTATAACAATTGTAGTACAAGCACAATTCGAAATATCATCTACCTTACACTCCATTGTTTCGTTACAACGCGAACAATTTTCGATCATTTTTTTGGATTATTTTTTTGATTTTTCAAAATACGAAAAATTCATAAACTTATCTTAAATCATGTGATTGAAATTCTCTATAACCATCATAAATAAATAGTTATAAATTAATTCTATCTAGACATAAAAGAAATCATTTAAGAATAATAGATTTAAAGTCAAAACTTTAAGAAATTTGTAAAAGAATAAAAGATAGACATTATCATTATTCAATTAGTGTTTTTATAGTAGTTTTGATTGGTTAAAATCCTCGGAATAATTTTCCGAGGATTTTTTTTTATTTTCTTAATCTATCAACTAATAAACCAATTACAAAACCGATAATCGAAGGTGCAATCCAACCTAAATCGTATTCGAAAAATGGAATTTTATTCAGATTCTCTATAGTCGATTCATCTAACTTTCCTAATAATTTCAATAATCCTAAAATTGCGATGATTGTAGACGCTATTAATGCAAAAATATAAGGTGTTTTACTTTTAATTGTTTTTCCAAACAACACTATATAAATAACTAATGTGATTGTAATTGGATATACGAAAGCCAAAGGTGGATATGCAAAATTAATAATTTCGTCTACACCTTTTATTGATAAACCAAACGATATTACTGTACATAAAATCACTAAAACAGTGTAACTTACTTTTCCATTTGTTAAACGTCCAAAAAATGTACCTACCGCAGATGTTAATGCGATTGAAGTTGTAAGACAAGCAAACGCCATACATAACGCAATTGCAATTAACCCATACTGTCCTAATGTATTTCGAGAGATTTCTATTAATAATTCTGCACGAGAAATTTCTGGATTTGTAATTCCAGAAGTAGCACCTAAATAAATCAATCCACCATATACAAATAACAAACAAGTTGTAGACAATAAACCTGATATAATTACAATTTGAGATTTACTTTTTGTATCAATATACCCTTTATCTCGTGCTGCTGAAATAATAATTCCAGCAAAAATAACAGAAGCCAAAACGTCTAATGTTTGATAACCTTCTATAAAACCTTTCGAAAAAGATTGCATCATCGTTAAGTCTGAAGGTAAGAAATCAGCGGTTGGGTATATAATTCCAATGACTATTAATAAGGTCAATAAAATCAATAATACTGGTGTTAAATAATTTCCAATAACGTCTACCACTTTTGAGGGACGAATCGCTAAAATAAGTGTTACTGCAAAAAATAGTAACGATCCCCACATCGGATCCAATGTTGGAAAAAATGGTTTCAATCCCACTTCGAATGTTGTTGCAGCAGTACGAGGAATCGCAATTAACGGTCCGATACAAATCATAATAATTGTACCTAAAATAGCCGCCAAATGTTTGTTCACACGATGCCCTAAATCATTAAAATTATCACCCGAAAAAACAACAGATAAAATACCAGTAAATGGCAATAAAATACCAGTTAACCCAAATGCTATCATCGCGACGAAATAATTTGAGCCCACTTCTAATCCTATCAAAGGAGGTAAAAGAAGGTTTCCTGCACCAAAAAACATCGCAAACAACGCAAATCCAAGTGTTAATACATTGGTTAACTTTTTACTTTTCATATATTTAATAATTCTATCTGTTTTAAAAAACGGTTCGCAAATTACTACAATTGCATTTTCAAGCCTTAAACTTAGTAGAATTATTCGATAATCACACAGCTAATTTATAAATTTGACAGAATTGAATAATAATTTTTATATTTATCAGAATTTAATCTTTATATATTATGAATGTTTTAATCATCAATATCAAATCTTAATTGATTTGAAATTTTATCTAAAGTGATAATTCGATTCGTTGGTGTATAACCTTCTCCTTTTGGCTGAAAATATTGAATATCTATCTTCATAGTTTCAAAGTAAACATTCATAACAAAAATTTTTAAGCTTTTAATTTTAAAATTTTTGTAATAATATTTATGAGGTAAATATTAAACATCATAAAACAGATTGATATTGAAGGATACTCAAAAACAGCGAAAAGTATTATAATCAAACTAAAAAATAGTATTAAAACTACCGCTAAAAAAATCGAAAAATAATTAAGATAATTAAAACCTATCGTTTCTTCATCATCAAAATTAGTGTAGAATATTGCTGCAAAAAAATCGACTATAATTAAAAGAAACAATAAATAACCTAAAAGCGGCAAATAAAAACTTAAATCATGAAATCCTCGAATAATTGTTACATCCAAAACAAAAGCTACTGGAATACAAAGCCATGTAATGTTGGTCCAAACAAATATTTGTCCAGAATTAGAGAAAATTTTTCCTAAAAACAACTCCGAAATCTTATCAATTTTCAAATAAAATGACATTGCAAATAAGCAAATCACAAGCTCTAAAATAAGAATAGAAAAGCTGAAAATTGTATCATTATTTTTAATCACAATATCCGTAAAGGAAATTGCCATCAGTACAAGACCGATGACAAAAATCCCAAAAAATAAGTGTGCAAATGTTATTTTGTTTTGTTCCATTCGATGTTTTTTGAATAGTACATTAGGATTGCAACAATGATAAATAATCCTATACTTCCTACTAATAACGCGTGTTCTTTGAGTTGTAAAACACTGTAAATAAATGTGTATAATAAAATTAACATTAATGTAATTTTGAATGTGAAACCAAAGGATTTTAGGAAAGAATTAACGAAAAATGTAATCAATAAAATAGTTGCACCAGATGAAATAAAGTAAGCGATGTCAAATCCTAAATATTCTGACAACGATAACAATAACACAAAATTGACACAGATTGCAAATCCAACTAACGCATATTGTACCAAGTGAATATTAAAATTATTTCGACTTTCGATAAAGAAAAATGCCACAAATGTTAATCCAATGAACAGAATCGCATATTTTGTCGAACGATATGTTTTGTCATAATGATCGTTCATCTGTAAGAAATTAACGCCAAAACTATAATCAGAAAAGTTAGAAGCGTCTTGCCAAATCTGTCCTTGCAAAGGATTTTGTTGATAAATAGACCATTTTACATTGGTTTTTCCATTCTTTGTTTCGGGATCAGAATTAGGTAAAAAATTTCCATCATATTTCAAATCTTTCCAATTTGTAGTCAAATCAACTTTTGTATTAATCGCCGATGGAATGATATTCAACATTTGTGAACCTTTCATCACCAAATTGATTGAAACTTGATTAAAATCGAATGTAGAAGGATCTATTTTTTGAGACATCATTTGCACAGGCATCACTTTTTTAGTGGTACTCACTTGTTCCAAATATTCTCCATTTTCTACTCTAACTTTTGGTTGAATAGTAATTGTAGAAGTTATATTATCCATATTCAATGGATAATTTTTGTTGTTAGATTGTACAATTACTTTGTTCTCATATCCTTTAGAATCAGAGATTCCAAAAACAATTTTAGTCGAAACTACATTTTCTGCACTTACTTCCACTTCATTAAGCATATCGCTATAATTCTTAAATTTCGAATTGATATTCAGTTTCGAATTGTAAACTACTGCTTCATAAATACTACGACTTTTTAACTGCGTATCAATCGTTCCATTTATATTTAAATCATTAGCAGAAATATACTTTTTCACTTGTTGCTTCACAACTTTTCCTTGTCCATCATTTACATTTTCCATGTAAGTAACCTCGATAAAAGGACCATAAATCGTCTGTTTCCCACTCCATTTATCTGAAATTTCGGTAATTACTTTTTCCTTGTTTCCTTGTCGTTCTTCAATTAAATTTAATATGAACGGAATCGGAATTAAAAGTCCTAAAACTAAAAGACATACCAAAAATCCTTTTATCATTGTTTTGTTTTGTGAATAAACTGATTGATTTTCAGGTTGATATTCATTTTTTAAATCATTGTTTTCCATAAGTTTGAATTTTATTATTTATTTTAAAAAGTACTTTGTTTTTCAAAGTTTAAATGCAAAAAAAATTATTTTATATTCTTTATTAATTTTTCAAGATAGTTCAAATGCTCCTGAAAAGCTTGTTTTCCAAGTGCTGTTATCGAATAAGTTGTATTCGTTTTTCGACCTATAAATCCTTTGTGTACAGTAATATAATCGTTTTCTTCTAGGTTTTTTAAGTGCGAAGCCAAGTTACCATCAGTCAAATCTAAAAAGTCTTTCAAATCCTTAAAAGAAATTTCTTCATTCATGACCAAAGCACTCATAATTCCCACACGAATACGATTATCAAAGACTTTGTTTAATTTATTAAGATTAAAATCCATGTTGCAAATTTAAGCTTTGTAATCATATTTTCGTACCATCCAAATCCCAAAAATTAGATGTAAAAGCCCGAAACCGATAAACCAAAACAATAAACCATTGAAAATAAAATAGAAAGCCAATAACCCTAAAAATATTTCGCACATTGCCAAATATTTTATTTCTACAATTGTGTCACGTTCTACCGTATACAAAGCTAAGCCGTAAAACAAAAGCGTTGCTGGAGCTACATAAGCAAAACTAAAATTATTGATAAAAATCAAACTTACTATTCCTCCAACGATTAAAACAAAAAGAAATTTACGCAATATTCGTTTTGTAACTGGATTTATAAATTTAACGTCATCTTTTGTCGATTTTCTGGTCATAAAAAAGAAACCTCCAATACATGCAACCATTAAAGTTACAATTCCTAAAATGAATAATTTAATTTCTAAATTATTCATTAAAATAGGTGTCAATGTCCCTCTATAATTTACTTGAAGTGCATCTTGTAGAATCAAAACATAAGCGATAAAAGCAGAAATCATTCCCACTACTCCAACCCAAACACCACTCCATCCACTAATACTTGTGAATTTTGATGTGCGTTGCATCATTGATTTGATTTCGTTTAAACTTTCTACAGGATTATTTGTGCTCATATCAAAAGTACTTTGTAATTCAAAGTTAATATAAAAAATGATTCCTCAAAATATTTTTTCAAAAAAAATCCAATTTCTAAATGAAATTGGATTTTATAAATATGATTAATTAATCAATTTTTAAGGATTTGTAGACCACAAAGAAGCTGAAGCCAGCATTGCGCGTTTATCTAATTTTAATAAATCGACAATTAATTGAGCAAAATCTTCAGGCTGAAGCACTTTTTCTGGATTTCCATCTGTGATTTTCAACACATCTTTTGACATCTCAGATGCAATTGTACTTGGAGTTAAAGTCGTAACACGAATGTTTTTCTTTCTCAATTCAAACATTAATGATTCTGATAAACCTATCAATCCCGCTTTTGAAGCTGAATAAGCAGAAGTTACTGCGTTTCCTTTTAATCCTGCTGTTGAAGATACATTGATAATATCACCACTTCCTAACTCTACCATCGAAGGAATTACTGCTTTAGAAACATAATATGGTCCAAATAAATTCGTACGCACAATCTCTTCCCAATCATTTTCTGGCATTTCCAAAAAACTTCCGAAAGCCGCAATACCGGCATTATTAATCAAAATATCAAACGCTCCAAAACTCTCAATTAATCGTTCAAGTTGCATTTTCACTTCAACTTTTTCGACTACATTAAAAATCGAATAATCCGCTTTTACTCCAAAACTTTTGATCTCTTCTACAGTTTCTTCTAATGTCTTTGTATTTCGTCCTGTCACAGCTACATTAACACCTTCTTTAGCCAATGCCAAAGCAACAGCTTTTCCTAAACCTCTACTACCTCCTGTGACTAAAGCATTTTTCCCTTTTAAATCTTGCATAATTATTTTATAATTAAAATTTTACAATTTATTTTTTTGAAGATTTTTTATGATTTTGAAGTACAAAGATAAACAACACAGATTTCTAAAAAAATATTTTTTATCTACTTAATTATAAGTATTTTTACTACTTAATCACACACTGAATGGATAAATATTTATTTTTTACTCTACTCCTTATCAACGTTCTCTCTTTTTTTTTATTTAAAATAGATAAAAAAAACTCAATTATTGGTAAAAGACGTGTATCTGAATTAGCACTTTGTTTTGTGACTTTGATTGGTGGAACAATTGGTTCTCTTATGTCAATGCAGATTTATCGTCATAAAATAAGAAAAAAGTCTTTTATTTTTAAAATAGTAATGATTATAGCAATACAATGTAGTTTATTATTTTTTTTAGTTGATCGAATTTAATTGTTCTAAAATTTAAATCTACGACCGTCTTTTTTCTCAGCTTGTTGTTTCTTTTGATTCAGTCTTTTTTGTTGAGAAGCTTTAGTAGGTTTAGTCTTTTTTCTAAACTTTGGAATAATCAATGCTTTTTCAACTAATTCTAACATTTTCTTTGTTGCAGATTCTTTATTGTCCAATTGAGAGCGAGATTCTTGCGAATTGATTTGTAAAAATCCTTCTGAATTAATCTTATTTTTTAGCTTTTCTGTGATTAATGCTTTTTCTTCATCAGAAAAAAATTGGGAAACTTCAACGTTCCATTTTGCTAAAACCATCGTTTCAACCTTGTTTACATTTTGCCCTCCTGCACCGCTACTTCTCGCTGTTTTATATGTTATTTCATAAGAAAAATCTTTCATCACTTATTATTTTTATTGAATAAAATATGAGAAATCAAACAGATTAAAGTAAAAAAAACGCCAACAGCAACCACTCCATTCCATTGAAATTTATCCCACGCATTTGCTGCAATAAATGTTCCTAAAGATCCGCCAATAAAATAACTCGTCATATAAACTGTATTCACTCGATTTCCTGCTTTGGCATCTAATCCAAAAATAATGGTTTGATTAGAAACGTGCATTGCTTGTAAACCTAAATCGATCAAAATTACACCAACAATTAATCCCCAATATGTATAGCCAAATTCATAGAAAAATCCCCAAGAAATTAGCATGATCATGATGGAGTAAAAGATAATTTTCGAGGTTGATAATACTTTCGAAACTTTTCCAACTAACGCTGCAGCCAAAGCACCTACAGCTCCAATTAATCCAAATGCGCCAGCAACATCGCTTCCTACAAAAAATGGAGCTTCTTCTAAATGAAAAACCAATGTTGTCCAAAATGCACTGAATGCTGCAAAACCTGTTGCTCCACGAAAAGAAGCTAATCTTAATTGCGGTTGAGTTTTCACTAATTCCACAATAGATTTCATCAGATTACCATAAGTTCCTTTGAAATTTGGCTGTATTTCTGGTAAAAATATATAGATGAATATCCATAGTACAAACATTAAAATTGCACCTATCAAATAAACTTCTCGCCATCCTAAATATTCGCCAATAAAGCCACTAAAAACGCGAGAAAGTAGAATACCAACAAGCAAACCACTCATAACCATTCCGACAGCTTGTGCTTTGTTTTGAGGTTCTGCTAATTCAGATGCCATTGGCACAAAAACTTGCGGAATAACTGAAGTGAAACCGATAAGGAAACTTAATGGAAAAAGCCAACTTACAGATGGTGCAAAATACATTCCCAAAAGAGCTGCAATAATAAAAACAAAATCGATTAAAATCATTCGTTTTCGTTTCAATAAATCTCCTAAAGGAATAATAAATAACAATCCACAGGCATAACCTATTTGTGTTAGCATTGCAATATTAGAGACTTTACTTTCGGAAACATTAAAATCTTTTGCAATTAATGACAATAAGGGCTGATTGTAATAATTATTCGCCACAACCAAACCACTCCCAATGATCATTATCCATAAAATGATTGGAGTTAATTTGGGTTTCATTTGTAAATTTTCCATTCTAATATTCGCTTGCTTCGGTCAAAAGTTTCACATCATCATGAGATAATTGCACATTTACAGCTTCTACAAAAGCATCAAGATGTTGTTCCTTAGTCGCACTCGCAATAGGAACTACAACTGTTTTCTGATCCATTAACCAAGCCAAAGCAACTGCTGAATAAGAAATATTATATCGCGTAGAAATAGTTTGTAAAGCGTCCAAAATTTTGAATCCTCTTTCGTTCAAATATTTTTTGATTCCTTCTCCTCGTAAACTTTGTTGTAAATCTTCTTCAGTTTTATATTTACCTGATAAAAATCCACTCGCTAAACTATAATAAGGAATAACAGCTAAATTGTATTTCTCAGCAACAGGTTGCAAAAATTCTTCAAAATGCTGACGATCATACAAATTATATTCAGGTTGCAAGGTTTTGTATTGCGGCAAATTGTAAAGTTCTGATTTATCCAACGATTCAATCAATCGCTCCGAAGAAAAATTAGACGCACCAATATATCTCACTTTCCCTTCTTTTATCAATTGATTATAAGCGGATAAAGTTTCTTCAACAGGTGTATTTACATCATCATAATGTGTTTGATACAAATCAATATAATCTGTTTGTAAACGGATAAGTGATTCTTCTACTTCTTTTAAGACATGAGCTTTTGTAGTATTTGGCTTATCTTGAATCATATTTCGTCCACCAACTTTCGTTGCCAAAACGATTTGATCTCTCACTCCTCTCGATTTTATCCAATTTCCGATAATTCGTTCAGATTCTGTTCCAACGTTACCATCCACCCAATACGAATAGTTATTTGCAGTGTCTATCGCATTAAATCCTCTGTCCAAAAATCCATCTAAAATTCGAAAAGATTCTTCTTCATTCAATGTCCAACCAAAAACATTTCCTCCGAAAAAAATTGGTTTTATCTCTAAATCTGTATTTCCTAATTGTACATTTTTCATGGGTATAAAGATAAAAAAAAAGCTACTTTGCAGTAGCTTCTTGTTGTAAAATTTTTTGACTCACACGTCGAAAAATGTAACTTTTAAGATACTTTATGGTGTCTTCATAGGTTTAGAAAACAAAGCATCAAAGTTTAATACTTAGTTTGAAATCGATACTGCAAATATATATACTGAATAATATCTATCATTAAAATAGAGTTTAGATTTCGTTAATTCACGTTTCAGCAAGGTGAATTGTAAATTTATTCAGGTGAAATTTTAATCAACTTTCAAAATCATTCGAACTTTTGTTCCTTTTTCATGAAAATCTATAAAAATATTTTCTTCAATATTATGATTAAGCAATTGTAAACGCTCATTAATAATTTTAAGTGCTTTCGAATCGTGAGTTTTATTTTGCGTAATTTGTGTTGTATTTCCTTTTCCGTTATCTTCAATAATTATTTCTAAATAATCAATTTTTATTCTAATAATCAATTTGATAATCGGTTGCAAATGGTTTTGATCAAATGCGTGAACAAAAGAATTTTCGATAATTGGCTGAATCAACATTGGCGGAATTTTGATACGATAAATATCCAATTGGCTATCAATTTGAACATCAAATTCTATTTTATTTTTCCATCTAAAATTCTCAACTTCAACATATAATTTCAAAAAATCAATTTCATCTTTCAAACTAATTTCATCTTTTGTTGAAAGATTTAACATCTGACGAATCAAATGAGAAAAACGTCCCAACGAATTTAACGCATTATCAATATCATTATCCAAAATATAAAACTGAATAGAATTCAACACATTGAAAATAAAATGCGGATTCATTTGAGATTGTAAGGCTGTTAACTTCGTTTCGGTTAATTGTCGCTCTAATTGCAAACGTTGATTTTCTTGTGTATTTTTCTCATTTAATTGACTAATTTTTAATTGATTAAATTTATTTAACGTCTTGATTTTATTTGTATTATAACGATAAACAATCAAACCTAAAGTTAAGACTGACAACAAAATAAAATAAATGTTCAAGTAAAAAGGTTCGTCAACATTCAACGAAACCAAATCAATAATTTGTTTTTGTCCATTGCTTGTATCTGTTATTTCTAATTGAATACGATATTTACCATATGGTATATTCCGCAAATAAATAGATGGGTTATAAAAATACTCATTCCACTTTTCATCAGGATTTACACGATATCTGTACTTATAACTTTGAGCGAAATTAGCATCAACGACAGCAAAATTTAGTGTAATATTGTTCTCATTATTTTTTAAATTCAAATCTTTATCAATCAAATCAAACCACATAAATTTATCTATCCCAAAAGATTCATCATTAATTTTAAAACTTGTAATAATAATCTCTTTCGACTGATTTTTTTGCTTTAATAAATTCTCGAGATTTAACTTATAATAACCATTTTCAACACCAATTGTAGCCGTTTTTCCGTCAAAAATAGACGAATGTATATCCTTATTCACAAAACCTTGTTCATTGCCAATCATATATGTTTTACCATTATTGAAAACGAGTAAATTACGATTGGTTCCAATTAAAATTGAGTTCCCAAAAATGTCAATTGAACTAATATTTTCTCCACCAATTTCACGAATATTAATTACTTTTTTTGTGATTAACTCATCTCCCTTTATCTCTAAAATATAAACTTTCGCAAATTCTGTTGCAACCAACAACTGATTATCTCCAACACATTTTATCATTTTAATTTTAGATTCTTTAAACTGATTATTTTGCAAATACGAAATAAAATTTCCATTTTCATACTTGAATAATCCATCTAAAGAAGATCCAAAAAATACAGCTTTTTTATTTTGACAAATCGAAACAACATCTTTCGGAACATTGGCTTGCGCAGCGGAATATGCGTGATATTTTAGGTTATTCAAATCATCAAAAACCAAAATTCCTCCAAAAGGATTTGTTTGAATAAATTGATTATTAAAATACGTAAATTGACTTGTTCGATTAGGTAAATAATCTTTGAATTCTCCATTAAAATCTAACTCGAAAAGTCCTAAATTAGTTGCTATAATGAACGAATTGTGACGGATAATCATTTTATAAAAACGAAGGTTTTTTTCTTTCAAATCAAAATCAATTTCATAAAAATCTTTATTTGATTGACTTAAAAAATCTTTGAATTTTGACTTATTTCTAAGCATATATTGATAAAAAGCATCTCTCTTTATCTGCTTATTGAATATATTATTCTCCTGAAAATAAAGTCCATCTGGCGTTAAAAAATATTGTGTATTCGCAACTTTTAAAATTTCAATAACCCTTTTATTATCAATCGTATAAAAATCTAAGAAATGATTAAAATGAACTTCAAAAAGTCCTTTATCAGCACTTCCAACATAAATTAAATCATCGGTTTTACTACTAAAAACTCGATATGGATAATCCGAAGTGATTTTAAAATTTTCTGTTTGATCTGTTATTTTATTATTCTTTAACTCCGCAACCATACCATTTCCCGCACCCGTTTCGTAACCAGCTAATAAAAGAGAATGACGTTTATCTGAAATGTTGTGATTTCTAAAAACTGGAAAATCATACGTTTTAAAATTCAATTTTTTATTCAAGAAATCGTTTATCGGAATAACATTAAGACCTTTAGACGATGACAAATACAAATCATTATTATACAAAAAACTATAGTTAATTCGATTGAAAGGATTGACCAACTTCAACTTATCACGATGAACTTCATAAACACCATGATCGATTGTTGCAACATAAACCTTATTTTGATATTCGAAAAAAGATACCGTTTCGAACACAATATTGTTATTTTTTTCGAAAGAAGGATTGTAAATTTTCTTTGATTTTGTATCAATAATCGAAACGCCTCCTTGCGCTGCAACATATATTAAATCATCTAAGTAAAATAAATTTCGAACACGATCCGAAACCAACCCTTTCGCTGTATTAATTTGTTCAAAACGTTGACCAGTAAATTTCAATATTCCTTGTCCATAACTTCCAAACCAAATATTATGCTGACTATCTTCTATTATTGTCCAAACATTATTGTATTGTACTTTCTCGAAGCGTTTCATCATTTTGAAATTATCCATGTCCTTCACAAACACGCCAAAACGAGTTCCAACCCATAAAATTTTGCGAGAATCTTTGTAGACACTCAAAATCTCATTGGCAGGCAAACCATTTTCGTACGTGTATTGTTTTGTCAAAACATATTGCGCAGAAAGTTGATGTGAACAAAGAAATAAAACAAGTAAAAAAATGAAGTTACGCAACCACATTCGATAAGATTTTATACCCCAAAGAAGTCACAGGAAGATTTGATTCGCCGTCTTTTGGATGACAATTAAGAATCAATAAATTGTTTCGTTTATCAAATTTTTTAGCAAAATTAATGTTGACTAAATATGATCTATTGACACGGAAAAAATTGGTTTGATCAATCAAATTTTCTACCTCTTTCAGTGTTTTAGTTACCATGTACGCCTCTTTTTCGGTAAAAATTGTACAATAACTATCATCTGCTTTACAGTAAATAATATCTTCAATTTTCAGTACCAAAACCTCTGTTATAGATGGAATAAAAATAATTCCATGCTCGTTTTTGAAAACATCTTTCAGATTATCAGCTTCAACTTCATCTTCAAAATCATCTGCAATATTGACAATCTTTTTTGTTGTTTTTGTTTGATTTTGACGTTCTACAAAACGATTCAATAATACTTTTAAGTCAGAAATTGAAATAGGTTTCATCAAATAACCCAAACATCCCCATTGATTTACGGCTTCTAAAATATAATCTGAATGAGCTGTTGTAAAAATGACATCAAACGTAATATCATCAAAATAATCAAATAATTTAAACCCAAATTCCTCTGGCATCTGAATATCCAAAAAAACTATATCTGGTTGATTTTCCTTAATTTTTTCTACACCTTCTTTTACAGAATTCGCAGTATCAATGGAAACAAAAAAATCTGGCAAAGCATGTTGAATAATTTTCTTTAAACCTTGTTGAGCAAAGTGTTCATCGTCTATAATAAGAGCTTTGTAATGATTCATTTTGAGTTTAATTTGTTACAAATATAAACTAAAAAAGGATGCTCTAAGCGAACATCCTTTGATTATGATTGAAGTAATATTTTTAAACTCTTTTCGATTTTAATTGTAAAAAGATTGCTGCAATTATTGATCCGACCGAAGCCATAATAAAGCCAACCCATAATTGCGAATTAAATCCTAATCCCATTGCAATTGGAATTCCTCCTAAAAATGCACCTAAAGCATTTCCGATATTAAAACTTGCTTGACCAGCCGCTGCTGCTAAAGTTTCTGATCCTTTTCCATTATTAATCAACATCATTTGAATTGGCGAACCAATTGTAAACGCAATTAATCCTGTAATAAATGACATGATGTACGCCATAATTTGTATGTGAGAAGTGAAATAAACAATCACTAAACAAACCGCCATCGACGCAAAAGAGATGATTGCAGCTTTATTTGGCGACATGGTATCTGCCAATTTTCCACCTATAAAATTACCGACAAACATTCCTAAACCAATCAAAGTCATAATTATTGGAACTTTTGTTTTAGGTAAATCTGCCACATTTGTCATTAATGGAGAAATGTAACTTATCCACGCAAATAATCCTGAAGTTCCAATAGAAATCATCACAATTAATACCCAAGCTTCCCATTTTTTGAAGAAACTTAATTGTTCTACTAAACTTCCTTTGTTTGTATTTTTAAGATTTGGAACCCAAAGCGAAATTGCTAACATCGTGATTAATCCTAAACTCGCAATAATCCCAAACGTTAATCGCCACGAGAATACTTGTCCTAATTTTGTTCCTAATGGAACACCGACCAAATTCGCAAACGTTAATCCTGCAAACATAATCGAAATGGCTTGCGCTTCTTTTCCTTTTGTTGCTAATTGTGCAGCCACAACAGATCCTACACCAAAAAATGCTCCGTGAGGTAAACCAGACATAAAACGAGCAATTAATAAGGTATTGTAACTTGGCGCAATGACAAAAAGTGAATTAAAAATGGTAAACAATAACATAAAAAAGATTAATACTTTTTTAGGCGAATATTTACTTGTAGCCATGATCAATGTTGGAGCTCCAACCATTACGCCCATTGCGTACATTGATATAAAATTCCCTGCTGTTGGAATTGAAATATTCAAATCTTTTGCAAAATCTTCTAAAACTCCCATCATCGAAAATTCCGTCATTCCGATGGCTAAACCTCCCATTGCTAAGGCAAGTAAACTCTTTTTTACCATTTATTCTTCTATTCTTCGTATAATTCTATCGGCAAACCATCGGGATCTTCAAAAAAAGTGAACTTCTTTTGCGTGTATTCATCCACACGAATTGGCTCTACCGTTACATTTAACTGCGTTAGTTTTTCTACTTCATTTTCTATATTTTCCACAGCAAAAGCAATATGTCTCAATCCAGAAGCTTCTGGTCGAGAAACACGTTTTGGTGGATTAGGAAAAGAAAATAATTCGATGCAGTAATAATTTTGCAAAGCTAAATCTAATTTATAAGAATCACGTTCTTTTCTATAAACTTCTTGCACAATTTCGAAACCTAAAATTTCTGTGTAAAAATGTTTTGATTTTTTATAATCTGAACAAATAATTGCAATATGATGGATTTTTTTTAATGCTAACATGGTTTATGCGTAATGATTATTTTTTGCTCTTTCATATTGTGGCAACCACTTAATATCTTCGTTTAACTCTTTTGCAGCACGCAACGCAAAATATGGATCACGTAATAATTCTCTTCCTAAAAATATTAAATCAGCTTCATTATTTTGAAGAATTTCTTCGGCTTGTTTTGGTTCAAAAATTAATCCAACAGCTCCAGTAATTATTTCAACTTGATTTTTAATTTCATTTGCGAATGGAACTTGATAATTTTTTTTGACATCAATTTTTTGATGACTTACTCCACCTCCAGACGAAACATCAATCACTTCTACTCCATTTTGTTTTAAAATCTTACATAATTTGATCGTTTCATCCAAATTCCAACCATTTTCTGCCCAATCCGAAGCTGACAAACGAACCCAAAGCGTTTGAGTTGTAATATTTTTTTGCATTTCAGCAACAATTTCCAACACAAAACGAATTCTATTCTCGAAACTTCCACCATATTCATCAGTTCGATTATTAATTAAAGGCGAAAGAAATTGATGAACCAAATAACCATGCGCTCCATGAATTTCTAAAATTTCAAAACCAGCTTTTATGGCACGTTCAGTTGCTTTTCCCCATTCTATTATAACATTTTCAATTTCAGAAATTGTTAATTGATGTGGAATTTCATCTGATTCATTAAAAGGTAAATTAGAACTCGAAACTGTTTTCCAACCATTTTTTTCGTTAGATTTTATTTGATTGTGTCCCAACCAAGGCTTTTCTGTACTTGCTTTTCGTCCTGCATGCGCTAACTGAATTCCAGGAACGCAATTGTATTTTTTGATTTCGGAAGTTAATTTTTGATACACTTCAATGTGCTCATCTTTCCAAATTCCTAAATCACCATATGAAATTCGACCTTCTGCAACAACCGCGGTAGCTTCTTGTATAATTGCCGAAACATTGCCCACAGCACGCGAAACATAATACTGAAAATGCCAATCATTTGGAAAACCATCTTCCGAAGAATATTGGCACATTGGCGACATAATAATTCTATTTTTTAATGAAATAGATTCATTTATATTGATTGATTCAAATAATTTGCTCATTACTTGTTTTTTTGACTTGATTAATTTGGAATAAAATTCGTGAATTTGATTGATTTCTTAAAATGATTCAGCTTAAAAATAGTTTAAATTCTAATCTTTCAGAAAAATTAAAAAAGCGTCGAAATACACAAAATCATAAATAATTTTAACAATTTATTTAAAACTGACAAAAAACATAAATTTAAAAAAATCTAATAATCAATCCGATATCATAGTAAATATCTAAGGTTCAGAATAATTTTTAATAAATCTTTCATTGTTTCTTAATTTGTTCGTAATTTTACAAAAAAGTGAATTTTGGAAAAGAAAAAGATTGTCATTTTAGGTGCTGGATTTGCCGGACTTAAATTAGCCCGTAAATTAAATAATAACCCACACTTTTCTGTTACACTTATTGACCGCTATAATTACCACCAATTTCAACCCTTATTTTATCAGGTTGCAACTGCAGCGATTAACGCAAGTGATATTTCGTTCCCTATTCGAAAAGTATTTCAAGGGAGTAAAAATGTGAGCGTTCGTTTAGCCGAAGTTACAGCAATTAAGAAAGATCAAAATATTGTTGAAACCACAATCGGGGATTTTTCCTACGACTATTTGGTTGTTGCCATGGGATGTACCACAAATTTCTTCGGGAACAAACAAATTGAGGAATTATCATTCCCAATGAAATCGACAAATGAAGCTTTAACGCTTAAAAATCGATTATTAACAAACTTCGAGAGTGCATATTCTGCAGAATCTCCAGAAGAATTGGAAGAAATTATGAATATTGTCGTTGTAGGTGGAGGACCAACAGGAGTTGAGCTTTCAGGTGCAATTGCGCAAATGAAAAAATTCATTCTTCCGAAAGATTATCCAGATTTAGATTTCTCTAAATTGAATATTTATTTGATTGAAGGAGGTCCAAATTTATTAGGTCCAATGTCTGAATTGGCGCACAAAAAGTCTTATGAATATTTGACAAATATGGGCGTAAATGTTTGGACAGAAGGTCGCGTAACTGACTACGATGGAAAAACAATTTCTTTGGCTGATGGTCGTACAATCAATACTCGAAATTTGATTTGGGCTGCTGGAGTTATGGGAAATGTGCCTGAAGGAGCAGTAAAACAAGAAGATTTGCAACGAGGAAATCGTTTGAAAGTAGATCGTACTTCTAAAGTTTTAGGAACTGAAAACATTTATGCAATTGGAGATATTTCTTCGATGGAAACACCGAAGTATCCTCATGGACATCCACAATTAGCACGTGTTGCAGGAGATCAAGCTGAACAATTGGCGAAAAACTTTGACAAATTAGGACAAGGTTTATCTGAAGATAAATTGACATTGTTCGAATACAAAGATCCAGGTTCTATGGCAACAATTGGTAAACGCAAAGCAGTTGTCGATTTACCTAAATTCTCTTTCTCTGGACGTTTGGCATGGTTTACATGGATGTTTTTGCACTTGATGTTAATCTTGACTGTACGTAACAAATTAGCTATTTTCTTAAACTGGGCACAAACTTATTTTACAAATGATTCATCATTACGTATTATTGTTCGTCCAACGAAAAAAGATTTTAGATTTAATTTGAAAGGTTATCGCCGTTTCCCAAAGAATCGTGATAAAGAAGTAGAAGCTTAATCAAAAAAGTATATCAATAAAAAACACCGCTAAAAATTTAGCGGAGTTTTTTTTATCTATAAATTGAAATTTTATTTTCTTGCAGAAGGTCTTCTCACTCCTGTTTTTACTCTTTCTGTTGTTGCTGATTTTGCATTTACAGCACCTTTTGCAGATTTGTTGTATAATTGAATGAAATCAAACAATCCGTCAAAATCACCCGTCAATGTTTTACCATTCGAAACTCTCAAAGCAAAGTTTGTAGACAATAAACTTCTGTTATAAGGATCAAAATAATTTTTTAAGTTAATAGATCCTGAAGAGAAATCTGTATCTAATAATGCAAATGTTCCTGAATTAAGAACTGGTACATAATTTTGCATAATAGGATCTTCGTAATATTCGATATAATCCAATCCTCTATCATTATTTTCTGTTACGTAAGTTCCATTAAAATTTAAATCACCTCTTTGAAAGATTTCTAAATACAAATAAGAGCCATATAATTTTCCATTTTTAGGAACCGGATTCGTCGATAACTCTACACTATAATAATATCCTCCATCTGCTTTTTCAATATCAGCTACAACTGCATTTCGAAGCGGAAAAGAAACGCCATCATAATTGATTTGTCCAACATTTACAATTTCTGGTCCGTTGTCATAGTATCCATCATCATTATTCACACAAGATGTTAATGATATAGACGAGACCGTTAACATTGCTAAAAATATAATTTTTTTCATAATTTCTAAATTTTCAAACTAATTATAATGCCAATATTACAAATAGCGTGCTAAAAAATAACAACAACCAGTTTTGGCATAAAAAAAGTGTCACACAAACGTGCAACACTTTGATATTAAATAAAATATTTTTTAACAGAAAATTATCCTTTGATAACGATTTCCATTTTTTCTTGCTCTTCTAAAGCCAATTCCAAATCAACCAAGATACGTCCTGAATGTTCATCAGCGATAATTTTTTTACGTTGAGCGATATCCATCTGTCTTTGTGGTGGAATTGTAAAGAAAGATCCCGCAGAAGCTCCACGTTGTACAGGAACAACAGCTAAACCATTTTTCACAGAATTTCTGATACGGCTGTAAGCATCTAATAATCTTTGTTCGATTTTAGCAGAATATTCAGAAGATAATTTCAATAAATTACTTTCTTCTTTTTCTGTATCTTTTACAATTGTATCCAACTCAGCTTGTTTGTGAGATAAATGCTCTTTCATTGAATTTAATTTTGCATTAAATTCTTCAACTTGTGCATTTTTTTGAGAAATTTTAACTGTAAACTCGCGAATACGTTTTTCAGATAACTCAATTTCCAAACCTTGATACTCAACTTCTTTAGCTAAAGCATCAAATTCTCTGTTATTTCGTACGTTATCTTGTTGTTTCGTGTATTTTTTAATTAAAGCTTCAGCATTTTTGATTGCTTCTTTCTTCAATTTAATTTCTTCATCCAAACCTTTAGTTTCGTCAACTATTTTTTGGATTCTCGTTTCTAATTGTGCAACATCGTCGCTCAAATCTTCAACTTCTAAAGGTAATTCACCTCTTGTGTTTCTGATTTCATCTAAACGTGAATCAATTAATTGCAAGTCGTATAACGCGCGAAGTTTTTCTTCTACGCTTAGTTCTTTGATATTTTTTGTTTCAGACATAGTTAACAATAATTAACAGGATTGGTATTAATTCCAGAATTAAAGACCACAAAATTAGTAAATTTTTCTTTAAGATACGAAGTTATTAAGTTTTTTGTAAACTGTTCCGATTCAAAATGCCCAATATCTGCCAAAACAAGCTTATTTTCAGCAGTAAAAAAATCGTGATATTTCAAATCTGCCGTGATATAAATGTCCGCTCCAGCCGAAATTGCATTTTTTATTCCAAATGCGCCAGAACCTCCAAGTACAGCAACCTTCTTTATTTTTTTGTTTAATAATTTCGAATGACGAATAACGGGTGTATTCATTTGAGTTTTTAGATAATTGAAAAAATCGAGTTCTTCCATTTCATTTTCCAACTCTCCAATCATTCCAATTCCAATATAATTATTTTGATTATTCAACGAAATAACAGAATAAGCAACTTCTTCGTACGGATGATTTTTGAACAAAGCATTCATCACATCACCTTCCAAATGTTGCGGAACAATAACCTCTATTCGCGTTTCGTTTACTGCTTCCAATTTCCCTATTTCGCCAATAAACGGATTTGCACCAGCAGTTGGTCGATAATTTCCTTCGCCTTCTATCGCAAAACCACACGAATCATAATTCCCAATTTTTCCTGCACCCGCTTCATACAACGCAAATTTCAATTGCTCAGCATGTTCTGTTGGTACATAGGTAATTAATTGTTTGATAGTTTGCAATTTTGGAATAAGAATTTTCGTATTCAATAAAGCTAATTGTTCAGAAATTTTGAAATTAACTCCAACTTTCGAATTATCTAAAGCTGTATGCGTTGCATAAATATTAATTCCATTTTTGATTGCTGTCATCACAGCTTTTTCAACATAATTTTTTCCGTTCAATTTCTTTAAACCAGAAAAAATAATTGGATGAAAACTCACAATCAAATTACAATTTTTCTCAATCGCTTCTTCCACAACTTCTGGTGTTGTGTCCAACGTTACCAAGATCTCTGTTACCTCATTATTGTAATCACCAACTAGCAATCCAACATTGTCAAAATCCTCTGCATACGCCAAAGGCGCTATTTCTTCCATCGCCAAAGCGACATCTTTTACTCGTATCATTTCTCTTTTAAAAGCAATTTTTCTGTAGGCAAATCATTTTCGATGCCTTTCCAATACGATTCAAAATTAAACTTTTCTAACAACTTTCTTGAAGCAACATTATCAGGATCGATGACAGCCATTACTTGCAAATCAGGAAATTTTTCTTTTGATTCTGCTAATAAATGTTCGCAAATCATTGATCCAAAACCTTTTCTCCAAAATTCTTTTTTCAATAAATAACCTATTTCAAGTGAATTTTCGATATGTTTGTTATACACCAATTTACAATCACCTAAAAGTGTGTCGTTTTCGTCATAAACCTTAAAAAAACCAAGGTTTTCGTTAACGCTACCTTTTTCTAAGATTGATGTAAATTTGTGATTTGCTTGCTCTTCATTCAAACCTTTTCCAGAGATATATTTCATCACTTCGTCGTCCTGAACAAGTTTAAAAAAGTTATTAAAATCTATAGGTTTATATTTTTCGAACCGAATTTTCTTCATGAAATTTTGTTAATGCTTTTAATAAATTGATTTGATTAATCGTACGATTTAGATTTTGTTTTGGATAAGAAATCGAATAATAAATATCGTTTTCTAAATAATCTGCCAAAAATCTAACCGCCTGAATATAAATCACAATATACGCAACAAAATCCATATTTTCGATCTCTATTGGTTGTAAATCATATTTTAAATGTTCTAAAAACCCATTTTTAACCGCTTTATAATAATCAGGTTCAAACAATTTTTCAGGATTAGGATCGTCTTCAGCTTTCAGGTTTGCGTATGTACGAATCATATCTCCAAAATCGCACAAAATATTCCCTGGCATTATTGTATCCCAGTCTATCACAGCGATTGCTTGCGAATGATTATCATTATTAAATAAGAAATTACTGATTTTAGCATCAGCATGAACGACACGCTTTGGGAAATCTATTTCTAAATACTTTTCAACTTGATACAGATTATCCAAAATATAAGCAACTTCTTCTTTCGTTTCTTCTAAACGCTCTGTTGAAGCATTTTTCAATGCATTTTTGAAATCATTTACACGTTTATGATAATCTAAAAACCCGACAATCGAAGGATAAATTTCATCAACATTAACATCTAACAAATACGAATGAAATTCACTAATTGTTTTCGCCGCTTCATACGCTTGTTCCGCAGATTCCACTTTCTCAAAACAAATAGAATTTGGAATAAAAGAAGTCATTCTCCAAGTTTCTCTATCTTCTTTTGCTAATAAATTTCCTTGCAAATCTTTTACAATTTCGATTACCGAATTTTGATAATTCTTTGCTTTTAGATGGCGAGAAATGATGTCAATATTGTTCGAAATTACTTCTGGTTGAGGAAAAACGTGCGTGTTTATTTTTTGTAAAATATATTTTTTTCCTTCATACTCAACTTCATAAGTAGAATTAATCCAACCAGAACTGATTGGATTAATACTAACTTGATCTATATTTTCGAAATAATGTTTTAATATTTTCTCCATTATATTTTATGTCCAAAGAGAATTTGGATATTTTTGATCATTGATTAAATTGTGAATAGAATTTACTACAACTTCTCTATCTTCTGGATAAGTCATTCCGAACCAATTGTCATCCGATTTTTCTACAATCACTTCCAATTGATCTTCTTTGATCATATCATTTACAACTTTCGGCAAGAAAAATTCTGCTTTCAATTGAGAAGCATTTTCGTGAAGAAATTCCTCAAATTTATCTTCTAATTTTCTGAAAATAGAAGGATGTAAAACAAAGAAATTCATCGATACAGCCGTATCTCCATCTAATGGTAAAACGTTATCATCTTCTTCGAAAACAATTTCTCCATTTTCGTTAGAATAGATATTTGTACGTTCTACAACATTCTCCAAATGACCGTTAGTTACAGTACATACTCCGCGAGAAACAGAACCATTTTCGCTAATCGTATTGGCCAATTTGTACGCAACCATACCATAAGTATTTGCAGTGATTTTTTCGTTTTGAACCAATTCACTTGCTTTTTCAAATGCTTTACGACCATAAAAATCATCTGCATTAATTACAATAAATGGATTGTTTAAATGATTTTTTGTAATCATTAACGCATGTCCAGTTCCCCAAGGTTTTTCACGTTTTTCTATTGTATCATAAATTCCTCTCGGAACAGATGTATACGTCGTTTGAAGAACAAATTCTACTTTACCTCCATTTTTTTCAATTAAATTTTGAAAATATTTTTTAGTTTCTGCATTAAATTGTTCATTAATAATGAATACAAAATGTTTTATTCCGCAAGAAAAAGCATCGAAAATTGAATATTCCATCAACGTTTCTTTACTTGGTCCAATTGGATCAATTTGTTTTTGTCCTTTGTAGCGGCTTCCCATTCCACCTGCTAAAATGACTAATGATAAGGTTTTAGAATCCATAATCTTCTGTACCAAAAACTGGTTTTCTTGTTTTATATTTTCCTCTTGTAAAGTCTGGCATTTCTTGAGAAGTACCATTTCCTTCGATAGATTTTTCACTTAATGGTGTTACTGCATACCAAGTTGCTAAATCATATACATCGAATGGGAATTCTTTGTTTGCTTTAATACATTCGATAAAATCATTCATTAAGAAGAAATCCATTCCTCCGTGCCCAGCACCTTCTGCCTGAGTTTCGTATTTTTTCCAATATGGATGATCGTAAGTTTTTAAATGATCTTCTGAACTTGCCCATTTGTGAGAATGTTTCATTTCATCTTCGAAATAAATGAAACCTTGACTAAATCCTCCTGAACCGATATCTTGCCAAATACCATCAGTTCCTTGAATACGGAAACCTAAGTTATATGGACGCTGTAAAGATGTATCGTGCGTTAATAAGATTGTTTCTCCGTTTTCACATTTTAACATTGTTTGAACGATATCTCCTTGTTTGAATTTAACTTTTGCATTTGGATGATCTGCACCTCCATTCTTCACGATATAATCAGTTAAACCAGCTTGTTGAGAAGCCATAGAAGTTAAATGTGTAATTCTATTTCCACGGTTAACATCCATCATTGTACCGATTGGTCCTAAACCATGCGTTGGATATAATTCTGCATTACGTTTTACATAATGATTTGTACGCCAAGCAGCTTCAGAGAAACCTTTGTCTCCAAATTCAACTCCACCACCATAAGGTTGTTTACCATCATTAAATAATACATTTCTTAAATCGTGTTGGTAACCACCTTGTCCATGAACAATTTGACCAAACATTCCTTTACGAACCATATTCATTACAGCCATAACATCGCGACGGTAACAAACATTCTCCATCATGAATACAGGAACTTTCGTTTTTTCGTATGTATCTACGTAATCCCAACATTCTTGTAAATTCATCGCTCCACACACTTCTAAACCTACAATTTTACCCGCATTCATTGCTGCAATTGTTTGCTCAGCGTGAAATTCCCATGGCGTAGCTATAATTACAGCATGAATTTTCTTATTCTTATATAATTTTTTATATCCATCTAAACCTTTAAAATACTCTACAGGTTTTTTATTATGTTTTGCAAAAATTTTGTTTGAACGATCAATCATTCGTTGATCTGGTTCAGCGATCCCAACAACTTCTACATCATTTCTTTTTAATAACTCATCTAAATGTACCTGCCCTCTCATTCCACAGCCAACAATTCCTACTTTCACCTTATCAATTTTTGATGAAAAATCAAATAATGAATCTGGTGATACTAATGCTACCGTAGATGCTGCAGCAGTCGATTTAATAAAATTTCTTCTGTCCATAGTTGTATTTAATTGTTTGCTTTATTTTTTAAAAATGCAAAATATGAAAAATAATCAATAAAACTTTCTGCTTATCAGTAAAATTAGTAGGTTTTAGGCGAATCCTTAGGAAATACTATAATAAATTCTGTCGTAGTAACATTTTCGTTTTTTGATTTAATTGCAGATAATTTTTCATTTAAATCTTCACTTTCTAGAATTTCAATTACAGCGATTTTGAGCTCAGGTCGAAAAAATTTCAAATACCAATAAATTCCGCCATAATTTTTAGAATGATAATCACCATTGTAATGAATGAATAGATTATTTTTCTTCAAATTATTCAAAATTGATTCTGCCATTGTTGCATCCTTTGTAGCTTGTGCTGCAACAAACTGTTTTGCCTTCACTCCAGCATGATCTCCCATCATTTTAATCATCTCAGGATAACCAGGCGCATCATAATCTATCGTAATAGGAAGTTTCGCAATAAAGACTTTCTCATTATTTGGAACTGTATCCAAAGCTTCAAGTCCATTCTTAGCGACATACGAAGCATATTTGCGTGATACATTAGTTGCTACAAAATCTAAATTCTTTTCTTTCGCAAAATCAACAAGCGGTTTGTAATCTGTTTTGTAATTATTCCAAAGCTTTGTACTCTTTTGAAACTCATCATCCGTCGTTTTGCTTTTCAAATAATTCGTTAAATCATTTTGTTGATGACGCTCGAACATTTCTGCTCCAAGAATCAGTTGTTTTCCTTTTATCTTATACAATTCTTTTGTCGTTTGCAATTGCAACCAATGATTTACCGCATTATTATGATGTTCACCAAATAAAACAACATCATATTTTGCTAATTCTTTAATCATTTTATCAAAATCAACTTTCTTTTCTTGTTGATTATAAATTTGATAAGTTTTTCCGTTTTGCGCTTTAGCCTGGATTGTTAGTACAATTAATAAGGTATAAAGTATCGTTCTCATGTTATTTAAATTAATTCTAAATTGTAACAAATTAACAAAAAACTCTACATATAAAGAAAACAAATTCAACTACTATGAATAAAGTTCTTGAAATTAATCAACTTACTAAAAAATTTGGCAGTTTTACAGCGGTCAACAATGTCTCTTTTTCGGTAGAAAAAGGAAACGTTTATGGATTACTTGGTCCAAACGGAAGTGGAAAATCGACAACATTAGGAATGATTCTTAATGTAATCAATCCTACAGCGGGTTCGTGGAAATGGTTTGATCAAGAACCAGATAACGATTCATTAAAAAAAATTGGTGCAATTATCGAAAGCCCAAAATTCTATCCTTATTTATCAGCAGAAAAAAATCTTGAAATTGTTGCTGATATTAAAGAAGTTAATTATGGAAAAATTGACGAAAAACTTGAATTAGTTGGATTACTTTCTCGTAAAAAAGATAAATTTCAACAATATTCGTTGGGAATGAAACAACGTTTGGCAATTGCGGCTGCGTTATTAAATGATCCTGAAGTGCTGATTTTAGACGAACCTACTAATGGTTTAGATCCACAAGGAATTATTCAGATTCGTGAATTGATTATTAAAATTGCTCAACAAGGAACTACAATTATTCTAGCAAGTCATTTATTAGACGAAGTCGAAAAAGTATGTTCGCATGTAGTGGTTCTGAATCAAGGAAAAATGCTTTATGCGGGTTCTGTAGATCAAATGAATTCAAGTTTTGGAAGTATAGAAGTTGCTGCGCAAAATATGGAAAGTTTGGAATATACACTAAAAACGTTCTCATTCGTTTCAAAAGTTACCAAAGAAAACAACAAACTTTTTGCTGTTTTATCAGAAGAGAAAGATCCAGCAGAAATTAACAAAATGCTTTATGAACAAGGAATTATCGTGAATCATTTGGTAAAACGTAAAGAATCTTTAGAGCAACAATTTTTCCAATTAATCCAAAAACAGAACTAACATGAAAAGATTATTTAGCATAGAATGGAATAAATTATTCTACAACAAAGGAACACGAATTTTCATCATTTTATATTTTGTGATGATTCTGTTAATGGGAATTACGTTGCCGAATTTCAAACCAAATATGAATGGAATCGAAATTGATTTAATCAAATTAGGTGCATTAGAGTTTCCTGTAATTTGGCATAATATCACGTGGTTAATTGGTTTTGGAAAATTCTTTTTAGCTATTATTGTTATTAATAATATTACAAACGAATACTCTTTCGGAACTTTCAAGCAAAATACAATTGATGGTTTATCTAAAACTGAATTTTTAAACACAAAAGTTTTGATGAACGTTGTGATAACTTTGATTTCTACACTTTTAGTTGGCGTTTTAGTTTTTGCATTAGGTTCTATTTTTAGCGAAAAGTTTGATTTTGTAAACGGAATCGAATTCTTAGGAGGATATTTCGTCGAAATCTTCGCTTATATTGTATTCGCCATGTTTTTATCATTCCTATTAAAGAAAAGTGCTTTTGCGATTTTATCTTTAATTGTTTTGAATATTATAGAATCTGTTGCTAAAGTTGTTGAATTTTTAGTTCGTTTTGGTAAAAATCCTCCAAAAAATCCTAATGAAATTAAAATCTTAACTAATTATTTACCACTTAACTCGAACGGAAAAATAATTGATTATCCTTCTGTAGATATACAAAAAGCAATTATGGAAGGAAAATTATTTGTTGCGGATCATGTACAATGGGAATATTTTGCTGCAAATGTTTTCTACATCATTTTATTTCTTGGTTTATCCTTATTAATTATCAAAAAAAGAGATTTATAAATTATAAATATTTCATAAAAACAAGAAAACCTCCAAATTTGGAGGTTTTCTTGTTCAAAGCAATTTACAATATCACTTGTTTGTTTATCTTTGCAACTATGCAAATGACAAATTTCGAAGAGCTAAAAGCTCTGTTAAAATCAACCCCAAAGAAAATTGCAATTCTACCGCACAAAAATCCTGATGGAGATGCGATAGGTTCTACATTGGCGATGTTTCATTATTTGAATAAATTGGGACATACGTGTAACATTGTTTCACCAAACGATTTTCCGAAGTTCCTAAAATGGATGCCTTCAGCAAAAGATATTGTAATTGCAGATTACCGACCAAAAGTTTCTGAAGCAATTATACATCAAGCTGAGTTGATTTTTATCTTAGATTTCAATACTATAAAACGAATTGATGACTTAGGAAACTGGGTTGAACGTTCGAAAGCTCCAAAAATATTAATCGATCATCACCGCGAACCAGATACATTTGATTTTATGTATTCGGATATCGAAATGCCTGCGACTTGTCAAATGGTTTATAATTTTATCGAAGCGATGAATGATTTAGATAAAATTGATAAAGGCATTGCTGAATGTATTTATACTGGAATAATGACGGATACAGGCGGATTCCGTTTTCGTAATACATCGGCAGATACGCATAGAATTGTAGCAGAGTTAATTGATAAAGGTGTAGAAGTAGATAAAGTTACTTCTTATGTAAACGATTCACAAACACAAGGACGATTAAAGTTATTATCATTAACTCTAAATAATCTAACTTTTTTACCAGAATATCGAACAGCTTTCATGTTTTTAAAACGTGAAGATTTACTAGCAAATGGTTTTCAAAAAGGAGATACAGAAGGTTTTGTAAATTATGGTTTGAGTGTAGAAAATTTTATCTTTTCTGTAATTTTTATTGAAGACACACATCATAATTTCATTAAAATTTCGTTACGTTCGAAAGGTGATTTTGATGTGAATGAATTCTCTCGCAAACATTTCAATGGCGGCGGTCATATGAATGCTTCTGGAGGTCGTTCGGATATGAATATGGAAGAAACAATTGCTTATTTCCAATCCCTTTTACCAGAATATCAAGAAAAATTAGCTAGTATCGTTATCTAATGAAAAAAGTTATTTTATTCACTTTCGCTGTTTTTGCGTTAATGAGTTGTGATCAAAAAGTCATACAATATCCCGTTTCATATTCCAATGACGATTTTATGAAACGTTCGCAAGAACGTGGAAAATTATTGCATCAAGAAGAATTACAATGGTTTGATGATTATATGAAAACATCTGACCTAAAATTTGTTAAAACGAGTTCGGGCTTTTGGATTTCAAATAGTGGTCAACGAACAGCTTCTACAGCAAATAATGGAGACTACATCGAATTTGAATACCAAGTAACTGATCTTGAAAACAACATTTTATATTCGCTTAACGATAATAAAGTTCAGAAAATAATTTTAGGAAAAGCTGATGTTGTGAGAGGTTTACAAGCTGGTTTACAATTAATTCCTGAAGGTGAAACTGCTAAATTATTGTTACCTTCGTTTTTAGCTTATGGAGGTTATGGTGATACGCAAAAAATTGCGCCAGACTCGCCTATTATTATGGATGTAAAAGTTTTAAAAATAAAAAAACACTAATAAACACAAAGAATGTAAAGTTAAAATGAGAAAAATATTATTAATCTTAACTGTCATCACTACCCTTGTTAGTTGTGGCGTTAAAATTCCAAAATCGATGAGTAAAGAAGAATTTAAAAGTTTAGAAGATGGATTGTATGCAAAAATGACAACAAATCATGGTGCAATGACAATCAAATTATACGAAGAAGAAGCACCAATGACGGTTGCTAACTTTGTTGGATTAGCAGAAGGTACAAAAGAAAATAAAGCAAAAGCAAAAGGAGTTCCTTTTTATGATGGAATCATTTTTCACCGTGTGATCAAAGATTTCATGATTCAAGGAGGTGATCCAGACGGAATTGGTACAGGAGGACCTGGTTACGATTTCGAAGATGAGTTTGAACCAACTTTAAAACACGATAAAAAAGGTGTTTTATCTATGGCAAATTCAGGACCTGCTACAAACGGTTCTCAATTCTTCATCACAGAAGTTCCTACACCATGGTTAGACGGGCGTCACACTATTTTCGGACAAGTTGTAGAAGGTTTAGATGTTGTTGATTCTATTGCAAATGTAGAAAAAACACCAAGTGATAAACCAGTTGTTCCTGTTGTAATTGAAAAAGTAGAAATCGCTCGTAAAGGTGATAAATATGCTAAATACAACGGAGCTGAAGCATTTGAAGCTGCAAAAGCAAATCACGCAAAAAAACAAGCTGAAGCTGAAGCGAAAGCAAAAGCTGAAAAAGATGCAGAAATTGCTCGTCAAAAAGAATTAGAAGCAAAAGCTCAATCAACTCCTTCTGGATTAAAATATGTAATTTTAGAAGAAGGAAACGGAGCAAAACCTGTACAAGGAGATCCAATTCAAGTACATTATACTTTACGTTTAAATGATGGTGAAAAATTAGATTCATCTTACGATCGCAATCAACCACTAGACGCAACAGTTGGTGTTACAGGATTAATCCAAGGTTGGATGGAAGCATTAACAATGTTCAACAGAGGTTCTAAAGTTTTCTTAATTATCCCTGCCGAATTAGGTTACGGATCAAGAGGTGCTGGAGGTGTTGTACCACCAAATGCAACTTTATATTTTGATATGGAAGTTTTAGATAAATAATCTATCATCAATATATAATACAAAGCCACTCAATTGAGTGGCTTTCTTTTTGCTTATAAAAATAGATTACTTAATTTTACTTCTTATCAAAACTCACATGAAAAATTTAACTACTCTTATTTTACTAATCCTAAATTTGCAAATAGCGCATGCAAGGGAAATAGTAAATTTTAATTCTAATTGGAGCTTCAAAAAAGGACCATTTACTACCACAGAAATCAACTACAATTCTATTTTTAAAGGAGATTGGCAATTAGTACAAATTCCGCACACTTGGAATGCGACAGATATGCAAACCAACGAAATAACAGCTGGATTCTACAGCACAAATGAACGCTTTTATGTTGGTGATTCATATTACAGAAAAACCATTACGCCAAAAGCAGACTGGAAAGGTAAACGAATCTTTATAAAATTTGAAGGAGTTGGTGCAAACGCAGAAGTTTACATTAATAATACTCCACTAAAATCGACACAAACAAAAAACAAAGTGAGTTACCAAAATGATGCAATTAACGGAAATTACAATTTTGTAGGTCGTCATCAAGGTGGATATTCTGCTTTTGTATTGGAATTGACTGGAATGCTAAAATTTGATCAAGAAAATGAAATTTTAGTCAAAGCCAACAACGAGTCAAATCCGGCAGTAATTCCTGTTAATCATGTTTTATTTCCTGTTTATGGCGGAATTTATCGTCCTGTTTCGTTGATTGTTACTGATCCTATCAATATTGCTGTAAATGATTTTGCTTCGGCTGGAATTTTTATTTCTCAGAAAAATGTTAGTAAAAAATCGGCTGATATTCATGTTAAAGTCAAAGTTGATAATAAATCAGCTCAAACAAATAACATCGAAATTTTCACTTCGATCATCGATCATAACAATAAAACTGTAAAATCTATCAGCACTCCTTACACTCTATATCCACAAGGAAGACAAGAAATTATTCAAGATATTAAGGTTAATAATCCACGTTTATGGAATGGTTTAAAAGATCCATATTTATATAAAGTAGTGACACAAATCAAACAAAATAATCAAGTTTTAGATGAAGTAACACAACCTTTGGGTATTCGTAAATTTGAACTAAAAGCGAACGAAGGTTTCTTCTTAAACGACAAAAAATATCCACTTTATGGCGTGACAAGACATCAAGATCGATGGGGAAAAGGTTCGGCTTTATCAAATGAAGATCACGATGAAGATTTAGCAATTATAAAAGAAATTGGTGCAACTTCTATTCGATTAGCTCATTACCAACAATCTGATTATTTTTACTCTAAATGTGATAGTTTAGGATTAATTATTTGGGCAGAAATTCCTTTTGTTAATCAAGTAACAACTTTAGAAGAAAATAATGCATTACAACAATTAAAAGAATTAATTCGTCAGAATTACAATCATCCATCAATTTATACTTGGGGATTACACAACGAAGTTTATACACCAAATAATTACACAACCGAATTAACAACAAAACTAAATGATTTAGCTAAAACAGAAGATCCATACCGTTACACAGTTCAAGTAAATGGATACAACACAGTAGATCATCCTGTGAATAACAACGCAGATATACAAGGAATTAATCATTATTTTGGATGGTACAATGGCGAAGTAGAAAATTTATCTGACAAAGAAGATGTTGAAACTTGGGCAAATGATATTTCAAAAAAATTTAAAGATTATAAAATTATTTTCTCTGAATATGGCGCAGAAGCAAAACCTGAAGATCAAGTTGAAGTTGCTGGGAACTATGGAAATCAATGGAGTGATCCTGCATTTTTTCCAGAAGAATTTGCAACTAAATTTCATATTGTTCATTGGGCAACAATAGAAAAACATCCAATATTTTTGGGATCTTATGTTTGGAATACTTTCGATTTTGCAACGCCTATTACACGATTGAATGTTAATCCAAGAAATTTCAAAGGTTTGGTTTCATTTGATCGAAAAATTAAAAAAGATCCTTTTTATTGGTATAAAGCAAATTGGAGCAAAGAACCTGTTGTTTATTTAACGCAACGTAGAATGGTAAATAGAGGAAATGAATTTACAACTGTTACAATCTTCTCTAATCAAGGAACGCCAACGTTAACTGTCAATGGTAAAAAGATTGAAAATGTAAAAAATGGCTATAATAAGATTCATTTCGTTGCTGAAAATGTTCAATTGCAAAAAGGTGAAAACATAATCATTGCAGAAACTAATCTTAATGGAAAAACCATTTCAGATAAGATTATTTGGAACTATGATTCAAAATATAAAACTTCTCAAAAAGAAGCCACTACGAAAGATATTCATGTTGGACTTTAGTGAGAAATAATATCATTAAAAAAGGCTTAAAAATTAATTTTTAAGCCTTTTTTAATTGTAGTTTACTACTTATTTTTCAAAATCTCGTGGAAAACAGTTTGAGCTGAGAAAATTCGGTTCGTTGCTTCATCAATTACGATAGAACGATCAGAATCTAAAACTTCATCAGATACTACTACATTGCGACGAACAGGTAAACAATGCATAAATTTTCCGTTATTTGTCAAATTCATTTTTTCCATTGTCACTTCCCAATCCTTATCACCTTCATTCGGTTCACCATAATTTTCATAAGAAGACCAGTTTTTTGCATAAACAAAATCAGCATCTTTCAACGCTTTATCTTGATCATAAGCAATCGTTGCTCCATCAGTAAATTTTGGATCTAACTCCAAACCTTTTGGTTGTACAACTGTAAAATCTACCCAATCTACTTTAGAAAACCATTGCGCAAAAGAATTCGGAACAGCTTGTGGCAAACGACGTGGATGCGGCGCCCAAGTCATCACAACTTTCACTTTCTTTTCAGGTTTTGTCCCAGGCGTATAACCCGTTTTTTCTGCAATTGTAATTAAATCAGCAAAAGATTGTAATGGATGTAATGTTGCACTTTCCAAAGACACAACAGGAACAGAAGATAATTCTTTTACTTTATTGAACATGATTTCGTTATAATCTTCATCACGATCTACTAATTTCGGAAAAGTACGAACGCCTAAAACATCACAATACGCACTCATTACCTGAATTGCTTCTTTGATATGTTCTTGCGAATCTCCGTTCATCACAGCACCATCAGCCATTTCCAATGTCCAAGAATCTGCTCCAGCATTCAAAACCCAAGCATTTGCTCCAAGATTATAAGCCGCTTTAATAGAACTTAGACGTGTACGTAAACTTGGATTAAAAAAAATTAAACCAACTGTTTTATTTTTACCAACTTCTTGTTGAGCAAAAGGATTTGCTTTAATTTCTAAGGCTGTTTTTAGTAATTCGTCGATGTTTTCTACATCATAAACCGAAGTAAATTGTTTCATAATTGAGAAGAATCTTTTGTTTTATTTGTTCTGCAAAATTAGTTGAAACAATCGAGGTTTAAAGAATTATTTGTATATTTTTGTGAGAATTATATACTAATCTTTTTCAAAAAATAGAATGAAATACTTTATACTTTTCTTCTCTTACTTATTATTAATACAATCTGTTTATCCACAAACAAAGGAATTAGATTCTAAGTATATTAAAAATATAAAATCAACTCTTAGTAATTTCAATTCAAAAGAAGAAAGAAAAGAATATGAAAATTATTTTGAATTTTTAGAACATCGAATTTCTCTTAATTATACTAAAAATAATTACGTATTAGATAATGATTATCAGAAATTTACTCAAAATATTTTTAATCAAATCATTTCTAAAAACGCTGAATTACAAATAAATAAAAATAAATTTTATATCATAAAATCTAATATTCCAAATGCTTCTTCACTTGGTTTTAATGTATATTTTATAGAATCTGGTTTGTTTAATTTGTTAGATAATCAATTTCAATTTGCAGCAGTAATCTGTCATGAGATTGCTCACAATCAATTAAATCACACAAGATTAGCAATAGAACAAGATGCTGAATTTGAGAAAGATTTTAAACGTGAAATTAAGTCAATCAAGCGACAAGATTTTTTAAAATTGATTAAATCTCAAAATGAAGTTATTCAAAAAAAATATGATTTAGCAGAACAATCACGCAAGAAAGAGATTTCTGCTGATAGTTTGGGATACATTTTATATAAAAATCTTAATTATCCTAAAAGCGAATATTTTCATCTTTTAAAGAAAATTGAAGAATTTGATCAAAGCGATAAATTTATACTTGATGATTCTATCTATGCTTATTTATTTGATTTGCCTGAACAAAAATTCAATCCTAAATCGATTAAAATAGAAAAAAACTCATTGTTCGAAGGATTAAATTTTACTGAATATATTGATAAAGATTCTATTCGTACACATCCAAATTTGAAAGATCGATTAGATTGGATTCAGAATAATTTTCAAGAAGATTTTACGAAACAAAATGTAACTCCTTCGGCAGAATTTGAAAATATTAAAGCAAAAGTAATCCAAAATTATTACGAAAATTATATTCACAATAAAGAATATACAACTGCACTTTTGGAGTTGATGTATGAGAAGCAAAATCATTCGAATAGAACATATTTAGACAAATATATTGGAATGATTTTCAGTAAACTATATGAAAGTCGAAAATCGTTGAAGTTTAATAAACATGTTGCTCAAGTTGATGCAAATGATAAAAATATTAATAAGCAAAAGTTACTCAGTTTCTTATGGAGTTTGACTAATGACGAATTAAAAAATATTGGTGAACATTATACAAAAAGAATCCGTCTCACAACAAAATTTGAGGCGGATTTTTTTGTTATAAAAGTTTTTCAATATTTTAAGAAAAAGTGAAAAGTTGTTCTCTTCAGGCAACTTTCTTTCTTAAATTGTGTGCTAAAGCGTG
>NZ_JAAGKM010000010.1 GCF_019308355.1 Empedobacter falsenii | reverse complement strand
AATTTGGTATAACAGAAATAGAAGACATAAAGCTTTGAATTATAAAACTATTTTTGAGTTTAATAATAATTTACAATTTTTAAAAAATGTAGCTTAACTTACACTGGAAAATTCAGGGGGATATCCATTCTATGGTTATGTAACAGACGGATGGTACAAAGTGAGCGATTTCGATTACAATCCATCAACTCAAAAATATACATTAAAAGCTGGTGTTGCAAGCAATTCTGCTGCGGCATTAGGTTCAAAAGATGTGCGTCCTGGAGATTTAAAATTGAAAGATTTAAATAACGATGGAATAATTGATGATAATGATAAAACAGTTTTAGGAAATGCTCAACCTAAATTCTATGGTGGATTTAATCAACAATTTCAATGGAAAAATATCGACCTAAGTATGTTCTTCACTTATTCTGTTGGTAATAAAGTTTACAATGCCAATAAAGTTGAGTTTACAACACAATATTTATACCGCGACAACAATATGTTAAAAGCAGTTGCTGGAGCTTGGAGAAATTTTGACGATAACGGAAATCGAGTAACAGATCCTACACAATTAGAAGCTCTAAACGCAAATGCTACATTTTGGTCACCTCCTTCTGGAAATTATATTTTACATTCTTATGCCATCGAAGATGGATCTTATTTAAGATTAAGCAACGTTACAGTTGGTTATTCTTTACCAGAAGATATGTTAGCAAAAACGAAATTTATTAGCAAAGTAAGAATCTACGCAACAATCAATAATTTATTTACAATTACTGGTTATTCTGGTTATGATCCTGAAGCAAATACAAGACGCACAAGTCCTTTAACTCCTGGAGTTGATTACGCTGCCTATCCACGAAGCAGATTTTTCTTAACAGGTATTAATGTTACTTTCTAATCTCAAAACACATCAAAAATGAAAACAAAAACAATTATAAAAATATTAGGCGTTAGCATCGTTTTATTAACAACAACATCATGCGATGATTATTTGGATGTTAGTAGCCCTTCCAATACTTCCGAAATAGAGGTTTACAACGATGCAAGTTACACTTACTCTGCTTTGGTTGGCGTATATAATCAATTGGCTGGTGATAATGGTTACGGAAACAGAATTTCTTCTATCATTGGACAAGCTGCAGATGATTTCAAAACATCAGGTGATTACAATTGTAACTATCGTCGTGGAATTAGTATGTACAATGCATGTCCTACAAATCCAGAATTAGACAAACCTTTCCGTCAATTATACACAGGAATCGAAAGAGCAAATTTATTAATTTATAATATTCCGACATCTGATGTCTACAAATCTGGAAGTGATAGTGACAAAAAGTTAATGGATAGATATTACGGAGAAGCATTGACGTTAAGAGCGCAATATTATTACGAATTAATCAGAAACTTTGGTGATGTTCCATTTCAAGATAAACCATCTTCTCAGTACGAACATATTTTCCTTCAAAAAACTGATCGTGATGAAGTGTATGAAGTTTTATTAAATGATTTAGAAACTGCTTCAAAAGTTATTCCATGGAGAGCCGAATCTGGAGATCCTACAACACGAATTACAAAAGCTTTTGTGAAAGGCTTACGTGCTCGTATTGCACTTGCTAGAGCTGGATATTCGTTGAGAAGACAGCCTGTACAGATGGTTAAAGGAACAAATCCAGAAAAATATTACCAAATTGCTCGCAACGAAACGTTTGACATTATGCAACAACGTGGAAGTCATAATATCAATCCAAATTACGAAGATGTTTTCCGTGCTATTCACGAAGGTCGCATGGATAATACAAACGAAATGATTTTTCAAGTAGGTGCTTTTGGCGGAAATGCGCGAACTGATAGTAAACTTGGTTATTACAACGGATTACGTCATAATGCAGCTTCTAAATGGAATGGTGGTGGCGGAATAAATGCTTTACCAACTTATTTTTATGAATTTGATAAATATGATCAAAGACGAGATGTAACAATCAATGCGTTCGAAATTAATGCAGATGATTTAACACAGGTGGTAAAAATTGATGCTTTAACAGACGGAAAATTTAGAAAGTCTTGGACAAAAGTAACTGGTCCTTCTCAAAATGTTGGAATCAATTGGCCTATTATGCGTTTTGCTGATGTTTTATTAATGTTTGCTGAAGCAGAAAATGAATTAAATGGTGGACCAACAGCTGCTGCAATAGATGCTTTAAGAGAAGTTAGAGCAAGAGCTTATGCGAACAATCCTGATAAAATGCCTGCGGTTACAGCGAATGGTTATCAAGGCTTTTTTGAGCAAATTGTACACGAAAGATTATTAGAATTTGGTGGAGAATCTATCCGAAAATATGACTTAATCAGATGGAATCTTTTAGGTCAAGTGGTAACAGAAACTCGTGTTAAATTACAAAATCTATTAGATGGAACGGGAGAATATGCCAATGTACCTAAATACATTTATTACAAAATTGGTAAATACGATCCAACGCAAACTGCACAAAAAACTGTTTTGAATTTAGATACTTATTTTGTTGGAAATGATAAAACAGAATTGTTTTACACGCCTTCTGTAGCTTCTACTCCAACGGGATATACACGTATAAATTGGCAAACAGGAATGGCTGCAACAATGATTAACGACGAGCGAAAAGGTTGGTTACAATATTACAAACCAAATCATTCAGAATTGTTGCCAATCTATCAAGATATCATCAATACAAACTATAATTTAACACAAGATTACGGATACTAAAACACAATTATTATGAAAAAAACTTTTTATAAAATATTGATTATAGGAACAGTATTACTTACTGCAAATGCTGTAATCTCTTGTAATGATGATGAATTTCAGTCAGAATCTAACGATCCAATGAGAATGTTTACACCATTGTCTTTATCTGCCGAAAATTTTGAAACAGAAACTAAAGTCACATGGTCACCTTCTCTGTATACTAATAATATTGACGAAACTTATACAACAGAAGTTTCAAGCGATTCGTTATTTACAAATCCAAAAGATATCATTTTAACAAAAAAAACAGATTCTGCTGGAGTTGTTATTACGGATCAAGAAATTCCCGTGAGAAAAAATTTCTTTATACGTGTTAAAACAAATGCTTACGAAAACAGACCAGAATCTCACTGGTCTGTTAGTAAGCGAATTAAAATTATTGGAATCCAAATTTTGCATCCTATTTATGATCCAAATATTCTGGAGAATCAAGCAACGGTTAGTTGGGATGTAACTGCTGGAGTAACTGAATTGAGATTTCAAGCATATACACAAGTTTCTGGTCAGGATCCTGTTTATGTTAGCGATCCTATTATAAGTCAAATTACAAGTAGCGAAGCTACTGCTGGACTTAAAACAACAAAAGGGCTTAATCCAAGTACACGATATACAGTCGAAATTTATAAAGGAAATACAAGCGTTGGTTCTCAGAATTTCACGACTAAATCGTCTACAAGTTATAGTGTTATTGCTAATTCTGGCGATGATTTAATCACCTTGATTAACAATGCAAAAGATGGTGATATCATTGGATTAAATCCTGGTAAATATGATTCTGGAGATAAATTGTTTGCAATTAATGCGAAGAAAATTTCATTGATTGGAATTTCTGGAAATCCAGAAGATACAAAAGTTTCTTTCAAAGAATTTACGTTAAATGATACTGGGGCTGGTTTACATCTAAAGAATATCGAATTAGATGGAAGCGCAAATACAGCAGATTATTTAATCAATTTGACAAGCAGCAGCAGCAATGGTGCGAAGGCTAATTTTGCAAATGTATTGATTGAAAACTGTATTGTAAGTAGTGTTAAAACCTCAGCTTTCAGAGCAAATAGAGGTCCAAATAGCGGATATGTAATGGATAAATTTGAGATTAAACATTCTTTCTTCAAGAATTTCCCAGCTTCATCTTACGGATTTTTACATTTAGACAAATTAGTTTTTAACGAAGTTAATATCGAAAATTCAACATTTACAGAAGTTGGAGATTTATTTATTCGATACAGAGAAAGTATTACTACGCCATCTGCTAACGCAACAATTAATGTCAACAATTGTACAATTAATAGTTTTGGACAAAGTTCTTCTTTTCCACTATTAGACAATAATAACGTGCCGATCAAAGCTAATTTTACCAATAATATTATTGCAAATTCGCCAAGAGTTGGAGGAAGTTTATCGAGTAATAATTTAATTCGTTTAGCTACTTCAAGTACAGCTGTTTTTACGTTCAACAATTTCTATAATTTGACGAATGGTAAAGCAGCTGATTTACAAAAACTTGTTTTTCCTACTGGAGGAGTAACTTCTACGAATAATCAAGAAAATGCTCTAAATTGGACAAACACAACAATTGATTTTACATTACCAGTCAATTCTCCATTAAGAACTGCATCTTCTACAGGTGCTGCGATTGGAGATCCAAGATGGTGGAATTAATTAAACGATAAAAAATGAAATCACACATCGCAATTACATTTATATTTTTAATTCATTCATGTTTATTTGCACAGAATTTACCTGCTTTTCCTTCTGCCGAAGGATATGGCAGGTACAGTTCTGGTGGACGAGGTGGAGAAGTCTATATTGTCACAAATCTCAACGATTCTGGTAAAGGAAGTTTACGATACGGAATTCAAAAAAAATTGAGCAGAACAATCGTTTTTGCTGTTTCTGGAAACATTATATTGCAATCTCCTTTGGATATTAATTACGGAAATATTTCTATTCTTGGACAAACTGCTCCTGGAGATGGTATTACGGTTTCTAATTATCCTGTAACCATCAAATCTGACAATGTAATTATTCGTTACATGAGATTTCGTTTAGGCGATTTAGCAAAAGTAGAAGGTGATGCTTTGGGTGGTCGAAATGCACAAAATATAATCATAGATCATTGTTCGGTAAGTTGGGCTACAGATGAAAACATCTCGTTTTATCGTGTCAAAAATCTTACAATTCAATGGTCTATCATATCAGAAGCTCTTAATAAATCTATCCATGTAAAAGGAGCGCATGGTTATGGTGGAATTTGGGGTGGTGAGCCTGCAAGTTTCCACCACAATCTAATTATGAGTAACAATAGTCGAAATCCTCGTTTTAGTGGGTCAGAATCAACGATGAATCCTGAAGATGAAATGGTTGATTTTCGTAATAATGTAATTTTTAATTGGGGCGCAAATTCTATTTATGGCGGAGAAAAAGGAAAATATAATTTGATTAATAATTATTTCAAATCTGGACCAGCCACAAAACATAAAAATAGAATTGTAAATCCTTCTATTCCATATGGTAAATTTTATGTCAACGGAAATTTTGTAAAAGGTTATGCTGATATAACAGCAAATAACTGGAATGGCGGTGTACAAGCCGATGAACCTTTAAAAGCAAAAGCTGAAACTGAATTTGGTAAAAATGAAATTATCACTCATTCTGCTGAAAATGCCTACAAAATGGTTCAAGCACATGCGGGAGCAAGTTTAAAACGCGATGAAGTTGATAATCGATTAATTGGTTATTTAACAAACGGATATCCAAAAAATATGACCGGAATTATCGATAGTCAAACAGAAGTTGGCGGATTTCCTACGTTAAAAACATACAATATTCCTACAGATACAGATCAGGATGGAATGGACGATGAATGGGAAAAAAGAAATAATTTGAAAGTTGGCATTAACGATGCAAACGGTTACAATTTATCAAGTCAATATACCAATTTAGAAGTTTATGCAGAATCATTAGTTTCAGAAAAGATTAATTCAGCGAATAACAAAGTCAAAGATTATGATTTTATTGTAGCGAAAGATGGTTCAGGGCAATTCAAAACTATTCAAGAATTAATTGCTGCACTACCCGATTTTAGTCGAGTTCCTGTAAAAGTTTTGATTAAAAATGGTGTTTACAAAGAAAAAATCACCTTACCTCCTTCTAAAACGATGATTAATTTTATTGGTGAAGATCAACACAAAACCATTTTGACGTATGATGATTACGCATCAAAATTAAATAATATTGGTCAAGAAATTGGAACATCTGGTTCGGCTTCATTTTTTATTTTTGGAGATAATTTTTCAGCCGAAAATATAACATTCGAAAATAGCGCAGGCGAAGTTGGACAAGCTGTTGCTGTTCGCGTTGATGCAGATAAAATAAAATTTACAAATTGTCGGTTTTTAGGAAATCAAGATACGTTATATTTAGTGAAAAGCGGAAGCAGACAATATTTTAAGAACTGTTACATCGAAGGTACAGTCGATTACATTTTCGGAGCAGGAACCGCTTATTTTGAAAACTGTCAGCTAAATAATAAAGGGAAAGGATACATTACAGCGGCATCAACGACAGAAGATCAGAAATACGGTTTCGTTTTCGAGAATTGTAAGATTTCTGGGAACAATCAAGATTCTCATCATTTGGGAAGACCTTGGCGACCTTTTGCTCAAACTACTTTCATCAATTGTGACATGGATTTGTCTGTTAAAGCAGAAGGTTGGAACAATTGGGGGAAAGTTGCAAATGAATCTACAACACGCTACTCCGAATACAAATCTACAGGTAAACATATCGCAAATAAAAGAGTTAAATGGAGTCGTCAATTAACTGCTCAAGAAGCTTTAGCTTTCTCTAAAAATAATGTTTTAGGTGATTGGATCGTCAATTAAACTCCTCACTAATTTTAAAAAATAAATACGTATGAAAAAAATTATTGCCACAATAACAACATTAATCCTTGTCACTTCTTGTAGTAACAGATTGGTTCAACATGAAAACAATGGATTTACCTATTCCGAAATTTCTATAAAAGAAGGCGGAAAATGGGTAGATGGAAAAAGAGGTCACAAAGAGTACGAAGGCGGAACATTTCGAAATGTACAAGAACATACTCTTGATCCTCAGCATACCGATCATGCTTTCGATATTCGATACGAAGGTCCAGGTTGGGAAAATCAAAATGTTGGTTATCGTTTGTATTTGGATTGGAGAAATGCTGTTGATATTTTCGGAAAAAAAGTAAAAACGCAAGTTTTGCAAGATGTTGGACAAGATGGATTTGATTCTTATCACGATCCTCAACCTTGGGGACAAGATATTCTGAAAGCTGGTAAATCGCTTGGAATTGGTGGTTTTGGACGATTAGTGAATGATACGGTTGCGCATTTGCATCAAGTTGAAAATACATATGTCAAAGTTAAAAACAGTAAAAATGTTTCGAGTTTTGAAATTGATTATTCTAAATGGAAAACTGCGGATCACACAACAGATGTAAAAGCAAAAGTTTCGATTTATCCTTATGATCGTTTTTCTAAATTTGAATTGAAAACTTTTGTCTTAACGAATGGTTTAACAAATGGTTTGGTGAAATTCAAAAATATTCCGTTGCAGCAAAAGAAAAGCGCAAATGGAAGTTGGGGATATATCGCAACCTACGGAAAACAAACTTTAGTTGACAAAAATGATTTGCTTGGAATGGCAATTTTCTATAAATCGGATGAGGTCGAAAAATTAGTAAACGGAAAAGATGATCATTTAATCGTTTTCAAACCGACAACCAAAACAATGACATATTATATTTTGGCAGCTTGGGCACAAGAGCCAAATGGACTTAAAAACGAAACTGAATTCTACAATGATTTGAATTCGAAATTAGTTCAATTAGAAAAGTCTAATCGTTTATAAATAGTTGATAATGAAAAATATTTTAAAAACAACGGTTTGTGGTTTGATGATAATTTCGAGTACGTCTTGTATCAGTCAGAAAAAAAATACAGAAAATATTCTTGTCGATCCAAAGTTAAAATGGTCAGAAAGAATGGCAATTTCAGAAACTATTCGTTTCCCTGATCCTACACTTTTAGATTTTCAAAAAAAACCACGTTGGAGTTATACAAATGGATTGGTTTTAGACGCTATGTACAAAGTATATGAGCAAACAAATAACCAAACTATCTATAATTATATCTACGATTATGCAAATAGAATGATTGATTCGAATGGAAAAATTGATACGTATAAGTTCGAGAATTATAATTTAGATATGATTAAATCTGGCGACGCAATTTTTGATTTATACGAAAAAACAAAAGAAAATCGATTCAAAATTGCAATGGAAACGTTAGATAAACAATTAGAACAACAACCAACAACAACGGAAGGCGGATATTGGCACAAAAAAATCTATCCAAATCAGATGTGGTTAGATGGTGTTTACATGGCCGAACCTTTTCATGCAAAATATGCTACAAAATTTCAGAGCGCAACTGAAGCGAAAAAATCGTATGATAAAATTGTTTTACAATTTGACTTAATCGAAAAATATAACCGCGATCCAAAAACTGGTTTATATTATCACGGTTGGGACGAAAGCAGAAAAGAAAAATGGTCAAATAGTACAACAGGTCTTTCTCAACACTTCTGGTCGAGAGGAATGGGTTGGTACGGAATGGCTTTGGTTGATGTGTTAGATTATTTGCCAAAAGATTATCAAGGTCGTGATAAATTAATCAACTATCTTAATCAATATGCAGAAGCGATTGTGAAGGTTCAACATTCTTCAGGAACTTGGTATCAAGTTTTGGATCAAGGAAATAGAGCAGGAAATTATTTGGAAGCTACAGGTTCAGCAATGTACGTTTATACATTAGCGAAAGGTGTTAACAAAGGTTATTTGCCAAAATCATATATGAAAAATGCCAAAAATGGATTTGATGGAATTTTAAAAGAATTTATTCAAGTCGATGAAAAAGGTATTGTAAGTTTAGAAAAATGCTGTGCAGTTGCTGGTTTAGGAGGAAATCCTTATCGGGATGGTTCTTACGAATATTACATCAATGAAGAAATAAGAGCAAATGATCCAAAAGGAACCGGACCATTTATATTAGCTGCATTAGAATTAAATCGTTAATCGCCATGAAATCAACATTAATTATCCTATCATTATTAGGATTAAATTTCTTGCCAATACACGCTCAAAAATCAAATGTTTGGGTCTCAGATTTAGGAAACGGAATGTACAAAAATCCTATTTTATATGCAGATTATTCTGATCCTGATGCAATTCGTGTCGGTGATGATTTTTTTATGACAGCTTCTAGTTTTAATGAAGCGCCAGGTTTACCAATTTTACATTCAACTGATATGATTAATTGGAAATTGGTCAATCATGCCCTACCCGATGTTTTTCCTATTAAACATTTTAGTACGCCAAAAAGAGGTGATGGTGTTTGGGCGCCGAGTATCAGATTTCATAACAACGAATATTATATTTATTGGGGCGATCCAGATTTCGGAATTTACATGGTCAAAACCCAAAATCCTTTCGGAAAATGGGAAGATCCTATTTTAGTTCAAGAAGGAAAAGGTATTATTGATACGTGTCCGTTTTGGGATGAGGACGGAAATGCCTATATCGTACATGGTTGGGCAGGAAGTCGTGCAGGTGTAAAAAGTATTTTGACAATCAAAAAAATGAATGCGGAAGGAACAAAAGTCTTAGATAAAGGAAAACACATTTTCGATGGACACGAAAATCATCCAACTGTCGAAGGACCAAAAATCTATAAACGCAACGGTTATTATTACATTTTTGCTCCTGCAGGTGGAGTAGCTACTGGTTGGCAATTAGTTTTACGTTCAAAAAATATTTATGGGCCTTATGATGAAAAAATTGTTTTAGAACAAGGGAAATCCAATGTCAATGGACCTCATCAAGGTGCTTGGGTGGATACAAAAAATGGAGAAGATTGGTTCTATCATTTTCAAGATGCGGACACTTATGGACGAATTGTTCATCTTCAACCAATGAAATGGATCAACGATTGGCCCTTTATTGGTGTTGATCAAGATAAAAATGGAATTGGAGAACCAGTTTTAACGTATAAAAAACCTACAATTTCGAATAAGTCTGACATTATAAATCCTTCAGAAACAGATGAATTTAAAGAAAATGATATTGGATTACAATGGCAATGGAGCGCAAATCCTTCAATTGTTTGGTACAGTAAATTAGCAAATCAAAATTTTCTTCGTCTTTTCTCTATCAAAGTTCCAGAAAATTCGAATAATCTTTGGACGGTTCCTAATTTGTTAACCCAAAAATTTCCTGCACCAAATTTCACAGCTTCAACAAAAATAAAACTTACGCCTGAAGATGCTACAGAAGGGAAAACTGCTGGTTTATTAATCATGGGAACAGATTATCAATCTTTGGTTATCACAAATAAAAAAGATGGTTATTATTTACAATTGATTCGTGCAGAAAAAGCAGAGAAAAATAATCCAGAAAAAATTCTATCCGAAGTAAAATTAGGAACTAATGAAGTTTTCTTGAAAGTAAGAGTGAGCGAACCTAACGGAGTTTGTCAATTTAGTTTTAGTGAAAACGGAAAAAAATATACATCAATCGGAGAACCATTTCAAGCTAAACCAGGAAAATGGATCGGAGCAAAAGTTGGTGTATATAGTATAAGTTCTCAAGATGCAAAACGTGGTGGTTATGCTGATTTTGATTGGTTCAGAATAGATAAAAACGAGAAATAATGAAGACAAAACAATTTTTATATGCTTTAATTTGCTTCGTTACTTTGTCAAATTTTTGTCATGCACAAAAAGGAAAATCAATCATCATTTTCTTAATCGGAGATTCAACTGTTGCAGATTATACAGACGATTATGATCCGGGCAAAAACTATATGAAAAACAGATATCCAATTGCTGGTTGGGGACAAGAATTTCAACCATTTTTTGTAAAAGATAATGTACAAGATGTGAAACATTTAGCCAATAAACATATCATCGTCAAGGATAAAGCAAAAGGTGGTCGAAGTACGCGTACTTTTTTTCAAGAAGGTAGATGGCGAGAGGTTTATTCTCAACTAAAAAAAGGTGATTATGTATTGATTCAATTTGGACATAATGATGCCGCCGAAGATAAACCAGAACGATTTGTAAATTTAGAAGGTTACAAAGAATTTTTGAGATTATATGTGGATCAAACAAGAGAAAAAGGTGCAATTCCGATTATTCTAAGTCCTGTTGCGAGAAATTATCCATGGAAAAATGGAAAACTAGAAAATGTACATGGCGAATATCCATTTGTCGCTAAAGAAATTGCAAAAGAAAAAAATGTTCCATTCTTAGATTTGAATCAATTATCGATGGATTTTTTTAACCAAAAAGGACAAGAATATGTGACAAAAACCTATTTCATGAATTTTGAAGCGAATTTGTACGATGCTTATCCAAATGGACAAAAAGATAATACACATTTTCAAATTGCAGGCGCAAAAGCTGTCGCATCAATTGTTTTCAAAGAATTCAAAAATATCATTCAAAACAAAACCATTAAATAATGAAAAAATACATAAAACTACTTACAGTTGCGTTAGCGGTTGTTTGTTCTTCTCATTTATCAGCTCAAGTTGATGAGAATATTTACAAGGATATTGAGTTTAATATGCCTAAAGTAAAAGAAACTTCGTTTCCAAATCGTGTTGTTTCAATTGCTCAATATGGTGCAAAATCAGACGGAATTTTCAAAAATACAAAAGCAATCAACAAAGCTATTTCAGAAACAAGTGCAAAAGGTGGAGGAAAAGTTGTTATTCCGCGCGGAATTTGGTTGAGTGGTCCTATCGAAATTAAAAGTAATATCAATTTACATTTAGAAGATGGCGCTTTATTGATTTTTAGTAAAGATTTTAACGATTATCCTTTAGTTGAAACAAGCTTCGAAGGATTAAATACAACGCGTACTGCTTCTCCTATTTCTACAAAAAATGCGCAGAATATTGCGATTACAGGAAATGGAACAATCGATGGAAATGGTGATGCGTGGCGTTTTGTAAAGAAGGGTAAAATGACAGATTCTCAATGGAAAAATCTAGTTGCGTCTGGCGGAGTTTTATCAGATGATAAAAAAACGTGGTTTCCAAGCGAAGGTTCTAAATTAGGTTATATCAGCAGTTCTAATTTTAATGTTCCTGATAAAATTAGCAAAGAAGATCTAATTAAAGTAAGAGATTTTTTACGTCTAGTAATGGTTAGTATTGTTAATTCGGATCGTGTACTTTTAGATGGTCCAACGTTTCAAAATTCACCAGCATGGAACATTCATCCGTTAATGAGTTCGAATATTATCATTCGAAATTTGAATGTTAGAAATCCTTGGTATTCGCAAAATGGAGATGGATTGGATTTAGAATCTTGTAAAAATGTGTTGATTTACAACAATACGTTTGATGTTGGTGATGATGCGATTTGTATCAAATCTGGAAAAGATAAAGATGGTCGCGATCGTGGAATTCCTACTGAAAATGTAATTATCAAAAATAACACAGTTTATCATGCGCACGGCGGATTTGTGATTGGTAGCGAAATGTCTGGTGGTGTTCGTAATGTTCATGTTTCTGGTGCAACTTTTATCGGAACAGATATTGGTTTAAGATTCAAAACGACTCGTGGTCGTGGTGGATTAATCGAAAATATTTACATCTCTAATATTGATATGATTAATATTCCTGCGCAAGCAATTGGTTTTAACATGTTTTACGAAGGAAATTCTCCGATTGTAGAAGATGATCAAAATGCAGATGACGAAAAAAGAAATGATAAAAAAGTTCCTGTAACAGAGGAAACTCCAACAATTCGAAATATATTTTTCAAAAATATTAATGTTGTAAGTTCTCACGAAGCTTTGTTTATCATGGGACTTGCAGAAATGAATATTAAAAATATTGTGGTTGAAAATTCAACTTTCGACACGAAAAAAGCTTTAAGTATTATTGACGCTGATGGAATTCAACTGAAAAATATAAAATTCAATTACAAAGAGGGAAAAGCGGTCACAATTTTTAACAGTAAAAATGTTGATTTAAGCACTACTGAATTCAAGTCAGCTACAACTCCAGAAATTAAGATTATTGGTAATGAATCTGATAAAATCAAGTTACCAAAAGCATTTGATAAGAAGAATGTAACAAGTTCTAAAGAAGTTAAAAAGAATGCAGTTATCAATTAAAAAGATTTTGTTTGTTTTTATGATGCATTTGGTGATAGCCTTCGGTCAAGTTGAGAGACCGAAGGCTTCGCCTTATACAATCGAAACGACTTACAAAAAATTAAAGAAAAATTACCCTTTTATTACGCCGATTTCTTCTAAAAACTTTGAAAACATTAATGCGTTTGAAGATATAATTTATCAAGAAAAACATCAATTAAAAGCAGATATTTATCAACCAAAAAATCAAACTAAATCCTCTATAGCAATTGTTCTTGTACATGGTGGAGGTTGGATTTCGGGTAGCAAAGAAAATCAAAAACCAATGGCTCAAACGTTGGCTTCAGCTGGTTTTGTAACGATGGCGATAAATTATAGATTAAGTGATGCTGCAAAATATCCAGCTCCTTTAGAAGATATGGATGATGCGGTTAATTATTTGAGAAAGAATCGTAAAAAACACAAACTCGATCAATCGAAAATCGTTATTCTTGGCGCTTCTGCAGGTGCTCAATTGGCAACACTTTACGGCGTAAAATCAAAGAAAATTGCTGCAATTATCAATATTGATGGAATTGTTTCTTTTATTCATCCCGAAGCTGAAGAAGGTACTTATGCCAGTTATTTTTTCGGTTATACGAAACAAGATAATTTTGAACTTTGGAAAGAAGCTTCGCCTTTAGAATATGTTACTTCTAAAACGCCTCCTACTCTATTTATCAATAGTTCGCAACCGAGATTTCGAGCTGGTAGAGATGATATGATGAAAAAATTAAGCGATTATCATATTCTAAATGAAGCATACGAAATTAAGAATTCGCCTCATTCTTTTTGGTTGATGAATCCTTGGTTTGATGAAACGAAAGACTACATTATTGATTTTTTAACGAAACGATTTAACAAATGAAAATCATTCAATTCATTTTTATAGTTTGTTTACATTTCATCTATACTAATGTAAATGCTCAATACAAAACAATTACTGTTGCAAAAGATCAACAAGCAGATTTTACATCTATTCAAGAAGCGATTAATTCGTTGAGAGATTTAGGACCAGATCAAGCTTTGATTGTTGTTAAAAATGGCGTTTATCACGAAAAAATTAGAATTCCTTCTTGGAAACATAAAATAAAGATAAAAGGTGAAGATTCGGAAAAAACCATTATCACGAATAATGATTTTTCTGGAAAAATAGATGGTTTAACCAATCAAAAAATGACAACTTATAGTTCTTACACTTTTTTGGTTGAAGCAGATGATATACAATTAGAAAATCTTACGATACAAAACGAAAGTTGTAACCAAGGACAAGCTGTTGCGTTGCATGTGGAAGGCGATAAATTTGTGGCAAAAAATATTCGATTATTAGGATGTCAAGATACATTGTATACTGCCACAAATAGAAGTCGTCAATATTATCAAAATTGTTATATCGAAGGAACGACAGATTTTATTTTTGGTGAAGCAATTGCCGTTTTTGAGCAATGTACCATAAAAAGTTTGGCTAATTCTTATATTACAGCGGCAGCAACACATCAAGAACGAGAATTTGGTTATGTATTTTTCGATTGTAGCCTTATTGCAGAAAACAATTTGACAAAAGTTTATTTAGGAAGACCTTGGCGCCCTTTTGCCAAAACAGTTTTTATACACACCGAAATGGGAAAACATATTCTTCCTATTGGTTGGAACGAATGGAAAGGTGATGCAATGTTTCCAGATAAAGAAAAAACGGCTTATTATGCAGAATACAAAAATAAAGGTTTAGGAAATAATCCTCAAAAAAGAGCAAATTGGTCGCATCAATTAACCGAAAAAGAAATACAAAAATATACTATCGAGAATATTTTTAATGGATGGAATCCTAAACAAAATTAACATGAAAAAAATAATTTTATCAACTATTTTATGCTTGTTTTTTAGCATATCATTCGCACAAAAAAGAACCTTATTCCTTGTTGGAGATTCGACAATGGCGAATAAAGAAAATCCAACTAAAAATCCCGAACATGGTTGGGGACAACTTTTGCCTGAATTAATGAATTCTGATTTAGAAATTCAGAATCATGCAACAAATGGAAAAAGTTCTAAAAGTTTTAGAGCAGAAGGAAGATGGAAAAAAGTTCAGAATCAATTGAAAAAAGGGGATTATGTAATCATTCAATTTGGACATAACGATCAAAAGATTGAAGATTCTGTTCGTTACACAAATCCTGTTACTCAATATCGCGCAAATTTGGAACAATACATTACAGAAGCACGAGCAAAAGGTGCTATTCCGATTTTAATGACTTCTATTGTTCGTCGAAATTTTAATGAAAAAGGCGTTTTGGTTGACACTCACGGTTTATATCCTTTGATTGTGAGAAGTGTTGCAAAAGATTTGGATGTTCCGTTTGTTGATATGCAATATTTGACAGAGAAATTGGAAATAAAATATGGTCCAGGAAACTCTAAAAAATTGCATTTACATTATCAACCAAATGAAATTGATTATTATCCAAAAGGCAAAAACGATGATACTCATCTATCAAAACTTGGAGCCGAAGAAGTTTCGAAATTAGCTGTTAAAGAACTGATCATACTAAATATCGGCTTAGAGAAATATATTAAAAAATAAGTTTTTAGTTTTCATTCTAAATCAATACCCCTCAACAAGAAATTTTGAAGAGGGGTATTTTTGTATTTTAAAAACTAAATCTTAGGTTCTTGTTGACTCAAACAATGGAAAGATCCTAGTCCCCAAATAATATCTGTAGAATCTATTCCTACAACTTTACGATCGGGGAAACATTTCTGAATAATATCCAAAGCAATTGCATCTTTTGCACAACGATAAGTTGGTACAATGACAGATTTATTCGCAATATAAAAATTCGCATAAGAAGCAGGTAAACGCTCACCTTCGCAATAAACCGCATCCGGCATTGGCAATTCAATAATGTTTAATGGACGTCCATCTCGTAATTTCATTTCTTGCAATTGGCGAAGATTCACTTGCAACAATTCGTAGTTATCATCCGATTCATCTGTTTCAACAACCGTCAAAACTGTATCTTCATTTACAAAACGAATTGTATCATCAATGTGTCCATCCGTATCATCACCAACAATTCCGTCTTCTACCCATAGAATTTGCGAAACTCCGTAATAATTTCTTAAAAATTCTTCGATTTGTTCTTGCGAATAATCTGGATTACGATTTTCATTCAGTAAACAAGATTTTGATGTCATCAACGTATCTTTTCCATTAAATTCGACCGAACCTCCTTCCATAATAATTCCAGGATGAAAAACAGGAAGATTAAATTCTGCACCAATTCTTGTTGGCACAACATCATCATTTTCGAAAGGTGGATATTTTCCTCCCCACGCATTGAATCCCCAATCAACAATAACTTTTGGGTTATCAGGATTGTTTTTATTCAATAAAAATGCAGGACCATGATCGCGACACCATGCATCATTTGTTTCATTAAAATAAAACTCAACTTGTGACAAATCTGCATCCGTTTTTTCGATAAAAGACAACGCAAACACTTTCATTTCTTCATCTTTCACATTAATACGAACCTTTTCACCTTTCGATAATTCAGCAATAAATTCAGCATAAGCTGGATAAATTAACTGAATACGATCTGGCCAAGATTCTTCTTTGTGCGGCCAAGACAACCATGTTGCTTCGTGTTCTTCCCATTCGGCAGGAAATCTATATCCTAAATCTTTTGGGAATTTTGATGTATCTATAGTGTTCAATTTTATTTCTTTTCTAAAAGTTTAAACGTATTTTCGATATGTCCAGTAACTTTCCAATTATCATGACCTGGAATAACTTGTTTAATTTTTGGATGTTTTGTAACTAATTTCTGTACTGTTTTTGGCCATTCAGTAACATTTGCTTCACCTGTGTAACCTAAATTTACAGCGTCAGCACCTTTTATCAAACAACCTCCATTCAGCACTTTATATTTTGGAAACCAAACCACAACATTATCAGAAGTATGTCCTTCACCAAAATATTCAACAACAAATTTTTCATTACCAAATTTGTATGTTTTTCCTAATTCAATCTCAAATTTCGAAGTCGCTTTTCCTTCTTTTTTTAATTTAGAATTGGTTAAAGAAGTTGCATAAGTAGGAATATTCAAATCATTATAAAAACTTAAATCTCCTGCTCTATCATCATGCGAATGTGTTGCAAACACAGCGATAACTGGCAAATTATACTTTTCTTGCAACATATCATTTAATTCTTGATATTGCGATTTCTGCCAAGGAACATCAAACAAAACGATTCCTTTATTCGTTACCAAATACATTCCATTTGCATTATACTCAACACCATTAAACGAATTGAATGTTTGATAAACAAATAAATTGTTATTAATCGGATCAATCTGAATTGGTTTTATTTGACCAAATGCAAAACTTCCTATCAATGCTATAAGTGAAAATAATTTCTTCATTAATCCTCGTCTATAAAACGTTTTGTAATTGGTTGATAAGAATCGATGCGGCGATCTCTTAAGAAAGGCCAGTGTTTACGGAAGAAATCAGATTCGTTCAAATCCAATTCAACCACTTCTGTTTCCTCTTTATCATGCGTTGCTAAGTACAACAATTTTCCCTGCGCATTTGTCGCAAAAGAGCCTCCCCAGAACTTCATTGCTCCATCTTGCTCAAAACCAACACGATTTACAGAAATAACCGGAACTCCATTCGCAACCGCATGTGAACGCTGAATTGTTTGCCAAGCATTGTATTGATCTTGATTTGTTTCTTCGTCTTGCGTCGTATCCCAACCAATCGCAGTAGGATAAAATAAAATTTCTGCTCCCATCAATGCTGTTATACGAGAAGCTTCTGGATACCACTGATCCCAACAAATTAACACTCCAATTTTTCCAAATTTAGTATCAAAAACTTTGTAACCTAAATCACCTGGAGTAAAATAGAATTTTTCATAAAACGCAGGATCATCTGGGATATGCATTTTGCGATATTTTCCTAAATATTGTCCATCAGCATCTAAAATAGCGGTTGTATTGTGATATAAACCTTGCGCACGTTTTTCGAATAATGAAGCGATAATTACCACTCCCAATTCTTTAGCTACAACTGATAACGCATCTGTTGATGGTCCAGGAATTGCTTCTGCTAAGTCGAAATTATCGTAATCTTCTACGTCACAGAAATATAATGAGGTAAACAATTCTTGCAAACACACAATTTGAGCGCCTTTTGCAGCTGCTACTTTTACTTGCTCTATTGCTTTGTTTAAATTTTCTTGTTTGTTATTAGTACAAGTCATTTGTACCATTCCAACTTTAACTTTTGCCATTTTATAAATAGGTCTAAAAATAAAAATGAATAATAATTACAAAAATAGCGAATTTAGTAGGATTTAATCTATTAGAATTTATATTTAAGAATATTTTATGTTTCAAATGTGATGAAATTTAAATTTCTATCAATCTATCTAGCAATGCTATTTTGAGAACAGATTTAAGAAAATTTTAAAAAAAGTTTACCTAAATATTATAATTTTTAACAAGTCTTTATTAAATTGTAACTTCTAATTTTGTCGCGTAATAATTTAAAACATGAAAAAATTAATTGCCCTTTCTTGTCTTTTTAGCGGAATATTTATTTCAGCTCAAAGTCAAGAAAGTTACATTTTAGCAGAAAATTCTGCCTCTTCATCCACTTCTATCTCTACAAAAAAAGTAACTTATGACGATCATTTAATGGCAGCAGAATCATTCAACATTCCAATCGTGAAGAGTTTTGATGATATTGAAGGTTTAGTTGCTACAAAAAAATTAGTTGCAATTCCTGAAGAAGGAAATGGGTACACAATTGAGAAATTAACACACAGTAAAGCTTTTTTAAATAACAGAGCAAAAACTGTGTTGGAACGAATTGCTTCAAAATTTCTGGACGAAAACAATGCTACAATTACTGTAACTTCGCTTACCCGTTCTGAAGAAAGTCAAGCAAGTTTAAGACGAGTAAATAGCAATGCAGCAAAAGGCGAAAGTTCTCATAACTATGGTGCTTCTTTTGATTTGTCGTATACAAAATTCAATAATAAATATACGTATAGCAAAACTCATCGTGATAATTTAGAAGCGATTTTAAAACAATTGCAAGAAGACGGTAAAATTTACTATATCAAAGAATATAGACAACACTGTTTTCATGTAACGGTTCGTAATCCCGATCAATTTAAATCAACAACAATGTAATATATAAAAGTTCTTTTCTATTTTTGCAGAAGAGAATTGAATCATGAAACAATTTTTAACAACTTTTTTTATTTGCTCTTCTTTATTCGGTTACGCTCAATCTCGAGTTATTATAGAACCTTCTAAAGAATATGTTCAGCATTTGAATGCCGCAAAATCTCATAAACTTGAGCTAATTGATGGTGATAAAAAGTTGAACAAATATATCAATCAAGGTAAATTGGTTAAAATAAAACAACGTGGTTATGGTTGGCGAGTTGGTGATTTAACGCATAGTCATTCGTATCTTATTCCAAAAGGTCGAGATATTTTGACAAGTATTGCAAGAGATTTTGTAAAAACAACAGGTCAAAATTTTTTCGTTGTTACATCAATGACACGAACGCTACATGATCAAAATCGTTTGAGAGGAATTAATAAAAATGCTTCTTCTAATGATAGTTCACATAATTTTGGTGCTGCTTTTGATATTTCTTATGTTAGGTTTAATCATAAAATTAGACCTGATTCTAAACTAGAAAAAGAGTTAGAACAAGTGCTAAAAAATTATGTTAGAACAGGTAAAATTTACTACGTAAAAGAATCTAAAATTAGATGTTTTCATATTATCGTTCGGAATTATTAAATTCTGAACGATTTTTTTTTGTTTGTAAATAATAACTATACAATAATCCTATAAACACAAACAAACTACAAAAACCAAATAAGTTTGACATTCCAAACAAACTGATAACACCACCAATTAGAGGACCTGTAATTCCCAATGAGATATCAATAAACAAGCCATACGCAGCTAAAGCAGCTCCTTTACTATTATCTGAAACCAAAGCAACAGCCTCTACTCCCATCGCAGGAAAAACCAATGAAAAACCAATTCCTGTAATACCTGCACCAATAAGAGCGATAAAAGAATTTGGCGCACTAAAAAGAATTAATAAACCTATCGTTTCGACTATCATGCAAATAATTCCAACTTTTAATCCTCCTAATGTATTAATTGAACTATTAAAAAATAATCGTCCTGCAATAAACAATAAACTGAAAACACTTAAACATAAAGCTGCATTCGACCAACTATAAAAGTCGTAGTAAAGTGTTATAAAATTGGAAATTCCTCCAAATCCAAGACCTGCAAGTGCTAAACAAATTCCAAAAGGAGCAACTGTTTTCAATACACTTATAAATGGTTGCGGAACTTTTGAAACTGCAGTTAATATATTCTCTTTATTTCTAGCTAAAAAATAACCTATAATCGCACAAACAATACTAAACAAACCAATAAAACCAAGTCCAAAATATTGATTTAAGATAACTCCCAATGGTGCTCCAATTGCCAATGCACCATAACTAGCAACACCATTATAAGAAATTGCTTTCGCTGTATGTTGTTGTCCAATTTTTAAAATTGCCCAGTTTATCGGACTTCCACCTACCATTCCTTCTGCTGCACCAGTAACCAATCTCGCAAGTACAAGAATAGCTAATGACAAAAAATGATTGTTTCTTGTGAAGTAACAAAAGTATAATAAAACTCCAGCTAAAATAAACAAACTCATACTCAATAAAACGGCTGGTTTAGGACCTTTTGTATCTACAATTTTTCCGGCATAACCTCTCAATATAAAAGTTGTCACATATTGCAAACTAATTACAATACCCGCTACAAGCTCAGTAAAACCTAATGTTTTTGTAATAAAAATAGGTAGAATAGCCAAAGGTAAACCTATCAGTAAATAACCTATAAATGAAAAACTTACATAACCTATAATTTGCATGAAAATTTGTCGTGAACTCATGCTTAATTTCTCTTCCATAACATAATGCAATCGGTTACAAATTTAGAATATTTAATAATCAAAGACAATTATTCATCCATTATTAAATTTGAAAATATGTTATTCTTATTTACTTAAATTTAATCTTTACTTATTGTTGTGTTAATCCGAGTACCGCATAAAATATAGAATTTTAACATCTACAAAACAAGAGATTCACACAATGAAAAAAATCGTATTATCGCTGGTATTATTTGGAAGTTTTTATACTTCTGTCAACGCTCAACAACTTGCTAAAGGAATTGTTTTTGAAGATAAAAATCAAAACAATAAATTCGATAAATCAGAAAAACGTTTGGCAAACGTGCAAATTAGTAACGGAAAACAAGTTGTTTCGACAAATGATAAAGGAGAATATCAAATCGAGATTGATAACGAAACTATTTTGTTTGTCATTAAACCAACAAATTACAAAGTTCCTACAAACGAATTCAATCAGCCACAATTCTACTACATCAACAAACCTAATGGCTCTCCAAAATTAGAATATGCAGGTTCTGCTCCGACTGGAAATACTCCAAAGAGTATTGATTTTGCTTTAATTCCTACAAAAGAAAACGAAAAATTTTCGGCTTTAATTTTTGGTGATCCTCAAGCTTATACAGAAGAAGAAATCGAGTATTTCTCTAAAGGTGTAATTGATGATGTTAAAGGAATTAAAGGAATGGAATTCGGACTTTCTTTAGGAGATTTGGTTGGTGATGATTTGAATTTGCATCCATCTTATATAAAAGCTGTTTCGAAAGTTGGTTTACCTTGGTACAATGTTATGGGAAATCACGATATGAATTATGATGCAAAAGAAGATCAATATTCGGATGAAACGTTCGAGAAAAATTTCGGTCCAAATAATTATTCATATAATATCGGTAAAGCACATTTTATTGTTTTAGATGATATTTTATATCCAGATCCTCGTGATGGAAAAGGATATTGGGGAGGTTTCCGTCCTGATCAATTAGAGTTTATCAAAAATGATTTAAAATTTGTTCCAAAAGATCATTTAATTGTTTTAGCATTTCATATTCCGTTGCGTGACACACGTCCAGAAGATAGAAATCAATTATTCGAATTGTTAAAAGATTATCCAAATACAGTTTCGATGTCTGCTCATACACATTTCCAAGAACAGATTTTTTATGCAAATCAAGATGGTTGGCAACAACAAAAACCTCATCACGAGTACAATGTTGGAACAACTTCTGGTGATTGGTATTCTGGACCAAAAGACGCTAAAGGAGTTCCGGCTTCTACGATGCGCGATGGTACACCAAAAGGTTATGCCTTTTTGCATGTAGATGGTAATCAATATAAATTTGATTATAAAGTTGCAAATTCACCAAAAGAAAAACAAATCGACTTGTACCACACAAAAAAAGTAAAAGAAGGTAAACGCAATCGTGCTTTTTTATATGCTAATTTCTTTATGGGACATGAATCGAATAAAGTGGAATATCGCGTAAATAATGGTGAATGGAAAGGGATGAATTGGGATCCAACAGTTGATTACAATTATATGGAAACCATCATGAAAATTGATAATGCAGAAATTACAAATATTGGTAACAGACCTTCTGCTCCAGAAATTTCGAAACATATTTGGTCTGTTCGTTTACCGAATAAGTTAAAAGTTGGAACTTATCCAATTGAAGTTCGCGCAACCGATTTGTACGGAAACACTTTTACAGAAAAATCTTCTTTCGAAGTTATTAAATAACCGTTTTATACACATCTTGATAAGCCACTTCTTTTGAAGTGGCTTTTTTAAATAAAATATTTTACAATTTATTCATGTTAAATAAAAATCAATAAACCTTTATTCAAATGTAAAACTAATATCAAGACCTCTATTTTAGTAATGTTTACTTAAAAATCTCTTAATCCTGAGTTAAACAACTTCATAAACAGAAGTTCTAGTTTTGTTAAAATTTTTAACACATAAACATTTCATTTTTACAGTCATGAAGCAATTAAAATTACCACTACTTCTACTAGGTGGATTTTTAAGTTTACACGCCAATGCTAAAACTTATACCGAAACAGATTATCATCAATCGATTTCTCAAGATCAAAATCCAATCAAAGGTCAAATCGTTGATCAAAACGGATTAGGAATTGCAGATGTAGAAATCATCATCAAGGGAACATCTTTTAAAACATTTACAGACGGAGATGGTTTTTTCGAATTTGTTTCAGTAAATGTTGCTCATCCTACATTATTGGTAAATTCATCTCAACACAAATTTATTGAATACACACCGAAAGATATTTCTCAAGTAAAAATTACTTTACAAGAAGAATCTAACCAACTGAATGAGGTAATTGTAACTGCTTTGGGGATAAAGCGAGAGCAGAAAAAATTAGGATTTGCTCAACAAAATATAGGTTCGGAAGAACTTGCAACAGCAGAAGCGAATAACTGGTCTTCGGGATTGAAAGGAAAAGTAGCTGGTCTTAATATTATTTCTGGAGGAAATGGACCAATCAATTCTCAGCAAATTATTTTGCGCGGAGCAAATTCAATCGACCAATCAAAAAATTACGCTTTAATTGTCATCGATGGTGTTCCAATGAGTACAGAAATGACTTCTTCTGGAAACAATACTGCTTACATGGGCAATGATTCACCTATCGATTTTGGTAACGGTATTTCTGACATCAATCAAGCAGATATCGAAAGTGTAACCGTTTTAAAAGGTCCTTCTGCAGCGGCTCTTTATGGAAACAAAGCTGCAAATGGAGCTTTAATTATAACAACAAAATCAGGTAAAAAAGGTAAACAATTAGGTTTAGAATATAAATCAACTGTAGCTATTGACGTTATTAACAATTGGCCAGATTTTCAATATGAATATGGTCAAGGAACTGGAAAAAGTTTCGATAAAAACGGCAATCCTTATTACTCATATCAAACCTCAGCAGATGGACCAAATACAGGAAGTACTTCTTCTGCATTCGGACCAAAATTTGACGGACAATCATTTTTTCAATATGATCCAACTTTAGAAAAACAAGGGGCTGAAAGAACTTTATGGCGTGCGTATAAAGATAATAGAAAAGGGTTTTGGCAAACTGGTTTCACTTTCAGTAATGCAGTTACACTTTCTGGTGGAAATGACAAAGGAAGTATGAGAGCTTCTATTGGACATCAGAAAAATAGCTGGATTATGCCAAATACAGGCTACGAAAATTATACTGCTGCTATTAATGGAAACTATCAAGTAAGTGATCGCATCAAAGTTTCGACTGCCTTAAACTATACTCGCAAAACAAGTGATAATTTACCAGGAACTGGTTACAATAACGGATCTATTGCTTATTTTATGATCTTCCAAAATCCAAACGTAGATTTAAATTGGTACAAACCAATTTGGAAAAAGGATTTCAATGGAGTAAAAATGATTCGCCCATTTAGTTCATACATGGACAATCCTTATGCTATTGCTTACGAAGCTGTTAATCCAATGAGTAGTAATCAAATTGTTGGAAATATTAGAGCAGATTTTAAATTAAGCAATAAATTAAGCTTAATGTTACGTCCTGCAATTAATACCTATACTCAATTGCGCGAACAAAAACGTCCATTTGATATGAATCGTACGCCGAATGGATATTACAAAAGACAAGACATATCTAAAACTGAAACAAATATCGATTTCTTATTAACTTATACTGATAAATGGGGAGATTTTGGTTTCAATGCAAATGTTGGAGGTAATAGAAAAAATTATGAATACAGAAATTTAACCGCTTGGGTAGATGGACTAGCTTCTCCTGGTGTTTATAAACTTTCGAATGGATTAACTTCTCCTTTTGCTAGAACTTCTGATTCTAATTTAAAAGAAAATTCATTATACGGAATGGCTTCATTTGGTTGGAAAGACATGATTTTCGTTGATTTTACAGGTCGTAACGACTGGAATTCTTCTGTTGCAGTAAAATATAGCTCATTCTTTTATCCTTCAGTCTCTTCAAGTTTTATTCTGTCAGATTTATTCAAAATAAAAGGACCTATTAATTACTTAAAATACCGTTTATCATTTGCAAAAGTTGGTAACGGAGGTACAACAGGTTGGACAAATAGATATTACGATCAAAGCGATTTTACAGCATCTGCAGTAGTACCTGGAAGATTATTTAATCCTGATATTAAACCTGAATCTACAACATCATGGGAAACTGGTTTCGAGGCTTTATTATTCAAGAAAAGATTAAGCTTAGATTTTACAGTTTATCAACAAAGTACAAAAAATCAAATCTTCGAATTACCAAATGATATCACAACTGGCTATTCAAGAAGAGTGGTAAATGGAGGAGAAATTGAAAACCGAGGAATTGAAATAGCAGCTACGTATTCTCCAATTAAAAGTAAAGATTTTGAATGGAAAATGATTGGAACTTGGTCTAAAAATGAAAACAAAGTAAAATCTTTAGTAGAAGGAATAGAAGGTGATCAAATGATTCTTGGTCAATCTGGAACAGTTTATCAAATTGCTAAAGTTGGCGGTTCTTCTACAGCTCTATATGGTGAAAAATTTGTAAGAAACGATGCGGGACAAATCATTTATGACAAAAAAACTGGTGTTCCTATTAAAAATGGATCGTTAGAATACGTTGGCGATGCAACTCCAAAATGGCGAGCAGGGTTTACAAACGAATTCAAATACAAAACATTGCGTTTCAGTTTTACTTTAGACGGACAATATGGTGGAATTGTCTATTCACAAAGTTACCATAAAATGATGGAGCAAGGAAAATTGGCAGATTCTTTACCTGGTCGAGAAGATGGTTACATCATTGGAAATGGTGTTGTATTGAATGCTGACGGAACTTATTCTCCAAATACAACAAAAGCTGATGTGGCAACTTATTATGCTGAATATAATCGTCGTGCAAATGTAGAATCTAATTCATTCGAAGCTTCATATTTAAAATTAAGAGATGTGAGTTTAACATTTGATTTTCCTAAAAGATTATTATCAAAAACAGGTTTACAAGCATTGTCATTAACAGTTTACGGACGCGATTTATTCACGATTAGTGATTTTCCTTTATACGATCCAGAAACAGCATCATTAAATGGAAATACTTATGTACCTGGAGTTGAAATGGGACAAATGCCGTCAACAGCAACGTATGGAGTAACCTTAAAAGCTTCATTATAATTTACAACATTCAATTTATTAAAATGAAAAAGATTTCAATTCAACTATTTTTTGCCTTCACTATAATTTCAACTGTTTTCTCTTGTACAAACGATTTTGAGAAAGCAAATGAAGATCCAAACTTAATCACAGAAATTAATTCAGGTTCCGTTTTAAATCCTGTATTATATAATTTAGCTGAAAACAATGTTCTAAAAAACTATGATATCACAGCACAATTAATGCAAGTACACATCCCTTTTCCAAGCAATGCTATGGGGCTTCATAGATATGATGTAACAACAGGAACAGGAAACTCTACTTGGAATAATGCTTATAAAAATCTCGTAAATTTAGAAGAAATGTTGAAGGTTTCTGAAAAAGAAGGAGATGTAAATTATCAAGCAATTGCATTGACGCTTCGCTCATTGGTAATTTCTAATTTAACCGATATGTTTGGCGATGTTCCTTTTACAGAAGCAGCAAAAGCCGAAGAAGGTATTACAAAACCTAAGTTTGACAAACAAGAAGATATTTATAAGCAATTACTAAATGATTTAGAAAAAGCAAATCAATTATATGTAACTAATTTAGGTCTGAAATATGGTACAGATATTTTATTCCCAAGTAGTGAAAAAAACATCAATATAACACGTTGGAAAAAATTCACAAATTCTCTTAAAATGAGATTATTATTAAGAATTTCGAATCGTGATGCATCTGCCTTAACAGAACTTAAAAAAATAATTGATAATCCGACAACTTATCCTGTTTTCGAAAGTGAATCAGAATCTGCTATTTTACAAATTTCTGGTTTAGCACCAAGTTTATCTCCTTGGCCAAGAGCACAAGATTATAGAGATAGCCGAACATTCACAACATTTTTTATTGATAAAATGAATGAAACTAATGATCCTCGTTTACCAATTTTAGTCAATAAAGCTTCTAATTTGGATGGTTCTTCATTAGGTTACAAAGGAGTTCCTGCAGCTTACGAAGGAAATAGTTCTGATTACAAATTCAATCCGTCATCTCCTAACAATGCAATTGTTATCGCTCCGATGAAAATTCCATTAATGACTTATGCTGAAGTTGAGTTTATAAAAGCTGAAATGGCTCAAAAAGGTTTAGGTGGTGATGCAAAAACTCATTATGATAAAGCTGTAAAAGCTGCTGTACAATTATGGACGAATATCGAGCCTACTGCTGAATTTATGGCACAAGAAAAAATTAAATACAACAATACGTTAGAACGTATCATCGATCAAAAATATTTTGCTTTATTCTTTACAGATTACCAACAATGGTTTGAATATAAAAGAACTGGTTTTCCAAAATTACCGACAACTTCTACCATGTTGAATGATAAAAAAATGCCTCGTCGTATGCTTTATCCAACAAGTGTTAGAAATTATAACCCAGAAGGCTATCAGAACGCACTTCAACAAATGGGACCAGATAACATCAATACGCGTGTTTGGTGGGATGTAAATTAATTGCATACATTCCACATTTAATAGAAAACGACCTTGTAATTAAGGTCGTTTTCGTTTTATTTGTATCTTCACTAAAAATATTTTTATGCATATAGAAGAGTTAAGAGAGTTTTGTTTAGGACTTCCATTGGTCGAAGAAAAATTTCCTTTTGATCAATCTACTTTGGTCTTTTATATCGCTGGAAAAATGTTTTGCCTTTGTAATATTGACGATTTTGATTCTGTAAATATCAAATGTGATCCAGATAATGCAATCGAATTACGCGCAACTTTCGAAGCTGTAATTCCTGGTTATCACATGAACAAAAAACATTGGAATACTGTTAAAATTCATCAAGACGTGAAAAACATTCAAATCAAAGAATGGATAAAAGATTCTTATAATTTAGTCATCTTAACTTTACCAAAATCTAAACGTCCTAAGTTGATTTAATTCTCTGTTTTCACCAACAATTCACCTATTGTTTTTGATTTCAGTTCTGTTTCTCGCCATTCATTTTCAGGAATAGAATCGGGCATAATACCTCCTCCTACATACAAATTTACTTTATTAGAATAGATTTTTGCACATCTAAGATTAACAAAATACTCCGATTCTGTTTTATTTTGAAAGCCCATAAAACCTGCATAAAAAGTACGATTATAGCCTTCGTTTTCGAGAATAAAATCTTTTGACAGATCCTTTGGCATTCCTCCTACAGCAGGCGTTGGATGCAAAGCTTTCAACAAGTCATACAGCTGAGATTTGTCTTTTAATTGAGCTGAAATAAATGATTTCAAATGTTCAAAAAAGCCAGCATTTACAGAAAATGGACCATCAACATCGATGTAAGATGTATAAGATTCTAAAGTTGACGAAATATAATCGGTTACCACTTGTTGTTCATGATATTCTTTCTCCGTCCATTCATCTTCTTTTGCTTTTGTTCCAGCCAAAGAAACAGTTTGTATAAATTGGTTATTTTCTTTCAATAAAAGTTCTGGCGAAGCTCCAATCCAACAACCTTCTTCTGCATCAAATCGCAAATACACATAGGCATTTGGATAATGTTGATGTAAATTTTTGAAAGTTTCAACTAAATTAATATTCGTTTCTGGAAGTGAATTAATTCGACTAATTACAATTTTTTTAGTTGGTGAATCACTTTGTAATTCTTCAACTGTTTTTTGAATTAAATCAATATAATTTTCATACGAAATAGCTTCATTTTGATCAGATTCTGGTAGAGAAAGTTCGAAATTTGGTAATTCATCAATCGAAATTTCTATAACCTCATCATCATTAAATTCAACCAATTTTGTATTATAGAAACTATTACAAATAAACTTATTATCCGATTCAGAATCTTTATTTTCCCACAACTCCACTTGTGTAGAATTTGGTTTTCTAAAAAGAAGAAAAGGTTCTTGATTCTGAATTAATCTTTCAAGTTTATCTTGAAATTTTTTAAACATGTTTTTTAGAAATAATGGCGTTTGTTAAATGTGTATAACAGATTAATTTATCGTTTTCATCTTTGATTTCAATCTTAATCAAATGCGAAGTACGACCTTGTTTTACGACTGTTGCATGCCCAAAAATTGTTCCTTCCTTTTTTGGACGAAGATGATTTGCGTCAACATGTTGACCAACCGCCACAAAATCATCCGAATGTAAAATAATATTTGACAATGTACTTCCCAACGTTTCCGCCAAAACGATAGAAGCGCCTCCATGCAATAACCCAAATGGTTGATGAACTTTAGGCGTAACAGGCATTTTTCCTGATAAAAAATCTTCTCCAACTGCCGTAAATTCTATATCTAAAGTTTCAAGTAATGTATTTTTCGAAATTTCATTGAACTTCTGTAAAATATCTTGTTCGTTCATAATTTAATGTATTTTTGGGTTATAAAGTGCTGGATGTTTTGCCCTAACTTTTTTGTAAAAATCTTGAATTTCATCCATCACATCTTCTAAAGTTCTGTTTTCTGTTTCTACAATTTTTGAAATTCCAGCTCTTTTTTTCTTGAAATCACAATAAGCCAAAACAATCGGAACATCTGCTTTTTGCGCGATATAGAAAAATCCATTTTTCCACTTTTCTGCACGAGAACGCGTTCCTTCTGGTGTATTAATTAAATATAATTTATCTGATTTTTTTAAAATATCTGAAGCAAAATCAACCATATTATGTCGTTGTGAACGATCAATTCCGATTCCGCCCATTTTCTTGATAAAATATCCATACCAAGGCTTTGTCCAAGCATCTTTGATAAACATTTTCATTGGAATTCCCATTTGCCAAAAAGCCAAAATAGTGTAGTAAAAATCCCAATTGGAAGTGTGCGGAGCGCAAACCAAAACGCATTTATCTACTTTCGATAAATCGAGATGATTATCTAATTTCCAACCACCTAATGAGTACAAAAGTTTACCTAAAAATTTTTTCATAAAATGATGCTTTATGCATTTGCAAACATACAAAACTCGAAACGGATATTAGTCAAAGTAACCAAAAATAAAAAGAGACATTCCGAAATGAAATGTCTCTTTTTGAATATTATTAATTAAAATACTTCTTAAGTCTACGCAAAGAAATCAACGATTATTTGAATGATTTCTGTAGTTAATGTTAATAGAATCTGTATCATCTTTATAGTGTATTTCTTGGTTTGATTTTTCTTTTTTGTTTTCAGTTCTTGGTAAATTTAGTCCTACTGAACCGTCTTTACTTTCGACACGAATACCATTTTTATCAATTCTAACTCTCGCCGAATCGTTTCCGTCATTCAAATTTATGTTTACATCCTCTGAATCAAGATTAATATCGTCCTCAGAATCTGAATCTTTTTGACAATTCAAACATACGAATTTTTTTCCATTATATCCAATAAATTTATTCTTCAAATCGTATAAATAATCACGATCATTATCATTATTAATAATTGTTATTCGATCAGTGTTATTCGTGTGAATTAATTTGTTCTTAGGAACATACAATTTGATATCAACCGTTTGATTTCTAAATTTACCATCTTTAGGAATTTTAATAAACTCATCTAAATAAAGTTTATTTCCATTTAATTCGTAATTATATCTAATTGCTTCTAAATTGCGTTTTGCTTCTTCTTTGCTTCCTCCTTTAGAAGAATAAGTTACTTGAACATGAAGTTTATCGTCTGTACTTTCTTCAATCTCAAAAATATCATCAATTGGAATGATTAAGTTTCCATCAGCATCAATTAATTGATCTAAATCGTTAAAAGTTTTGAACTTTAAGTTACCTTCATTATTTTCTCTAAAATAAACTTGTAAGGTATCAGAAGGAATAACATAACTTTTTTCTTGTGTCATTTCAACTGAGTTTCTAAATTTACTTGCTGTACTTACAGAAATTCCGATGATTGCAAATAATGCAACAAACCAAAGAGCGATTGATCCAAAGATGACAGCTTTGCTTACTTTTACTTTATTCCAGAAACATTTTACACCTAAAATTGTCAACAAAATACCTGGAATTACCATTAATATTCCTCCAAATATTTTGGCTGCCATGCTCATCCATTCCTCTTCAACAAGATAACCGAATAATTCTGTTGGCATTTCTGTCCAAGTAGTAAAGAAGAAAAAGAATCCTCCAATGATTAATCCAATTCCTGAACTTAGAATGATAAATCCGATGAACCAAAGTAAAATTCGACCAAAAACACCAAAGGCTCCGCCTAATTTATTACTTAATTCTTTGCTTCCACTTACAACAGCTTCACTAGCTTGTTCTACGTTTTTTTTTAATGTATCAATGTTTGCTGGTTGTCCGTACATCTGTAACTTCTCTGATGTTGTTTTTGCTTTTGGAACAAAAATTAACAAGATAAAATAACAGAATACCACTAAGAAAAATGATACACCTGCTGTGAAAATTCCCAAAATTCCAAGAACTAACCAAATAGAACGTACAAACCAAGGATCAACGCCCATATAATGCGCCAAACCAGCAGATAATCCTGTTACAATTGTATCATCTGGATCGCGGTACAAACGTTTCGCACCAGTTTGTTGCCCACCATACGATTGATTATTTGACGAATAATTGTATGATGAATTTGTAGACGTTTTTTCGTTCTCTTCATCTTCTTCAACCTTATATTGATCTGGATGTCCCATCGTTGCAATTACAAAATTGATGTCATCTTCGTTTACGACTTCTCTAAATTTTAATCGTTCACGAAATAATTCAGAAATACGGATTTCTACATCTTCAATAATATCTTCTACACCTTCCGTACCTCTCAACGAAGTTTTTACATCTTGTAAATAGGTCTTTAATTTATTATAGGCGATTTCGTCTAACACGAAAGAAAATCCTCCTATACTTATTGATACTGTTTTATCCATTTTTCTGCGTTTCTGTGGTTACTTTATTCACGGCTTCAATTAACTGTTCCCAAGTTTCAGCTAATTCTTTTAAAAAATTTTCACCTAACTCTGTAAGTGCATAATATTTGCGAGGTGGTCCTGACGTTGATTCTTCCCAGCGATACTGTAAAAGGTCATCATTTTTTAGTCTTGTCAAAAGCGGATATAATGTTCCTTCAACAACAATCATCTCTGCTTTTTTCAATTCGTCTATGATATCAGATGCATACGCATCTCCTTTTTTGATAATGCTGAGAATACAATATTCCAGTACACCTTTTCGCATCTGAACTTTTGTTTTCTCTATATTCATAAGAACGGCTTGTTTTATTTTGTTATACAAATATATATAAAAGTTTTAGTATTATGCAAAACAAAGTACTGAATTATTTTTAGTATTATAAATAAAAGACATACCAATCTGCCTGTTTATCGAGGTTTATTGAATTAATATTTTTTTTAAGTTTTTTAAGTTTTTTAAGTTTTTTAAGTTTTTTAAGTTATTTAAGAATATTTTAAAATCGATGTTTTTTTTATGAAAAAGTACTTGATTTTACTTGAAAAAATATTAACTATCATTTAAAAATCACCTTCAAAAATCACTCATTCTACTTGAATTAGTTTTATTACCTTTGTCAAAAATCGAGCTCACACAATGAAAAAAATTATAGGAAGTGCAATGCTTTTAGGAGCATTTTTAGCTTCAGAAAGTGCTTTAGCTTGGGGATTAACAGGTCACCGAGTAGTTTCTCAAATTGCAGAACAACATATTAGCAAGAAAACTCGTAAAGAAATTACAAAAATTATTGGTCCACAAAAATTAGCGTATTGGGCGAACTGGCCAGATTTTATCAAGTCTGATGATTCTTGGAAACATGCAGATTCTTACCATTACGTAAATATTCCAGGAGATTTGGATCGTGCACAATTTGATGTTGCGCTAGATGGAACTTCTGATGATAATATGTACAAAAAAGGTTTGTTTTTGATTAATGAATTAAAAAACAACAAGAATTTAACAATCGAACAAAAACAACACGATTTATATTTCTTGATTCACATTTTGGGAGATGCGCATCAACCTTTACATGTTGGGCGTCCAGACGATTTGGGTGGAAATAGAATCAAAGTTGAATGGTTTCGCGATAAAGTAAATATTCATACCGTTTGGGATTCTAAATTGGTTGATTACGAAAACTATTCGTACACAGAATATTCTAATTTACTGGATATTGCAACGAAAGAACAACAAAAAACAATGCAAGAAGGAACTTTTGCTGATTGGATTTACGGCTCTTATATTATTGCAAACAGAATTTACGCAGGTGTTAAAATGGACGATAAATTAGGTTACCGTTATCATTTTGACAACAAAAAAACGATCGAAGATCAAATGCTAAAAGGCGGTCTACGTTTAGCAAAAGTTTTAGACGAAATTTATAAATAAATAGAATCTTTACCGAGATTTACAAATCCTGAAAATGACTTTTCAGGATTTTTTTATGTTCAAAATTTAAATTTTCGGTCATTTTGACATTTGAAAATAGTAAAAACCAGTCATTTTGTCTTAAAATATCGATTTGCACATAATTTGAATAAAGTGAAAACATGAACAATGAAATCAAAAATTTAAACATACAAGACATGAATACAGCAAGAAAAAATAGAGCAAATTATTTTCCTTTTGGATTTGAAAATGCAATGCGTCCAAAATTTGAAACTTTTGTAAATTCTCAAAATCAATTTCCTGCAGTAAATATCAAAGAAAATGAAGATAGTTTCGAGATTTTATTAGCTGCACCAGGTTTAAACAAAGAAGATTTCTCTATTGAAATTGATGAAAATATTTTGAAAATTTCATCAGAATTTAAACAAAATGAAGAAGTAAAAGAAGAAAAATTTTCGAGAAAAGAATTTAATTTTTCAAGCTTCAGAAGAGCATTTACATTGCCAGAAACCATAAACGAAGATAAAATAGAAGCTTCTTATGTAAACGGAATTTTGCAATTAGTTCTACCTAAGAAAGAAGAAGCTTTACCAAAAGAAAAACGTAGCATACAAATTTCATAGATATAGTTAATTTTAGTTGGTTAGTAAATCCTCAATTCTTCGGAGTTGAGGATTTTTTGTTTAAATCAAATTTATAATTTTATCATTTCCTCAAAAACAATGTTAAAAAAAGTGACTATTTTATCGAAAACGGAATCAAAAAGTTCTTAACAAAAACACTTAATAATTTTTATAAAAAAGTGTTTTTTAGTAAAAATTATTAAAAACTAATCTTTTACATTTACAAAAGATTAAAATTCAACTATGCACAAAAACATTTTATCTACAATAACTTATGTTGTAAAAACACGTTTTTGCACAAGCTCAAAAGAATTTCAAACAACTGAATTTAATTCGGATAACGGGTTAAAAAATAGGTTGGATGCTTTTAATTTTCTTAAAAATTACATCGAAATTATTTCAAATGAAGGTTTGCTACAAATTGAAAGTAACTTTATTCAACCAAAAGCAATTGATCGAATAAATACTGAAATCAATTTTCCTAACGAAAATAATTACAAACGCTTAAAACTAGTTAATCAAGAAGCTATTTTTATCACTCCAAATGAAACCATTTTTCCTTACGGAATTAGTTTGTCTTTTGTGTTAAATGAAGATTTCGATTCTTTAAAAAAAGATAACGAATATGAAATTTATTCTTTAAAAAATTCTAAACAAATTAATTATTCTGAACAACTTAACAATTTAATAAACGAATATAAGTTACTGAAAAATTTAGGTTTTGAAGAACAAATAAATGCAATAAAATTAAATAAAAATCTATTCTCAAATTTTGCTATTAAAGATGACTATTTCAAAATTTTAGACACACCTTTTTTGTGGAATAACCCAACAAGACAATTTTTTATAAATAATATTTCGAACAACGAATTTATTCTAGATTGTCTTTACGATCATCTTTTTCATTATCAATATTTTAATTATGTTCAGTTTTTAGAAAAGAATTGTCCGAAAGAAATTGAAAAAAATATTTATGCAATGCTGCATGGTCAGGGAGGTTTATTATTTGTTGGTTATCATCCAGAAAATTTAACCGAAAGTATTATGAGCGATGTCGAATTGATTAATTATTACAATTTACTTGATGCAAATTTTTCTCAGGACGAATATTTATATAAAAACATTAATTTACAGATATTTAGTTTCAATGATTTTCCAGTTTTAGCAATTACGGTTTTTCCATTAAATGAAGAATCGAAAAAGAATCATGCCTATAACCCTGACAAAATATTTGTGCTACAAAATAATCGATTCATTAAAATGAAAGATAGTTAAAAAACAATACTATATTTTCAAAAAAACATAATTACACAAAAGACATCTACAGATGTCTTTTTTTATTTCACAAAATATTCTATTTTAGACCTAATTTGTAAAATTTATCACACGAAATTACTTTAATTATGAAATTGATTAACACATTAACCTACTCTACAATTGTATTATCGTCTATTGCGGTACATGCGCAAGCACAAGAAAAATTAGACCCAACTGTACAAAGTTTTGTAACCGAAATTCAAAATAATTCGCAGTTGAAGAAAATTTCGCACGAATTATTAGACGGAATCGGACCTCGTTTAGTAGGAACTCCACAAATGGATCAAGCAGGAGAATGGGCAATTAAAACGTTGAAATCTTGGGGAATTGATGCCCGCCGTGAAGATTATGGAACATGGAAAGCATGGGAGCGCGGAATAACGCATGTTGATATGACGTATCCAAGAGCAAAATCTATCGAAGCTACTCAATTAGCATGGTCACCAGCAACTAAAAAAGCTGTGAATGCAGATGCTATCGCAATGCCTGTTTTCAAAACAAAAGCTGAATTTGACGCATGGTTACCTTCTGTAAAAGGAAAAGTTGTTTTGATGTCACAAAACCAATCATATGGACGTTCTGATTATCAATACAAAGATTTTGGTTTAGAGGATTTGTATAAAAAAGTTACTGAAACAAGAAAAGCTGAAGCCGAAGCTTGGGCAAATTCTATAAAAGTGACAGGTTACAACAACAATACACTTCCAGAAGTTTTTGAGAAAAATGGAGCTGCAGCGGTTGCAATTTCTTATTGGACAGGAATTATGGGAGCAAATAGAATTTTTGGTGCAAAAACGAAAACTATCCCAATGTTAGATATTTCGAATGAAGATTACGGAATGTTATATCGTTTAGCTGAAAATGGAACTGCTCCAAAATTGACTGTTAATGCACAATCTAAACACAATGGAGTTGCGAAAACATTCAATATTATTGGAGAAATTAAAGGAAAAGAAAAACCAAACGAGTACATTATTCTTTCTGCTCACTTCGATTCTTGGGATGGAGCGCAAGGAGCAACAGATAACGGAACTGGAACTATCACAATGATGGAAACAATTCGTACAATCAAAAAATTATACCCAAATAACAAACGTACAATTTTGATTTGTTTATGGGGAAGTGAAGAACAAGGATTGAATGGTTCTCGTGCTTTTGTAGAAGATCATCCAGAAATTATTAAAAACACTCAAGCTGTATTTAACCAAGATAATGGAACAGGACGTGTAGTAAACATCAATGGATCTGGTTTTGAAAAATCATATGAATACATGACGCGCTGGTTACAAGCTGTTCCTAATTTTATTACGAAAGAAATCAAGACAGATTTCCCTGGAATGCCAAGTGGTGGAGGATCGGATCATGCATCTTTTATCGCTGCAGGAGCGCCAGCTTTCGGACTTAGTTCATTAAATTGGGGTTACGGTACGTATACTTGGCACACAAACAAAGATACGTATGATAAAATCGTTTTTGAAGAAGTACAAACGAATGCAATTTTGAGTGCTACTTTAACGATGATGGCAGATCAAGAAAAAGATTTAGTAAGTCGTGAGCGTCGTATTTTACCTAATGGTAGAGACGGAAAACAGCAAGAATGGCCAGAGGTTAAAAGCCCGGCAAGAAATTCTGATACTTATTTAAAATAAGATATTTTCAAATAAAAAGTCCACTTTCAGTGGACTTTTTATTTCATATATTTAACTTTCTCTATAATCAACAAACGTAATTGGTTTTCTACTTTCTGGCTTGAAAACAATTGATTGTAATTCTTCAAAAGTTTCAAATTTTATAGAAGGCGTTACGCGTAATTTTGCTCTGAAATAATCTTTTATTTTTGCTAAAAAATCATCGGTTTCGTCTGTTGAAACTAATCGAATTAAAATTTCATCTGTTCCAAATTCGTTCGAATAAATTTCGATTAAATGTAATTTGATTTCATCAAAATGATTCAAAATATCATGTAAAGCTGGCGGATACAAGGTTGTTCCTTTGTACTTTATCATATGTTGCTTTCTACCTTCAACTGGTCCTAATCGATACGAATTACTCCCGCATATACATTTATCGGAATGTTTGCGTACTAAATCACCTGTTTTAAAACGCAATAAAGGCATTCCTTCTATTCCTAATGTTGTAATTGTCAATTCACCTAATTCACCATCTTGTACAACTTCATTATTCTCGTCTAAAATTTCTGTGATAATCAAATCTGGCTGATGATGTCCTCCAACCGATTCATTACATTCTGTAAACGCTGTTCCCATCTCGGTTGAAGCATAAGTCGAAAAAAGTTGAATATCCCATTTCGAATTTATTTTTTGCGCCAACAAAGACGAATTCAAATCTTTATCACGCAACGACTCTCCAATACACAAAACCGATTTTACGGATGAATTTTGATAATCGATGTTATTTTTCTCTGCATAATCTAACATTTTCAATAAAAAAGATGGAACAGCAACCAAAAATTTGGGTTGATATTTTAAAATAGAATCCCATTGCAATTGCGGAACTCCAGCACCAACACGAATAACGCCCGCGCCTATTTTTCTCAAACCAAGAAAATACGCCAAACCAGCCATAAAACGACGATCAATCGTTGTCATCAATTGTACAACATCACCTTTTTGAACCCCAATTCGTTGAAAAGAATTCATTTCATTTGCTGCCAGACGATCTAAATCTTTATCCGTCAAACCAAATGTTACAGGATCACCTAAAGTTCCAGAAGTTGTTGAGTAATCAATAATTTCAGTTAATGGAACACATAAAAAATCAAAATTATATTGTTGCAAATCATTCTTCGTTGTAACAGGAATTAATTTTAAATCTTCCGTTGTTTGAATAGATTTCCAATCAATTTGATATTTTTTGAATAAATCTTGATAAAATTTGGAATGCGTCGCAAGATACTTTATCTGTTCTTGAAGTTTCTGATTTTGAAATTCTTTAATCTCTTCTAAAGATTGAAGTTCTAAGGATGTTAACGCGTTTTTCGAGAACATTTGGATAATTTTTTCTGAATTTTATTTCGGTCAGGAACTGTAGTCACCTCCTTTGTCAATGCTAATTTATAATAAAAACTCGCTTGTTGATAATCTTTCTGCTGAAAATAATAATCACCAACTTTGTCATAAACCAACCAAAAATCAGGATTATTTTGAATGTAACTTGTTAAAAAAGTTTCATCAATTTTCTTATTTTCTTTTATCAACTTACTTATTTGGTGTGTTTGTTCACGATATTTTTCATAATTAGAATAATCAGCAGATAAGACAAACTTGTCTTTTTCTATTCTCAAACTATCTACATTTAACATATAATTTGAAATAGAATCATTAAAAATTTTATTCAAATCATAAGCTGTAAACTCACCTAATTGATATGGATTTGACGAAACCCAAACCAATCGTTTATCTGGTTGAAAAACAACTGCGTGATGCGCCATTAGTTGATTCAAAGCCTTTTCATTTCCGTAACCTAATTTGGTGTTTTTCAAACCATTTGTATCACGCAATAATTCAACCATTTTAGCGGGATTTAGTTTATTTTCATTCGAAAGATGTTCTTCAATTTTTTCAAAACGATAAACCGAATGACTTTCCTCTTTTTGAATATTATTTCGCTTATCATCCAAATAAACATCACTCTGAAAATGGTTAGTACATGCTAAATAAGGTTGATTTTGAACTTCATAAACACCAAACTTTTTAGGAGAAATTTCTATCAACACCACACGATGATCTTTTGAACTACCAATCATAATACTCTCAGAAACGAAAACCTTTTTAGTCTTTGCTAATTCAATTGCTTGATCAATCGTTGAGGCATATTGTAAAATTTCTAAAGCAACGAGAGAAATGGGCGTTTTTGCTTTAAGTGGAATAGAAGATTTTCCCGCATTTATCGTTACTGTAAGCCCTTCCAGATTCATTCCAGACGAAACACCAATCATTCCACCCCAAGTCACCGACATATATGGATAACCAGAATTTGGCTTGACAAACGAAACTATTTTATTCTTCGCAAAATCATCATTTGCATAAAAGTCAAAATTGCGACCAATCAACAAACCTCCATCTTCAGATTTATTATCCAAAACAGCCAAAGATGAACAACCAACCAACATCAAATCATGCATAGCATGTCCTATATCGTGCGCCCCATGTAAAAAAAGGTTACGATTATATTTGTCTATTAACGAATCATAGCGGCTATTTGCAGACTCAGAAAGTCCATAAATTTGTGCTTTATATTCGTTGTTGACATATTTATGTAAATCTCGATTATAATATTTGAGTACTTTGAAAAGAAATTTTCTGCGCTTTTCAGAAGGAATAAAATCAGTTATCAAATTCATGAAAGATTGCTCTTGAAAAGCATATAATTCTTTCGTTAAAACACCTGTTTTTTGACCAATTTCTAACGGATCTCCCGAAACAAAAAGTTCCCAATTTTGTGTTTTATTTTTCTTAAAAAAATTATTTTCAATATAAAAAAGTGAGTCATTGATCTCATTTCTACTATATTGTTTTGATTGAAAAGTAGACAAATCAGGACGATTTTCTAAACTTTTTCTAATGCCACAAGATATAAACGTAAAAAAAATAAACGTAAAAAAGTAAATAGTTTTATTCATTCGCATTTAGTTTTATTTCACGATGAACTTTATTCATTAAATAGTCAGCACCAAGGATTTCGCAACATGTTACAAATGCACCAACCGTTACACCCAAAACTCCATGAACACGGACATTTTGACCAGTAAAAAACACATTTTTTACTTTTGATCTTGGTGAAATAAATGTTTTCATCGGATGATTACTATCTTTCAAATATCCATACATATTTCCTTTTTCAGAACCTATAAAATCGCGATAAGATAAAGGCGTAGAAGTATGAATTGAAGAAATTTTTTCTCTAATATCAGGAAATTTTTTCTCTAATTTACGAATGATTAATTCCGTTTTCTGACGTTTAAATTCTTCATATTCTTCTCCTCTATTTCCGTAATTATCATTAATATCAACATTATACGATTCTTCCCATTTTTGTACTTCATCAAACATCATATACGTCATAACCGTCATACTTTCCGAATACTCTTCATCTTGTTGATCCATACTAAATGTTGCAATGTATGTATTTGGCCAATCATTTGTAGTTTTTTCGTAGCTGTCCCACACATCATTTATCGAGTTAAAATGATAAATATTATGATTGATATAGGAAAAACTTTTTGGCTTAAAAACAATATAAATAGTAAATGCAGAAGGCGTTACTTCCAAGCTTTTGACGCGTCGAGAAAATGGTTTACCAAACTTACGCTCGCCTAACATATCTATTGTTTTTTTAATGTCAATATTCGAAATGAATAAATTACCAAAGAAACGTTTTCCTTTTGTTGTTTCACAACCAATTACTTCTTCATTCTCGTTTTGTACAAATGATTTTATTTCTTGGTATTTATAAATTTCACCTCCATATTTCTTCAGTTCTTTGATCAAAAGTTTCGCGATTTGGCTTCCTCCATTTACACATCTCCAAGCCGAATGTATATAAGAGTTAACTGAAAGCGCGTGTATGTACAAAGGCGTTTTCTCTGCTTGTCCTACATAAAGAAAATTATTTCCTACTAAAACCGCTTTCAAACGCTTATTTGTGAAAACCGAATCGATGTATTCTTTCGCATTAATCGACAAAAAATCTTCTTCATCAGCAAAAGTTCCGATATTCAAATTATACATAGGAAAAGCAGAACAAATTTCCTCTAATTTTTTGCTGTATTTGATTAAATTTTCTCTCTCTTCAGGAAAAAAAACAGCTAATTGATCAACAAAATTCTGATACGTTTGCGCAATTGGATATTCCTGAGAATCATCATCAAACGAAATCATATCAAAACCATTTTTATTCAACTGGCGCAATTTCAATTTGTCGGATATATTCAAATAACTGAAATAGTTATACAAATTTTCTCCTTTATCCAAACCTCCAACATAGTGAACACCAGTATCAAAAATTGTTTTATTTCGAACAAAAGTTTGCAAATTCCCTCCAAACTGATTGTTCTTTTCTAATACAACAACTTTCTTTCCTTCTTTTGCCAAAATAAGCGCAGAAACAAGTCCTCCCAAACCACTACCAATAACGACTACATCGTAATGAGATTCAGAATTATTTTGTGTAAATTGTGTATTCATTTGTTTCGGTTTGTTGGGCAAAACTTGTAAAAAGTGATTCGTCAATATTTCTATTCTTTAAAACAACAATTTTCTCAAATTGATTTATTGTTTCTTGATAAATATTTTCAATATCAGTAGAAATTAAAAGCGTCTTATAATCATCTATAACATCAAGATCAGAACGATATTCTAACGAACGAATTTTTGTAATGTAATTTGTTGCTGCAATCTCTCGCTTTTCTTCCTCTTTTACAAACGTTATTATTTTTCGGTTTGCTTGTTGCATCAATAATAAAAAATCAATTTGTCCAAAATCATTCGAAAAATGAACTATTTTTTCATCTTTTGTAAATGCATTATTTAATTGATGATAAACAGATTTATTCAAACTAAAATCCTTTTTTACAACTTGAATAATTTCAGATTCTTTGTACAAAAAACTTAAAAATAATTTCTGTTTCCAATAGTTTTTATCTTCATATTTATCTCGAATTTCTTGAAAATTATTTTTAAATTCCTTACTGATTCTTTTAGTTCGTTCTGAATAATTCAAACCATAGTTTTCATCATTCCAAGCAATTCTTTTACCTATTATTGAATAAATATGTCCATCAAAAATTAAAAATTCTCCTTTTGGAATAATTTCAGAATTCCCATGAATATAAATTGGTAAAATATCAAGTTGTAATTTCTCCGCCAAATAAAATGCACCTTTGTGAAAACGATTTATATTATTCGTTCGAGAACGCGTTCCTTCAGGGAAAATCATTAACGAAAACTCATTCCCAATTCGAGTTTTAATCTCTTCAATATTATTTTCAACACCATTTGAAACAGGATAAAAACCAGCCATTTTCACGGCACGACCAAAAATTGGCGATTTGTAAACCCAATCGTTCACTAAGAACACAATTTTAGGCGTACACATTCCAATCGCCAACGTATCCAAGAACGAAGTGTGATTCGCAATTATGATTGATTGTTTCTTAAAATCTTCTTGATTTAGATTAATAATTTTCTTGACAACAGTTGGCTTTAACATCAACACAGATTTCATAAAAGTTGACATTCCCCAACCAAAAAGTTTATATTTTTTTTCTTTCGAAATTGGTAAAATAAGCATCAAAAATCGAAGAATTAATGAAGTTACCGTACCAAATAATCCAAAATAAATGAAGAAAATTCCACTTTGAATTGCTAACCACAACGTCATTGGACTTTTACCTTTTTTAGGACGATTTGAGATGAAAAATCGAAATAAAATTGGGTAGAAAATAAATGTAATTACTAGCGCTGCCACAACTCCAACTAACGAAACTGATGCAATTGATTTTAACGCTGGATGTTTGGCAAAAATTAACGCTCCAATTGCTAAAATTGTCGTGATAACTGCTAATAAAATCGAAGTGCGATAAGTAGGCATTTCGTCTTTTCCAGTCGTATATTCTTTTTGTAAAGCACTCGTCATAAAAATACTAAAATCAACACCATGCCCAAAAACCAATGTACATACAATACTGCTAAAAATATTGAATTTAATATCAAAAAGTCCCATCAATCCAGCTGTAACCAAACCTGATAATGCGATAGGAATTGCACTAATAATAACCAATTCGATACGTCGAAAGAAATACCACAATATTAATAAAACAGCAATAAATGAGTAATTGACAAGATTATTAAAATCAGTAACTAAATTTCCTAAAAAATTTTCGTTTAGCTGTTTACGATCAATTACAATTGTTTCTTTATTATGATATTGTTTGATGAAGTTTTCTCGGCTTTCTTCCTTTAATTTTACTAAAGTAGAAATCGTATAAAACCCATTTTTATGAGAAACAAATTCTTCAAAAAGAGAAGGATTAAACGCGCGGTAATCTTCTAATTTTAAAGGTTTATATGCTTTATCGAAAATTGAGAAAAATTGATTATAAATACTTTCTTTAAAACCATATTTTTTTCCATCCTTAATAAACTCATTTTTTACAAAACTCACCTTCTCTGTATTCCAAAAATTTTCCCAATCTTTAATTTTTTCTTGTTGAACTGAAATTGGTAAAACCAACGATTGAATGGAATTATAACTTAAAATCTCATCCTTATTTTCTGCTAGTTCAAGCTTATTTGTTAACGCAATATTTTGATTTAAAACATCTTCTACATTGTTTCCATAATTGACAACATACAACGATTTTGAGATAGAATTTGAAGAAGTTTCTAACTTTTGTTCCGCTATTTTTTGATCGGTTGGAACATAATTTAGCTTAGACAAATCTTTATCAAAATTTACATTATTAAACGTAAAACAACTCACTATAATCAAAAGAACACAAGCACCAATCAATATCTTGTTGTTATGAAATGAAAAGAACGCTAACTTCTCTATTATTGAAGAATTATTTTCAATCGCATCTTCTTTTGGATGATATAAATGTGGAATAATCAACAATGAAAAAACACCAGAAACAACAACTGTTATTCCAGCAAAAATTCCTAAATCTTTCAACACATCTGATTTCACAAAAAGTAAACACAAAAATGCAATCGCTGTAGTTGTACAGCTCATGATAAGCGGTTTTGTAATCTCCTTAAACAATGTTTTAGAATCGCTATTGTGCTTATAATGCGTCATGATATGCAACGAATAATCAATCGTTATTCCTAATAAAACTGCTCCAATACTCAAAGAAATTGCAGAAATTGTACCTTGAATAAAATACAAAAGTGCCAAAGCAAAGAAAAAACCAAAAACGGAAGGAATAAAAATAATTATCGGAATGTAAATTTTTCGATAAAATACAATTAAAATGACCATTAATGTAATCATCGAAATCAAAACAGTTGTAATAATATCTTGTTTAATTTGTTTTGCATTCGCAACTGCAATAAAGCTTGAACCGAAATAACTCAATGTTGATTTTCCGCTATATTCTGGATTTAAATGCTGTTGAATTTCTTCTAAACGATTAACAAATTCAGTATTATGTTCTGTTTCACTTCCTGAAAATTTAGGATTGATAAAAAGAAATAATTTCGAATGATCTTTCGTCACAATAAATCCATTGTAAACTTCGAAATCATCCGTCAAATTCTTTTCTTTTAAACGATTTAATGCAACAAAAGTCAACCCAAGCGGATCTTTCAACATAAATTCTTTTGAAACAATTCCAGTCGGTGTAATCAAACTTTTGTAATTACTTTCAACAATAGAAGCAATCGAATCTTTTAAGAGTTTTTGTTCTAACTTTTTATAATCTTCTTTTTGGAGGAAGTGAAGCTAAAGTTTTGATGCATTATGATGTTGACATGACGGATTTTATTCATTTTCAGTTTCAAGGTGATAAACGAATTTTGTTGTTTGATCCAAAACAATCCAAAGCTTTATATAAAGTTCCACTTTCTGTACATACAATTTACGAAATTGATTATGATCATCCCGATTACGAAAAATTCCCAGCTTTGAAACACGCAAAAGGTTTTGATTTTGTCATGAATCATGGCGATGCTTTATTTATCCCACGTGGTTATTGGCATTATAATCGTTATTTAGAAGCAGGATTTTCAATGTCTTTACGCGCCTTTCCTAATGAGTTTTTTCAAGTGATGAATACCATTTATCATGTATTTATTATGCGCTATACAGATAAGTTAATGCGCAAGATTTTTCAACTAAAATGGATTCATTTTAAAGAAAAATGGGCAATAAAGAAAAGTCATGGATATTATGGAATTAAGAAATAGGTTTTAAATATTACTCAATTTTATAATCCATAGGAACCATGTTTGCTATTTTTTCCCAGCTCCAATATCCTTCAACAACCAAATTAGCAGGATGGTAATATGTACCATTTTCTTCAATTTTTAATAAATCGCTTTTTATAGCGAAAATAGAAAGTTGGTTCGAAATATATTTTGCACCATTCTGTTTTGCATAGTCCAAATCCTCTTTTTCATTTTTATATTCAACTGAATATAATCCTTTAAAATTAAGATACTGATTATTATTATCAACGATTTTCAAACTATCAGATGGAACTTTTTGATTAACTAAGTAAGTAATTATTTTTGGAAGAACTTTACCTTCAATTCTACCTCCTAACAAAGTTTCTTCTTTAAATTTTATGTATTCAGGATTATCCTTGCGAATCAATCGTTTTATATCATATCCTTCTTCCTCAATTTTATTCTCATAAACTGCTTTCATAAAATGAGTAATACTTCCTAAATAAGATTTACGACGATTTTCTTGCCATTTTTTTTCTTTAGAAGCTGATGATTTTAACTCAGTAAAAAGTGCTGTTCCAAGAGTTAAGACATAATTTGACTTAAAATCAACATTAAAATCAACCAAGTCATACTCGATTTTATAACCTAAGTAATTGTTTGTAATGATTAAAGGATTTCTAGAAGTAGCAGATAATTGTCGTGTATTTTTATCATATTTAAACCTTAAGTCTTTCGAATTTTCTATTTTGCATTTTTTTGCAGCTTCATTACTTCCCAAAAACAATTTCAAAAAAGTCTGATAATAATACAACCAATCTTCTTTAGATATTGCTTGAACAACTGTTTCTTGCAACGCTACCACTTCAGGTTCTAAAACTACTTTATAAAATGTAATTTGATTTGTATTAACATTCAAAATATAATTTTCAAACAAACTTGCACGAACAATTAAGTTATATTGTCCATTAGGAAGACTTAGTTCAAATTCACCTTTTTCGTTCGTTTTTGATTTAATCGTAGAATTATCGACATAGATTTCAGCATTAATAATTGGAAGCGATTTTTCATCAATCACTTTTCCTTTAATTGTATTTTGTGCAAATAGATTACTACTAATTAAGAAAAAACCTAAAATAATAATTTGTTTAAAATTCATTGACTAAATTTTAAAACAAGATAATAAAAAAACCGCTATAAAGCGGTTTTGAATTTATTTGAAGAAATATGTAATTCCTAAAGTTAAAAATGATGAACGATTTGTTCCATTATCCCAACGTTTATAGTCGTAAGTATCTATTAAACCATATTGATAGCGTAAATTAATTTCGTATTTTCTATCAATAGAATAACCTCCACCGATATTAAAAGCTAAATCAAACGATTTTGGAACATTATTTTCTCTTTCAGGTTCATTTTCATCAAATTTTTCTGATACTTTGAAACCTAATTGAGGACCACCTTCAACGAAGAAATCTTTTCCTTGATCATCAAAATAGTATTTATACATAATTGGAATATTGATATAATTTAAGAAAGCTTTGTATTTCTCTCCACCTTCTTTATATAACGAATATTCACCTTGAGTAGTATATAAAACTTCAGCTTGTAAATAATGATTTTCGTTTCGAGTAGTTAATTGATATTTTGCAACTCCTCCAACTAAAAATCCAACTCTCTCTTTAGAAACTCCATGAACAATAGTTGTGTTACTAAGTCCAACACCTCCTTTAACTCCAAATTCGATTTGAGCAAAAGAAAAAGTAGATAAACTTAAAAGAAATAAACTTAATAGATTGGTTTATAAATTTTTCATAAGTTATTGTATAATTTTAACAAAATTAAAGCTTTTTTTAATACAAACTTCATTTCATAAAAAAAGCTCTCCAAATGAAGAACTTTCTATATTATTTTCGAAAATTTATTTCTTTGGTTGAGGTGGAAATTTAGCAAGAATTTCTTCAATTGCTTTCGGGATTCTTTCCGCTTTAGCACTGATATTACTCAAATTAAGATCAGAACCAACACCTTGCCAAACCAATATATTACGTTTATCATCAATAATGTCTATTACAATTGTTCCTGCTTGATAAGAAGAAACGCTATTTCCGCCGTAATATCCGCCATAGTAACCATAAGGACCGTAGCCCCAATTGTTATTATTTACAGAAACTTGTTCTTTAGAACTTGTCAATAAATTAATAACTAAGCCTGCATCAGAACTTACTTTTGTAAATCCTTTTGTAGCCATTTGTGCATCAATTGCTTTAATTAGTCGATTCTTATCCAAATCGTTAACCTTTAACTTATCTAATCCTTTTTGGTGAAAAGTATAAGTTTTATATGAAGCAAAATTTGCTGATCTGTCGTAATCTGTACTTACTTGAACTGTTCCACAGCTTGTTACAAATAATGACAACAAAATTATAAAAGTAAAGTGTATAATTTTCATGACCTTGATTTTTTATTTAAAACTACAATTATTATTCCTAAATGTAAAGGTAAATCAAAAAAAAAAGAAGCTCAAAATACATGAACTTCTTTTTAACTAATATTTACAATTTTATTTTGCTAATTCTAACTCTTGAATTTTCACTTCAACAATTCCATTGTGATTGATTCTAACCAAATCTACAATTTGCGTTTCGTTGACTAATTCAGGATTAAAATCTGTCTGAACTTTTACATAATTTTCTGTAAAACCAAACATTTTCCCGTCTTTATTATCATGTTCCCAAAGCACTTTTTGAGTAGAATTTAATTGAGACTGATAAAAAGCTTGACGTTTTTTCTCTGATAAAATTCGTAACATTTTATTACGACGTTTACGTTCTCCTTGATCTACAACTCCTTCAAATTCGATCGCTTCTGTATTATCACGCTCCGAATAAGTAAATACATGTAAATAGCTAATTGGTAATTCGTTTAAGAAATTATATGTTTCCATAAACAATTCTTCTGTTTCTCCTGGAAAACCAACAATTACATCTACACCAATACACGCATTTGGCATCACTTCGCGAATTTTTGTTACACGATCTAAATAAAGATTAGATAAATAACGACGTTTCATTTTCTTCAAAATCTCATCGCTACCAGATTGTAATGGAATATGGAAATGCGGAACAAATCGATTACTTTTTGAAACAAAATCAATTGTTTCATTTTTTAATAAATTTGGTTCAATCGAAGAAATTCTGATTCGTTCTATCGCATCAACTTGATCTAATTCTTGTACCAATTCCAAGAAAGTATGTTCGTGTTTTTTATTCCCGAATTCACCTTTACCGTAATCACCAATATTTACACCCGTTAATACAATTTCTTTGATTCCTTTTTGTGCAATTTCATTCGCATTTTTGATAACATTTTCTACTGTATCTGAACGCGAAATTCCACGAGCCAAAGGAATTGTACAATACGTACATTTGTAGTCGCAACCATCTTGCACTTTCAAAAAAGCACGCGTACGATCACCGATTGAGTATGAACCAACGTAAAAATCGGCTTCTTCAATCTCACAAGAATGTACAATTGTTTCTTCTTTTTTATTGATATCGTCTAAATATTCAGCAATATTAAATTTTTCTGCAGCTCCTAAAACCAAATCAACACCTTCCATTTCCGCAATTTCTTGCGGTTTCAACTGCGCATAACAACCTACAACGACAACAAAACCTTCTGGATTTGCTTTCATTGCATTTTTCACAATCGTTCTGCACTCTTTGTCTGCATTTGCGGTTACCGAACATGTATTTATCACGTACACATTCGCAGAATCTGTAAACTCAACCTTCTGATATCCATTATCTTTCAAGTTTCTTGCGATCGTCGAAGTTTCAGAAAAATTAAGTTTACATCCCAATGTATGAAATGCAACTGTTTTAGTTTGATTATTCATAGCTGCAAATTTAAGAAATTATCCATAGTTTTGAAACATAAATAAATCAGCTATTCAAAATGACTAAATACTTTATCTACATTATGTTATTCGTTTCAATATTTTCGTGTTCTAAGAAAATTGAAATCGATGAAAACAAAGTATTTAAATTAAATCGTTACGATAATATTTCTTCTTTAGATCCTATCAATGCACGTACACAAGCCAATAATTGGGCATGCAATTTAATGTACAATAGTTTAGTGAAGATTGATAACGAACTAGAAATTCAGCCAGATATTGCAAAATTTTGGACAATTTCTGAAGATGGAAAAACGTATTCTTTTACTTTGAGAAATGATGTTTTTTTTCATAAACATGAAGCTTTCGGAAAAGATTCGACTCGAATTGTAACGGCTTCAGATTTCGAGTATAGTTTTAATCGTTTAAAAGATCCGAAAGCTGGAGGTTCTGGAGGTTGGATTATGAATAATATTGATTCATATAAAGCGATAAATGATACACTTTTTGAAATTAAATTAAAAGAGGCTTATCCTGCATTTTTGGGATTAATTTCGATGAAATATGCTTCGGTTGTTCCGAAAGAATTATTCAAAAATGGAAACGATGAATTCTTGAAACATCCAATTGGTACAGGCCCTTTTCAATTTAAGATTTGGGAAGATAATGTGAAAATGGTTTTTAGAAAAAATCCAAAGTATTTCGAGTTTGATGAAAAAGGACAACGTTTACCATATTTAGAAGCGGTTAATTTATCATTTTTACCAGAGAAAAATTCAGAATTTTTAGAATTAATCAAAGGTAATTTGGATATGATGGCAGATTTGGATCCTTCTTATAAAGATGAAATTTTAAATCCAATCGGAGATTTGAATCCAAAATATTCAAATATTTTAACGATTCAAAAAGTTCCTTATTTAAGTACCGTTTATTTATGTTTTTATCTTGATGCGCCCAATGCAGTTGATTTGAAATTGCGTCAAGCATTAAATTATGGAGTTGATAAAAACAAAATCATCAAATATATGATGAAAGGTCAAGCTTTTGAAGCAGATGGAGGTTTCATTCCGAAAGGTTTACCAGGTTATTCGCCAGAAAGTGGTTACAAATATTCTCCCGAAAAAGCACGTGAACTAATCAATAGCTATAAAAAAACGAACGAAAAAATTGTACCAATCGAGCTGACAACTGTGCAAGAATATGTAGATGTTTGTGAATATATTGCGGCAGAAATGGCAAAATTAGGCTTACCAATAAAAGTGAATGTTGTACCTGGACCAACGATGCGCGATGGAAAAGCAACGGGAAAATTTACGTTGTTCCGCGCAAATTGGGGAGCAGATTATCCAGATGCCGAAAACTTTTTGTCTTTATATTATTCGAAAAACTTTGCGCCAGAAGGTCCAAATTATTCACATTACAAAAATGGTGAATTTGATAAAATGTACGAACAAGCATTTTTGACCAATAATCTAGACGAACGTGCCAAAATTTATCAAAAAATGGATGCATTGATGATGCAAAACGCTCCAATTTTGCCATTATTTTATGATCAAACAACGTTATTTTTGAATAAAAAAGTTAAGAATTTTTCGATGGGACCAATCAAATTATTGGATTTAACGAGAGTTTACAAAGAATAATTCTTTTGACATTTCTCAAAAAGTTTGAACATCTTTTAAAAAAATCTAAATAATATTTCATTTTATTTCACTACATTAGATAATTGTTAACTTATTTGAAATAATGGGTTTTCTCTAACGTTTGAAATCAACAATTTAAAAGAAATTATTTCAGAAATATAGGCGTTAAACCGAGTTTTTTTAGATATATTTGACACCAAATTTTTAATCAAAATCATTTAAATTTTTACTTATGAAAGTAAGACAACTTTTCGTAGTAGGATCTATCGTTACTCTTGTTGCAATTGGAGTAATCTCTTATTTTTGGCCAGGTATCTTATGGTCTTTAATAATTATTCTTCCTTTGATTGCTTTAGGATTTGCAGATATCTCGCAAACAAAGCACGCTATCAGAAGAAACTTTCCAATTATTGGACATGGACGTTATTTGTTAGAAAGTATTCGTCCAGAAATTATGCAATACTTTGTTGAAACGGATACTGAAGGAAAGCCTATTGACCGTTTGATGCGTAGTATGGTGTATCGTCGTGCAAAAAATGTAATTGACACAGTTCCTTTTGGGACGCAATTAGATGTTTATGAACCAGGATATGAGTGGTTAAATCACTCGATGTATGCAGGAAAAATCAAACATGCTGATGATCCACGTGTAAAAGTTGGTGGAAGCGAATGTAAACAACCTTATTTAGCAAGTTTATTAAACATTTCTGCAATGTCTTTCGGTTCGTTAAGTGAAAATGCTGTATTAGCAATGAACAAAGGAGCCAAATTAGGAAACTTTGCGCACAATACAGGTGAAGGGGGAATTTCTCCATATCACTTACAGCCAGGTGGAGATTTGATTTGGCAAATTGGTACAGGATATTTTGGATGTCGTGCAGCTGATGGTGGTTTCGATCCAGATAAGTATGTAGAGCGTGCTACTTTACCAAATGTAAAAATGATTGAGTTGAAAATTTCTCAAGGTGCAAAACCAGGTCACGGAGGAATTTTACCAGCAAATAAAAATACTCCAGAAATCGCTAAGATTCGTGCTGTAGAACCATATACAACTGTTGATTCTCCTCCATCTCACTCAGCTTTCTCTGATGCAGAAGGAATGTTACATTTCATCAAACAATTAAGAGAATTATCAGGTGGAAAACCAGTTGGTTTCAAATTGTGTATAGGGATTAAACGTGAGTTTATCGAAATTTGTGAAGCAATGATTAAAACGGGTATCAAACCAGATTATATCGCAATTGACGGTGGTGAAGGTGGAACTGGAGCTGCTCCTGTAGAGTTCTCTAACTCTCTAGGTATGCCTTTGTTAGATGGTTTAGCTTTCGCAGTTGATACTTTACGTGGTTATGGTCTTAAAAAAGATATTCGTGTTGTAGCTTCTGGAAAAATTATTTCTTCTTTCCACATTGCTCGTGCAATGGCGATTGGTGCAGATTTAGTTTATTCGGCTCGTGCTATGATGATGGCTGTAGGATGTATCCAAGCTTTACAATGTAATACAAATACATGTCCAGTTGGTGTTGCGACCCAAGATCGTGAATTGATGAAAGGGTTAGATGTAGAAGATAAAGCAACTCGTATGTATAATTTCCACAAGAAAACAATGCATATATTATCTGAATTAATTTCTGCAACAGGTGTTAAATCTCACAGAGATTTCAATCGTTCTCACGTAAATTTACGTATCGACAATACGCGTATTATGTCTTATGATCAATTGTACCCAATTGTAGAAGAAGGTGCATATGTAGGAATGTCTGTAGAAGATGTTTTACAAGAAATTAGAGTTCGTACATTAAGTAAAGTGAATTAATCAATTTCATATAATAATAAAAAAAGCAATCCAATTGGATTGCTTTTTTTATGTGTAACTATTAATAAGTAATCAAAACTACACCATTTTTGAAATAGCCAAAATATGTAGATTTAGCTGTTTTTTGATCAAGATAGTTAATTGTTGGTTGTATTGAGGCATCCAATTCTTCAAGCTGATTGTAAAATTTTTCTTTTTTATTCACTAAGATTAGTGGCTGTTCAAATGGATTATCATTCAAAGCATTTTGTTCTGTCAATACTTTTTCAACCTGTTTTACAAGATTTGTTTTCTGAGAATCATCTTTTATTCGCTGATTAATTTTAAAATCGTACGAATATTTTCCTGATGGAAGTTCTCTCATAAAATTGTAAATATCTTGCGAATATTGACTTTTAATTTTATTGAAAAAATTCTCTAAATCTTCGTTATAAAAAACTCTTTTCTTTTCCGTTTCATTCTTTGTAATAGTTGTAATATTAAATGGCGCATAATCTAATTTTTGCAAAGATTTGCTTGTATCAATCTTAGTAAATTCGTTATACAACTCATCATTTTTGTCACTTTTTATTGTAAAAATATATTCTTTACCATTCGTAGAATTGATAAATTTTTCAGAAAAAACAACTTCTTGAAGATTCAATTCTATAGTTCTTAATCGTTGTTGAATCGTTACATTGTAATCATTCAACAATACAGAATTCTCAATTTCCGAAGATATATTCGGTCCTTTTTGGCTATAAGAATTTACAAGAAACACTGTAAATGCTATGAGAGTAAATGTCTTTTTCATGGTTAATAATTATTGTATTCTAAAGATATTAGATTAATCCAGAATAAAATTTTAAATAATTGTTAAAGTAAGACACAAAAAAAAAAACACTCTTTCGAATGGTTCTTGAGATTATTTTGAAGGATAAACCATCGGTTTTCCATCGTTTGTATTGTTTTTGATCGTTTCGTTTATGATGCGCTCAAAAAATATTTCTTTCTTATTCCAATGAAAAGCTGGATAATCTGAGTTTGTTTTTATTTTGTTGTTCGAAAAAATAATTCTGTCTACAGATTTTGCATATAAAATTGGTTTATCAAACGTTTCGAAATAATTTTTCTCAATTTTAATTCCACTATGAAAATATTTCTTTTGATTTTTCAAATCTGGAATTTCGGGATAAATTGAAATCACAGCATTTGTAAACTGAAACATATTAGTAAGCGAATTGATAAATTTATTATTTCTAATCGTAATATCTCTCGTAGAGCCTGTTTCGTACCAACCATTACTATCACCACACAAAAGAATCGCTGTACCAGACGTATGATCAAAAAGATTATCTTCTACAATAGTTGTTTGCGGCGTACTGAATAATGCTCCTCTTGCACGATTATTTCGAATTGTATTTCCTTTAAATTCTACTTTTGGAGTCCAAGTCAAATTTTCTATTCCAATATTCATTGTTGTTGGATCAATAGATTTATCCAATGATTTTGTCAATACAATTTTAAATTCACGAATTGGATCTGAATTATCCTTACGAATCACTTCAATCGATTCTATTGAATTATTATCATTCCAAAGTTCCATCGTTTTCGCTTGTATAAACTGCACCAAATCTCCTTTGTAACCCCAGTCAAATCCATAAGTTTGCTCATGCATGTATTTTGCAATAAGTGTTTTATCATCTAATTTTTTAAGGATTTTTAGATAAGTTCCGTGAATATTAATTGCATCATCCATCATATTTTCGTACAATCCATTTTTAGAAACAATAACTCCTTTACAACCAGAAAAATGCGTAGCATCTGCCTGCGCCGTAAAATATCTCGGATCATCTTTTCCTCTCAACGAAACATTGAAATTATCTAAATAGATATTCTCTGTTAACTGTGCCAACAAACCCATTCCTTCCGAATAATGCACCGTCAATGCACCGTCAAATTTTGTAATTTTATATCTTTCCCTTTGTGAACAAAAATACCTGGATTCGGGCGATACCAACTGCGCATTGCAATCACAGTTCCTAGAATTAACTTTGGGTTTTTCCAATTTTTTGCTTTGATAATTCCATTCGAAATTTCTTCAACATTTTTAGTTCCAACTGCAATATCACTTGTGTTGTAAACAATATGTTTTGTATCCGCTTCAAAAGCAATTCCCGCTGTAGGCTGCATTTCCCAATCTTCTCCAGTGTTATAAAATGTTCCAGCTTTTATTTTATACGTCACCCAAGGAGCGATTTGGTAAGTTATAGTTCCAGCTTCTACATCATTTTCTAGAATTTTGACTTGACAAATTTGAGGTTGTTCAAAATCTATATTGATATTTTTTAGCATTAAATTACGATTACTAATCAATGAAATTGGTAAAATACGTCCATGAAAAATAAAGTCTGAGCCTTGACCATCTAACGTAATATTGTTATAACCTTCTAAAGCAATCCCAACTTTTTTCGGATTATCTTGATCGTGATTAGAAATATAATACTGTTTGGATTGCGTTCCTTCGGTATGAAAATCATAACGTCCTTTCTTAAACTTGATTGTTATAGGAACATCTTTTCCTACTTCGGAAATAATTTTTTGAATCGTTTGATTGATTGTTAAACTAATATTTTCACCTGTATTCGGCTGAATACCGTAGTTAGATAAATCATAAACTTTAGAAGAACTTGCATGTGCATGCATAAAAAAAAGCATTAACATAAGAAAAAACGCTTGCTTTTTTAAAGAATTTAAAATCATTAATAAATTGAGTTTAGTGTCAGGAGAATTCCCTGAATTATTCATATCATTAATAATCTAAAATACTTCAATAATTTGTATTACACAACAATGTATTTGTTAAAAAGTGTTTTTCTTGATATAATTTGACGGACGAAAACCTGTATGTTCCAAAAAAGCATCTGAAAAAGTCTTTCTCGAATTAAAACCTGTTTCTTCTGCCAACGCATCAATTGTGTATTTTTTGAGATTTGGCTCATTTTCAATTCGTTTCAAAAGATGATTAATTCTCAATTCATTGATATATTGGTTAAAATTTTTCGATCTCGAACGATTAATATAATTTGACACAATTGTTCGATTGGCGTTCAATTCTAGAACCAAATCATTCAACGAAAATTTTGGATTTAGAAACAACTTTTGTTCTTCAAATAATTGCAAACTTTGTTCAAAATCTTCATCAATTTCAACTTCGAATTTTGTTTTTTCTAATTGATTTTCTTCCTTAATATCTAACTCAGGTATTGTTATTTCATCAAGACATTTTTGTAAATAATTCTTCTTTTTTTGATGTTTTTGATTCATTTTATAAAAAATAATTCCACCAAAAATTAGAATTATTACTAAACCAAAAAATGAAGTTCTTTTGAAGTTTTGATTCTTTTCTTTCAATAAATTTCGTTCAGTTTTCAGGAATGTATTTTCATATTTCTCGAGATTTGTTTTCAAAACAGTATGATCAGCCACATAAAATAAACTATCAAAAGACAATAAATTATTTACAGATAATAATTTATCTCGACTATTTCCATATTTCTCGTTGTATTCAACTACTCGTTCATAAGAAAGTCGCAGTTCTTCATCAAGAATTTTATATTGTTTTGAGAATTCCACAACATTTTCAAAATATTGAATTGCTTCTCTATTTCGCTTTTGTTGATATAAAATTTCACCTAAAAATTGCTCCGAAATCACATACCATTTGATATCATTTTGCTTCCAGAAAGCTTGTTGTGCTTTTTTCAATGTATTAAATGCCGAATTATAATCTTTTTTGTAGAAATCAATAATTCCTTTATTCTTCAAAGCATATTGATAATTTACCGTATCAACCGTTTCAGATAATTCAATTTTGTTGTAATAATCACTTTTGTTCAGATGATTTGTTTTGCTATATAAATAAGACAATTTCCCAAGAATGGAAAGGTAAATACTAAACGATTTTGACTGATGTTTATATTTCTCGAAATATGGTAAAGAAGCTTCATACAATTCTATAGATTCCTTTATTTCATGTAAGTTTTCTTTTGTTTTCGCAATTCCTACAAGCGAAGAATAAAATGTAAAATCATCTTTTATTTCAGTTGATAGTTGTTTCGAAATGGTGAAATTTTTCAAAGCATTATTGTAATTACGTTGCTCCAAAAAATAATTTCCTTTTTCGATATAAGCTTCACTCAACACAACTTTATCATTCAACCGATAAGCTGTTGAAATCGTAGAATCAATAATTCGAAGATTTTCTTCAACCAAATCATTATTTTTTTGACGTAAAAATTCAGCTTTATCTTTTTGTGTTTTTCCAAACATATTTACTGAACTGAATATGAATAGAATAACTATAATAAATTTAAGAAGCCTATTTCCCGAAATTATAAAACGTAACATATTATATTTCTTTAATTTAAATAACATTGTAAACAATTATCATTTGACACCAAGTTGATAAAAAACATTTAAAAATATAAATTAAAATTGTTCAAACAAAAATTTTACTTCCTCTAAATGTAAGTAAAACAATAATCAACACAATTTTATTATGAAGTTTCTACAATTAATTCTCATTTTGATTAGCTCTTTTGCTTTTGCACAAGAAAAATATTCGATTACAGGATATATTTCATCAGAAAAAGAGTCAAAAACAATTCACGCAAAAGTTATTTTATACGATGAATTTCAAAATGTTATTCAAACAATTGAAACTGAAAATTCTAAATTTAACTTTGAAAATTTAGAACCTAAAATCTATTTAATTTCTGTTATTTATGACAATAATATTCAAGATGAAGAACCTTTTTATTTGAACGAAAATAAAACATTTCACTTAAACATTGATGAAACTGTACAAATTGATGAAGTTATAATCAATGGAAAAAAAGAAACTTTCAAAATAGAAAATGGCAATTATAATATTGATGTCGCCAATTCAAATTTTAATAAACTTGCTACAACTAAAGAATTATTTTCAAAATTACCAAGCGTCATGTTAGGCGCAGATCAAGAAACATTGACAATTATTGGAAAAGGAAACCCTTTGTTGTATTTGGACGATCAACAAGTTGATTTTTCTACCATTTCGAGTTTAGCAATTGAGGACATAAAATCGATTGAAATTATCAAAAACCCTTCTGCTAAATATGAAGCAAATGGAAAATCTGTCGTAAAAATTAATCTAAAGAAAAGTAAAAAAGAAGGTTTAAAATTGACTTTACAAGAAACATTATCGTTCAAAAGAAAGTTTAATAATTATTTCAATTCGACTTTTCAAATTCGTAAAAATAAAAGCGAATTTAAACTGAACGCATCTTATAATCAACTAAATCCATGGGAAGGAAATGGATTCGATTATCACATAAAAGACAAAAATATTCAGTCCAATTATTTCATAAAATCGCAAACGAAACGTCCACATTTTATTGTAAACACAAGCTTTTTTCAGGAATTAAATGAATCTGGAGATTATTTTTCGTTTGCTATTAATTCAAATTTGAGAAAAGATAAAGGTTTGCTTGAAACCAAAACAGAATATACCGAAAACAATGAAAATCAATCTATTTTAACGTTAAATGATAATGAAAATCATCGAAATTTTGTGAATACTTTGGTGAATTACAATAAAAATATTAAGTCAATCGATGCAAGTATTTTAACAGGTTTACAATACACGATTTATAACACAGGAACAACATATGATTTTTACAATAAGATTAATGAGAATGATGTCGAATACAATCAATCGCGCTATCAAAAATATCGTCTTAAGGTTTTTGCAGGAAAATTTGATGTAGAGAAAAAGTTTGAATCTGATCAAAAAATTGAATTTGGAGGACGTTTTACGCATGCAAAATCTGAGACGAATAATGAAACATTTTTTCCTCAACAATCATCAGAAGAATTTCTTTATAATTTCAAAGAACTGAATCTTTCCGCCTATTTGCAATACACTAAAAATTATGAAAAATGGAATTATAAAGCTGGATTAAGAACAGAAACGACTAATTCTAAAGGTTTTGATGAAATAAAACAACTTTCGGATATTGATAAAAAATACATCGATTGGTTTCCGAATGCAGAAATTAATTACACTTTTGATAATAAAAATGCGTTAACAATTTACTATAAACGTACGATTGACAGACCGAATTACAGCAATCTTTCTTCTGGGAATTTGTACGGAAGTCCTTATATCGAATACAGTGGAAATTTTAATATTTTACCTACTTACACCGACACATTTTCAGCGAATTATTCATTAAAAAAATGGAACATGAATGTGACGTATTATCAAAGTAAAAATCCGATGAATTATACGTTGATTTATGATGATGTGAGAAATATTTCAACATTTACAACGATTAATTTTGAAAAAGAAAAAAACATTTCTGTTGCTTTGGATGTTCCATTCGAATATAAATTTTGGTCAACACAAATTAGTTTAGCTATGATTCATAGTAAAATAATTGATGAAAAAGCTGTGTTAAAAAAATCGATTCCGTATATCTATTTATACTCTAATCACAATTTTAAATTGGGAAAAGATTTCAACTTTATGGTTGATGGATATTGGTTAAGTAAACGAACTGAAGGAATTTATGATCGAAATTCTCAAGTTATCGTTAATCTTGGATTGACAAAATCATACAAAAACTTTGATTTTTCTATTCGTTTCAATGATTTATTCAAACAAATGAAATTTAGCCAAACATTGAATTATGATAAAATAAGTTCTAAAAATCTATTTTTAGTCGATTATCAAGAACTAACAGTTGGAGTTAAATATAATTTTGGCCGATTGAATAAAACCATCTCGAAAGAGAATAAAGTAAATGAAGAGGAAGGTAGAATTAGGTAATCTAAACTTATAAACCAAAAAAGCCATTCTTTCGAATGGCTTTCAATTTATGGATTGTTAGAATGTTTTTATGTATTACAATTCTAAAGCTCTTTTAACGTCACCTCCCATTAATACGTTTAATGGATCTTCTACCGCTTCTTTAACAGCAACTAAGAATCCTACAGATTCGCGTCCGTCGATGATACGGTGGTCATAAGATAAAGCAACATACATCATTGGAGCGATAACAATTTGTCCGTTTTTAACAACTGGACGCTCAACGATATTGTGCATTCCTAAGATACCTGATTGAGGTGGGTTGATGATTGGTGTAGACATCATAGATCCAAATACACCACCATTAGTGATTGTAAATGTACCTCCTGTCATTTCATCAACAGAAATTTTTCCGTCACGTACTTTGATTGCTAAATCTTTGATAGATTGCTCAACACCACGGAAAGTTAAGTTTTCTGCATTACGTACAACTGGCACCATTAAACCTTTTGGTCCTGATACTGCAACAGAAACGTCAGCAAAGTCAAATTTTACTTGGTAGTCACCGTCAATCATAGAGTTTACGTCTGGGTATAACTCTAATGCGCGTGTAACTGCTTTTGTAAAGAAAGACATGAATCCTAAACCAACACCGTGTTTAGCTTTGAATTCGTCTTTATATTGGTTACGTAAAGCAAAAATTGCAGACATATCAACTTCGTTGAATGTAGTTAACATTGCAGTTTCATTTTTAACAGAAACTAAACGTTGTGCAATTTTACGACGTAATGATGATAATTTTTTCTCTGATTGAGCACGAGTTCCTTGAGTAGAAGTTCCCATTGCTGGTGTAAAACGAGCTGCATCATCTTGAGTGATACGTCCGTCACGTCCTGAACCTTTTACTTGAGAAGCATCGATACCTTTTTCGTCTAAAACTTTTTTAGCCGCTGGAGATGGAGTTCCCGTAGCGTAAGTTGCAGCTGGAGCAGCAGGTGCTGGCGTAGCAACTGGAGCTGGAGCAGCTTTTACTTCTTCTTTAACCTCAGCTTTTGGTGCTTCTGCAGCTGGAGCGCTTCCTCCTTCTGGTTTAGCAGCTGATGTATCAATAAGACAAACAACTTGTCCTACTTCTACAACATCACCTTCTTCCGCTTTCAAAGTGATAATTCCACTTTCTTCTGCTGGTAATTCTAATGTTGCTTTATCTGAGTCAACCTCAGCAATTGCTTGGTCTTTTTCTACGTAATCACCGTCTTTTACTAACCACGTAGCGATCTCTACTTCTGTGATTGATTCCCCTGGTGATGGGACTTTCATTTCTAACATATCTATTAGCTTTATTTTTTAATTGAATACTTTATTAATTACCTCTTCGTAAATTGCAGCCCAACGTTTACTTGAACCTGGTGCTGTTGCAGCACTTTCTGCTGGAGAAACTACGTCGAATGGATATTTTCTTAACTTACGTAAGATATACATCCAAGCTCCCATATTTTCTGGTTCTTCTTGTGCCCAAACCAATTTAGCATTACCAAATTTAGAGATGATAGCATCTACTTTTTCTTCATTTAAAGGATATAATTGCTCTAAACGAATAATTGCAGTTTCTTTATCACCTAATTCTTGGCGTTTTTTGTCTAAATCGTAGTAGATTTTTCCTGAACAGAAAACTACTTTTTTCACTTTTTTCGCATCTACTGTTACATCTTCGATGATTTCTTGGAAACCTCCATTTGCGAAATCTGCTAATGATGATACTGCTGATGGATGACGTAATAATGATTTTGGTGACATTACAACCAATGGTTTGCGGTAATCTGTTACAACCTGTCTTCTTAATGCGTGGAAGAAGTTAGCTGGAGTTGTGATATTTGCAACAAACATATTGTTACCAGCACACATTTGTAAGAAACGCTCTAAACGTGCTGAAGAGTGCTCTGCTCCTTGCCCTTCATATCCATGAGGCAATAACATTACTAAACCATTTTGTAATTTCCATTTATCTTCTGCTGCAGAAATATATTGGTCGATTACGATTTGCGCTCCATTCACGAAATCTCCAAATTGAGCTTCCCAAATAGTTAACGCTTTAGGATTTGCCATTGCATATCCATAATCAAAACCTAAAACTGCATACTCAGATAATAATGAATTATAGATTCTTAATTGACCTTGTTCATTATTGATATGGTTTAATAAGATAATTTCTTCTTCTGTGTCTTCAGTTTTTACAACCGCATGACGGTGAGAGAAAGTTCCACGTTCTACATCTTCCCCAGAAACACGCACGTTACGTCCGTCTGTTAAGATAGAACCGAAAGCTAAAGCTTCTCCTAATCCCCAGTCAATTTTATCTTCCTCAATCATTTTTCCACGTCCTTCAATTAAACGAGAAACTTTTTTGATTAATTTTTTACCTTCAGGAACTGTAGAAACAGCTTTTGCAATTTCTTTTAATTTTGCTTCGTCGTAAGAAGTATTTGCTTGTTCAAAAACTTTTGCATCATCAGCAATTTCAAATCCTTCCCACTCTTCTGGCATGAAAGGGAAAATGTGATTACGCTCAATTTCTTTAGAAGCTTCGAAATTCGTTTCTAATAGAGCTTTAAATTCTGCTTCTTTTTGTTTAACGATTTCTTCTCCTATTACACCTTCTTTTAATAATTTATCCTTGTAAATTTCACGAGGATTTGGGTGTTTAGCGATTAAGTTATATAATTTAGGTTGAGTGAATTTTGGTTCATCACCTTCGTTATGTCCATATTTACGGTATCCTAATAAATCGATGAATACATCAGAACCGAATTCTGCACGATAATCTGCTGCAAAACGGAAAGCGTGAACTACCGCTTCTACATCATCAGAATTTACATGCATTACAGGAGACAATGTTACTTTAGCAACATCTGTACAATATGTAGATGTACGCGCATCTAAATAGTTTGTTGTAAACCCAACTTGGTTATTTACCACAACGTGTACTGTACCACCTGTTTTATATCCGTCTAATCCTGCCATTTGAACAACCTCGTAAACGATTCCTTGTCCAGCTACAGCAGCATCACCATGAATTAAGATTGGAATAATTTTAGAATAATCATCTTTGTAATCTTCCTCAACTTTTGCACGTGTAATCCCTTCTACAACTGCATCTACAGTCTCTAAGTGAGATGGATTTGGTGCTAAATTGATTCGGATATCTTTTCCATTCAATGCTTTGATTTGATTTGATGATCCCATGTGATATTTAACATCACCAGCCATTAAATCTGTATCAAAAGCTTTTCCTTCGAATTCTGAAAAGATTTGAGAATATGATTTTCCAAAAATGTTAGCCAAAACATTCAAACGACCACGGTGAGCCATCCCTACGATAACCTCTTGTACGCCGTGATCTGCAGAACGGTTAATCAATGTATCCAAAGCAGGAATTAAAGATTCATTTCCTTCTACTGAGAAACGTTTTTGTCCAACATATTTCGTGTGCATAAAGTTTTCAAAAGCAGTTGCTTCATTCAACTTTTCTAAAACACGTTCTTTCTCCTCCTTAGATAATTTTGGTTGATTCAAGTTTTGGTTTAACCAATTCTGAATCCAATTAATTCTTTGAGGTTCTCTTACATACATATACTCGATTCCGATAGATTCGCAGTACATGTTTTCTAAGTGTCCAATGATTTCACGTAAAGTGATTGGTCCACCAATACCTAAAATTTCACCAGCATTGAATGTCAATCCTAAATCGGCATCTGTCAAACCGAAGTTCTTGATGTCTAATGAAGGTTCAAAAGTTCTACGCGCTCTAACTGGGTTAGTCTTAGTAAACAAATGTCCACGAGAACGGTAAGCATCAATCAAATTGATTACTTTAAATTCTTTCTGTACGTTGTCTGGAACTTGAGATACTACTGCAGGATTAACTACTGCTTGCGTTGTTTGACTAGCTTTGTTAGGAGCTGTTTGTGTTGCTGGTGCAAATAATGGCTCTCCATCATATGTTGCATTCGCAAAGTCATACCCTTGGAAAAAAGCTTTCCAACTTGGTTCAATACTATCCGGATATTGGACGTATTGATCATATAAGTCGCCTATAAACTCTAAATGAGCGGCATTTAAAAACGAAAAACGATCCATAAATTTTACTCTCTATGAGATTTAGCTACAAAAATAAACTATTTAAGGCTTTAAAAAAAATTACTTTCATCATATTTATCTTATCTCGCCATAAAAATATATTATAATCAAATAATCATTACATTTGATATAAATTTAAGAAAGATTTTACATTTAGATGAGAAATTTTCTAACAAAAAAAATAAACAAACGTTGGATTGGCTTCTTTATAATATTTGTGATTTTCGCTATTACAATATGGTCGAGTAACAAAATTGTACAAGAGCTAAAACGTGAAGAACACAAACGTGTAGAGAATTATGCGCGATCGCTAGAGTTGATAAGCTCATCAGAATTTTTAGACCCGAAAACGCAAGATTTTCTATTCAAATTAATTGAAGACAACAAATCAATCCCTGTTGCACTTGTAGACGAAAAAGGCATTATTGTAGACACCAAAAATATTGATGAATCCATCGTAAAAGATTCGGTTCAATTAAAAAAATATGTCAACAAAATGAAATCGTCGGAACAAACAATTGATGTTGAATTAATCGGAACTAAAAATTATGTTTATTTCAAAAATTCAAAACTTCTCAATCAATTACAATATTATCCACTCATCATTATTTTATTGATTTTACTGTTTTTTGGATTTTCGTACTGGTATTTCAAAACAGTTCGTGACACCGAAAAAAGTTATTTATGGGCTGGAATGGCAAAAGAAACGGCACATCAAATTGGTACACCACTTTCTTCGTTGATGGGTTGGGTCGAATTATTGAAATTGGAAGAAATCGATCAAACTTCAGTCATAGAAATTGAAAAAGATGTGGATCGATTGAAACATATTGCCGAACGTTTCTCGAAAATTGGTTCAACTTCTGAACTCAAACAAACTGATATTATTTCAACTTCCAAACAAACAGTGGATTATATTTCGCAACGCATTTCGAAAGGAATTGAATTAAACTTTACTACCGATGTCGATGAATTTAACATCAATCTTAATTCTTCTTTATATAGTTGGGTTATCGAAAATTTGATGAAAAATGCCGCTGATGCAATGCAAAATAAAGGCGTTTTGGATATCGATATAAAAACGAAAGGTAAATTTGTCGAAATTTCTATTGCTGATACAGGTTCTGGAATTCCGACCAAATTGCAGAAAAAGATTTTTCAACCTGGCTTTACTACCAAAAAACGCGGTTGGGGATTGGGATTATCATTAGCAAAACGAATTATCGAAGATTATCACAAAGGAAAAATATTTGTAGCTAAATCATCTAAAGAAACGGGAACTGAGTTTAAGATTTTATTGAAAAAATAATCAGAAATATTACACAAAATCTTGATTATATAATGAGGTATACTTTTTGTGACTTTGTTAGAACGACAACTGTTTTGTAAAATTAATAATTATGAACGCAAAAGATGTATTGAAAGAATTACACGAAAAATATGATTTATAAGACTAGAATTTCTTCTGAAGCTGCCCAAGATATTGAACAAGCTCTTTCTTATTATTCAAACTTTTCTACATCTGCGGCAAAATCTTAAGTTTTGGAAACTTTGGAAATAATCCTTTCTATCAAGTGAACTATAGAAATTTGCGTTCAAAACCTTTTAGATCTTTTCCTTATTTGTTTTTTTTTGAAACTAATGAAGAAGAAAAAACTTTTTTATTTATGCAGTTTTTAATGCGCATAGAAATCCTACAAAATATCCAAAATAAAAAATGAGCTGAAAAGTTTTACTTTCAGCTCATTTTTTTAATATTATTTTCTAATATATCAGTATTAATTACTATTCTTTTACACCAATATAAATCTCAATTTCTGCATCAGCAGGATTTTGAGCTTTTTCGGTGTACAATTCGTAATCATATTTATACGTGCGATTTAGATTTGCATCATCATTCCAAATTTCTGTCCAAGTTTTCCCAACTGCTTCGTGCAATTCTCCTTTGGCAATATATTTTTTGAATGTTTGTGGCTCAAATTCACGACCAACCATACCTTCTGGAATTTCATCTAATGAAGAAACTTCTAAACCAATAATTGTCATATACTTTCCTGTAAAATCACTTTCATAATCTGTGTAAACAGAATAAATATTAGAACTAATTGCATTTGGAATTTTAGCAATTATATTCTCATCGAAAAATTGATGCCACAATTTTCCTAAATCATCAATCGCTTGACTATCATTATTAGACGTTTGAGTCGTTATTCCTATAATTTTCAACTTATTCATTTTTAAGGTTTTTAAAATCCTAAAATCATTTTCGCAATCGAAAAGTAAATCAACAAACCAAAGATATCATTACTTGTTGTGATAAATGGTCCCGTTGCAATAGCAGGATCAACACCATATTTATGCAACATAATTGGAATAAATGTCCCAATCAAACTTGCTAAAATCATCACAATAACTAAAGCTAAAACAATGGTTGAAGAAATTTCGTAGCTTGTGCTCATCAAGAAATGTGTCGCCAATAAAAGTACAAAAGCTAATAATGTACTATTCAATAAAGCTAATAACATTTCTTTTCCTAATCTTTTCCAAATAGAACCCGAAATATTACTATTCGCCAAACCTTGCACAATAATTGCAGAAGATTGCACACCTACATTTCCTGCCATGGCAGCAACAAGCGGCGTAAAAAAGAATAATTGCGGATACAAATTCATCGCATCACTAAAACTTTGCGACACATTAACTGCTACAAAACTACCTACCAAAGCCAATAAAAGCCAAGGCAAACGAGCGCGAGTTAATTTCAATATATTATCATCAGAATCAACATTTTGCGTAATCCCGGCTGCTAATTGATAGTTTTCTTCAGCTTCTTCACGAATCACATCAATCACATCATCCACCGTAATTACACCAACCAAACGCATTAATTCGTCTACAACAGGCACTTCGTACAAATCATATTTTTCGATTACTTTCGCAACCTCCATATCTTTTGTATAGGTCTTTACATATTGGATCTTTTCATTGTAAACATCTGCCACTTTTGTATTTGCAGAAGTCGTCAACAAACGTTTCAAACTCAATGTTCCAAGTAATTTTTCATCTTCATCAACTACATAAATTGAAAAAACTTCTTCAAAATCCTCAGCTTGTTTTCGCATTTGTTTTACTGCTGTGATTACCGACCAGTCTTTGTTGACTTTTATCAACTCTTTTCCCATCAAACCACCAGCCGTATCTTCGTCGTAGCGTAAAAGATCTACAATTTCGCGGGCATGTTCTTGGTCTTCTAATTGTGCAATTACCTCATCTTTCTTTTCATCAGAAAGCTCATTAATGACGTCAACCGCATCATCGGTATCCATCTCATTAATGACATCTTCAGCAATTTCTTTTGCAGTAAGCGTTTTCAGGAATTTGCGACGATCATCCTCTTCTAATTCAAGAAGGATATCAGCAGAAATTTCATTATCGAGTAAATCAATTACAAAAGACTGTTCTTTGGTCGAAAGCTCATCAAACAATTCAGCAATATCAGCAGGGTGCAAATCTTGCAACATCTCCTTAACTGCTTTTGCATTTTGCTGATTAATACTTTCGTTTAAATGTTCAATAAAATCTTTTGTAATTTTTACCTCCATAATCTATTTCATTCTTTTCGTTAACTCAATAAAATCTTCGACAGATAATTGTTCTGCGCGCATATTCAAAAACTCGTGATCGTTTAAATCCTCAGGAATACCCAAAGCTTTCAACGAATTACGAAGCGTTTTTCTTCTTTGTCCAAAACCAGCTTTTACCACTTGAAAAAATCGTTTTTGTTCGACTCCTTCAATTTCTGTTCGGTAGCGTTTCATAATAATAACACCCGATTTCACCTTTGGTGGTGGTGTAAAAACGTGTTCTGGAACAGTGAACAAATATTCACAATGATAATACGCTTGAGCTAAAACAGAAAGTATACCATAATCTTTTGTACCTTTTTTTGATGCAATACGTTCGGCAACTTCTTTCTGAAACATTCCACAAACTTCGGGAACAGTGTAACGCTCTTCTAAAGCTTTAAAAATAATTTGCGAAGATATATTATACGGAAAATTTCCTAAAATAGCAATTTGTTCATCAAACTTTGATGAAAAGTCCATTTTCAAGAAATCTTCGGAATGAATTTTAAATCCTGGGTAAAATGGTTGATAATATTCTTTTAAATATTCGACTGATTCTGTATCAATCTCCACAACCTCTATATTTTTCTTTGCTTGTAAAATATATTTTGTCAACACGCCCATTCCTGGACCAATTTCTAAGACACGATCATAACCTTCCCAAGTTAACCCTTCGGCGATGTCTCGTGCAATATTTTCATCATTCAAAAAATGCTGACCTAAATGTTTTTTAGCTTTTACTTTCAAAAATTCTAAATTTTAAGTTTTCTTTAACCAACTTACCGTAGAATATATACGGAATATCTTTCTTGCGAAATAAGTTTTTTTTATCTTAGCCCCAAAATTAACCCAAATGTCAAAAACGAACGATAAATTTGAGAAAAAAAGACTGCGATCTTCTAACATCACTGTTGTGATTAGTATTTCGCTTGTTTTATTTCTATTAGGTATTTTCGGCTTAATTGTCATTAATGCACAAAGTTACGCAGAACATCTAAAAAGAGAGTTAAAAATCGAGGCATATTTTAAAGATGTCGAAGATCCAAAATTAAAAGATAAGGAGCTTGATTTACAAAAATCTTATATCGATTCGTTGAAAGTGAAGTATCCTTTTGTTGAAGCTACACAGTATATCAGCAAAGAGGATGCAGCTAAAATTGCGAAAAAAGATTTGGGTACAGATGGTAGCGATTTCTTCGAAGAAAGTATTTTCCCTGCATCAGTTCAAATCACATTGAACCCTGCATTAATACAATCAGTTGAACAAATTGATTCTATTAATAAGGTATTGGCAAAAAATCCTATTGTAGACGAAGTAAAAAGTGACAAAGAAGCGATGGTAACAATTTACCACAGCATCAACAAAATTACATTCTGGATTATGATTTTTGCTGTTATTTTCTTAGTGATTGTAGTCATTTTAATTAACAACTCTATCCGTCTGAAAATTTACGCAAAACGTTTCAGCATCAAAACGATGCAATTAGTTGGTGCGCGTAGACGTTTTATTGTAAAACCTTTCTTGATAGAAGCCGCAGTTTTAGGTTTCTTAGCAGCATTTATTGCAGCTGTAGGATTAGGTTTCTTATGGTACATTTTAGCAACAAAAGTTGGTTTAGTACTTTGGAATCCAAGTTTTACTCCACTTATTCTTATTTTAATTGGAATTGGAGTTGTTATTGCCGTTTTCAGTACATTGTTTGCTGCATGGCGTTATTTAAGATTAAAAACTGATCAACTTTATTAATGAAATCAAATTCTATCGATACAACAAAAAAATCAGCATCTACAAATGATGCTGGTTTTACTTTTTTATTTGGAAAAAGAAATTACATTTTCATGGCAATTGGTGTAGCGCTAATTGGTCTTGGATTTTTATTGATGACGGGACACGATGCCAACACAAGACCCGACGGAACATGGGATGCAAATTATTGGAACGACGAAATCTATTCTTTTCGTAGAATTAGATTAGCGCCATTTTTAGTTGTCGTAGGTTTCATCGTCGAGATTTATGCCATTTTAATCAATCCGAATAAAGAAAAATAATGAATACTTTACAAGCAATTATCATTGCTATTATAGAAGGTCTTACAGAATATTTACCGATTTCTTCTACAGCACACATGGGATTCACAGCAGCTTTGATGGGAATGCCAGAAAGTGAATTCTTAAAAATGTTTCAAGTTTCGATACAATTTGGAGCAATTTTATCAATTGTCGTTTTATATTGGAAAAAATTCTTTGACTTCAAAAATTTCAATTTCAATTTTTACATCAAATTAGCTTGTGCGGTTATTCCTGCCCTTATATTAGGAAAATTATTTGATGATAAAATCGAAGCTGTTTTAGGAAATCAAGTTGCTATTTCTGGAATGTTAGTTTTCGGAGGAATCATTTTATTATTTGTAGACAAATGGTTCAAAAATCCTAAAATTAATGATGAAAAAGATATTACATTAAAACAAGCAATTATTATCGGTTTTTGGCAATGTTTAGCGATGATGCCTGGAACTTCTCGTTCTGCTGCTTCTATTATTGGTGGTATGACACAAGGTTTATCGCGTAAAGCAGCTGCAGAATTTTCATTCTTTTTAGCGGTTCCGACAATGTTAGCGGTTACAGTTTATTCTGTTTTTGTGAAAACTTGGGGAGAAGATACAGCAACACCAATGAAAGGTTACGAAATGATTTTGCAAGATCAAAACCATATTATATTATTTGTAATTGGGAATGTTGTCGCATTTATTGTGGCATTAATCGCAGTAAAAACATTTATCGCAGTTTTAACAAAATACGGTTTCAAATTTTGGGGTTGGTACAGAATTATCATCGGTATTATTTTACTGATTTATTTCTCATACAATTCTCCAACACAAGCAGAAAAAGACAATGCCGCTTCAGTAGAAACTACAATGATTCAGCACAAATAAGATGAACGTAGAAAAAATACAAGAAGGTCACGTTTTTTTGATTGATAAACCACTTGATTGGACATCTTTTGATGTCGTGAACAAAATTCGTTGGAACATTAGAAAAGCATATAATTTAAAGAAAATAAAAGTTGGGCACGCTGGAACTTTAGATCCTAAAGCGACTGGACTTTTATTGGTTTGTACAGGAAAGTGGACAAAACGCATTGATGAATTTCAGGCGCAAGAAAAGACCTATACTGGTACAATCAAATTAGGTGTTACAACACCAACGTATGATTTGGAATCGGAAGAAGATCAAACTTTTCCTACAGAACATATTACAGAAGAAATCATTCACGAAGCAACGAAACAATTTATAGGAGAAATTGAACAATTTCCACCAATGCATTCAGCGGTAAAAGTTGATGGAAAACGTTTGTATGAATTGGCTCGAGAAGGTCAAGAAATAGAAATTAAAGCACGTAAAATTACCATTCACGATTTTAAAATTACAACTATCAATTTACCTTTTGTTGATTTTGAAGTGAATTGTAGCAAAGGAACCTATATTCGTTCTTTGGCTTTTGATTTTGGAAAAGCAGTCAATTCTGGTGGATATTTAACAGCACTTCGTCGTACAAAAATTGGTGAATTTGATGTCATCAATGCTGAAAATTTCGCTTTAGAAAAAAGTTATTTTGAAGAAGAAAATACAACAGAAGAAGTATAAAATTAAAAAAGCTTGAACAAATGTTCAAGCTTTTTAATTATAAAGTGATTAATACTTTATTTATTTCGTCGCTCACTAATTTTGGCTTTTGCATCACCATAATATGTGTTCCGCCTTCTATTTGTATTGCATCTTTGATATATTCAATCGGAAAAACAATATCTTTTGTACCATGAATATGTGTAATATTTTCTTCATGATAAGCTGTAGAATGTTCCCAGTTTACAATCTTATGAATCGACCAACTTAAATATTCTTTGTTTCGAAACTCAAAAATATCGTCAATATTATCTTTTTCTCGATCAGTATAATATAATTTTCGCATCATCATGTACGAAAATGTCCGATCCGAAGTTAAGAAACTCATCGGAATTATTTTATGTGCATTAATAGAAGCCGAGAATCGAAATAACTTCGGAAGCTCTGCCCTATTCTTCACTGTCGAAATCAGAAATGTATGTTTTGGATTAATAAAACGATTCATTTCCTGCACAATTATTCCACCAAAAGATAATCCCATCAAAAGAAAATCTTCTGTGGGATTTATTTTATCTAATAATCTTTCGGTATAATGAGCCAAAGTTTCATCTTTCTCTGGATCTAACCAAGGAATATAAACTTGCTCAAAATCTTGTTCCAAGCGTAGATTTCGAAAAGCATTTGCGTTTGCGCCTAATCCACTTACTTGATAAATTTTCATACCTTAATTTATAATATATCTTTTTTCTTTGAGTAATCTGTTGGACGAACTCCAATTACTTTTTGGAATGTATTACTAAATGTTGGTAAACTATTGTAACCAACCATTGTCGAAATTTCACTGATTGAATACGTATTATCAATTAACAATTGTAAAGCGCGTAACATTCTTAAAATAGTGAAATATTGAACAAATGTCATATTCAAATCTTTTTGGAATAATCGTGATAATGATCGTTCAGAGAAACCGAATTCGGCTGTAATTTTCTTCATTGTAATCGAAGAATCCATATTATCATCTAAGAATTGAACGATTTTTTTCAGACGTTCATCGTGTGGTAATGGAAGAGCTAATCGTAAACTACTTTTGCTTACTTTAGGTAATATTTCTTTAAAAGCTTGTGCAATTACATATTCGCTTCTGTTTTCTGGAACAATATCTCCTTTCCATTGGTTAGAAAATAATAAAAGCTCTAACAACAATCCATCAGCAGGATAGATTCCTACTTTTTTATAAAACGAATTATCACTTTCATTAATAGGGAAATATAAATTTCTCATAATCACCTCTGGTGTATTTGGGTGTATACTATGTTCCACATGAGGCGGTATCCACATATAGTGTCTTGCAGGTAAATAAAAAGTATCTTTTCCTATTTTTACATAAACTATTCCTCCCTCACAATAAAGAAATTGCGCTTTGTTATGTTTATGTTCTACCACGTATGCTTCCGAAATTTCCTTATGGTAACAGAAAATTGAGGTTGGTAATTTGTCAATTTCGGTTAGGTAATATCGTGTTTCGAACTTATTATCCAAATGTATATTCATAGTTTCTTTAATCTGCGAACTAATATAATAATTTATTTGATATGATGTATAATGTACACAAATAAAAATGTCCGAAATAGATAATTATTTGACTATTTTTAATATTAACTTTTTATTAATTAGTCCAATATTTGTAATTCCCCTCGTTCAGAAGGGAACAATTATTGAATAGTATTAGAAAGAAAAAGTTGCATTATGTTGGAAAGAATAAAATTAACTGACTTACAGTCAAAAGTAATGACAGCAGAGGAGTCTGCCAAATTTTTTGAAGATGGAATGACTGTTGGTTCTAGTGGTTTTACAAGAGGAGGCGATACAAAAGTTGTATTAAAAGCTGTTGCGGAGCGTGCCAAATCTGAAAATTTAAAAATCACTTTAGTAACAGGAGCTTCATTAGGACATGGTACAGACGCAGCTTTAGTAGAAAGTGGAGCATTAAAAAAACGTTTACCATTCCAAGTAGACACTGTAATGCGTAAAAATATAAATGCAGGTAATGTTTTATTTATCGATCAGCATTTAGGAGAAACTGCTGAACATATTTTAGATGGACAATTTAAAATTAATTTAGGTGTTTTAGAAGTTGCTGAAATTTTAGAAGATGGTTCTTTAGTACCTACAACTTCTATCGGTAATAATGCAGAAATTGCTGCAAATGCAGACAAATTAATCATTGAGATTAACACGTCTATCCCTACAAATATAAAAGGTATTCACGATATTTATAGTGTAGAAGAATATGGAAAACGTACACCAATTAACATCACTGCTTGTGATACAAAAATTGGAACAGAAACAATAAAAGTAGATCCTTCTAAAATTGTTGGAATTGTTTTTCACGACATTCAAGATGCTCCAGGAGACATTCAACCAGCTGATGAAGCGACTGCTGCAATTGCTCAAAACATTGTGAAATTCTTCGAAAATGAAGTTGAAGAAGGTCGTCTTACAAAATCATTAATGCCATTACAATGTGGTATTGGTAAAGTTGCAAACGCTGTTTTAGGTGGTTTAGAACATTCTGATTTTGAAGATTTAGTAATGTACTCAGAAGTTTTACAAGATTCTACATTTGACTTAATTGATTCTGGAAAAATGAAGTTTGCTTCGGCATCTTCTATGACAGTTTCTCAAGAATGTTATGACCGTGTTATAGGAAACATCGACAATTATAAAGATAAAATTGTTTTACGTCCTCAATCTATTTCTAACTCTGCCGAAGTTATTCGTCGTTTAGGAATTATTGGAATCAATACATCTTTAGAGTGTGATATTTATGGTAACGTAAACTCAACTCATGTTTCTGGTACACACATGATGAATGGTATTGGAGGTTCTGGAGATTTTGCTCGTAATGCATTTATCTCAATCTTTGTTACTGCTTCTATCGCAAAAGGTGGAAATATTTCGTCTATCGTTCCGATGGTTTCTCATCACGATCACACAGAACATGATGTAGATATTATTGTTACAGAGCAAGGTTTAGCCGATTTAAGAGGTTTAGCACCACGCGAAAGAGCTATCGAAATTATCAACAACTGTGTTCATCCAGATTATAAAGGTGAATTATTATCTTATTTCGAAAGAGCTTGTGTAGAAAGAGGTGGTCAAACGCCACATATCTTAGAAGAAGCGTTCTCTTGGCACACAAGATTGAAACAAACAGGTTCTATGAAAAAAGAAGAATTATTAGTTTTGAATCACTAGAATAATAAATAATAAGACTATACTTTTTCAAAAAGCATAATTCAGAATTTCTGAATTGTGCTTTTTTTGTGAAATAATGTAACTTTGTTAGAAGTCTAAGAAACATGAAAAAAATACTTTTAATAACACTACCATTGACAACTTTTTTTGCGTGTCAATCTAATCAAAACGAAAATCAAAATTTAGAACAAATTGATAAAAAATCGGCTCGCGAAGTTGTATTGACAACCGAAACTAAAGGCGACTCTGTTTTACATATTACCAAACAAAAAATTTGGTCAAACGATTTGATGATTGCAGAAAAAGTAGATACTTTGATTACGCACAAACAATATACACCTACCGATTCTACCAAAATTCCTATTTACGTAACCATTCAATAATCTATCATGAATAAAAGAGAAAAAAGAGCAAGTAAAGTCGTGACTTTAGTGTTAATTTCTTCGGTTCTTAGTTCGTGTATGAATCGTGAAGAAGCGCCTGTTACGAACAATGCACAAAAGGTATATATGCGTGCAGATTCTACTGCTCCTTACACAGATGTTACGTCAAATTATGCATCTCATTCTGGTGGTTCGCATCACGGTGGAATGGGAAGTTCGTTGCTTTGGTTTATGGCTTTTCGTAGCTTAACTGGCAGCGGAATGGGCTATGCAAGTCAAGGTTTGCATCAACAGTCTAACGTCGGAACAAACGCAGCAAAAGCGCAAGCGTATAAAAGTCAAACTGTTCGCGGTGGATTCGGAAAATCTGCTTCTTCTCGTTCAGTTTCATCTTAAACAAATTTTATGCAATTAAAAAGAATAAAAGCTGACGAAAACTGGCAAGAAAGGTTAGAAAATATTGGCTTTGGCTATCATACAGACGAAAATAAACAAACCTATTGGGTAGAAGATTATTACTATTCTATTTCGGAAAAAGAAGCGGATAAAATCTTTGAAGCGACAAACGAATTGTGGGAAATGTGCTTGAATGCTGTCGAACATGTGATTCAAAATAATCGTTTGGACGAATTTAAAATTCCAAAATTTATTCAACCTTATTTGATTGATACATGGGAAAATGATGCGCCAAGTATTTATGGACGTTTTGATTTTGCTTACGATAATGATCAATTGAAAATGTTAGAATTCAATGCTGATACACCTACTTCGTTGTTTGAATGTGGTGTTGTACAATGGTTTTGGATGGAAAATTATTTTGGAGAAACAAAAGATCAATTCAATTCTGTTCACGATAAATTAATTGAAACATGGAAAATGTTAAAACCTTATTTGAAAGGTGAAACCTTGCATTTTTCTTGCGTGAGAGAATCGTTAGAAGATTTGACGAATATCGAATATATCAGAGATTGTGCGATACAAGCCGGAATTAATACCAAATTAATTTACGTTGACGAAATCGGTTGGAATAATGTCAATTTTGTTGATTTAGAAGAAAAACCAATTACAGATATTTTCAAGCTTTATCCGTGGGAATGGATGATGAACGAGTTGTTTGCATACAACATCAAAAATGATGAAATCAACGCAAATTGGATAGAACCTGCTTGGAAAATGATTCTTTCGAACAAAGCTATTTTACCAATTTTATGGGAATTGTATCCAGATCATCCATTATTATTAGAAGCTTATACAGATTCACCAAAAGAGATGAAGAATTATGTCAAAAAACCATTGTTATCACGTGAAGGCGCAAATATAGAAGTTGTAAAAAACGGAACTATTTCGGAGCAAACTTCAGGAGAATATGGTGAAGAAGGTTTTATTTATCAAGCTTTGGCTAATTTACATCATGAAGAAACAGGTTATACCATTATCGGAAGTTGGATTATTGGGCAAGAATCGTGTGGAATTACGTTCCGCGAAAGTGACCAATTTATTACAACCGATAAAAGTCGTTTTGTTCCGCATATTATTGAGTAAAATATTTAAAACCAAAAAGTCTAATTCCACTTCGAATTAGACTTTTTTTAGTTTAAACAAAATCAAACAATTACCTTAAAAATTGCAAATAGTTTAAAAATTAATAGGTTTCATCATATTTTATTTATAAATTATAAAAAGATTTTATTAAAATGTTTTATCAATTAAAGGTTTAAGAAATAAAACGTTAGATAATTTTTTACGAATCAAAACCAACTAAATACAAACTAAAAAGTAGAAATATGGATTTTTTAGATGATTTGTTTAACTCTTCAACCCTTCCCTCAGAGCGCATTTCGCGTATGCTCGAAGAAGATTTGTTTTGGCAAATTATAGAAAATTCTTTGCTCAATGCCAATAATTTGCAAGATCAAGAAAAGGCTTTGGAACAAGAATTAGAAGATCTAACTGCCGAGGATATTATTGGTTTTCAACTTCGATTAGAGTTCTACTCCTATTCATTACATTCGCCTGAAATATGGTGTGCAGCTTGTATTATGAATGATGATACAGATCCAACACATTTCTATTATTTCAAAAATTGGATTATTTCGCAAGGACAAGAATTGTTTGAAAAGGCAATTTTGAATCCTGATAATTTAGCTGATTATTTTAACGAAGGCTTCAACGAAGATGATTTATATGAATTTGAAGATTTTCATTTAATCGCTGATGATGTTTTCTACGAAAAATTCGAACACAAGATTATTGACTTTGTAGACAAAGAATGTTTTAAATTTTATACTGAAAAATCTCCAAAACCTGAGTTTGATTGGGATGACGAAAATTTAACCAATTTGCAAATCATTTGTCCAAGATTATTCAAAGTTTTTATCGAAGATTATTCTCCAGACGACGACGAAATGGAAGATGATTTTGATGATGAAGACGAGTTTTTATAATGATAAAATTTAATACCCATTTTATTCCATCAAGGGAAGATAGTGCTCTAAGGAAAATTGCCACATTAATTTCAGTAGTTGCCTATTTCTTTTTTATATTAATAGGATATAGCGCTTTCAATTATTTTTTAATTTCTGGACTTATTATAGTTCAACTTTATTTTATAATTAGTAATAGTAAAGAGTCTTATGAATTTAATAACAACAGACTTATTTATACTAATTTAGTATATAAGAAAGCGATAGATTTCACAAGCTATAGTATTACAAATGGTGAATATAAAGATTCTTATAAAAGGAAATCTAATGGACAATTAATTCAATTGTATGCTGATAATAAAATAGTTTGTCGTATTAAAGAAGTTCATAATAAATATGTGTTTGATGAGATTCTATCTTATTTAAAAACTAATTATCCTGAGATAAAAAAGAATGAAGATTTTGAAATAAGTTTTGTAGAAAAAGAATATATTATAATTACATCATTGATTTTCTCCTCTTTAATAATATTTATTTTATCTTTTAGCATAGAAAATTATCAGCCTGATAAAATACAAGAATACAAAACCATTAAAGGTCATATGGCTTATCAGCCAGAAATAGATTTTAGTGGAAAAAGGAAAAATCGAAAAGAATATTTAATCTTTAAATTAAAAGAATATCCTCAAATAAATTTCAATTTACAATATGAAAATTTCAATAAAATTAATGGATATGAATTTGTTAAAACAAATCATCAAAATAATTTGATTGAATTCGAAATTTTTAAAGAAGACAATGATTACAATATCAAAAAACTGGCACAACCTTATTTTTATTCTCATTTAAATAATAAGAAAATAATATCAATACAAGCTTTAAAATATCAAAATAAAGAGTTAATACAAATCGATTTTTCAAATAAATTTCAAGGGCGATTTGATTTATTACTAATGTGTTTAGGAGTATTATTGATTGTATTGATTACATATAATATTTATTGCATAACAAGAATTTTAAAATAAAAAAAGGAACTCAAATTTGAGTTCCTTTACTATTTTGATTAAGAATATTCTTATCCTAAAACTTTTGCTACTGTAGCTCCGATATCAGCAGGAGATGCAACAACGTGGATTCCACATTCTTCCATAATTGCCATTTTAGCTTGTGCTGTATCATCAGCTCCACCTACGATAGCTCCAGCGTGTCCCATTGTACGACCTTTTGGTGCAGTTTGTCCTGCAATAAATCCTACAACTGGTTTAGTTCCATTTGCTTTAATCCAACGAGCAGCCTCAGCTTCTAATTGTCCACCAATTTCACCAATCATTACGATACACTCAGTTTCTGGGTCATTCATAAATAATTCAACAGCTTCTTTTGTTGTAGTTCCAATAATTGGATCTCCACCAATTCCAATTGCTGTAGAAATTCCGTAACCAGCTTTTACTACTTGGTCAGCAGCTTCGTAAGTTAAAGTTCCTGATTTAGAAACGATACCAACTTTACCTTTTTTGAAAATGAAACCTGGCATAATACCAACTTTAGCTTCCTCAGAAGTGATAACACCAGGACAGTTAGGTCCGATTAATGTTACATCTCTTTGGTCAACATAAGCTTGTACTTTTACCATATCTTCTACTGGAATACCTTCTGTAATACAAATAATTACTTTGATACCTGCTTCTGCAGCTTCCATTACAGCGTCAGCAGCGAATGCTGGTGGAACGAAAATAATAGAAACGTCTGCTCCTGCTTGATCAACAGCATCTTTTACTGTGTTAAAAATTGGTAACCCTAAGTGAGTTTGTCCTCCTTTTCCTGGAGTTACGCCACCTACTACTTGTGTTCCATATTCAATCATTTGCTCAGCATGAAAAGTTCCTTCTTTCCCTGTGAAACCTTGAACGATTATTTTTGAATCTTTGTTTACTAATACAGACATTGTGATTTTTAATTTACACAAATATAAAAGGAGTTTTGCATTTTAAAAAATATTCAATGTAAAAAATACACTAAATCTTTATTGGAACAGGACAAAAAAGGATAAGATATTTATCATAAAAAAAGCCGACCAAACGGTCGGCTATAAAATATTTTCTATAGATAATTTTATTTTCTCTTGTAATCGCGAACCATTATCTCTGTGACAGCCATTTTTTTATACAATCCTCGAGCCTCTTCAGCTGGATAACCAAAATATGTTTTTCCTCCTTCCAGAGATTTACTAACTCCTGCTTGTGCTAATAATACCGCTTTTGTACCGATTGTTACACCACTTGTAATCCCAACTTGTCCCCAAATAGAAACTTCGTCTTCTACATTTACACAACCAGCAATTCCAACTTGCGAAGCAATCAAACATTTTTTACCAATAATTGTATCGTGACCAATCTGAATTAAATTATCCATTATTGTTCCTTCACCAATAATTGTAGAAGCAGAAACTCCTCTATCTATCGTACAATTCGCACCAATTTCTACATTATTTTCGATGATAACATTTCCGACAGATTTTAAACGATCAAAACCTGTTTCGCGGTTTTTGTAGTAAAATGCATCAGCTCCTAAAACTGTTCCCGAACGAATAATTACATTATCTCCGATAATTGCATAATCATTGATTGAAACATTAGAATGAATCACACAATTTTTTCCAATTTTGACATGATTTCCTATAAATGCGCCTGGCTGAATAATTGTTCCTTCACCTATTTCTGCAGAATCAGAAATTTGTTTTGTAGCAGCTTCAAACGCCATAAAATGTTGTCCAATTTTGACAAAATCACGGAAAGGATCATCAGAAATCAACAAAGCTTTTCCTTCTGGACAATCAACTTCTTTGTTTATCAAAACAATTGTAGCATTCGATTGTAACGCTTTATCATAATATTTTGGATGATCAACAAAAACTATATCTCCCGCTTCTACACGGTGAATTTCATTGATTCCTTCTACTGGAAAATTTTCGTCTCCAATAAATTTTGCATCGATAATTGATGCTATATCTTTTAATTGATGTGTTTGTGGAAATTTCATCTTTCTCTCCTTTTAAAAAGTCTACAAATATAAAAATAAAGAATCCGTCTCACAACAAAATTTGAGGCGGATTTTTTATTTCGGTAAAATGTATATTATTTTGGAAAATAGAAAAAGTTGTCCTCTTTAGGCAACTTTCTTTCTTAGATTGTGTGCTAAAGCGTGTAAACCGAACTCCAATTCTACTTTTTTCAGACCTTTGAGGGTAAA